>RDZG01000053.1 GCA_004293915.1 Bacteroidota bacterium | reverse complement strand
TTGTTTAGATACGTTCAAATCATTTGAAATTTATAACCGATATGGTACAAAAATTTATGAAAACCTAGAACAAAATATTCGCTGGGATGCAAAAAAATCTACGGATGGAATATATTTTTATGTGCTAAAATATTCTCGAAATAGTTTTCAGGGCTGGATTCAGGTTTTGAGATAAGAAAAGTATATATCATTACAGATTTACTAGGCAGAAAACTAGCCGAAGGCTTGCTCACAAACGGCAAAGCCGAAGTATCAGATTTGAATTTAACTTCGGGGATTTATTTAGTAGGAGTTGGACAATATAAAAGCAAGTTAGTGGTTAGGTAAAGTTGTTTTAATTGTATTTAAAAATTAAAAACGCTGACAAGGTTTAAAAATCCTGTCAGCGTTTTTTTGCGTGGTTTTTTTACTCAACTACTAATTTCACAAACATAACACCATTCAAAGTTTGTATTTGTGCAACAAATATGCCTTTAGATGAAATCTTAAAAGATGATTCATTAGTTGATAAAATTTCTTTTCCTAACATATCAAAAACCGTAACAAATTCTCCATTTTCAATTCTGAATTCTCCATTGTTGGATGGATTTGGATAAACGCTAACAACGTTAGATTTTTCAAATAATAAATTAGTAGTATTTACAACAGAAGGTGTTAAACTTATTGGCGTAGAAGCATTTGCGCCAGGATTTTGAACTATTATGCTTGGGTTAGTAGGGTTTATAACCGAACTTCCTGCAGGAATTGTACCTGTAATTACATTTCCATTTATAGAAACATTTGTTAAAACCACTCCACCAACGGTTACAGTTGCACCATTTACAAAACCAGAGCCTAAAACCGAAACTAAAATAGCTGAAACAGTATTTGAAAGCGATACAGAACTTGTTATTCCACTAACAGTTGCAATAGAAATCGATTCTCCAGGTGTAGTTGTATTTCCACCACCACCTGAGTTGGAAGTAGTCAAACGCATTGGGTTTGTGGCAGTAAATTCATGACTTGCACACGCTTTTACATTCAAAATAAAATCTGCATTCAAATCCGAATTAGATACATTTCGTACTCCAAAAGTATTTGAATTGCCTGGTCTAAAATATTTGGCAGTACCAAAATCTGAGTCTTTAGACTCACTTACCGAAATAGTATTATTGTTATACTTCCATTGTACTATCAATTCATTTATTGTATAATTACGGTTTCCTGATATGCCTGTAATTGTAGCCATTACCGTTTTTTCTTGATTTAAAGTAGCTAATGCAATAGCGGGTAATGTAGCAGAGGTAACGGTAGGATAAATCAATATGTACGAACCGCCAGATATAGTTCCACAACTATTTTCCACAGTACTAGTAATTGTAGTAATACTATTAGAACCAGCAAGCGTGTTGAAATATAATATAGGACTTAAGTTATTAGGAAAAGAACCTACATTGATATAGCTACTAATTAAGGTTGTTCCTTTATACAATTTAACTCTTGAGCCCGCTTGACTGGTAAGTTGAAACTGGGTATTATCAAAGCCTCCACTTTGGTAATTGCAGTTAAGTGATATTTCTTCATCACCAGTTAAAGCACTTACTTGAGGAGTTATATTTAAGTTTACAGTATTTGAAACTGCATTGCACAAACCAGAAGTAACTGTTAGTGTATAATTTCCGGCTGCTGATGTAACTAAATTTTCGCTTGTAGTATTACCATTGCTCCATCTAAAAGTTAAACTATTGCCAGATACGGTTGTCGTAAATGTGTGCGAAAGTCCGCTACAAACTGTGGCTGATACTAGAGGTACTATAATGCGAGGTTTGCCAGATACAGTTACTAAAACATTTACTGTAGAAGCAGTACCACATACATTGGTGGCTGAATATCTATATGTTCCTAGTGTTTGTTCATTATTAAATAAAGTAACTGGATAAGATGAAACTTCGTTCAAATTTCCCAAATTAGCATATACTGGACTAATTTTTTCAAGTAAAAAACCACCTGATGCTAACCCTGTTGCAGTGGATAATAAATTGATAGTAGCACCCAAACATGAAGTAATGGCAGTTGAAGCCACCGAAATACTCGGAATTTCTCTACCTGTAATGGTAAAAACCTGATTTGAAGATGTACCACAATAATTTGTAGCCGTTATAGTATATACTCCTGGAATAGTTTGTGCACTTGTAAATCTAGATTCAAAAGTGTTATAAGTAGAAGTTACAACAGCAACATTATTATTGTCTTGAACTAATCCCAAACTGCCTTTATACCAATTGTAACTAGTAGGATTGTTGTTGAAGTTGGATTCAAATACAGGATAGGTTTTAGCGGATAATATGTTCCCACAGTTTATAAAATTTCCACCAGTTATGGTTTCTCTTATTAAATCTATATTCTGACCAATAAAATTAGATCTACTATTTTTTATTGGCGAACTTAAAGCGCTTGGCACAGTAACATTAATGTAAGCTACCCCAGAAATATAAGTATTTCTGAAGCTACACATTCCATTTCCGCAAATATTTATTCTCACTTTATATCCTCCAACTGTTGTAACAGATATGCTGCGTTGGTCATCAAATTGTGATAAAGGCACTTCGGTGGCGTTTGGTAAAATAAGTGTCCACCTAAGTTGAGTGCTACCTAAATTAAAACCTGTGTTTCCATCATTTGATGTAGAAGCTTCGAATGTAGCACTTTGGCTACTACAATTTGTGCCAGTGATTGTGCCTTGAATTCGTCCAAAATAACCTCCATTACCTGATATACCATTTATAGGCGTATAAGTTTTGAGAATTTGTGAATAACTTGTTTGAACATTAAAACAAGTGAATGTTATTAATAAAAGTATTGTTTTTTTCATAAACTGATATTGATTAAACTAGAAATAAAGAAATTAGACATTGCAAAAGTATATACAAAAATTAGAACAAAGCCTACCCAAAACGGGTAGTTTTTAAAATATTTTTTTTAATTATTTCGTTGTTGATACATTCGCTTTTGGAAAAAATAAAAAAAAACTTATTTATTTGTATTGCTAAGCCGTTTGTGATGAAATATTTTAAGATTTACATACTATTTTTTTCAATATTAACCAGTTCTTTAATTGCTCAAAATTCGTTTACTGAAAATGACCGAAAAACTTTACTTGATTTGAGTGTAAAAATGTCGAACTTAGAACAAAGACAGCTCGAATTGCGTGAAGATATGAATAAGCGTTTTGAACAAATTGACAAACGTTTTGAACAAGTAAATAAGCGTTTTGAGCAAATCGACAAGCGTTTTGAGCAAGTAGAAAGAGCAATTGATAGGGTTTATACCGTTTTAACTATTTTAAGTGGGATTTTTGCATCTCTAATTGCTGGCATGTTTTGGTTTCTTTACACCGAAAGAAAACCACAACTCGAAGCAATCAAACAACTGAACGATAAAGTGAATATTTTAGAATCTACCCAGTTGATGTTGTTGAAAGTTTTAGCTACACTTAGGGAGGTAGCTATTAAAGACGAGAAACTTAGAGAAGCATTGACGCATAATACATAAAGTCTAATAAGTAAATACAAATAAAGTTGCTATATTTGTAAATGAGCAAAATAGCCTTAAAAGTAGAGAATTATAGTTCAGAAGAACTAAAA
>RDZG01000052.1 GCA_004293915.1 Bacteroidota bacterium | reverse complement strand
GATTTTCACCACAAATGTTGATGCGGAGAACCAAACTTTGATTAACCACAAATGTGTCTGCGGAGCACTGAACCGCCACTTTTGCCAAGCCCGTGTTATATGAAGGTGGGATTTCACGCACTACACTTTCATCGAAGCACGTAAAAGAAAAAAGAAAAAAAGAGCGTGGGAAAAAATTTAATTTAAACAAAATGGAAAAGGGACAAATGTTTGACGAAGCCGCAACTGACGACTATTTAAAAAGAACCGTTGCTTTATGCGGAACTGGTAATTGGGAAACATCGGAAAGATTTACCGAAGAACAAAGCAAGGATTTTTACTTGGGGATGATAGCAGCAGAAAGGGTTATTTTAAGTTTTATGCAAAAATGGAGTGGCGAAGACTTAATGATAGCCACTACTAAACTTGGAATGTATGCAGCCATTATCGCCAATAAAAAAGCTGAACAAAAATGAGCGTGACCAGATTTTTTTCTTTTTTCTTTCTCACAGAAATTAAATCGAAGCACGTCTGCCCACTTTCATATAACGTTCAGGGCTTTGTGCAGGTTGGGAAATAGAATTCCGTCTGCCCATAACTGCTGTTGATAATTGCAATATTGCTGATGTTTTGTTCATTAGCCAAATTTATAACGTCTTGCTGGAACTAATGCTAAATAGTAGTACAAATGTTGAGGCTTATTCCGTCTGCCCAACTTGCACAAAACCCATTGTTGGTAGCAGTGCATTTATGTCCATCCAAGAGATGCTTCTTTTGTTAAATGTTCTCTTTCAATTAAGTGGTCTGCAACAAAAACGTCCTGAATTATTTTTACAATTTCATTTTTGTTTACTGTACCATTTTGCCGTCTTGCTATTGAGTAATTTTCTCTTGAAATTTTATTTGTCAATTCCCCAACAGTTAAAATATCTAGCTCTTTTGAGAATTTATCTGCAGCCCAAGTACACAAAGTGAAAAATGTTAAACCCGCAACTGCATATTGCCAACTAAAAAAGAAAGCGATTACTGAAACAAGTAAGCCAGAAGCAAGAGTCCAACCTAACCAAGTTTTCATTGATAAAATGTTTACTGAAAAACCTAAGGCAACTTGAAAATTATTTAAGTTTTGTCTGCGATTTTCTCTAGGAAATATGTCTTCTAATTTTGTTTTTGGGTTAATATTATTTACACTAAAATCCTGTGTTAAGCTGATTGCTTTTCGAACTTTATAAAACGTTTGCTGTGTTGTGCAATCGTCTTTGATTGTTTGATTTATTTGGCTTTCTACAATGTTGCAAATGTCGCCAAATGTTTTAGCTTCTTTAAAAGAATTGTCAGCAAACTTTGTCCCAAACGATTTCTCAAGTTTGAGTAAAGTATCCCAAAAATCTTCGGGATCTATATTGTCTAGTTTAAAGTCGGAGGGTGTTGTCATTTTGCATTGCTACCAACGGACGGGTATTTGCGAAGGCAGGGAATTTGAAATACGTCAGCTTGGATTTTGCACAGAGGCCAAATAGAATTCCAAATGCTCAATTACTTCCGTCCGCCCTGCTTTTGCAAATACCATGTTATGCCCAGTGCTTCTTTTTGTCAAGTCCATACAAGTTGTAATTGTTGGTCTTGTCGTTTAATTTTTAATCCATGATTATGTTCTGCAAAGTTACCAGTGTCAAAATTACAAACCAATGCTTCTACAACTGTCCGTCTATTTTCAATGCTACCTCCGTTATGATAAAAATGGTCTTTGGTAACTACGTTAAACTTGCTCCAAAATTTATCTATCATTTCATTTTGTCGCCAGTCGTTGTGATGCCAAGTTGAAAGCACAAATTTTGCTTTTGTTTCATTCAACAAGTTAAATAAAAGTTCTTCGTCCTTTTCTGTCCAGCCATTGTAATAATCAACGTGTCTGCCATAATAGGGTGGGTCGCAATAAATAATGTCGTTTTCTGTTGCCAAAGGTATAATATCAGCAAAGGATTTATTGTGAAATGTCCAATTAGGCTCAGGTTGAATAATTTGAGATACTGTCGAAACCTGATTTGTAATTTTGGTAATGTATGCTTGTGCAAAACGGTCAGGTTTTTTACAAAATGGAATGTTCCAATTTCCTTTGTTATTAAAACGCATCATTCCGTTAAACCCCGCCCTTGAAAGAAATATAAAGTCATAAGGTGAATATTCGCCAGCATTAAATCGAGTACGCACTTTTAAGTAGTGTTCATATCCTTCATTGTTCGCTTTGCTCAATAAATCGCCTTCTTGTTCCAAATATTGTTTCATTAAAGGTGCTGAAACTTCTTTGTTTTGAATTGACTTGTAGAAGTTTATTATGTGAGGATTTGTGTCATTTAAAATGGCTTTTTTGTAGCCAGAATTAAAAGCAACTACACCAGTTCCTAAAAAAGGTTCTATCCATTTTCCAGTAACTTTTGGTACAAGTTCCATAATCCAAGGCACTAACTTGGTTTTTATACCTTGACTTTTTATTGGTGGTACGATTACTCTCATTTCTCTTTCTTGGTTGAAGTTTTAGAAACGATTTTATCCCACAAGTCCGTCCTGCCTTTAAATTCCAAAAAGTCTTTAAGTGTAGTGATTTTGATAGTTTTGCCATCTTTTATCATCGTAGCAGAACCATGATTTATCCAATATTCATCAAACCACTCTTCGCCCAACTGACTGAAAATACCATTACCACTTTTCAAATCAGCAATATCTACAATAGACCCAATATTTGCTGTATTTCCAGAACCTTGTTTGTCGCTTGCAATTTTCCACTTCTCAGAAGCAAAAAAGTCAAAATCTTTAATTACAGAAGTGATTGATTTTAAGTTTTTTACTGTTGTAACTTCTCTCTCGCCTACTTTTTTATTTGGGGTTTCATATTCTTCTTGAAGTTCTTGAACTTGGAAAATTTCGGTTTCGGAAAAGTCGTCTGAAATATCAGTTCTTGTGTAAATAACACCCAAACAAAAATGTCCTGTGTATTGATTATATGGAAACTGAATATTTTTGTCTTTATCTCTTTCTTTAAAATAGCCACCGTGACTGCCTAATGTAAAACCAGCAGTCTTTTCATTTCGCCTGAAAGTTGTTTTTATATCAACTGCAAACTTTACAATTTCATTTTTTTTGTGTACAAAAGTTAAGTCAGGATACCAGTTTTGTTTTTCAGCAAGAATGATTTTGTAGCCAATGCTTTCAGCAAACTGTAAAATTTGAGGAAAAATGTGTATTTCAAGTATTTTAGAAACGATTTTTGTGTCAGAAGATATAGTGTAAACGTTCTTGTAAACGTCAATAAAGCCTTTTATAGACCAATCTCCATTGTCAGTTGAAACATACTTTTCAAGTCTGTCAGCAAACTTGTCAAGTTCTGTTTTAAACTCCGATTTATATTTATTTTTTTCTTTTAAGTCCATACAGCAAAGTTACAAAAATTAAGTCGTGCTGTTAGTATGAAGTCGGTTTTTTGTTGCTCCGTTTAAGTTTGTAGTGTCGCTCATAGCATTGGGCATAACGGGTTGGGGCTTTGTGAAGTTGGGGCTTTCAAGGCACAAATGTTCAATTCAGCACCAAAGTTCATTATAATTACCAAAGTTCAAATATAGCACAAATGCCCCAATTTCACAAAACCCCTGTTAGGTGCAGTTTTTTTTCATTTTCGCATTTATTTTTGCGTATTTGA
>RDZG01000104.1 GCA_004293915.1 Bacteroidota bacterium | reverse complement strand
ATTATCAGTATATTTATATTTGTAGCTATCCACATTTTGTCCTAAAAGACTAACTTCTCTAAATCCTTGTTCGAAAAGTTCAGTAGCTTCTTTCACAATCGAGTCTACATCTCGACTGCGTTCTCTGCCTCGTGTATAAGGCACCACGCTATCCCCGTGGCAGGTGTCTTCACCTGACACTAGTTTGATTTGTGTCAGGTGAAGACACCTACCACGGGATAAAATAATTCAAGTTGGTATTATTTATGGACTTTCCTGATGTTAAAGGTGTTGGATTTTAGCAAAACGAAGTTAGAATTCCGAGTAAAAATTGGGATAACAACGACAAAAATAAAAATATAGATTTGGGAAAAGCTAGTGATTATGATAACACTCCACCACCGTTTTAAATCTAACCTTTATTTTTGTTAAAAAGCAAAATCAACCCAGCAATTGAGCCAAAAATTATGGTAGCTAACATTTGAGATGAATGCAACAATGTGGCACATATCAACCCTATTTGAGCTGGAATTTGATACAGCAGCAACACACTCTGAACCATAAAATGATAGGCTCCAATGCCACCTTGCACTGGCACAGCCATTCCAAAAGCTCCCATAGTGTTTACAACCAACCCAACTGATGCGCTCAGGTTTTGAGTAGGCTCAAATGCTAAAAGTAAAATCCAAGTGAGCAAAGCATAACTAAACCAAATGCCTACCGAAAGTGCAATAAACAATATTCGGTTTTGTAATTTAAATACACTCAAAACACCAGATTTAAAACCAATAAACAACTCCAAAACCTTTTTTATCCATTTGTTTTCTGAAAATTTATTGGCTTGTTTTTTGATAATTAGCACACCAATAAAACCTAAAATTAATAAAATACAAACTGCCAAAATTAATTTCCATACTTCTATATTTTTGAAAGGCAAAATGGAAAGTACAAAATCATAAATCACATTATATTCTAAAAATAGACATAAAACCAAACACACCAAAACACACAATACATCCACAATACGTTCGGTTACAACCACACCAATCGACACATTTGCAGGAATTTGATTGGTACGTTGAATAATGGTGCATCGGGTTACTTCTCCCATGCGAGGCAAAATTAAATTTGCTAAATAACCAACCACCACAGCCAAGCTTGTATTCCAATCTGATGTTTTATAGCCAACTGCCTTGAGTAATAGATTCATGCGAACGGCTCTTAAATAATGTGCAAAAAGCATGATAAAACAGGGAATAATTACGAGCCAAATATTTGCTTTTTGGAGTTCATCAAATAGTTTTTTAAAATCAATAAGCTGATATAAAACTATACCAACTAAAAGTGCTAAAAGTACAGGAAATATTGTTTTTAGAAACTTCATTCTGAATAAATTTTAGTTTCTATTTTTTCTTTTTTCAATATATATTTTCCTAAATATTGATGAACAACAAATGCCGAAACTACACCAATTAACGAACCAAAAAATACATCAAAAACAAAATGTTGCATCAAATAAACCCTTGAAAAAGCTACCAAAAAAGCAGCTAAAAAACATTTAAAACTTAGCAATGGCTTTTTATAAAAAATCAATAAAACAAGTAATGTAAAAAGTGTAAAAGCAGTTGATGCATGCCCCGAAGGAATAGAATCTATGCTGTTTAAGTATTCGCCTTCGACATAATGAACAGGATAATTAGGCATTGTTTGTGCCAAAAACATACTTGGTCGAGGTACTTGCGGAAAAACAAACCATTTCAACCCTCTCACAATTATCATTTGCAACAATCCACCTAAAATAATTAAAATTCCTTTTCTATAATCATATATTAAAACGGCAGCAGTAGCAATCGCAAAAAAAATACCATCGCCTAAATAAGTAAAATACTTGAAAAAAACATCAAAATAAGGTGTATTATAGCCATTTATGATTAACTCTAACTCGGGTTTTGAAAAATTATAGAATAAAAAACAACCTAAAATCAACAATAAAATGTATGCGGTTGTGAAAATATTTCGTCCAGAAGATGTAAGCATAATAATAAATTACGCAAAGCTAAACTAATTTTTTATGGATAACAAAGATTTACCAAACTGTAAAAATCAAACCCAATTGAGCATTATAAAGATTCGTTTTAGAAAAATAATTTTGATACATAAATCCAGCTGTAAGCATAGTTTTTGATTTTTCGGTTTGATTAATAGTGTATGCTACTTGAAAACCAATTTCGTTTCTAAAATTTGGAGCATATCTTCCATCTAAAATCACGCTTGTTTTTTCTGCAATTTTAAAATCTGTGTTAAAACCATACTCTACAAAATTGCGATTGGCATAAACTTCTCGGCTCAAACCAACTCCAAGTCTGATGTAAGTATTGTATTTTGAAACAATATTAAATTGCACAATTTGCCAATCCAAAGTGGCGTATTTTCCAACACCAAATTCTTGCAAATGCGAATACCTAAAATCAGTAGAAAGCAAACCCCAATTTGCTCTAGCTCGAGGCAAAGCCAAAATCGAACGATTAGGGATTGGATATGCCAAATTGGGCATCAAATCGAGCGAAAGTATGCGTGGATTTTCTTCTTTTCGGGATTGAACCAAAAATTTTTGATACTGAAATCCGCTTACCAAAATTTGATAACTAAACTGAAAAACATAAATCAAAGCAGAAATATCGTTAAATGTGCTGTTTGATCTTCGAGAAGTTGGCACAGCATCAGAACCTGTTTTGATGTCATTAACCTGCGAAAAGGATGTAAAATTTAAAAGAAAAACTAAAAAAATCAAACAAAACCAACGCAACACACTTTATGATTTAGGTAAGTTATTGAACGCTAGAAAACTCAAAATGTTGTGATACAAGAATTTTGCAATTGCAATGTTTTATTGTTCGGTAATCATAAACTTTGATATACAATATACTTTCACAATAGTCAAAATCAATTATTTGCATTTAATGTGTTTCCAATTTTTGATAGTATTTGTACAAAAATTACACAACCAGTTCAACAGTCACACTTATACCAAAAACAGCAAAGTGTCTTTTCATGAAAAAGTTTCACAAAAAAGCCCCGTATTGGAAGACGAGGCAGCTTAATTGTTTTCACAACGGAATAATCCTTATTGTGATTTGCTTTATTCGTATTCTTAATTAATTTTTAATGAAACTCATGAATCTCGTTCCTCGATTTCAAAATTTTTATTTTTTTATTTGTGCTTTTCTTTCTTTGATAATTTCTTCTATTTGTTTCATGGCAACAGATCTATCAACGGGAACAGTTTTAGAAAGTAATTCTTTCCAAACTTCATCAGGATTGCGACCATAAAATGGATTACCAGGTTTGTATCTTTCCATGATTATATTTTTTCAATGCAAAGATAAATTCAATTTCTATTTTTTGCAATAATAACTTTTAATTTCACCTTTAGATGCAACTTTTACTTCCAAAATAACTCTTTTCGAACTTGGAATATTGGATGCAATTAACAAAATTCTTTTTTTGTTACTATATCCACATACAGTATGATAGGCTTCGTTGATTGGAAAACCTTCCATCCATTCAAACCTGCTATCTTCATCCTCAATCACACTTCTAATTTCGATTTGAGTTATCTTATCAGGGTCTGATACTAAATTTAGCTGTGAAAAGTCTAGTTCGAAATTCATGATTTATTTTGATGGGTAAAAGTAATAAATGAAAATAAATAGTAATTAAATTCGTATTTCAAATAAGAAGTTGTTTTAATACGTATTTTGTATTTATTGCCATGAAATAGGTTTTTCTAGCTTATAACCATTTGATTTAACAACAATTTGTGGAAATTGTCCATCTTTTAATTTTTTTCTACCTATTGTCATTGAACCTTTTGCTTCGTTTTTTATGCTAATATTTTCTCTATTGGGAGGGAACGCAACAAAAACTCTCTTGATTGGAAATAATTTATGTATGGATTTTATTGGAGGTACTAAATCACTATCGCCTGTGATTAAGAAAGCGGTATCATATTTATCTAGAAAAGCATCTTCTAACAATGTTATTGCAATGTTTACATCAGTCATCTTTTCACTTGCATAAGGATAAGTATTTCCACATTTTCTACATGTTTCTATGTTTGACTGAAATTTTCCATAAATTATTTTAAAATCTTGCAATGTTTCTAATGCCTCTAAATAAATTTTTTGCCTTTTTTCTTTATCAGGATTATTACTAATTCTAGAAGTAAAATAATAAATATAAATTAATTCTTGATTTGGTTTCAAAAGCGATAAAATCAATTGCTGAATATTTAACCATAATGTATCGTTTCCATTTGCTTTCATGCCAAAATAAAGATTGAATCCATCTACATAAGCAATAACTTTTTCTTTTTTTATTGGTTGTATCATTTTCTTTTTTGTATATTTGCACCACAATAACAGCTCCTAAGATAGCATCTTAGGATTGACGCCTTAGATAATTACTTATTTAAGGCGTTTCGTTTTGCAAAGGTATGTTAAAAATATTTAATTATTAAAAATTATAAATTAAATTCATATATATGATATTAATATAAACTAAAAAATAATTTATAAACTTGATATAATACACTACATTTGAAAAAATTATGCTGGTATATGAGAAAATAGAAATTTCATATTTTGATGTTAATGTTGTAATTTGCTTTCTAGTCAATGGCTAACAGCATAATTTTTACAAAAAAAAAGCGACTACGGAAGTACGCAGTCGCAAAGTGAAATAAATCCTACGGCTTAAAGCCTTGTTGTAATTTGTCTTTCGTTGCAAAATTAATAAATAAATTTTAAATAAAAAAATAAAATGAAAATAATTGGTTTAGACGTTGGCAGCTCAAGTTTGGGGTATTCTTTGAGAGTAGGAAATGAAATATATAAAAAAGGTGTTATTACTTTTGATTCTGGCATGAAAAAGGGGCAAGGTGGATACAGTTCCCCTACCAAAGACAGAAGAGAAGCTCGGTCAAAAAGAAGACTTATTCAAGCTCGAAAATACAGAAAATGGGAACTTTTAAAAATACTTCTAAATGGTTTTGTGCCTTTAGAAAAGGAAGAGCTTAGCAAATGGTGCAAGTATGAAAAAGGCATGAATCATATTTTTCCTGAAAATGAAAGTTTTTTAAAGTGGCTTGCATGTGATTTTAGTTATATTGGTGTAACTAATACGTATAAAAATCCTTATGAATTGAGAATAAAAGGGATTGACACGATTTTACATAAACATGAGTTTGGCAGAGCTTTGTATCATTTGGTACAAAGAAGAGGTTATAAAAATATAGGAGAAACGGATGCGGAAACTGAAAAACAAATCAAAAGAAGAAGCGAAAGTGGATTTCAAAATGCCTTAGATAATAATAGAACGATAGCTGAGGCACTCAAAAATGAATTTTTAGATAAAAATGATAGAGCAAGAAATCAATATCCTTATAGAGAAGAATATGAGCATGAATTTGAATTAATTTGCAAAGGACAAGGTTATGATATTTCAAAAAATAAAAGACTCGAATACAATGACAGTTTTGTTGAAAGCCTAAAAAAAGCTATTATTTGGCAAAGACCATTGCGAAGCCAGAAAGGAAATATTGGAAAATGTACTTTGGAACCATCTAAGTTAAGATGTCCAATATCTCATCCGATTTATGAAATATATAGAGCCTGGTCGTATATAAACACTATTAAATACACAGATTTTGAAGCTAATGAAGCATTTTTGGCTGAAAAGGAACGCAAACTATTGTTTAGTTTCTTTTTAAAACAAAAGAAAAATTTCAAATTTGAAGATATAAAAAAATTCTTAGATAAAAATTTCAAAAAAGTTAAATCATACAATTATCCTTATAATGAAAGCAAAAAAGAATATGATTCTACAGTGGCAGGAATGCCAGTTTGTGATGGTTTGATTTCTGTTTTTGGAGATAAAATAAAGGAAACTATAGAATCATTACATTTATATAATATTGGTAATGCTCCTAAAATAGTTGGAAATTATTCTTTGTTTGATTTATGGCATATTCTTTTTGAATTTGATAAGGCTCATTTAGAAAAATTTGCTGCCGAAAAAATACATATTTCAAATCAAAAAAATAAAAATGAAGAAGAGTTTAATCCATTTGCAGATCTAAAAAATAGTATTACTCAAGGTTATGCTGATTTGAGTTTGAAAGCAATGTCTAAAATAATTCCATTTTTA
The DNA here is from genome assembly GCA_004293915.1 of Bacteroidota bacterium. Lineage (GTDB taxonomy): Bacteria > Bacteroidota > Bacteroidia > Cytophagales > UBA9547 > REAG01. The sequence goes on along the minus strand of RDZG01000104.1, from coordinate 16,468 downwards.
AAAGATGGATTTCTATATAACGAAGCTGCAATTTTAGCTAAAATACCCGAAACGATTGGAGTTGAATCATGGATTTTAAATAAAGAAACTATTATTGATACCTTAAAAGTGTGTAATAACATTTATCAATGGAACAAACTAATTGGTGCTATCACAAATATTTTAATTGATGCTTATAAAGGACTTGAACAACCATACGCTTATAAAGATTTTAAATACGAACTAAAAAAGGATGATGATACAGAAATAGAAACCGCTTGTAAAAATCACTTTGGCGAACAAAAATGGCAAATTAGAAAAGATAAAAATAAAATCTTATCTGAAGTTAGAATACAATATCAAGCATTTTTTAAAGATGAACAAAGAAAATATTGTGTTCAACCCAATCATAGCGTACTGTTTGAAACTTTATTAAAAGAACAAAATATACCTATTACTACTGACAAATTATATCATCATTCAAAAAAAGAAAATTTATACGGAAAAACGATTATTGATAAAAAAACAAGATTAGAAATACTACCTGAAGCCAGAATTGATAGCATAAAAAATCCTATGTTTAATAAATCGTTAAGCATATTGAGAAAATTAATAAACGAACTTATAAAAAATGGTGATATAGACGAACAAACGGAAGTAGTAATCGAGCTAGCTAGAGACCTTAATGATAACAACAAAAGAATTGCAATTGAACGCTATCAAAACGAGCGAAATAAAAAACGAAACGAGTATCGAAAATTTTTAAATGAGTTCAAAGTAAAGAAAAACTTAAATTTTAATATAGAAGAATCTTTAGCACCTTTTGAGCTTTGGAATGAGCAAATTTTCGCAGAAACAGAAGATGAAAATAAGAATGTAGTCTTTAACAAAACACGTAAAGAAATCATCGATGAAAAAAATGATCTAACTCGATATGAACTTTGGACGGAGCAAAAAGGGCAGTGTATGTACACGGGAAAAATGATTTCTATTACTAAATTATTTTCCAGTGAAATAGACATTGAACATACCATTCCTAGAAGTATTTTGCCAGATAACACGATGGCTAACAAGACAGTAGCATTTAAAAATTACAATACAGATATTAAGAATGAAAAATTGCCAATTTTTTGTCCAAACTATAAAATAGACACCATTCAAGGCACAAGCATTTTACCTAGATTAGAAAAGTGGATCAAAATTAGAGATGATTTTAAGGGATTATATGAAAGTAGGGCAATAAAGACTATAAATACTGAAGATGAGGCAGCAAAAAACAAACGCATTCAAGAAAAACATTATTTTAAAATGCACTTTGATTACTGGAACGATAAAGTTTATAGATTTTTGGCAGATAATGTAAATGACAAATGGGTAAGAAGGCAGCTAGTAGATACCCAAATGATTGGTAAATATGCAAGAGAATATTTAAAAACTTATTTTAATAAAGTTTCTGTTCAAAAAGGAATTATTACAAGCGAATTTAGGAAAATTTATGGCTTTCAAGAGGCGGATGAAATAAAAAACAGAAATAAACATACACACCATGCCATAGATGCTTCTGTACTAACACTAATACCTTTAAATAGCAATAAAAAAATTAGTATTTTAAAAGAAATGTATAAAATGTATGAAACCACTGGCAAACAATATACAGAAATGCCTTTTAAAGATTTTAATTCTCAGAAATTAATTGAGGAAATAGAAAATACTACTTTGATATATAATTATGAAAAAGATAATATACTAAAACAAACCGCTAAAAATAAACGCAAAAGAGGAAAATTAGAAAAACTAAAAGATAAAGATGGTAGTTTTATTTTAGATGACAACGGTAATGAAATACAAATAAAATTAGCTGGAAACTCAATCAGAAGTACTCTTTTTGCACAAACATTTATTGCTAAAATAATGGATGTAGAAAGAGATGAGAACGACAAACCTATTAAAGAACCAAATGGAAACTGGAAATTCAAAAAAGAAAAGTTTGCATTTGTAAAACGAGTTCCTGTTAAAGACTGTTTATCAAAAATTAAAGACATTGTAGATCCTGTAATTAGAAAACTAGTAGAACAACAAAAAAATAATGATGTCATCAAAGATTACCAATGCAACACCATTCGCCATGTAAGAATAAAAACGGGTGCTGGAAAAGAAGTTAAAGAAAGGGTAAATTATAAATCAGAACATAATTATAAAAATTATTATTACTCAGAAGCTGGCTCTATTCCTTACGCTATTTTAATTCAAAGAAGTAACAATGGCATAATTGAACGAGAAATGATTCCTGTTGCATCTTTTGAAATTGCAGAAATGTTTGACTTGTATCTCAAAGAAAAAAGCATAGGTAATATTATTTCTAAATTTGATATTCAAAAATATTTAGTTAAAAATAAAATTGATATTTCAGATATAAAAGAGACTAAGCTTTTAAAAGTTGGACAAAAAATAATTGTATTAAAAAGTGATAAAGAATATGAAAATCGGAACAAAATTGATTTTCAAAATAAACGACTTTATGTTATTACAAAATTTTCAGAAGGTAGCATTTGGTTGCAATATCATTTAGAGTCGAATCCTAAAGAAATAGATAAAACAGTTAAAAATGAAAAAGATAGATTAGTTCAATTTTATGAAAATAAATATAATATCCCTGAAATAACTGAAGATGTAACAATTAAAGATAACAAAGCTAGAAAAGATGATTTTGAAGACCGAAAATATAAATTTTCTTCAATTTCAGATTTTAGATTGGATAGATTAGTTGCTGAAATTGGAATTGAAAAAACTAAGAAAATAATGGACGAACTATCTCAATTCAAAACGCAAGCTGCAACAATCGAAGTAGAAGGCAAAACTCCTTTATTAAAAACTTCAAGTAAAAATTGGAATTTTCTTTATGAAAACTATGATTTTACAGTTTCAATTTTAGGGAAATTGGAAATGATGTAAACAACTAAAAACCTCCCGACTCGGCAATATTACCAAAGCTTAAATCCAATGCTTAAACGAACCATCTATTTCTCAAATCCTGTGTATTTACGTAGTCAAAACGAGCAATTGGTTTTTAATCTGCCTAATGCACAGGGATTGGATGAAATAGGAAAGCAAAATACGATTCCTATCGAAGATATTGGAATCGTAATTTTGGATCATCAGCAAATCACTATTTCGCATGGATTGATAGCCAAATTATTAGAAAATAATGTGGCACTTATTACCTGCGATGCCAAACATCACCCCACGGGTTTAATGCTTAATTTGGATGGGCATACGTTACAATCGGCACGATTTAAAGCCCAAATAGAAGCATCCGAACCCTTAAAAAAACAACTTTGGCAACAAACCATAAAGTCAAAAATAGCCAATCAGGCTAGTATGTTGCAATATTTGGGTATAGAAACTGGGAATATGCAGCGTTGGGAAAACGATGTGAAATCGGGAGATGCTGAAAACCACGAAGCCCAAGCTGCCGCCTATTATTGGAAAAAAATATTTTCGCCTTTGGTAAATCTTCCAGGTTATAAAAACTTGGAAGATTTTACACGTGAGCGAGAAGGATTTTATCCCAACAATTTTTTAAATTATGGCTATGCTATTTTGCGAGCCACAGTGGCTCGGAGTTTGGTCGGTTCTGGACTTTTGCCCACTTTAGGAATCCATCATCGCAACCAATACAATGCCTATTGTTTGGCAGATGATATCATGGAACCTTACAGACCTTTTGTTGATAAACTTGTGTATGAATTTTTAAAAGAAAATCCATCACAAATAGAATTAACAAAAGAAACGAAGTCCAAATTATTACAAATTCCTGCACTAGATATATTAATAGATGGTTCAAAAAGTCCATTAATGGTTGGAATACAAAAAACTACCTATTCAGTTTATAAATGTTATGTAGGCGAAAGCAGAAAAATTACCTATCCATTATTTTGTACATAAAAATTTTAGCATCTTACCAGAAACACTTATCCACAACATCACGTATAACCTATAGTAAGTATATTTCTGTTTTTTAATAGCCCCTATAAATATGACTTTATTATGTTGGACAGACTAAACGAATACCGAATTATGTGGATAATGGTCTATTTTGATTTGCCAGTAGTTGAAACCAAAGAACGAAAAGCCGCTACAAAATTTCGTACCGAAATGATGCGAGATGGATTTACAATGTTTCAATATAGTATGTATATGAGGCATTGTTTCAGTAGCGAAAATGCCGATGTACATATTAAAAGAATTCAAGAACTGTTGCCTGACAAAGGACATGTAGTGATAGCCAAAATCACTGATAAGCAATTTGGAGATATGAAAATATTTCATTGCCGAGAGCGAAAAGAACGCAAAGCCAACCCTATGCAGCTAGAAATGTTTTGAGATGATTAAAAGTATTTTGAATTTAATTTGGGTAATTTTTTGCCTATATTTCATCATAAATGGTATTATTATGGAAGGTTTTAAGGGTTTTTTAGTTGGTATATTTATTGCATTATTTATTTCTGTTTTTTATTTTATTTTACAAGACAAATCAAACAGAAGTGATGATAGTGCATACGGACCTACAAATGAAAACAGATCAGAAAAGGACGATGATGGAGAAGAATAAATAAACAATAATATGAATAGAAACGATTTTATTAAAAATGTTACTTCGTTGGTGGGCTTTTCTGGTTTGCCCAAAGAATGGGTAAAATCGTATAAAAAAGTATACCTATTGCAATTTTTTGTACGTGGATTTCAGTTTAATGATGGCTTAAAAGCATTGGATAAATTGAAAGATAAGCAACTTTTGAACTTAAAACGAGAGCCAGAAAATCCGTATGATAAAAATGCAATTTCACTTTACTTTAATGAGTTTAAAATTGGGTATGTCCCCAGAGAAGACAACGAAGTTTTGGCTCGGCTGATGGATGCCAAGGTGGTTGAGTTGTTAGCAGAAGTTGTGAAAATAAATAAAAATGTAAGCAGTTGGGAGAATGTAAATGCGTGTATTTATGTGTTGAAGCAAGAAAATAAACCCATTAATGAAAATAATGTACGTTGCTTTGAACTCGAATCTCCAAACTATTTTACACTTAGCCACACAGACGATAGCTATATTTCAAGAGTAAGTTATAAGAAAAATGAGAATAGTTTTGGCGAAAATTTCTATGATTTATTGGTTGAAAAGAGTAATAATGATAGTATTTATGATTTAATTCATAATAATTTTAGCAGCCAAGAATTTGATTTGGCATTTGAAAAAGGGATGTTTGTGATTGATATAAGTAAAATTAAATCTAAAGTTTTGGAAGATATTCAAAAAACAGAAGATTTGATTTATTATGAACTAAATAAGAGTAAATATTATATCACTTCTGGAGCGGATTTTGTAGCCGAAAACATCAATGAAATAAAGAGTTTTAGCAAAATTAAAACTGCGACAGAAGAAATTTTGTATGAAATAATATGGAAAAAAACATAATGAAGCATCTGATTTGAAACAAAAAATGCTCCTATTACAGGAGCATTTAAAGCAAAAGACATCTTAATTTTTAATCGTAATTTTGACTATAAACAACTAATAATGAGAAATATACGCACATTTAGTTGTTTAAGAATGTCAAAGATACGATTTTGAAAGCAAATCACAACCTCATCAACTACTTTTATTATTTTATCTCCGTTGTTTAAGAATGTCAAAGATACGATTTTGAAAGCAAATCACAACATGCCTACTGCGTTTAATTGATTAGCCTCTGTTGTTTAAGAATGTCAAAGATACGATTTTGAAAGCAAATCACAACCTCCATAACTTTTCCATTTGATACGAGCTTGTTGTTTAAGAATGTCAAAGATACGATTTTGAAAGCAAATCACAACCCTGTTACAGTTACTAAATGTAATGCAGGGGTTGTTTAAGAATGTCAAAGATACGATTTTGAAAGCAAATCACAACTAGTACGCAATGCGTACCTTTATAGCATAGGTTGTTTAAGAATGTCAAAGATACGATTTTGAAAGCAAATCACAACTCTTCTACATTGATAGTAGATGGCTCGAACGTTGTTTAAGAATGTCAAAGATACGATTTTGAAAGCAAATCACAACTGTGGTGTTTTGTCCAAGTGATTTTATTCCGTTGTTTAAGAATGTCAAAGATACGATTTTGAAAGCAAATCACAACTTATTAAAGAATCCATATATTTGATATAAAGTTGTTTAAGAATGTCAAAGATACGATTTTGAAAGCAAATCACAACTGTTTTGCTGTTACTCCTACAATAGTTAAAGTTGTTTAAGAATGTCAAAGATACGATTTTGAAAGCAAATCACAACTACATTCTCAGATTTCTTTCTTCCTCTGCTGTTGTTTAAGAATGTCAAAGATACGATTTTGAAAGCAAATCACAACGTTGCTCCTGTTATTGCTGTGTTTTTTTGAGTTGTTTAAGAATGTCAAAGATACGATTTTGAAAGCAAATCACAACTAATACGTAAGTTTAATTTTTAATTTCTTTGTTGTTTAAGAATGTCAAAGATACGATTTTGAAAGCAAATCACAACAAGCGTTCTTGTATAAGTTCTTTACACTCAGTTGTTTAAGAATGTCAAAGATACGATTTTGAAAGCAAATCACAACCTTGCTGTTTATTTGCTTCGTGTTCATCATGTTGTTTAAGAATGTCAAAGATACGATTTTGAAAGCAAATCACAACACTATTCCCATCTTTAGATAATATTAAAGGAGTTGTTTAAGAATGTCAAAGATACGATTTTGAAAGCAAATCACAACTAATAGATATGTATTATCTTTGTACAAAATGTTGTTTAAGAATGTCAAAGATACGATTTTGAAAGCAAATCACAACGGTAAAATTAATGAATATTGGAAATTAATTGTTGTTTAAGAATGTCAAAGATACGATTTTGAAAGCAAATCACAACTATTCCCTGTAATTTTCCTCCGATTCTAATGTTGTTTAAGAATGTCAAAGATACGATTTTGAAAGCAAATCACAACAAGTGGCAATATTTTGCCAGTATTCATCAGTTGTTTAAGAATGTCAAAGATACGATTTTGAAAGCAAATCACAACTACAACTTGATACCATTGAAAGGTTGATACGTTGTTTAAGAATGTCAAAGATACGATTTTGAAAGCAAATCACAACATATGTGTTAGACTATGAATTTACGGCAGAGTTGTTTAAGAATGTCAAAGATACGATTTTGAAAGCAAATCACAACCGGTATACACCGTTTGTGTATCAAGCCCTTGTTGTTTAAGAATGTCAAAGATACGATTTTGAAAGCAAATCACAACCATTCATTAGGATTGAAAGTGCCAGGAGTGGTTGTTTAAGAATGTCAAAGATACGATTTTGAAAGCAAATCACAACATGCAGACGAAGGTGCTATTTATTATTTGCGTTGTTTAAGAATGTCAAAGATACGATTTTGAAAGCAAATCACAACGCTTCTTGCTTATCTCCGTAAGTAAAACTTGTTGTTTAAGAATGTCAAAGATACGATTTTGAAAGCAAATCACAACCACTGGGCAATAAGCAATGAATGTATCTTCGTTGTTTAAGAATGTCAAAGATACGATTTTGAAAGCAAATCACAACTGTTTTGAGCATCCGAATTGCCAATCACAGTTGTTTAAGAATGTCAAAGATACGATTTTGAAAGCAAATCACAACTAATCCAAGTTTATGAGTTTTTTGCCATAGGTTGTTTAAGAATGTCAAAGATACGATTTTGAAAGCAAATCACAACGGTTTTTGTATATTTCTTTGGCTTTGGCTTGTTGTTTAAGAATGTCAAAGATACGATTTTGAAAGCAAATCACAACTACAACGGTTAGGAAGATAAATAATAAGAGTTGTTTAAGAATGTCAAAGATACGATTTTGAAAGCAAATCACAACTATCTGCTCCGCTCTCATTACAATATCTGCGTTGTTTAAGAATGTCAAAGATACGATTTTGAAAGCAAATCACAACAACAGCATTAGACTACAAAAAACGCATCAAGTTGTTTAAGAATGTCAAAGATACGATTTTGAAAGCAAATCACAACTCATCTCTTCGGTTGTAGCCATAGCGTTGTGTTGTTTAAGAATGTCAAAGATACGATTTTGAAAGCAAATCACAACTAATACGTATAGTTTAATTTTTAATTTCTTGTTGTTTAAGAATGTCAAAGATACGATTTTGAAAGCAAATCACAACATAGCACCTAAGATTACACCATGTTCACATGTTGTTTAAGAATGTCAAAGATACGATTTTGAAAGCAAATCACAACCCCGAACCCGTTATATGCAAGCGGGGATACGTTGTTTAAGAATGTCAAAGATACGATTTTGAAAGCAAATCACAACGTCAGTTGCGATTTGGAAATTTCACACAATGTTGTTTAAGAATGTCAAAGATACGATTTTGAAAGCAAATCACAACGTTTTCTGATATTTTAATTAATTGATTCATGTTGTTTAAGAATGTCAAAGATACGATTTTGAAAGCAAATCACAACATTAACGGTTATCGAATGTCCATGCCCTCCGTTGTTTAAGAATGTCAAAGATACGATTTTGAAAGCAAATCACAACAGTAGTAACAGTCCGCTTCTTCGCCAATACGTTGTTTAAGAATGTCAAAGATACGATTTTGAAAGCAAATCACAACTGTTAGTAAATACCGAAAAAGATGCAGCGGGTTGTTTAAGAATGTCAAAGATACGATTTTGAAAGCAAATCACAACCATTAGCCATTGTATCGGTTGTTATTAAAGTTGTTTAAGAATGTCAAAGATACGATTTTGAAAGCAAATCACAACAAGATAAACGATGTTCATATTATCCTGATTGTTGTTTAAGAATGTCAAAGATACGATTTTGAAAGCAAATCACAACAATGGAGTAAAAAAGGTGAACAACCAGTGAGTTGTTTAAGAATGTCAAAGATACGATTTTGAAAGCAAATCACAACCCTTACACGAATTTAATATTTGTGAACTTTGTTGTTTAAGAATGTCAAAGATACGATTTTGAAAGCAAATCACAACATAGGTGCATCAATAAGGGCAATACCTTTAGTTGTTTAAGAATGTCAAAGATACGATTTTGAAAGCAAATCACAACGTCAGTTACGACTTGGAAATGGTACACAATGTTGTTTAAGAATGTCAAAGATACGATTTTGAAAGCAAATCACAACATTCGACCAAAATACATTTGACAATAAAATGTTGTTTAAGAATGTCAAAGATACGATTTTGAAAGCAAATCACAACTGTGATCTCTTTTCGGTTGTAAAAAATCTGTTGTTTAAGAATGTCAAAGATACGATTTTGAAAGCAAATCACAACTTATAATGGTGCTTAGATATGTTGAAGTTTGTTGTTTAAGAATGTCAAAGATACGATTTTGAAAGCAAATCACAACAATCAGCACTTGATAATGTTAATCGATGTTGTTGTTTAAGAATGTCAAAGATACGATTTTGAAAGCAAATCACAACATTAGTCCAGTATCATATTTGTATGTGTCGTTGTTTAAGAATGTCAAAGATACGATTTTGAAAGCAAATCACAACTAAAGGTACTGGCAAACTTACTACTGAGAGTTGTTTAAGAATGTCAAAGATACGATTTTGAAAGCAAATCACAACCTAAGACCGTATTGAGCCATGTTTGAGCGGTGTTGTTTAAGAATGTCAAAGATACGATTTTGAAAGCAAATCACAACCAAGCAATAGATTTCACTATAAATGATATCGTTGTTTAAGAATGTCAAAGATACGATTTTGAAAGCAAATCACAACAATGTAACATTTCCAAGTTTTACGGATTTGGTTGTTTAAGAATGTCAAAGATACGATTTTGAAAGCAAATCACAACAACGATGAATTTATAAGACCACTTTGTGATGTTGTTTAAGAATGTCAAAGATACGATTTTGAAAGCAAATCACAACTACACTCAAAGCATTCATAATTTACTTTATGTTGTTTAAGAATGTCAAAGATACGATTTTGAAAGCAAATCACAACGGTGGAGTAAATGGAATAAGTAATTTACAGGTTGTTTAAGAATGTCAAAGATACGATTTTGAAAGCAAATCACAACTTGTGGTGTTTTGTCCAAGTGATTTTATTCGTTGTTTAAGAATGTCAAAGATACGATTTTGAAAGCAAATCACAACATGTAAAGCGAGATGAATTACAATATATTGGTTGTTTAAGAATGTCAAAGATACGATTTTGAAAGCAAATCACAACCGTGTATCATTTTTAACTAATTTAAAATTTGTTGTTTAAGAATGTCAAAGATACGATTTTGAAAGCAAATCACAACATCTTTTCGGATGTCAAACTTTTGAAAAAGGTTGTTTAAGAATGTCAAAGATACGATTTTGAAAGCAAATCACAACCAAAGTGGGAGGATTGATTTTAATGTACCAGTTGTTTAAGAATGTCAAAGATACGATTTTGAAAGCAAATCACAACGTATAATCGTTTTGGCTTAATCCTTTACCAGTTGTTTAAGAATGTCAAAGATACGATTTTGAAAGCAAATCACAACTTAGTATGGGTTCTTCGTTTTCAGTATAAAGTTGTTTAAGAATGTCAAAGATACGATTTTGAAAGCAAATCACAACAACATTTCAGGTTGTTGGATTTACCTTTTTGTTGTTTAAGAATGTCAAAGATACGATTTTGAAAGCAAATCACAACCTGGTATCTAAATCTTCAAATACGGTTTTTGTTGTTTAAGAATGTCAAAGATACGATTTTGAAAGCAAATCACAACGTAATTCTTTTGTTGGTCAAATCCCAATATGTTGTTTAAGAATGTCAAAGATACGATTTTGAAAGCAAATCACAACTACAAATAATACTTTCATAAATGATTACTGAGTTGTTTAAGAATGTCAAAGATACGATTTTGAAAGCAAATCACAACCATTACAAGGTCTCGTTTTCGTTTTTGAAGTTGTTTAAGAATGTCAAAGATACGATTTTGAAAGCAAATCACAACATTTTCCATTTGTCTATTTTTATAAGTGATGTTGTTTAAGAATGTCAAAGATACGATTTTGAAAGCAAATCACAACTGTTTGGCAGTTACTCCTACAATAGTTAAAGTTGTTTAAGAATGTCAAAGATACGATTTTGAAAGCAAATCACAACTATCAATCGTTTTTTCAGGCAGAGAAAGTAGTTGTTTAAGAATGTCAAAGATACGATTTTGAAAGCAAATCACAACAAGGCGAAACAGACAAGTTATTGAGAAAACGTTGTTTAAGAATGTCAAAGATACGATTTTGAAAGCAAATCACAACACTTATGGATTTATCTGAATAAGTTTAACAGTTGTTTAAGAATGTCAAAGATACGATTTTGAAAGCAAATCACAACGTAATTCTTTTGTTAGTCAAATCCCAATATAGTTGTTTAAGAATGTCAAAGATACGATTTTGAAAGCAAATCACAACCGTTTCAAAGATAACAAAACATCCAAATAAGTTGTTTAAGAATGTCAAAGATACGATTTTGAAAGCAAATCACAACGCTACACCTTGTGCTATTATAACTCTGTTTGTTGTTTAAGAATGTCAAAGATACGATTTTGAAAGCAAATCACAACGCTAATTCAATACCGTTCCCAATCACAAAAGTTGTTTAAGAATGTCAAAGATACGATTTTGAAAGCAAATCACAACACTATCTCTTACGGTATCTATTTTTGCTTTGTTGTTTAAGAATGTCAAAGATACGATTTTGAAAGCAAATCACAACTTATCTATAAAATATTGTGATAAAGAAATAGTTGTTTAAGAATGTCAAAGATACGATTTTGAAAGCAAATCACAACAACATTTAATGGGTTTCAAATAATATCATCGTTGTTTAAGAATGTCAAAGATACGATTTTGAAAGCAAATCACAACTGTCAGGCAAGTCTACTTCCTCTGCCGAAGTTGTTTAAGAATGTCAAAGATACGATTTTGAAAGCAAATCACAACGCAGAAACAGCACCACCATTTACAGCAACGTTGTTTAAGAATGTCAAAGATACGATTTTGAAAGCAAATCACAACCAGAAGTACATGCTAAATCTAAATCAACAGTTGTTTAAGAATGTCAAAGATACGATTTTGAAAGCAAATCACAACAACAGTATTACATTTAAAAAAACAAGGTGCAATGTCAAAGATACGATTTTGAAAGCAAATCACAACTATCAGGCAAGTCTACTTCCTCTGCCGAACGTTGTTTAAGAATGTCAAAGATACGATTTTGAAAGCAAATCACAACATAGAAATGTTAACAACATTGAATCTATTGGTTGTTTAAGAATGTCAAAGATACGATTTTGAAAGCAAATCACAACCAGATTTGGTAATTGGAGAAACTCAGTTTGGTTGTTTAAGAATGTCAAAGATACGATTTTGAAAGCAAATCACAACGCTTATTACTGCAATTTCCCAAATTAACCTGTTGTTTAAGAATGTCAAAGATACGATTTTGAAAGCAAATCACAACTATCAGGCAAGTCTACTTCCTCTGCCGAAGTTGTTTAAGAATGTCAAAGATACGATTTTGAAAGCAAATCACAACAAAGAACGTGAACACCAACAAATGCTTACTGTTGTTTAAGAATGTCAAAGATACGATTTTGAAAGCAAATCACAACCATGGTTAATTATGCTTTATATTCTTCGCGTTGTTTAAGAATGTCAAAGATACGATTTTGAAAGCAAATCACAACTTATGTCTTCTATTTTCATTTTAATTTATGGTTGTTTAAGAATGTCAAAGATACGATTTTGAAAGCAAATCACAACTATTAGTAAATACCGAAAAAGATGCAGCGGGTTGTTTAAGAATGTCAAAGATACGATTTTGAAAGCAAATCACAACTATTCATTCTGTCATAAGGATTTTTTCGAGTTGTTTAAGAATGTCAAAGATACGATTTTGAAAGCAAATCACAACCATGATTTCGGTTACTAAATCGCACGTTATTGTTGTTTAAGAATGTCAAAGATACGATTTTGAAAGCAAATCACAACTAAGAAAAAAGATTCGGTTCAAATTCCTTTGTTGTTTAAGAATGTCAAAGATACGATTTTGAAAGCAAATCACAACATTCTGCGCTTGTAATCTGCCATTACTTTTGTTGTTTAAGAATGTCAAAGATACGATTTTGAAAGCAAATCACAACAGCATAAGTGGCACATATTCCTCAGAACCTGTTGTTTAAGAATGTCAAAGATACGATTTTGAAAGCAAATCACAACACTTACTGGCATACCGTATGTTTCTAAACTGTTGTTTAAGAATGTCAAAGATACGATTTTGAAAGCAAATCACAACTCATCCGAGAACCCGAAGCCATGATACGTTGTTGTTTAAGAATGTCAAAGATACGATTTTGAAAGCAAATCACAACCCCTCTAATGAAATGGTATTTGACAATACTGTTGTTTAAGAATGTCAAAGATACGATTTTGAAAGCAAATCACAACCATGCCATAAATATATTTATTTTCCCATCAGTTGTTTAAGAATGTCAAAGATACGATTTTGAAAGCAAATCACAACAATGTTTGAAATGTTATTTGATATTTGAGAGTTGTTTAAGAATGTCAAAGATACGATTTTGAAAGCAAATCACAACCATGCACAACTTTGTTAATCGTGTTTTCAAGTTGTTTAAGAATGTCAAAGATACGATTTTGAAAGCAAATCACAACATTTTTGTTGAGTAACTTTAATTTTATTGAGTTGTTTAAGAATGTCAAAGATACGATTTTGAAAGCAAATCACAACTCTATCGAAGATGCTGCAAGTTGTTTTCCGTTGTTTAAGAATGTCAAAGATACGATTTTGAAAGCAAATCACAACTATGAAGCAGAAACAGAAATTGTGCTTACTGTTGTTTAAGAATGTCAAAGATACGATTTTGAAAGCAAATCACAACCAATCGCTGTGCAACCAGGTCTGAGCATCTGTTGTTTAAGAATGTCAAAGATACGATTTTGAAAGCAAATCACAACTTGTTTAATCATTTTAATTCTATATTATTTGTTGTTTAAGAATGTCAAAGATACGATTTTGAAAGCAAATCACAACTACATGGATATTATTTATAACATCTACTTCGTTGTTTAAGAATGTCAAAGATACGATTTTGAAAGCAAATCACAACCATAACAATATTTATCATAACTCTCTTTAAGTTGTTTAAGAATGTCAAAGATACGATTTTGAAAGCAAATCACAACTATAATACTTGTACTGTTGACACCAGCATTGTTGTTTAAGAATGTCAAAGATACGATTTTGAAAGCAAATCACAACAAAATAGTTTTTAACTAATTGATTTTCAAAGTTGTTTAAGAATGTCAAAGATACGATTTTGAAAGCAAATCACAACGAGTTTGTCAATACATTACTATATCTCAAAGTTGTTTAAGAATGTCAAAGATACGATTTTGAAAGCAAATCACAACAATAACTATATTAGATGCTGTACCACTACTGTTGTTTAAGAATGTCAAAGATACGATTTTGAAAGCAAATCACAACTTCTTGCTTCTGCATGAGGCACAAACTTAAGTTGTTTAAGAATGTCAAAGATACGATTTTGAAAGCAAATCACAACAGTTAAACAGATTAATAAACGGCACAATAAGTTGTTTAAGAATGTCAAAGATACGATTTTGAAAGCAAATCACAACGCATAAGTGATTGGAAATATCACAGATTTAGTTGTTTAAGAATATCAAAGATACGATTTTGAAAGCAAATCACAACACACGCATGATATTGGCAAAAAACATGCGAGTTGTTTAAGAATATCAAAGATACGATTTTGAAAGCAAATCACAACGGTGGATGAAATATTCCTAATTGTGGTTTAGTTGTTTAAGAATATCAAAGATACGATTTTGAAAGCAAATCACAACGCTCGTATATCTCAGCCTCCACCAAAGCTTGTTGTTTAAGAATATCAAAGATACGATTTTGAAAGCAAATCACAACTAATCCCTGCGATTTTTTATAAAACTCTTTGTTGTTTAAGAATATCAAAGATACGATTTTGAAAGCAAATCACAACTGCTGGAGATGATTTCTCATCACAAACAATGTTGTTTAAGAATATCAAAGATACGATTTTGAAAGCAAATCACAACACTAACAACGGTAGAAATAACAAGGTAATTGTTGTTTAAGAATATCAAAGATACGATTTTGAAAGCAAATCACAACTCCAAATTGCTTTTGCATCTGCTTTGTCAGTTGTTTAAGAATATCAAAGATACGATTTTGAAAGCAAATCACAACAACTGAAACTATCATGCAAGAATTGAGACCGTTGTTTAAGAATATCAAAGATACGATTTTGAAAGCAAATCACAACTATGACCGCATAGACATGAGCCGAGTGCTGGTTGTTTAAGAATATCAAAGATACGATTTTGAAAGCAAATCACAACCATGAAATAAAAACAGACAATTGGGCATTGGTTGTTTAAGAATGTCAAAGATACGATTTTGAAAGCAAATCACAACTTTTAAATAAGTTTCCTTTATATTTTTTTTGTTGTTTAAGAATGTCAAAGATACGATTTTGAAAGCAAATCACAACCTTATCTGTCAATTCCTTAACCTTAACTAAGTTGTTTAAGAATGTCAAAGATACGATTTTGAAAGCAAATCACAACCCTTAGTTAGTTCGGTGGATGGTTGAGTTTGTTGTTTAAGAATGTCAAAGATACGATTTTGAAAGCAAATCACAACGCAAACGTATTTTTGAAAATATGGGTAAAAGTTGTTTAAGAATATCAAAGATACGATTTTGAAAGCAAATCACAACGATAAGGTTTCGGAAGCAAGAAAAGAATTTGTTGTTTAAGAATGTCAAAGATACGATTTTGAAAGCAAATCACAACAAACCTGCACGGATTGAAAGAGATGCAATTGTTGTTTAAGAATGTCAAAGATACGATTTTGAAAAACTAGCCACAGGCATAGACGAAGCCTTTAATAAGCGTTATCTCGAAACTGAATACAACCTTTCGGTACTGTCAGGCAGGGCAGCCGCTCAATGGCAGGAGTTTGAAAGCATGGCAGACACATACCCACTTTTGCAATACCAAACCATAGGCGATGCCAATGTGCGACCAGAACATGCTCAGCTTGATGGCGTGATTCGACCTATAAACGATGCCTTTTGGCGTACATTTTACCCTCCAAACGATTGGGGATGTAGATGTGATGTAGTGCAAGTAACTGATGAAGATGCCAAACCTACGCCAAAGGAAAACATTAGTACTCCCGAAATGAAAGAAATATTTAGGGTCTGCTGAAAAACTCAGCCAATGTAGTTTATATTAAACCGAAAAATTAAGATTACATAAGTCAACTATAAATTCATTGGGTTTTTGGTATTGAGAAAACATTTTCCAAAACTGTTTCATTCTATC
>RDZG01000051.1 GCA_004293915.1 Bacteroidota bacterium | reverse complement strand
TCTTAAACAATCAACATTAAATAAGACTGGATTTGAAGATTCTAAATTATCAGAAGAAGACTGGAAAGAAGCACTTGCTATATGTAATAAGAATATCAATTACGCAACTGTTTATTCAGACATACCCAAAGCAACAGCTGGAACACAAACAGCCGTAAATGAAATATTGGCATACTTGCTCAAAAAACTTAAAAACGCTGGTACTTCTCAAAATGCCAGTTTCCCAATTACCCAAAATTTGGGAACAAGTTTTCCTACACTTACCAAACCTAGCACAGCACCCTCCGCAAGTAATCAAATCGTAGATTATGCAGGTTTATCTGCCAGTGACAAACAAAAACTGCAAAGCTATCTTCAAAATAACTCGAATAGTAAAGTTTACATTACCTCAGAAGTAAATAAAACAAAAAGTAGCACAGAAGCCAATGCTACAAGTGTTTATGATAACTTAAAATCGCAATTCGATACTAAATCAGCCTTAGGCACATCTGACGTAGCTATTTGGATGCATTTTAATGCAACTGAAAAGAATGCCTATTACAAAATCATATATAAAAACAATTATTTTTTACCTCAATCAGGGCAAAGTTTAAGTCTTGAAAAACTGTTGCCATGTGTAGAAAGAACACAACAAAAAGCAATTGATAATAAATACAACTTTTTAAATACTACTTGGGATGCAATTTCAGGTGGAATAATAGCACTTTCAGAAACTGGGAAAGAGTTTAAAAGCATTGTATTAAATTATAAAATACCTGAAAAATACTGGAAACCTGAAAATGCTCCAATTGTGCCACAAGCGGCTGGATTTTTAGATGGTGGAATTCAAACAGGAAAAGGTATATATGTATGTGCTGAAATGGCACTTGAATATGTTATAAATACACCTACTCATTTATATAATTTAGAGCAATCTTTGATATTTATGGCAACCGACCCAATTGGGTATTGGAAATCGGCTAAAGCAGAAATCAAAGCCAGTAAGGAAGTAATTGTTAAAATAGAAACTTCCATTGTTAAGTGGAATGATAGACTTGAAGGAGCAGAAGGAAATCAAATATCTGCATACGAGGGAGGTAAATTACTTTTTGAAGTAGCTTCTGCCATAGTAACATTGCCTTTAGAAGGGGCAACTCAAGCCAAAAATGCAGATGAATTTACTAATGCTATTGAAGAAGTAAATAAAATTGCTAAAAAGAATGTGCAAGGGGCGGGGAACTTCCTTGATGACATCTACAATGTTCAGAAAAACATCATCAACCAATGGAAAAATAACATTGCGACAGCAACAAATATCAGAAAAGGAAACTTTGGAGAGATGGCAAGTGATGCGTTTTTAGCTGAAAAGAATTTTCAACCATTACATACAAGACTACAAAACATTGATGCACCAACAAGGCAAGGTATTGATGGTGTGTTTAAAAAGGATAATGATTATTTTATTGTTGAAGCTAAATATAGTGGAACGGCAACTTTAAGTACTCTATCCAACGGAACAAAACAAATGAGTGACGCTTGGATTAGAGGAAATAACAGATTAATAGATGCAGTTGGTGAAATAAGGGCACAAGAAATAATAGATGGTGGATATAAAAGGCTATTAGCAGAAATTGCACCTGATGGTACTGTAATTTATAAAGAGCTTGATGCAAGTGCAAATGTGATTGGAACTTTTACCCCATAATTTTTATGAGAGATAAATTAAAAGACATTCAATATTGGATAGAAAGAATTTCTCAAACTGAAAATTTGAGAAAAATTCGATTTGAAAAATTAAGTAATGGTTTGATTGTAAATGATAGAATCAATATTGTTAAGCAAGATTTAGTCAATAGTTATTTACGAAGCATATTTTTAAAATACTCTGCAGGCAGCTTAATTTTTAATTTTAAAGATGATTTAATACAAGCTATTGAACTTACATACGAAAGCTGGGATGGTTTTTGGTTAGTTGAGCATAATGGCAAAAAGTTAAATCAATACGGGGAGGGTTACGATGAAATGCTATGGATGCTATCCTTAGGTTATTTACTAAATATTGATGAAGCAGATTTTAAAAAATTGGTTGAAGTAATAGACCGAGATGGCGTAAAAGATTTTTTGTTTGAGTTTATCATAAGAGCCAAAATAAAAGATAGACAGCCAATAACAGAAGAAAGCTATCAAGAGTTTTTTGGAGTGCCTCAAACTTTTAATAAGCTTCGCCAAGCAGTAACCGAAACAGACAAATCAAAAGCAGAAAAATTAGTAAAAGAATTTATTACAAAAGACTGGTACAAAAACCATAAAGATGCAGGTTGGTACAACAGCCACAAAAGCAAACACGATACCTATTTTGGTTATTGGAGTTTTGAAACTGCGGCAGTGGTCAAGATTATGGGCTTGGATGATAGTAGTTTTATTGATTGCCAGTATTACCCAAAAGATTTAGTTCATCAAGAAAATAGCTAGTGAAACTTCTCTTCCAAATATTATTCTTTCTTCTCATTTGGTTAACCAACCTTGCAAATGCAATGCCTGTATTTACAAAAGGTGTCTTGCCAAATTATAAACTTACGTTTTCAAAAGCAGAAAATATAAAAGAAAAAAGTATTGTAAAAATTGGTGTTCAAAATTTTACAAGGAGTGGTATTGAAAATGATTTTTCAAATATTTTAAATGAAGAAGTATGGGCAAGTGTAGCTTGTTTTGAGAAACTAGAGGAAGTTCTACAAGGGGCGGGGAAGTTAACTTTACAGCAAATAGATGACTGGGTTAAGTTCGCAACAAAACAAAATGAAGCTGGAATTAACAAAGTAATGCTTGGAATGTGGGATGGCGGTGGAGCAAACTCATACATTACAAAAGCAGGGAAAAATCATACTTATTTTGACTTTGGTAATAAATGGGACGAAGTTTATGGCTTGGTCAATAAATCTGATGATGAAATATGGAAAATAAATAAAGAATTTATTGATAGACAAAAATCAGCAGGTAAAGAGTTTTGGTTTTCTCACGACCCTTTTTCTCCAAAGAATGAGCAATTTTTTGCGAGAGAAGTAAACTATATTATAGATTTAGGAGCAAAGGATTTTCAAAAAGTTGGAGACTTATGGAAAGCGGTATGGTAAGCTCTAATAATCTGTTAGTAAAGAACTTTTTCCAAAAAGAGTTACCATCATTTTCGGTTGTAGCGGAAAGTTCATATTCAATGTTTTGGGAAATCATTCTTTCGGATAATGTAATAGATGTAAAAGTGTCTGGAGATGCTGGTGGGTTTTCAATAAGTATATTCATTGAAAAGTCAGAATATCCTCTTTGGCAGTACGATAGAAAGGTTAATGACTTAGCGAAAACAAAGGATGAAAATATCCACTCCCAACTTATTATTCTACTTAAATTTATAAAAGAACTTAACAACGAAAGCCCGATTTAATCGGGCTTTCTATTCAATATCTCTTAGCCAATTTCCTGTGGTGTCGGGATTTCCCTCCCGACAAATTAAAATAAAAAGTCCTATTTTTGTATATGGGCTTAAGAGACAGACACTTCTACCATGATAAAAACATTTTTTTCATAACAACTACTTCTTATGAATGGCTAACTTTATTTACTGTGGGTGATTCGATGCAAATAATATCAGAAAGTATAAATTTTTTTTGCCTTTGTTGGTGTTCTTCACCAACAAAACTTTTTTGCCTTTGTTGGTGTTCTTCACCAACAAAACTTACAAAACTTTTATATCTTTGCAATTAGATGCAAATCATTGTAGAATATCCATACTTTTTTACTGCCACTATACTAGAATGGAAGCATTTATTAAAGCCTGATAAGTTCAAAGATATTATTGTAAATAGCTTGGCATATATGGCAGAAAACAACAGAATGAAAATATTTGCATTTATTATCATGAGCAATCATATTCATGTAATATGGCAAAATATACCGCCATACAATCAAAAGGAAAATCAATTATCGTTTATGAAATTTACAGCACAAATGATATTAAAAGAACTAAGAAATAATCATCAAGAAGTATTGAAGCATTTTGAAGTAAATCTAAAAGATAGAAAATATCAAATTTGGGAAAGAAACCCATTAAGTATTGAACTAAGAAGCAAGCATGTAAGTGAACAAAAGCTTACGTATATCCACGAAAAT
>RDZG01000103.1 GCA_004293915.1 Bacteroidota bacterium | reverse complement strand
ATTTTGCAATACAATCGTTACTTCTTCTTCAATTGCTTTGCCAAAAACTATGGTTATGCCTTCACTAAACGGATTTGGATAAACCATAACACTGTTTTTGCTTCCACTTTCTTTTATCGATTGTGGATTTTGCTGCTCTTGTGGTGTTTGTGGTGTTTCTACTCTCGCTGGTTTTTTCATTACCAAGCTATATTTTGGTGCTGATGTTACACTTGATACATGCACAAATGTTACTGTTTCTTCGCTTGTAACTTCTACCAAACTACTATCTGTATTATTTCTAATATACAATTGTGGTGCTGATGTAGCCAATGAGTTTGTTGATACTTTTAGACTATAAACTCCAGATATATTCGATGCAAATACCAATGGTATAACTTTGTTTGTATCTGCAATCGACATCGAATTCAATACCAAATTATAGCCTTCTTGCGATTTTGTAGATAGATTTATATTCGCATTTGGAAATTTCTTAACATCTACTGCTGCATTGTCGTAACCATCTGTAAAACTATCCCCTACTCTCAATACGGTTTCATCTATCATACCATTTGGTGCTTTTGCTGTTACTCTTATCAAATCAGTTGAATTGTCTTCTTCTGTCCTAAAGTTTCTTCTTGATACGCCTGTTGATTTAACAGATTCTGTTGCAGATAATACTGCTCCCGATGCCGTTGCCAATACATAAAATCCTTGTCCTTGGGCTATTAAACTATTACATCCTGCTACTGCTGGCACACAGCCTGTTCCAGGTATGTAGGTATATGATTGACCTGCAAGTGAGGTAGTTGCTGTTAAACTCGAACCTGGATCTAAGAAATAGATGCTTGGTGCAATATTAGTTTTTGTCCAACCAGTAACAGTCCAATCGATATTCGATGGGTATGGATTCCCAACAAAATTATAACCATCTGCTGTGCCATTTCCTGTATTTGTAAAGGTTATTGGAATAGTTTGATTGCCTTGATTTAAGGTTCCAACAACCTCTAAAGTAACTGGTGTTGTCGGTTGGTTTGCTCTGGTTTCGTTTGAAGCAACTGTTCTTGGTCTTACCAAAATTTCGTATCCAACTCCTGAAGCAAACGTTTGTGAGGTAGATGTTACTACTTTTTTACCAATATTAACCTGACCTGTCATTGTTTCATCATAAACTAAAACAGATGGAATAAAGTTTGGTGTATCAAAATTAGCATCGCTAGCTGGTCCATTCAACCAAATGCTACTTTTTAATTGTAATACCGTTGCTCCACTTACTGGGAACGATAAATAGCGTCTGTTAATTTTTGAACCCATATAGTTCTGAACACGAACATTGCCATTGATTATGGCTCCTGTTGGCAAAGCTGCTACTCGACCTGTGCCTGATGAGTTTGAAACTAAGGTGAGATTATTACCAGCATTTAAAGTAATGTTTGTACCTAAAGTTAATGTATTAGAAACACTCAATGGAGAGTTCAAAGTTTTAATACCTGTTCCTGCCAAAACAAGATTTGAAATTGAAGTGGGTGCAGTTCCTCCTATGGATTGATTAGCTCCATATAAAGCAATAGTTGAACTTGCAGGGATTGTAAATGTTCCATTATTCAATACATCTCCAGAAATAGATAGGTTATTAGGCGAATTTAATGTGAGTGAAGCAGAACCTAAAATAGTCAATCCGCTTACATTCACACCTAATGTTGTTATTACTGGCATAAATGCCACGCCTGATGGAATTATGGCATTTGATGCACTTGGTACTCCACCACACCAGTTTCCAGCATTATTCCAATCTGAACTTACAAACCCATTCCAACTACCACTTGCACTTGCCGTTACGGTAAGTACCGATGCAACACCCACACAAACGGATGGTGCCGGTCCTGAAGGTATAATTGAATAAAGCACTCTCACAGGCGAAGCAGAAGTTACACCTAATGTTTCAGTAATTGAAGCTGCTCCCGAAATAGTTGCTAGATTTGAAATTCCAGCAATTGCATTTCTAGTCCAAGAGAAAGTAGAGCCTCCAATATTACTGGTTATATTGTAAGACAATGGCGTTCCAGAACAAATCGTATTGGCAAGTGTACTTGTAACAGTTGGAATTCCGCCTACTGACAATACGGCACCAGTTGAGGTATTCAAATTAGGTGGGCAATTTCCAGATACAATTACTCTAAACATAAATCCATTCAAATTAACTCTCATATTATTTATATTCAGATTATTTGAACTAGGAGAAAATCCT
The DNA here is from genome assembly GCA_004293915.1 of Bacteroidota bacterium. Taxonomy (GTDB): domain Bacteria; phylum Bacteroidota; class Bacteroidia; order Cytophagales; family UBA9547; genus REAG01. The sequence continues at coordinate 38,200 of RDZG01000103.1, read as the reverse complement.
AAACTATTTCCTAAAAGCGGATTAGTTACATCAGCATAGCTAGTACCATTATCAGACGAATATTGCCATTGGTAATTCAATGCACTTCCTTGAGCAGTAACAGAATATACAACTGAACTATTGGCACAGCCTAATATAGAAGTTGGTGAAGAAGTTACGGTTGTTGCTGGGTTTACAGTAACAGAAACTGAATTACTATTGCTTACAGGACAAGTTCCAGAATATACAGTTCTTCTAAAAAAGGTTGTTCCTGCAACAGTTAATGGATTATAATTTTGAAATGTCTGACCAACTATGGTAGTCCAAGTTGCATTATTAGGCGAAGAAGTCCAGTAAACATCAAATATTCCACTGCCACCAGTAAGTGTATTGATTGTACCAGTAGTTGTAGATGCTTGCAAACCTACAAATGTTGTCAATGGACAAATATTCTGATTATTGGTTGTAATGATATTTCCTGTAATTGGAGATATAACTGTTAATACTGCACCATTTGAAAAACTTGGAGTTGGACAAGCATTTGTAGCTTTTAAACGAAAATACATTCCATTAGTTTACTGTAATAGCAGAATTATTATAAAAATCTCCAGTATTGGAAATATCAGAATAACTATTTCCACCATCTAAACTTCTTTGCCATTGATAATTTGTGACTCCAGTAGCACTTCCATTAAATATATTCACAAGTTCGCCTTCACAAATTTGTCTTCCTATTGGTTGTATAACAAATGTAGGCAAGTTAGTTACGGACAAAGTAGTTACTGTTGAGGTTATCATACCACAAACCGAAGAGGCTACAACTCTAAATTGTAATCCATTCATGCTACTTAAAATGGTAGAGAGCGTAAGTGAACGTGTGTTTGTGCCTGAGAAAGTAGCATTATCAGAAATATTTACACCTCCCATTTGCCATTGATAATTAATTAAAGGTGTACCTGTAGCAGAAGTATTTAAAGTAATGCCTGGACCAGCACAAGTTGTAAGTGTAGCACTTAGATTAGTTACAAAAGCTACATTAGGATTTACAGTTAATAAAAACCCTGTTGAAGTACTTGTACAACCAAAATTAGAATTAGCAATTCTTCTGAAAAAACTATTGCTAGTCAATCCTGTTACAGTATAATTTTGAGACACGCCACTTGAAGTGATATTAGACCAAGAACTGCCATTCGTAGAATATTGCCATTGATATGTTCCAAAGCCAGGAACAGTTACATTTGCCCCAGTAATAGTTGTTTGAATTCCCGAACAAATTGAAGATACGATACCTGATACAGAAATATTATTATTAATAGTTGATGTAGTTCTTAGTGTTCCTACATTAGAACCACCAAAAGAATTACAAGTTTCGATATATGAAGGAAAAGATCTGTATCTTGTATTATGTAATGCAGTAGTAAAAGCACCACTAATCGTTAATGAATTGGTATTTGTTCCAGAAAAAGTTGCATTATCCGAAATCGGGAAATAATTTGAGCCACCGTCTGTACTTTTTTGCCATTGATAGCCAATAGGGCTGCCTGTCAAAGTATAACTAAATACAGCTATATTTCCACCACAAACAGTTAAATCTTGTACATTAGAAATTACTATTGGATTTATAGACATATCTAATTTTAAACCAGTACTAGTAGCCAGCTGTCCACATGAACCAACTATTGAAACACTATAGAAAGTATTATCTAATGAAATACCCGCAGAAGTCAAAGTTTTAATTGTTAAAGAACTCGTATTTACTCCTGAAAATGTTCCGCTACTTATTACTTGGTTTTCATTCAAAGCTACAAACGTTCCAGGCACACTAGAATTTGAATATCCCCATCTAAATGTTGGCGTTGCAGCGTTTGTGAATGCAGAAAATGTGGCAGTTTCTCCAGGACAAATTCTTAATGATGAAGATAAACCTGTAACTGTTGTAGCTGGACTAATATCTGCTAAAGTAGCAGATGTAACGGTTGTGCCACAACTTGCATCTGTAACCCTTCTTCTATAAAATGTAGGCACAGAAATTGTTGCCGTTGGCGTATAATTGATGTTAGTTGCCGAAGGAATTCCTGCAAATGTTGTATTATTAGTTGAAATTTCCCATTGATATGTAAAACTTGAAGTTCCACCAGTAGGTAAAGAAAGACTAGTAATTGTGCTAGGAATATTACCTGCACAAACTCCTGCGACTGTGCTAATTGTACCGCTAGTAAGAATAGGATTTGCAGTAATAGTAACCACATTTGAGAAAAAAGAAGCTCCTCCACAGGCACTTATAGCCACACGTCTAACAAAGGTAGTTTGTGTAATTATTCCTAAAACTGTGCCAGAAAGTGCATTTGATATTGACAATCCAGTTAATGAATTTATACTTGCAAATGTAGGAGAGGTACTCGACTCCCATCTAAAATAATTTGTACAACCTCCATTTGCAGGATTGGCTACATTTGTAATACCTGAAATGCTAGAATTTAAACAAATTGATTGAGAAGTGCCAATCGTTCCGCCATTTGTTAATCCTGTAGAAGCCGATAAATTTAGTGCAAGTCCATAATAAGCAGGACCTGGTGATTGATTATGATATATTTCTATTCTATCAGTAGCACCTAGCGTGCCAGTCCAAATATTTGCATTATTACTACAACAATTATTAAGCCTAAAAACTTCTATTCCATTAATTATAACAACCCCTAAGTCATCATGAGAAAATTGTAAATTATATGTTCCAGATGTAAAACCTTGTCTTTTGGTACGAGTCGAAAAAGTAGAGCCAGGCACTGCACAACCTTGATATCCAGGTGAACTTGATGGACTCTCATTATTCGTTGTATTAAAATAATTTAATGAATTAAATGTTTGCGTAGGCATAGGAAAATACCCTTTGTAATTAGTCCAGTTAGAAGAACTAAATACATAACTAATCCATTGGTTACTACCAAAAACACTCGTATCTCCAGGTAAGGTATTTGTAACTGTAAGTGCTATAGCAGGTAATGTAATAGATTGATTACACCAATCGTTATCTATTCTTCTTAAAAAAGTAGTAGAAGAGATAGCAGATATAAATTGATATGTAGGTACAGTTGTTACAGTTCCTAAGTTTGTAAATCCTGTAGTAGATGAAGTTGTACTCGATTGCCATTGGTAATTTTTAATTAAACCTACTCCGCAACCCGTAGAATTGATTAAAGTAACAAATTTAGGTTGAGGAATTTCTCCTGAGCAAACCGAAGTTGGGTGTGCAATAGTACCAGCAATCATGCCCGTAAAAGTAGAAATTGGTACAAAATTTACAGCTAAACCAGAACCACCACCACCTTGATCCCAATTCATTTCTATTTGATCAGTTGCAGAAAGATAACCCGTCCAAGCTGTAACGGCAGTGCCAGAAAAAGCACGTGAAAATACAGATTGTCCATTGATAAGTACATTAACATTATCATCGTTAAATATCATATTTAGGTTATAAAAACCTGGCGTGAAATTAGTTCTTTTGAAACTGGCAGAAATATTATCATTAGATATTGGACAACCGTCATATTGAGAATAAGTACTTGGTGCTGTGGCAGTTGCAAAATAATTTCTAGTATCGAAACTTAGACCAGAAGTAGTAGGATTTAAACCTGGCATAGAAAAATTACCAGCATAAGAAGTTCTGGTCATATCTCTATAAAAATATGAATTCCAACCTGCTGTTCCAAAAATACTTGGATTTCCATTGACAACTTTATTCATATCTACTAGTAATGGAGCTGATGTAGCCGAATTTCCACATCTATCAAATACAATTCTTCTAAAATACGTATCTTGACTTAAAGTTAAAGGATGGGTATAATTAACTGAATTTGAATTAGATAAATCAGTCCATGCAATTCCATCAGGAGATTGTTGCCATTTGTAAGATTGAATACAGCAACCACCAGATGGTGTAGTTAAATTATAAAATGTAGGTGCTAATGTTCCTGGGCATATAGAAGTAATGGTGCTTAAGCCAGTAATGCTTCCTGAAATCTGACCTGCATTCAATGTAGATAAAGTTGTGATGGGAGTGAAATTAAAAGCTAACCCACCGCCACCAGTTCCTTGGTTTAGTTTTGCTTCTATCAAAGTTGAAGGATTGATAGGCGTTATGCAATAATTGTTTTTGGCAACATTACTCCAATTTCCATCATAATATATTCTATTACCATCAACTAAAACTTCAACTGCATCATCATTATAAATTAGATTAAGAGCGTAGTTGCTTGAAACAGGAACTAAATCTTTTCCCTTTACGCTCAAAGAATAATTTACATTATCTGTTTGGCAGCCTTGATAATTAGGGGCATTTGAGGGATAACCAATAGTTGAACCATAACCTATGGTGGATAATCGAGTATCAAAAGTTAAACCCGCACCAGCCACCGTCCAAAAGCCTGCATAGTTAGCATTGGGCCAGTTTTGAGCACGATAAGCATACGCTGCAAAATAGCCAGATGGATATACTAATGCTTCATTAAAATCAGGAGTAGTTAAAAATATACCAATGGTATTACTATACAAAGCGCATATTCCATTTGTTGCGTATCTTCTATACCAGCGATTGGTTGCTGCCGAAGTTGTTACAGTAAATCCAGTTAATGTTGCTCCTAAAATGGTAGTAAAACCTGTTACACCCGAAATCGTACTCATCTCCCATTGATAGGTATAACCCGACAGTACTGAACCTGTAAATGGATTTAAAGGTACTATTCCGCTACAAACTGTTTGTGTTCCAGTAATTGTATTTACTAAGTCAGCAGCAACATCTATAAATCTTGTAATAGGTGTTAAACTACAGGTAGGAAAAGATACTGTAACAGCATAAGTACCTGTTGCACTTGTAGTAATACCCAAAATAGTTGGATTTGAAATGGAAGAAGTAAAACCATTTGGTCCAGACCAAGCATAATTTGCACCAGTAGCTGTTCCAACTTGAAGAATTAAATTTCCACCAATACATACTGGGCTATTATAAGAAATCCCATACAATTGATTAATTTCTTCTTGTGTTAAAACTCTTGTAAAATACCCAAAATCATCTAATGAACCTGTGAAAAAACTATTCGTAGAGCCATCAGCACCAGCCCAATTTGTACCATTTCCGATTAACCAATTACCATTGTAAGCTGTTGTTGCAATTCTTGTTGAACTGCTATTTAATATACCGTCAACAAAAAGCTGTATGCCATTAGATGTAGAATGTGTTGCTACTAAATGATGCCATTTATTGTCATTTAATGGAGATGTAGAAGCTATGGTTCGAATTGCACCATCCCAAACGCCAAATTTTACAATACCATTATCATTCATAAATATTTTTCTGTCATTATTTCCCCCATTTTGAAGTCCAACAATCCACCCGCCTTGCAAAGAATTTGTTTTTATCCAAATAGATAAACTAAAATTTGTAGGGCTTGTAACTTGCGAAGTATTGGAAACCGACTGACGAGTAGGTGTAGAAGCTACTTCATTTAAACTTATTGCAGAATTTGCATTGTTAAATCTATCTAATATATAAGTAGGAGTAACATTTCCTAATAAAACAGCTGTATTTGAACCAGAACCATCATTTGTATTATTTGAAAAAAGATAAGATAAAGAACTCGTTGGTAGATTTACAGGAGTTAAATAAACAGGGCTAACAGAAATTCCAGTTGTAGTTGATGATATTCCAGAATAACAAACAGAAGAACCTGTTACAGAAACCAACCCACTTGAAGCAACTCCCGAAATACTTATTGTAGCCAAACTAGTACCTTGTCCAGATACAATGCTATATCCTGAAGGAACTGCCCAAGTATAAATAGAACCAGCTACACTAGTTACTGAATAGGCAGAAGATTGATTAATACAAGAACTTGCATTTCCAATGATTGAACTTATATTATTAGTAAGTAGATTACGTTGTGCCAAAACATAATTTCCTAAGTTTGATGCGTTTGATAAAGTTACTGAACTTGCCGTAGAGCCTGACTGTGAAATATAATTTAATAAACTTGAGCCTTGAAAAACTGCACCTATCAACGAAGAATTTGTAACCGTACCATCTACGTTTATTCCAGATAAACTAAAAGTGGGAGCAAAAGATAATGGTAAAACCGATGAACCAGAAGTTGTAATATTCCAAAAAGCATTTACACTATTGGCAGCATCTAAACAAACTGAAGAAGTATTAGGGTTTTCTCCATTTGTAAAATTGGTTTTTAAAAAGCCTTGCGTAGTTACAGAAGGAAAATTAATAGAAAAAGGAGCATAAACACTTGCATTGCCCACATCAAAAGTTCTAGATACATTTGTACCGATTGCAAAGTTTCTTGCTAAGTTTCCATTAATCCAGCCTGAAGAGCTTGATGCACCTATGACATTTCCAGAAACTGACAATACATTTCCAATTGTATTAACAATTCCTTTTAAAATTGTTAAATTATCCCCTAAAGCAAGATTTGAAGACAAATCCAGGTTAGTTGTAGCTGTATTTTTATTAATAACTACTGGAATATTAGCACCCACACCATTGACCATACTAATAGTAGAATTTGCACCAGTAATGCTTAACGAACCAGATCCAACAGCAGCCCCTATCCAAGTACCTCCACTTTGAGTTATATTACCAAAAATAATAACATTGGCAATATTGCTACCAGCCAGACCCATTTTGAGAATCCCAGTTTGTTGCACTAAATTATTTATATATACAGTACCCGTCTCAGCTCCTGTACCATTTCCATAAAAAGCTAAATCATTGCCATTTGTGTTTTGAATAGTTAATGTTCCTAAAATAGACATTACCTGTCCATTTACATTTAAAAATCTACGTCCAGCTCCCATATTTGGGCAATTGTATGTAAAATCCCAAAAGCCTTGGTTATATCCAGATCCTGAATTTCCTACAACACCTGTAATACTACAAGTAGAACCTTGCAACCAATTAGATGTGGGAATAGCTCCATTATTTACATTATGTCTATAAACACTACCATTGGCAAAAGTGAGTTTATTAATTCCACTTACTACGCCATTGCTTACTCCGCCTCCGGTATCTTGGTTATTCATTATACCGAGTACTGTCATTCCAGTTATAGTATTTCCTGTAGTTAAATCCAATGATCTACCTGAAGGAATGTTCACATTTTGTGCTACTATTACTACTCCTGAGTTCACTCCATTGATATTTAATCTAAAATTTCCTGTGGCTAAATCTAAATTATTTAAGCTTCCACCAACAATAGATAACATAGATATAGTTGATACTGGTGGTTCAAGTGTTACAATTCCAGTCCCTATATTTCGTAATTGTAAAATAGTTTGTGATGGAACATTGCTCACTGTGATGTTACTGGTAGTAGTAAACACCAAAATATCATTTGTTGCAGGTGTATTTCGGGCAGGACTCCAATTGGTAGCTGTTTGAAAATTTCCTCCAGCAGCAGTAAAAGTATAAGTAGTTTGTGCAAAAACTATGGATGAAACCAAAAAAAAGATTGAAAACACCAAACGAAGTTTTGATAGAGAATGAAGTAGGAATTTCATAATATTAAGTTATATATTTTTTGTGTGTTTTATTCTATTTGACTTTACAGATAATTAGAAGAAACTAGTTTATTGTTTTTAGCAAAAAAAACAACTATAAATACTAAAATTCCACCTAAAACAATCAATAAATAGGCATTTTCATTAATTGGAATACCTCCGCATTCAGGAGCAACTGTATAACAAGTTTGTGCATCTCCACCATATAAAATATCGCATAAATCACCATTCCCAGCTTCACATTGGTCGCATAGTGCTGAACAAGAGCCAGGATCGGAGTAAGCAAAATTTAGACCTAAAAAGAGGAAAAGGATAAGAATTATCGAATTAGTTTTAATTATATTCATTATTAAAATATTATTTAGTTATTTTTAATTTCCTTTTCAACCGTTTATACTTAAAAATTATCTTTGGTAAACATCAATTGACATGTTTTTTCGACCAAAGACTATTTTTTACCGACAAACATCTATTTATTACTACTTTATCAAGCAAATTAAGAAGAGTTTTTGAAAAACAAAAATTAAAATAAATAATATTCAATGTAAATTTGATTTTACGAATATAAAAAAAATCATATCTTTATATATCACAAAAAAATATTCAAAAAAGCATATAAGTTTATAAAATCAAGTAACGCTTTCTCCTATAGTATTTTCATCTGTTGAAAAATCTTTTGGCATGGGTAATTCAGAAATATGATTAATCCCAAAATAATCCATAAATTTTTCAGACGAACCATACAGTACTGGTTTGCCTGGAGAATCAGCTTTGCCTTTAATTTCGATTAACTCTTTATCCAATAATTTTTGAATAGCATAATCGCAATTTACACCTCTAATTTGCTCTATTGAACTCTTAGAAATGGGTTGCTTATATGCAATAATGGAAAGCGTTTCCATTGCTGTTGTGCTTAATCTTTTTTTCGATTTTTGCTTTAAAAATATCCCAATTGAAGCCTGATAGGCTGGTTTTGTTAAAAATTGATATCCACCACCAGAAAAAATAATATAAAATGGATATACATCATCTTTATATTTCGCTACCAAATTCGATAAACATTTTGAAATATCATCTTCAGGCAAAATTGTATCAAACATTTCATTCATTACCAAACCTATATCTTGTTGAGATACTGGCTTAGTAGAACAAAAAATAATCGACTCTATATGATGTTGAAGAAAATCCAAACTTTATGAAAGCTATCTTTTAGCTAATTTTGCTTCTATAGAATGTTGTGTATGTGGTACTGCACGCAAACGCTCTTTAGGAATCAATTTCCCAGTATCAATACAAACGCCATACGTACCATTTTTTATACGAATTTGGGCAAACTCTAATTGTTGAATAAACTTTTGCTGACGACCTACCAATTGCGTAAGATTTTCTTTTTCGGCTGTATCAGCTCCATCTTCTAATACTTTAGCAGATGATGCTGTGCCATCTGTACCTGTATCAGTTTTACGAGTCATACTTTCTTTCATGTATGTGTATTCTTTTCGAGCTTTATCTAGCTTTTTGGCTATCAAAACCTCAAACTCTTTTAATTCTTCGTCTGAGTATTTAACTCTTTCTTTTTGTATTTCCATTTTTGAAAAATTTACGCAAATGTAGTGGAATTAGTTTTAAATTAAAATTTTCGTGGTGTTTACGCTTTAATTAAAAAAATGTTGAATTAATTATAAACTATTTGCTAACAAGTTCAGTATTTAGTCCACATTCGGTTTTATTTAGTCCATACCAACGTACTTCTCGCTCCGACAAATCGGTACTAAACTTGCGAGTACAAGGTTCGCAACCAATTGAAAAATAGCCTTTTTCTTCTAATGGATGTGGCGGAATTTGATTTTGAAACAAATATTTTTGAATCTGAATCGAATTCCAATCGAGCATAGGATGAAAACGGATTACATCATGAGGGGCTTTTTCTTCAATTTGAAAACTTTTACGAACCGCACTTTGGTCTGCCCTTACGCCATTAATCCAAACATCATATTCTCCTAAAATAGGATCTAAAGGTTCTACTTTATTAATGTGGCAGCAATAATCTGGATCTGATGTAAATAAAAATCTACCTTGACTATCTTTTTGTAAACTTTTTGGAGTTTGTGAATATACATTTTTGAGATTTAATCCAAATTGTTCTACAATCATATCTCTGTATTTTGTGGTTTCAGGAAATAAATAACCTGTATTTATAAAATAGATTGGAATTGTATTATCTATTTTGCTCAAAATATGAAGCAAAACAATACTATGACTCTGAAAACTAGAGGTAGTAAAAAGTTTTAAGCCTTTGGCTTTATATTCAGTAATATATTTTTCTATTTCAGGAATTTGCATTTTCAAACAATTTATATCTGCTCAACACAAAAGTAAAGCAAAACATTCAATCTGATTTGAAATAAATGCGAATAATAAAAAATTTAGCGTCATTTAAAATAAAAAAGGTCTCAATTTTATACTATTGAGACCTTTTAAATGATTTATAATTAAAATTTATTTACTAATAATCAATTTCTGAGTAGAAACTTGACCACCTTTTAGTTTAACTTTAACAAGATATATTCCAGAAGATAAACTCAAAGTTGATAATGTGATATTATCCGAAATAACATTAGAAACTAAAACTTCACTTCCAACCAAACTCAATACAGAAACACTTTGAATTCCTTCAGCCGAAATCGTTATCGACTCAGATGCAGGGTTTGGATATAATTGAAAATTAGAATTTAAACTAAGCGGTGTAATTCCTATTGTTATGTCATAAGGATTACAACCTGGATTAGGATCTGTTGGTTTGTTTCTAATATCATAACTCACTCCTTGAGCTACGCCTGGAGATGTTGTAGGTGAGGTTGTTTTTATTGCACCAATTATTCTACTAGTAACTGAGGTATTATTCAAATAAACCGCTGTAATAGTAACAGGATTTGCTTGTTGATTATTAAAAGAAATTTCCCAACCTGAACCCGTTTTTTCTAATTTACCACTACCGCTAGTTCCAAAAGCAGCAGTAATTGTAACTAAATCGTCAGGAATTACAGAAGATAAGTTACCGGGGGTAGTACCAACACCAGCAATAGTAATTTCATATTGATTGATATACTGAGGTAATAACTGAATTTTGGTTTTTAGAACACCAGCCCCTGAATTAAATCCAGAAAAGGTTAGATTTGTTTTCGTTCTTAAGGTTTGATTAACATTGGTATAAGCATTCAATGCAAAGCAATCCACAGGACTTTGTTTTATAATAGGTAAAGTATAGTATCCTATTAAACCATTAGCCAAAGAAGTACCAACAATAGTAACTGAACCATTATTAATTGATTTTGATGTTACTTGACCAGTTAATGTATTCATAGAAGCTAAACCTCCTGGGTCAATCATAGACCAAGTAACTAAACTAGGAGCATTTGAAGGAATAACAGATACTGAAGGTAATGAAGAACCCCAATTTTTATCAATTGTTGGAGCAGTAATATTAATTGCTGTTGGAGGAACTTGCCCAGTAATAGTAACAATTTGCGTTTGAGATATTTCAGATATTGGAACTAATCCAGCAACAGGTGGATTTAATAAGGCACCATCAGCAGTAAATGGAAATGTGGCAGCACTTACGGTAACAACACCATTGTTGAGAGGAGTAATCTTACCAAATACATCTATACTAGCAACTTGAAAACTACCGGAAGTACCTTCTATAGACCATTTTAAATTCTGATTTGCTTCATCAGGATTAACAGTACCTTTTAACTCAAGTGGAGTGCTTGGAGATGTAATACTAATAGTACCATTATTTTTTTCAGATATAGTTATGCCTGTTGCGGGAAACACTTTAGGTGCACCAGCAAGTGTCAAAACTCCAAAATGTTGCGATTGAGTCCAATTAGTGTTCCAACAGCATTGATTCCACATTAATTGTGCACCTCTACTTGAAAAATCAGAATTAGGGACGTTAACTGAAACATCTAAACCAAAAGGTATTCTACTCGAAAGAGGCTTTTTAGAAACATCTGTATATTCACCAGAAACAGGATTAATAAACTCTATATTTATAACAGCCCAACTTATTCTACCTTCAACTATATAACCATTACTTGTGCCTTTGGCAACGGCATTGTATCCAGTAAAATTAAGTGGAATTCCAAAATTTTGAAAGCTTTCACCAACAATTGGCTTTGATATGTCACTGTAAGAAGAAAAATTAAATACTGCTTGCATATCTCTATCAGAATTGTATTTTCTTGGAAAATTTACACCTCCAGGTAAAAATGCTGAACGTCCATTACCATTATTAAAAAATAATTCAACAGCTGCACCTCCAGTTGAATTAGATGCTGTCCTAGTAATTAATCGAGGATCAACTACTTTTACAATAAAATATAAATACTCTTGGTCCCAAACAATTGAAAAACTGGCACTAACTCCTCCAGGCAAAATACCTTTAGGGGGTGGATTACCTGAAACAGTACCTCCATCTCTATCATTATTTTCTTTAGCAATTAACGTAGCAAAAGTATTTGTTACTGTGTTGTATCTCATTGTATTAGGTTCCCCTCCCAAAGTAGCTTTTGTCCAACATGCATCAGAAGGATCTCCATCTAACACTGGAGGAGCTGGAGTATACAAACCAGAAAAGGTATAATTACCGTTATTAATTACGGTTTGAGCAAACCCAAAGGTCGAAAAGAGCATTACACAAGATGTAATTTTCGCCAGTTGTAATATTTTTTTAATCATGACTATATTTTTTAAGTATATTTTGTGAAATTAATGATACAAATATATAAAAATTTTATTATTAAAAGAAAAAATATAAAAATTATCATAAAAAAGAGCGAACTCGTTTTATAGTTCGCTCATAGATAACATAAGTATAGCACACTAGTATCCAGGATTTTGAACCATTGTGCCTTGACTTAAATCAATTTGTTGTTGAGGAATTGGATATAAATTATGAATAGCTGAATTATAGGGCTGTTTGTCGTTTCCGCCTGGTAAACTATTACCTATATTTTTTGATTCAAAAACTGTTGATGCTGCTCCTGGATGTATTTTATCCAAAGCTTCCCATCTGCGCATATCTAAAAACCGAAGATATTCAAATGCTAACTCTGCCCTTCGTTCTCTCACAATCATTAGTCTAACAGATTCTTTTGATATAGTTGTCAAATCAACAGGTTCTCCATTATAGATACCATATAATGTAGGATAATCAGCTAATATATCCTTAGTTGGATCCACTTCATGCTTGCCTCCTGTAATAGTTGTTTCTTCATACAAACCAGTATATTCTCCAACAGACACACTAGAACGTGATGTTCTTATTATTTTAGCAGACCTAAATACTTTTACACCATTTACAACAGGAACCGAATTTGCTGCTCTCTGACGGATTTTATTAATAAATGATATGGCTTGAGACGATCGTCCCAATTCATTTAATGCCTCTGCATACATCAAAAGCACATCAGCATAGCGAATCAAACGCCAATTATTTACACCATTCAATCCACCAGGTCCACCAGCTTCATAACCATCTACAGCTTTTTTAACATGAAAATAACTACCTGCTTCATTTTCACCTACTTCTTTTACCGTTTTAGCCAAATCAACAGTGTAATTTGCTTTTACTTTACCCGAAACAGCATCTATTGGTAATACACGTTTATTTTGACTATCAGGAAAAGGAATAGTGTCCCAAGCAAAATGCAAAAATTCTCTAACACGTGGATCACCATACTCGCTTTCGAGTACCCAGTTTTGAGTAGCTATCAATTCACCATACCCACTTCCAATGCCCTTTTGAACTCCAAAAAATAAATCACGTTGCGTATTTTCTCCAGCAATTCCACCATCGTGAAAAAAACCTAAAGTCCCTACCAAACCATATCCAATTTCAAATACACTTTCTTTGTTATTTTTATTAGTAGAACTAAAGACATCTGCATACTTAGGCAACAATTCATATTTAGCACTGTTTATAACTAACCCAAGGTATTTTTCAGATTGTGTAAAAAAATCTTGATTCTGGAAATAACAAGCCGCATGTAAATAAATTTTACCTAAAAGTGCATAGCCAGCATATATTGTTGCACGTCCGGCAAAATCTGATTTCCAAGATTCTGGTAGTTTAATATTTGGATTAGAACCCTCACCAATTGCTGTCTTCAAATCTTCAATAGCTCGCTCAAAAGTTTGTAATCTAGTGCTACGTTTGGTGTACAAAATACCTCCAAGTTTAGATTCTTTTGGTGTTTCAGTTAAAATTGGTAACCCGCCATAGAAACAAGCACCATTGAAATAATTTAAGCCTCTTAAAAAATAGGCCTCAGCTAATATATTATTTCTATCTACTTCATTAGTAAAAGGGATAACTTCTTTACCATCAACACGATTTAAAGAAACTTTTTCTAATACTAAATTAGTCCTAAATATACCCTCATAAAGATGTCCAAAAAAATTGTCATTATCTTCGTAAGCACCACTTTTAATGGCACTCCAGCTGAATTCATCCCATACATTTAGAACTTTTCCTGTAATATCGTCTGATGGGTATTCTGTCAATTTAAAGTATCCAGCACCATAGTATCTTAGATGTTGTATATTAGAATACATAGCCATTGCAGCTTCAAAAGCATCTTTCTCTGTTTTATAAAAATTATCAGTAGTAAGATTATTTGGCGATTCTAGTTCTAAATATTTTTTACAACTAACTAATGTAAGTAGTATAAATATGAGTAATAAATATAATGTAGATTTCATGATTATATAATTTAAAGATAATAAATTTAGATGTTAAAAGGAGAATTGTAAACCAGCAGAAAATGTGCGAGGCTGTGGATACTGACCATTATCAAATCCTGCAACAGCAGCACTAATTACGTCTTTACCTGTGTTAGGGTCTCTTGAAAAATTGGCTAATTCAGGATCAAAGCCCTTGTAAGCAGTAACTGTTAACAAATTTTGTGCTTGAATATAAAAACGTAAACTGACACCATCTTCTGTGCGCAACCATTTCTGTAAAATTTTTGATGGAATAGAATATCCTATTTGAATGTTTTTAATACGCATATACGAACCGTCTTCTATCCAACGAGACGATGATCTAGTGTTTTGTGTTGGATCGGCATTGTTTGCACGTGGAATATCTGTATTTGTATTTGTAGGTTTCCAACGATTTGCAACCGATGCTAATTGATTAGCGTCTTTTGGACCACCTCCATTTTGCATCCCTTCTAAACCTTGTCTTTGACTATTGTAAATAGAATTGCCTGTTACTCCTTGCAAAAACAACTTGAAATCAAAATTATAAAACGATGCATCAAAAGAAAGACCAAATGTCATGTTTGGTATTGGTGAACCAATAATTGTTCTGTCAGCATCTGTAATTTTTCCATCTCCATTCAAATCTTTAAATTTAGCATCTCCAAGTCCTTTTTTTGTTTGAATAATATCGTTTGTTATGGCGTTTCCATTCGCACTTATTGTTTCAGAATTGCCAGCGTAGTTGGCAGAATCAAGTTCTGTTTGAATAATACCATCAAAAACAAAACCTCTGAAATAAGCAGCAGGAAAGCCCGGTGTAGAATAAGTAACACTATTTCCATCTATTAAATTGTCTGTTGGCAAAGCAGTTTTTAGTGAAGTAACAGTATTTTTAATAAAAGAAACATTCGGGCTAACTGAAAACTTGAATGGACCATTATCATTTCTATATATTAAAGCCAATTCTAATCCTTTATTTGAGATTTTGCCAATATTTTCTAATGTAGTAGGTTGTCCGAAAAAAGGAGCATCTGTTGCACCTGCCAAGGCATTCAAAGGCACATTTACTAACATATCATAAGAATCTTTGATGTATGCATCAGCAGTAAACAAAATTTTGTTTTTATATAACCCTAAGTCTATTCCAACATTATATTGAGCAACAGACTCCCAACGTAAGTCGCTGTTTGCCAAACCTCTAGTAGGAGCATTTGCATTAAATATCGTACCATTTGCTAGTGGATATCTTAATATACTAGAATATAGTTGTTGCGTGTACAAATAATTTCCAATTTCTTGATTTCCTGTAATACCAACACCAACACGTAGTTTCAAATCGGAAATAGTTTTGATACTTTTCATAAAACTCATATTATTTATTCTCCATCCTGCTGATACTGATGGAAAAAAACCGCCTTTATAATTTTGTCCAAAACGAGAAGAACGATCATAACGTACATTTGCAGTAATCAAATAGGTATTTTTGAAAGAATAATTTACTCTACCTAAATAACCAACCAATCCATTTTCGTTTTTTTGACTGCCAATATTGTAATTGGTTCTTCTGTCCGTATTTATGTTTGCTCCAAATTCATATAATCCTGATATAAAATCTTTAGCTTCAGCACCCAATTCGTGTTGTCTAAAATACTGTGCTGATAATCCACCTACTACTGCTATTGAATGGTCTTTTATTTCTTTATTATATGATAGTAAATAGTCGGTAGTGGATGAAAAATTATTAAATCTATTATGAGATACTGTTGTTCTAGTTGGAACAACATTATCATTATTATTTACACCGCCATCGAAAATATCTCTTGTGGATTTATCGAAACCATTTAAAACATCTACACCAAACGAAACTCTTGCTTTCAATCCTTTTAGAGCATCTATGCCAAAAAATTGTCCAATTTCAACTTCAGAAAATATATTACCAAATATTCTGTATTTTTCTCTATTCGTATTATTAAATGTGTTTAGAGCAACTGGATTAACCATATCATTTACACCTATCACACTTTGATTTGAGGCAATTGGTCGTCCAAATGCATTTGGCTGTTGATTTAAGGGCTTAGTTGGGTCGTATATTGGACTAGAGGCTATACTAGCATCGGTATTGTAAACTGGCATCAATGGATTACCCCTAAGCCCCCAACTAGATAAATCACCCCAATTTATACCTCCATTATTAGTTTCTTTCGAAAAAGAAAAAGACTCACCTACTTTCAACCATTTTTTAGGTGTAATATCGGTATTTACACGCAAAGTATAGCGATCATAATCACTTTTTTTCAGTGTTCCATCGTTTCTAAAATAGCCCAATCCAATCGAATATGTGGCAATTTCAGATCCTCCACTTGCACGTATATTGTAGTTTTGTATATTTCCAGTTTGCAATAATTCTTTTTGCCAATCTGTATTTGCTTGGCGTGAATCTTGTGTTGTATAGGCAACAGGAACAGGAAGGTTGCTTGATTTGTAAATGTCTTGCATATATAGCTTATACTGATTAGCATCAAGCAAGTCCAATGTTTTCCAAACATTTTGAACACCATACATGGCATCAAAATCAATTTTACCAGCTCCTTTTTTTCCTCTTTTGGTAGTAATCAAAACTACTCCATTTGCACCACGCGAACCATAAATGGCTGTGGCAGCGGCATCTTTTAAAACCTCCATTGTTTCTACATCAGCAGGATTGAAGTTTTGTACATTTCCATTTGTTACATCCAAAGGAATACCATCAATTACATATAAAGGCTGAGAACCATTTAATGAACCTACCCCACGAATATTTACTGAAGAAGCTGCACCAGGTGAACCACTTGTTTGAGTTACAGAAACCCCAGCTGCACGACCTTGCAACGCTTGACTTAAATCTTGATTAATTGTTCGAGCCATATCTTTTGCTCCTACAGATACGCTTGATGTGGTTTTATCAGTTTTTCTTACCTCCCCATAGCCTTGTACAACAAATTCATCTATTTCAATTGCATCAGTTTTCATTGAAATATTGAAATTGTTTGTGGATCCATCAACATCTAATTCAACATCTTTTAAGCCAGAAAAAGTAATTTTTAGTTTAGAACCAACTGGAACGGCTTTTAATTCAAAATTACCATCTATGTCAGCCGTAGTACCTTTGGTAGTACCATCAACAATAACTGTAGCTCCAATTATTGGATCACCTTTCGAAGCACCCATAGATTTATCATCAGCGGCATATAAAATTGTGCCTTTGATGTCGATTGTTTTTTTATCTTGTGCAAATGCAGTTGAAAATGCAAATGCAGACAAGACTAGTAGTTTACGTATATTTTTCAGCATGAGTTAATGGCCACAAACTTGATATATTTTTATAATAAAAACAATATTAAGTTTAACTTTTTTATTAAAATTTTGAAAAAAAATAAAAATAAATACAAAAAAAACATTTTTAGGTACTTTTATAATCTATTAAGCTTATCAAAACATAGAATCTCAAATGAAAAATGGATTGTCGGTGTTAATTCCAGTTTTTAATGTTCATATACTTGACCTTGCCCATCAACTATACAATCTTTTAATGATTCAAAAGTTATATTTTGAAATTAGAATTTATGATGATGGTTCAGCGGATGATATTAAATCAAAAAATAGAGCAATTTATTTCCCAAATAGTATTTATATAGAATCAGAAAAAAACATTGGCAGATCGGCAATTAGAAATAAATTGGTAAACGATGCCCAATATAATATGGTCTTGATTTTAGATTGTGATATAAAAATAAAACGTGATGACTATATTATAAAGTATATTCCGTTTTTAGATTCAACTTTAGCTGTTTCTGGCGGAACAGAATATGAAGATACGGTTTCTGATTTATCAACTGTGCTTCATTGGAAAGCTGGAAAACACAAAGAACAAAAGCCATTTGATGTTAGAAATCTACATCCATACCATAGTTTTACGTTAAATAACTTGCTCATTTCTAAGTCGATATACCAAGAAATTTTATTAGACGAAAAAATAAAAACGTATGGACACGAAGATAGTAAATTTGGAATCGAACTCGAACGCAAAAACATAAAACTTGTTCATATCGACAATCCCGTTTATCATATTGGGTTGAATTCGGCAGAACAATTTATTTCAAAATCCATTTCTGCAGCCGAAAACTTGGCTATTTTAGTAAAAACCGAACAAATTGGCATCAATACACAACTATATAAAGTGTATGAAATTTTTAAAAAAACAAAAACGCTATTCTGGTTTATGTCCATTTTTAATATTTTTAAACCCTTAATTTACAAAAATTTACAGTCTAAAAACCCAAAATTATTTTTTCTAGACCTTATAAAACTTCATGCTTTTGCATCAAAAATTTCGGTTAAATAATTATTCTATTACTTTTGCTTTTAAATACACAAAAAAATAAATGAAAAATATTTTAATAACTGGCGGTGCAGGTTTTATTGGTTCGCATGTGGTTAGATTGTTTGTAAATAATTATCCTGATTACCACATATTTAACTTAGACAAACTAACTTATGCGGGCAATTTGGCTAATTTAGTTGATGTGGAATCGAAACCGAATTATACTTTTTTGAAAGCCGATATTACAAATGCAGAAGAATTAGCTGTTTTATTTGAAAAACACAAATTTGAAGCAGTTATACATTTGGCTGCAGAAAGCCATGTAGATCGTTCAATCACAAATCCATTGGAATTTGTGATTACAAATGTTGTGGGAACTGTAAATCTACTAAACACCGCAAAAAATGCTTGGAAAAACAACATGGAAGGTAAATTATTTTATCATGTTTCGACAGACGAAGTTTATGGTTCGTTGCACGATGAAAACGAGTTTTTCTTAGAAACTACTTCGTACGACCCACAATCGCCATATTCGGCATCGAAAGCAAGTTCGGATCACTTTGTGAGAGCCTATCATAATACGTATAAACTACCAGTGGTTTTGTCGAATTGCTCAAATAATTATGGGCAAAATCAATTTCCAGAAAAATTGATTCCCCTATTTATTCATAATATTCAAAACCAAAAAGCATTGCCAGTTTATGGAAAAGGCGAAAATGTAAGAGATTGGCTTTATGTTGTGGATCATGCAAGAGCCATAGATTTGGTTTTTCATAAAGGAAAAATTGGCGACACATATAATATAGGTGGATTTAACGAATGGAAAAATATTGATTTGATAAAAGTGGTTTGCAAAGCAATGGACAAAAAATTGGGTAGAACTGCTGGTGAATCCGAAAAATTAATAACTTATGTTACCGACAGAGCTGGACACGATTTGCGTTACGCCATTGATGCTACAAAAATAATGAACGAACTCGGTTTTAAACCCTCTTTACAATTTGAAGAAGGCATAGAAATTACCATTGATTGGTATTTGAACAACAAAAAATGGCTCGAAGATGTAACATCGGGCAATTACCAAAACTATTACAATCAACAATACGGAGAAAAATTTATTGCATAGCGAGATGAAAAATAATTTTGTTGTAATCATGGCTGGTGGAGTAGGCAGTCGGTTTTGGCCTATTAGCAGAACTTATGCTCCAAAACAATTTCATGATGTGTTGGGAACGGGAAAAACGATGTTGCAAGAAACCGCCAATCGTTTTTTGAATATTTGTCCAAAAGAGAATATTTATGTAGTTACAAACGCTGCATATTATGAATTGGTAAAAAAAGATTTGCCATATCTATCTGATAGTCAAATACTTTTAGAACCTGAAGCCAGAAATACAGCTCCATGTATTGCTTATTCGTGTTATAAAATTATTTCTAAAAATCCTGATGCTATAATTACAATTTCGCCAGCCGATCATTACATTATGAAACTGGCTGAGTTTGAAAAAACGATAAATGCGGCTATTAATCACGCCAAAAACCAAGAAGATTTGGTAACAATTGGCATAGTTCCTACTCGACCTGATACGGGTTATGGCTATATACAATTTGACGAAAATGATAAAAAAGATACAAAAAAAGTAAAACAATTTGCAGAAAAGCCTAACCATGAAACCGCATTGCAGTTTTTGGCAAGTGGCGATTTTGTATGGAATGCTGGTATTTTTATTTTTAATGCACAAACGATAAAAAAATCATACCAAAAGTTTTTACCAAAATTGGACTCAGTATTTAATTCCATTGAAAATACATATTTTACTACGGAAGAAATTAAAAAAATAAACGAAATATATCCTTCCACAGAATCTATATCTTTTGACTATGGAATCATGGAAAAATCAGAAAATGTATATGTTATTTTAGGGCATTTTGGCTGGTCAGATGTTGGAACTTGGAAATCGCTCTATGAATTAGCCGAAAAAAATTCGGAAGGAAATGTAATTGAAGGCGAAGCTATGATTTATAATTCTACCAATTGTATTATAAAAACACCAAAGGATAAACTGGTAGTTATCAATGGTTTAGAAGGATTTATTGTAGCGGAATTTGATGGAGCATTGATGATTTGCAAAAAAGATGACGAGCAAAAAGTGAAACAATTTGTTGCTGATGCAAAAACAAAATACGGGAAAAAATATATTTAGATAGGAAATTAAATTACTCCTTCTAACACATCACGGATATTTACACGTTTGCCGTTTTTGTATGGCACAATCCAAGCGTCACGCACACCCATTTCGCGTAAATATTTTTTAAATGTATCGGCTTCCCAGTAATCATTAAAGTAGCCAATAGTATATTTTTTTACACCATCTTCGTCCACATCGCCACTGAAATTTTTGTTGTTTTCAAAATATTTTCGTAAATCTTTATTTTTAAAAGCTCCAATTTGCACTTTAAAAATCACACCTTTTGTTAAAAGTTCTTTCTTTTCAGGTGTAGTTGTTGTAATATCGGTTTCGTTTTTTTTAGGAGCAGTTGCAGTATTTACACTGTTTTTATAATTATTAAACTCATCAGCTAATTTTTTTAGTTCTTCGGATTTTTGAGCAAAATTGGTTTCGATTTCTGATAAGGTGTTTTTCTTTGCAGCAATATCAGCTTTTAACGAATTATTTTCGTCTAAAATACGTTTTAATTCGAGCGGATCCATTTCTTTTTTCTTTTTTTCCCATTCTTTTCTATCATCTTGAGCAAAGATAAAATGCGAAAAAAGTACAAGTAAAAGAAATATATTGTGTGTGATACGTTGCATGTAAATATTAACTTTTATATAATTACGTTGATTTAGGTCGAATTGTTTTTTCAAAAATAGTTATTTGTAGCTAATAATCAGAATTTTATCTCAAATTTTAGAAAAAAATAGTAAAAAAATAGTAAAAAAATGCGTGAAGACATCCTTCAATACCTTTGGCAATTTGGTAATTTTTCGACAAAACCAATTTTTACTTCTGAAAACGAAAAAATAGAAATCTATTCAAAAGGGATTCTAAATATCAACGAAGGTCCAGATTTTTTACATGCAAAAATTAAAATTGGAGAAATAGAATGGGCAGGAAGTGTAGAAATTCATGTAAAATCTTCGGACTGGAATTTACATAAACACTCGAATCACAAAGCGTATGAAAATGTGATTTTGCATGTGGTTTACGAAAACAATAAACCAATTTTTGATGCTAAAAACAAATTAATTCCAACCTTAGAACTCAAACAAATAATTGATAATGAGATGCTTAAAAAATATTATGCACTCATCAATAATCAATCAACACTTGCTTGTGCTTCGCATTTTTCAAATATAGAATCAGTAATAAAACTTTCGATGTTTGATGGTGTTTTGCATCGCAGATTAGAACGAAAAGCAGTTGAAATTTTAGCACAATTTCAAAAATATAATGCCGATTGGGAACAAACTTGTTATCATTTTTTGCTCAGAAATTTTGGTTTTAAAACCAATGCTGAACCATTTGCTAGACTAGCCGAACTTTTGCCTTATAAAATCATACAAAAACAGGCAGAAAACAGAATCCAAATCGAAGCATTACTTTTTGGCATTGCTGGCTTTTTGGATGAGAGCCCAAAAGATGATTATCAAAAAGAATTAACAAAAGAATTTGCATATTTAAGTTCCAAACACAACTTAAAAAACAGGCTTAATCACTCAGAATGGAAGTTTTTCAGGCTTCGACCACATAATTTTCCTACTGTTCGGATTGCACAATTGGCTGGAATTTTGCAACATAATCAAAATCTAAATCGCGTATTTTTTGAAACCAAAGAACCCAAAGAAATAGCAATAATTTTTAAAATCAATCCATCTCCTTATTGGCAAAAACACATAAATTTTGGCGATTTATCGAAGCGTAATTTATTATTTTCAGGCAAACAATCGATTGAAAATGTGGTAATTAACACCATTTGCCAAACAAAAGCAGCCTATGGCATTTGGAAAGATAATTCCGATTTAATTGCAGATTCGGTTTTGCTTTTAGAAAATCTACCCGCAGAAGACAATAAAATTACCCGAATTTTTGAAAATACTGGCACAATACCCAAATCAGCATACGATTCGCAGGCTATGATAGAACTTTATAATGAGTTTTGTGTACAAAAAAAATGCTTAAAATGCAGTATTGGACAAACTATTTTAAAGGAAAATAGTGCTTGAATTACCAACTTGATTCAGAATTTTTGACAAGAGTGAAAACTCGATTAAGATTAAATCCGATTCGGATTGAATTTATACCATTCGTAATATTTTCTCTGGTCATTCCAATAAATTGATGCTCAACCATACCCGAAGCATTTGTAAAATGAAGTTGGAAAATATGTCCTCCAGTTTCTATATCTAAGCCCAAAGCGACAGTATTTCCAAAATAATTATCTTCTAATTGACGGGCATTTGCATAGAAATACTCCCCTACTATTGCCATACGTTTTGAAATTTTATATCTCAAACCTAAGCCAAGTGCAAAAACATTATTTTGTGCATTTGGATTTGTAACATAATTTCGATGTACTAAAGTTGGGGTAATTTGAGCCGAAAATCGTTCAGTAAATTTTCGAGCAATAATTAATTGTGTGGTATAAAACATACGGTGAGCAAAAATATCATCTTCAAGTTTGGCAGTCCAATTGTCTGTTTTTATGGCGGTTGTACCCAATAAAACAATCCCAAAAGGCATTTTATTCGATTGCTTAAAAAGTTTGGCTTTCAAAAATCCGTCATAAGCTTTTTGCGTTGTGCTTCTGCCAATACCAACCGAAAGCCATTTTGTGATTCCATAATCAAATCCAAATCGGATTGTGGCACCATCGAGTCCAAAAAAATCTTTTATGCCATTTCCTATTGGTGAAAAGCGATGTTGAAACATCAATTGCAATGCACCTTTTTTTGTGCATTCAATCGAATGTCCATTTATAATTTTTGTACCTTTAAAGATATAATCAGTGTATTTAATATTCTCTTTTGGCTCAAGCGAAGCCACCAAAGAATCTAAATTTTGTGCTTTTAATCCTAAAACAGAAAATAAAACAATAAAAAAACTATTTTTGATACGGTACATACTCGAATTTTAATTTTACTTCTACTTTTTCGGCTAATTTTTCCCAAACAATTTTTGGTCTATCAATTTTAAAATCTTCGAGTTTTACAAAAAAAGAAGATTCGACAAATAAACCATTTTTTTGTGCGGAAATTACTGCATTTATTAGTTGATTTTGCTCAACACCATGCATATTTAAAATTCCTTTTACAGCAATTTTTTGAGGTTCGCCAGATTGTAAATTCAACGAATCAATATTTTGAATAGTGCCTTTAAACGTAGATTTAGGATATTTTTCGGATTCCATATAATTTTCATTAAAGTGTTCTTGCATCAATCCACGTTTAAAAACAAAATCTTTATTTGGAATAGAAACCATAATATCGCCAGTTTTTAAATTTATAAAACTGGTCGATTTTGTATTTTTAGCATCAATATCTTCGATTGGTGTGCCAGCAAAAAAAGTAACTTGGCTTGTTTTGAGCATAAATAAACTTTGTGCATTTGTATAATATGATGCAAAAAACAAAAAACACAATAACTTTTTCATGGTCAAAATATTATCTAAATGTAAGCACGAAGTGAAATTCAAACAAATCAAAAAAGTTTTTTTTAATTTGTAAAAACACAATATTACAATGGTAAATCTACTGTTTTTTTTCATATCATAAATAATCTATAAAATTTATTTTACCAAACCACAAACAATATAATTTATATAAATAT
The DNA here is from genome assembly GCA_004293915.1 of Bacteroidota bacterium. GTDB lineage: Bacteria > Bacteroidota > Bacteroidia > Cytophagales > UBA9547 > REAG01. Next base: position 13,702 of record RDZG01000103.1, on the reverse strand, counting down.
TTGCTTATCAAGCTAGTTATGATAAATTTGTGTATAATAAATTAGTAACGTAAAAATGGCAGAAAACACACAAATTCTTGGAGTGAAACAAAAAGCTTTGGCAATAAACCTTGACAAGCGAACTTATGGAACATTTGCAGAAATAGGTGCTGGACAAGAAGTTGCAGCACATTTTTTCAAAGCTGGAGCCGCTTCGCAAACCATAGCAAAAACCATGAGTGCTTATGATATGACTTTTAGCGATGCCATTTATGGTGCAGAACCAGGCAACAGATATGTTACACAATCCAGATTATTAAAAATGATTTCTCGCGAATTTGGACTTTTAGACGAGCGATTGACCGAAAAAAGAGGAAAAGAAACACTGTTTTTTGCTTATGCAAATACTTTAACTACAATAAATTTCAAAAAAGATAACGAAGGACATGGATGGATGGGAATTCAATTTCAGTTGAGTCCAAACACCAAACCAAACGAGTGTATTTTGCATGTGCGTTTGCTCGATAACGATGCCAATTTGCAACAACAAGCCGTTGGCACACTTGGTGTAAACCTAATTTATGCTTGTTTATACAGAAACACAAATCCTGAAGATATTATCACAACGCTTACCGAAGAAATAGATAAAGGCAGAATTGAAATTGATATGTTTCGACTCAAAGGTCCTGATTTTGAGCATGTTGATAATCGAATATTGGCTTTACAGTTGGTAAAAAACAAAATGACACGTTCGGCACTTTTTGGACCATCAGGCGAAGTTTTGCAAGCTTCGGATGTGTTTTATAAAAAAAATATTTTGGCTTACCGAGGCAGGTTCAGACCTTTTACATTGCTCAACCAAGATATGTATCATCGTGGTATTGAGCAGTTTAAAAAAGAAGAAGGAGTAACGAACGAAAATTTAATAACAGTTGCAGAACTCACACTTTTCAATTTACAATCGGGCAGCGAAACAGGAGAATTAAATTACAAAGATTTTATTGATCGGGTAGAGATTTTATGCTCACTTGGCTATACCGTTTTGATTTCTGATTATCAAGGATATTATCGATTGGCATCATATTTATCTCGATTTACAAAAAATAAAATTGGAATTATTTTGGGCATATATAATTTGGCTGATATATTTTCGAGTAATTTATATAACAAGCTAAAAGGTGGAATTTTAGAAGCATTTGGAATGCTTTTTGGCGGAAATGCAAAACTTTATGTCTATCCAGCCAATAATTTTGAAACTGGAAATCTATATAATTGTGAAAATTTCAAAACTTCAAAAGAAGTCGAGCACCTATTTAAACACTTAAAAGAGCAAAACAAAATCGAAGATATTAAACATTTTGATATTGATTTGCTCAGAATCATGTCTGATGATGCTTTCAAAATGATTTCCACTGGGAAAACGGGCTGGGAAAATATGGTTCCACCCGAAGTAGCAGCAACCATAAAAGAAAAAAAACTATTTGGTTATAACTAATTGAATATCAGTATTTTGGAACAAAAAATAAAATATACAAGAATTTATTGCTTGTTTTATTACGAAATATTTGCATAAAAACTTACACCAGTTATATTTGCAATATTATTAACCTAAACAAATTTTAAAAATGAAATTTTACACTTTATTAAAAGTTGCAATGGCAACTATGTCGCTTTATTTAATGGGATGCTCTTCTGCATATAAATCAGTATACGCACCTGCAAATTTTGTACAATTCAAAAAAGAAGATTTTGAATATTCAAATCAAGTTTCTGGCGAAGCATCTGAAACCAAAATTTTGGGAATCGACTGGGCTCGTTTATTTAATACTAATGGTGGAAATATTGGTGGTTACTCTTCAGCAGCAGGTAGTGTAATAAGTTCAGTTCCAATTATTGGTAATGTATTAGACCCTGCATTGGCAGCAACTAGAGTTAATGGCTATGCTGTTTTTAACATCATTAAAGATAATCCAGGATACGATGCAGTATTCTATCCGCAATATGATTATACATCTAAAAGCTTTTTGTTTTTTTACAAAACGTCAAAAACTAAAGTAACAACTCGCTTGGCTAAAATAAAAAAATAATAATTTTAGTCATTCAATTTTTAATAAAGAGCAACAAAATATTTTTGTTGCTCTTTATTTTTTTGTACATTTATTAAAATTTAATACATTATGAAACCGTCAATCTTAATTTCAACTTTATTATCACTAAGTTTTTTTACAAATGGACAATATTTAATTATCAACAAACTTTCTAAATCGGCAAATGCAAAAGAAAGTTTTGAGTTATTGGTTAATAATGAAGTTGTTGGTACACTAGATGTGGCACAAAACAGAGGTGCAGATAATTATTCTGAAAAATGGCATGGCTACAAACTAACATCGCCAGCAAAAAAAATAGCTATTCAAAACAAAAAATTAGAATTTTATGAAGAATTGCAAAGCAATGGAAAAGGAAATGTTTATATGATTTTCGACCCATCTTTGCCGATGTCCAACGATGGAATTGTGTCGTTAAGTTTTGGAAACTGGAAAGAAGGAACACGTTTGATGCGAATTTCAAAATGGGTAAAAACGGAAAATTGCACAAAAGACGAATTGTTTGTACTCGAACCAAATACTTTTTATGATGGATTAGAAACTGTAGTTTCACAAAAAAATACGCAAAAAAATACTACCCAAACCGTTGTTCAAACTCAAAATCAACCTGTAAACAATATTGCCCAACAACCTGAAAAACAAAGAGATAGCGAAAGAATTGTGATTTCAGAAACTGCATCTTCGAGTATAGGCTATATGTATGAAAAAAAATCAGATGTTGACATAATAGAAAAAAATAATTTATCAAAACAAAACAGAATAGCTTTGATTATTGGTAACGAAGATTATAAAACCTACCAAATGGATTTGTCTTCGGAAAGCAATGTGGATTATGCCATGAACGATGCACACGCATTTAAAGAATATTGCACTAAACTTTTAGGAATTTCGCAAGACAGAATCATTTTTGTAACCAACGCTACATCTGCAAAAATGCGCCAGGCTGTGGCAAAAACAAATCTTTTGATAAAAACATTAGAAGGCGAAGCAGATGTTTTTGTGTTTTATGCAGGTCATGGTTTGCCAGATGAAGTTTCAAAAGAACCTTATTTAATTCCTGTTGATGTAAGTGGCAAAAACCCAAGCGATGGCATAAAACTAAAGGATTTCTATACTAAACTCACTGAATTTCCATCCAAAAAAGTTACCGTTTTTATTGATGCATGTTTTAGTGGAGGTGCTAGAAATCAAGGACTTATAGCTGCAAGAGGTGTAAAAGTTAAAGCTACAGAGCAAAAACTAAATGGCAATTTAGTGGTATTTAGTGCAAGTAATGGCGAACAATCATCTTTGCCATATAAAGACAAAAAACACGGGATGTTTACTTATTTTCTTTTGAAAAAAATAAAAGAATCTGGCGGAAACATTAGCTATAAAAACCTGTATGACGCTGTTCGCAAAGAAGTGTCTATCAACTCATTAACTATAAACGATAAAGAACAAACTCCGCAAATGTTGATGAGCGATGATGTGATTAATACCATAGAAAACTATAATTTAAACAAATAAATATTCTGAAAAATGAAAAAAATAATCATCAGTTTTATTCTTGCTCAATGTGTTTTTTGTTTTGCTCAAGATTCATCAAAAGAATCAAACATTGAGCAACAAAAAAAAGAAAAACAACTTAGAAAAGAACTAAACGAAAAAGTTGGAAAACAAGCAAAAAAAGAAGGGGCAAGATTAATTAAAGAAGGTTGGGAAACTCCACCAGGAGATTTACCACTAAAAAACAAACTAGATGGGTTTTATATCAAACGCCAAGAGACTGATACTGAGGGATATCCAGCTTGGTACACTGCATTTGCACAATCGACAGGAAATACGCAAATGGCTGCAAAATTGGCTGCAATTGAATTGGCAAAACTAGAGCTAAGTGCTCAATTGGCATCAAATATTAGTGGTTTGATAGAAAGTAGTTTAGTAAGTAATTCTATTTCTGCTGACGAAGCAAGCAATATTCAAAAAGTAGTTGCCGCATCAAATAATGTAATTTCTACGAACTTAGCAAGAGTTGTAACACTTGTTGAAATATACAAAAAAACATCCGATGGGAATACCCAATGCGCTGTACATGTGGGCACAAATGCAAAAGTGGCTGAACAAACGGCAAAAAAAGCCATTCGAAAAAAACTTGAAGAAGAAACAAATGTTGTGAAAGAAAACTTAGATAAAATTTTGGGATTAGACCAATAGTTTTAAAAAATGAAGAGAAAATCTATTTTATTTTTTGCCATTTTATCCTACTTTTTTAGTTTTTCACAAACAGAAAATATTGCAGAAAAACAAGCAATTTTAGCCCAAGCGGATGCATATTATAAAACCGAAAATTTAAAATCTGCATTTGATAAATATCTAATAGCCAAAACGTTATACGAAAAAAAGGGTGTAACAGATGACGAAAAATACTATTATATAATTAACCAAATTGGCTTAATACATTACAAAAACACAAATTATTCGGATGCAATTTCTGTTTTTGAAAAAGCAATAAATCTACAAAACATTGAAAACAGCAGAAAAACAAAAATATTTGGTTCTTTGCTCAATAATTTGGCTGCTGCACATGCTGAAATTGGCAATTATCAAAAAGCAAAAAAATATTATATTGAATCTTTAGATTATAATAAAGCAAAAAAAACGTCAAATACGGTTGAATACGCGATTTTTTTAAATAACCTTGCCGATTTATATGTTACAACAGGCGAATATTCAGAAGCTGAGCCATTGTACAAAACTTGTTTGGAAAAACTTGAAGAAATAAATGAGCGAAGTTCAAATACATATGCAAAAATTGTTAATAATTTAGGTGAATTATATTTAAACATCGGATTTTACGACCTTGCTATAATTTATTTAAACAAATCACTTGAGTATAAAAAAAGATTAGAGCAAAAAGATGTTTCATCAGAAGTTAATACCATGATAAATTTGGCTTCTGCATCTTTTTATAGTAATAATTTAGAAGAAAGCGAAAAAATATTTTTAGCAGCTTTAAAAAAGAAAGCAGAAATTTCATCCATAGAATCAGCAGAATACGCAAATATGCTTGCAAATTATGCCGAGCTGGTTGCAAAAAAAGGATTAAACAAAAAGTATTATAGTTTAGTAGAATTTTGTCAAAAATCTTTTGAAAAAAATATCGAAAACTTTCAAAAAAATAGAGATTATATCATCAATAAAATCAATTTGGCTTATGCAACTTACTTAAATAACGATATTGAAAATGCTAAAACACATTTTTTAGCTTTAAATACTTTTTTTACTGAAAACAAATTGCACGACAGCTTTGAGTATAGTTATTTTTTGGCTAGATACATCGAATTTGCTTCAAATATTGATGAAATCGATTTGATTTCAGACGAAATGTTAATCAAATCTTATACATCTAAAAAAGCTGAATTATTAAACAATTTTCCAAAATTAACTGAAAAAGAAAGACTAAAATATTATGATAAAAATGAAAATTATTTCAATAATATTAAGCGTTTTTGTGTGCATAGAAGTGGATTGCTAGGCAAAGCAAATCCAAAATCAACAACAACTTTTACTGGAATGTTGCTCGATTTTGAAATCAATCAAAAAGGCTTTGTATTAAATTCACTAAATTCGACCAAACAGCAATTGTCGCAAATTAAAGACACTTCAAATCTGAAAATTCATCAAACTATTGAAGATGAGAAAGTTAAACTTACAAAACTATATCAAAAAGGTGCTTTTGATGAAAAATCTAAAAGAGAACTTAATGAGTTAGTTTTTAAAATAAACACACTCGAAAAAAAGCTTTTTACACGATTAACACTTTCGTCAGAATATGAAAACAAAATTTTAGGATGGAAAAGAATTCAAACTTCACTTTCTGAAACAGAAGCAATGGTGGATGTTTTTAGAGTAAGAATTACTAAAGATTCGGCTATATATTATGCTTTGATTTTGCAAAAATCATTTGCCAATCCAAAACTTATAGAAATTGCCAAAAGTACAGATTTAGAAAAACGTTATATAAAATATTATAGAAATAGTATCAAATCGCAACAAGATGATTTAGAGTCGTTTAACGTTTTTTGGAGTCCGATTGAAAAGTATTTGGGAGAAAACATAAAATCTGTTTATTTTTCAAATGATGGCGTATATAATCAAGTAAATATTTCGACACTAAAAAATCCAAAAACGAATAAATACGTAATCGAAAAATACAGAATTGATTATGTTACAAATCCTGGCGATATAGCAAAAAGCGACATAAATAACAAAAAGCAAACAGATGAAATTAATTCGTTTTATCTCTTTGGCAGACCAAGCTATAACTTAGAAGGAAATGCTGGAGGCACTGATACTGAGCGAGATGCAACTAGAGCTGCAGCTGCTGCATCGAATATTCCATTTAGCGATTTGCCAGAAACCGAAGATGAGATTAAACAAATTGGACAACTTTTGCAAAATTCAGGAAAAAAAATCGACATCTATATTAAAGAAAAAGCTACAGAAGAAAGTTTTTATGAATCAGCCCAAAAAAGAAAAGTCAAAATAAGTACACATGCTTATTTTAAGTCTGTTACAGATTCTATTGAATCAGCAAAAAGCATCATTCATTTAGCTACACACGGTTATTTTGTACCTTCAAAAAATTCGGATGTTACATCAAAAGAACCACTTTTGCGTTCGGGTTTGGTTTTGGCAGATGTAAATTTGAGCAAACGCTACGATGGATTGCTTTCTGCTTATGAATTAAACCAAAAAAATCTTGAAAACATAGAATTGATTGTGCTTTCGGCTTGCGAAACAGGTTTGGGAGAAATCAAAAATGGCGAAGGAGTTTTTGGTTTGCAACGTGCCATACTTTCGGCTGGTGCAAAATCCATTATTATGAGCCTCTGGACAGTAAACGATAATTCTACTAAAGAATTGATGATTGAATTTTATAAAAATTATTTGCAAACAAAAAACAAACGTGAGGCACTGCATATAGCCCAATTAAAGACCCTGAAAAAGTTTAACCATCCTTATTTTTGGGGGGCTTTTATCTATTTGGGAAATTAAAATTTTACTTTTTAATAGTTACATCTAAAATTTTTACTTGTGCAGTTTTATCTTTGATTCTAATATTTTGCAACCATTTTTGAAATTTTTCGGAAGGTATCGAACGTGGAATAAAACTCAAATCAGCATTTTGTTTTTTATCGTCTAACACAGGAATAACTAAAGCATTTTCAGAAAAAACAACAAAAACACGATTGCTTTCTTGAGGTTTTTCTGTTACAAGATTTAATTCATCAATAATAGATTTATTACTTAAAAACGGATTAGATTTATCGAAAAAATAATATTCTTTTTGAGCCATAAACTTCTGATTTACAAATTGTTCGTAACTCATATTTTGATAAGGATAAATACAAAAAGAAGTTGTTCTATCATCTAAAAATACAGAAACAAAGCCATCTTTTGGCGATTTAAAAAGCAAAAACATGGATTCTTCGTTTTGAAAATCAGTAGTTTTGCAACTTATTTTGGGGCAATCCATGGTTTCTGCCAAAATATCAATTGGAGCATTTTTGATTTCGATAGCTTTGCCTTCAACCGAACATTTTACCCAAATATCATCTTTATTCAAAAACTTTTCGAGCTTAGGTTTTTGCGTATCTTCTAGCCATTCTGCATTTACATAAGTGTCTGCGGTCATGTTAAAAACCGATTTGCTTTCAACTTTTTTACCAGTTTCAATATTTTCGATATAAGTGCTATTGCCTTGAATTACCACCCTGCCAAACTCTGCTTCCATAGCTTCTACGCGAGCAAAATCGCACGCTTTTTGTTGTGCAGCTTCAATTGAAATCCCGTTTTCAACTTTTAGCTGATAAGAAGCAGCTACATTTTTACTTTTTTGAGCAAAAGATAAAAAACTAAACTGAACACAAAAAGTAACAAAAATGACTTTTTTCATAAATCGTGAATAAGTATATCACTCAAAAATAAATCAAATGGTTGGGTTTTGCAAGAATAAAAACGAATAGTATTAATATACTAAAAATCTTAAAATACTATATTTTATTCTCAATCGCTTTTCTTACACTTCCATGTTTTAAAAGCAAAGCATCTGATTCTGAATAAGTTAAACCAGTTTCTTGCATTACCATTTTTATACCCCTATCAACCAATTTTTCGTTTGTAAGCATCATATCAACCATTTTATTGCCTTTTATTCTGCCTAATAGAATCATGGTAGATGTTGTAATCATATTTAAAACAAGCTTTTGTGCCGTGCCAGCTTTCATCCGAGTACTGCCAGTAACATACTCCGGACCAACTATTACTTCTACAGGAAATTCCGAAACTTTAGCAATGGTAGAATCTGCATTACAAACCACACAGCCAGTCTTTGCTCCCAGCATTTTTGCATATTCCAACCCTCCAATCACAAAAGGTGTTCGACCCGAAGCTGCTATGCCAACTAAAAAGTCGTTAGCTGAAAAATGATACTTTTTTAAATCTTGAACAGCAAGTTCTTTGCTATCTTCGGCACCTTCCACCGCTTTTCTAATTGCCCCATCGCCACCAGCAATTATGCCAATTACCATATCGTAAGGCACACCATAGGTTGGTGGGCATTCGCTTGCATCTACCACACCTAACCTGCCACTTGTGCCAGCACCAATGTAAAACAATCTGCCGCCAAGTTTTAGTTTTTCAACAATTTGAGTAACAACTTTTTCGATTTGAGGAATTGCTTTTTCAACAGCTAATGGAACTAATTTGTCTTCTTCATTTATTCCCAAAAGAAGTTCTTTAACTGTTTTTTTTTCTAAATCTGTATGTTTTGAACTCGATTCTGTTGTCATATTTTAGTCTTCAATTTTGTTCAACGGATTTTTTAAACCAGCATAATCGGTTAATTCGAGTTTAACTTTGCCAACAAACATTTTAACTTCTGCCATCAATGGAATTTTATTTTTATCGTCAGAAATATAACCAACCACAGATTCTTCGCCATCAAAAAGCTTATTTTTGGGCATAATTGGCACAATTTTAATGGCATTAAACTCACCTGCATCGGTATCTACTTTTATTTTTCCTTTGTATTTTACTTTGAAATTAAAGTTTTCTTTATCAAAAAAAGCTTTTACAACTACGGTGTCGCCAATTTTTAATTTATTAAAATTTACTCTTCTCAATTGATAAAAGCCACCCAAAATATCTTGTACACCTTCGGGAACTTCTTTTTCTAAACGCTCGAAATCTCTATCGGGATGTTTTCGGGTAATTTTTACTTGTTTTTTTTCATGATCAAAAACTACATCTTCTTTCAATTTATATTTTCCTTCAGTGATATCTCGATAAGCTTTTTGAGGAAGAAAAGTTGCAGTATCCAAAAATGCAACCCAACTATCTCTTATGTGTATACTAACTTCGCCTAAACCCACAGTTTTGCCAACCACAGCCAACACATAGCAAGGTTTGTTATTCATACTTTCAATTTTATTTACAACCGATATTGTAGCTCTACCGGCATTAAATGGACCCCAATGCAAGCGATAATTTAAGGTTTCTCCAAGTCCAAAATTTCCTCTTTCAAATTCTATTGCATTACTTTTTTTGGCTTCTTCAGCCGACAATAAAAAAATAGCTAATACACTTATTAAAATAGCTTTTATTTTGCTTTTCATTTTTTAACGTTATTCTGAATTTTATTAACTTACAAATTTAAGATTTATTGCCTGAAAATATTTTTTTTCTAAACAATGATTATTACACGATTTTTTTATTAAAAAGTTATACTAATTCATGATGTATGTGCTTATTTTTAAACCATTGAATATCAATACGTTAATGTTTTTGTAACAAATATAAATTAATTTTTGAGTAAGGGGGATTTGATAAAGTTTTTAGAGATTAAGCGACTTACTTAAATATACATTACCGCTCAGTTTTGGCAAGGGAGTGAGATTGTGATTTTAAAAAAACAGATTAAATTAATGAAATTAATGCTGAACAAAAAACATTGAAGATATTCACGAATTAAAATTCATATTGCTGATACTATGTTTGTGAGCATAACTACTTAGCATTTTTGTAGATTTTTGAATCAAAATATAATATTGTTGATAACTTTTTCAAACATTTTCTGCATTTAATTTTGACATATGCATATATATATATATAATTATACAAAATTATTCACTTAATTTTATATAATATGAAACAGTTAGTTAAACAAACCAAAATATTAGGTTGTATTTTTGCGTTTGTACTCTTTTCCACAGAACTCAAAGCGGGTTCAGGAAACAACCAAAAGGTAGAAATATTTGTTCCCGACCAACTCGACTACATAGAAACCGATAGTGCGGGCAATTTTGTGCATCGCATGAGGCTCGATTTTAGCCAATTTGGTATGCTTACCATTTCGGGAACGTCTAAAAAAATAAAAGCCTTTGCAACTTATTTTTCTGAACAAGACCGAAGCATTGGGTATGACACCTTTAAACTTTCTTTCTCGAAAGAAAGTTTTAAGATTGATGCTGAAATGTTGTTAAATCTCCGCTCGACTGTGAAACAACTAACTATCAAAACTATGAGCGAAGGCATAACGTTTCCTCGCAATTTGTGTACTGACTCAGATTTTGACGATGCAGAAATTAATTGCAAATATTTTTTTGATACTCAAAAAGTACTCGATTCTAAATACGAAATTTCTAACCTAAAAGTAAAATCTTCGGAATTGATTACTTTGGGTGGGGTAAACATCACTAATTCGTATAAGATCACATCAAAACTAAGAATAAGTGTAAAAGAAAAAAGCAAAAACGAATTTGTGTGCGAAGAACCAAACAAACTTACACTTTGGGTTTCTCCTGTGTATGGTGTTTTGAAGGTTGAAGAACGCACAAAAAACAATAAATTATTACGCAAATTAACTTTAACATTATAATACAAAAATTCTAACATCATTCCGATATGAAATTTTTAATTTTATCTAGCATACTAATATTTGTTTCGTTTTTTGCCAAAAGTCAAGCCATTGACTCAACCGCAAAACCAAAACATAATAATTTATATACACATGCGATAGGATTAAAAATATTGAAAGGAATTTCTTACAGGTATTACTATGGAAATATAGCTTTTGAAATAAATACAGGTTTTAAGCGTTATATATCTGGATTCGCAACGCCTTATTACATGGATTTTGAAGTTGCATGTGTGTATCAAAAAAACACAAAAAGAGTTTTTCAACCTTATTTTGGAGCTACTATTAAGTACAGGCATACGTTTAAATATACTTCTTATTTATTTAAAGGAATTGGGTCTGCATCCTTTACAGATAAAGTTGTAAATGCAACTGGCGATATTTTTCCAAATGCTATCGTAGGATTTGAAATTTTGCCACACAATTCGAGACATGGTTTCAATTTTGATTTTAGTTTAGGATTGAGAATGCAAGGAAACCTTCCTGCTGAATTTTCAATCGGATGGAGATATAGATTTTTGTAAAAAAATAAATTAACAAATTTTAAAAACACTAAAAAATTATAAAAATGAAGATAAAAAAATATTGGCTTTTGGCAATTGTATTTGTCATGGCTGCAACTAATTTAGGGTTTGGGTATGGTGGTAATACTACATTTTATTGTAGTGATTTGAAAATACTTGGCGAAAAAAATCCTTGTAGAGGTCAGAAAGAAACATATTCACCGAATTACAAGAAATTAGTTACATGTATGGGTTGGGAAGTTCAAAACAAAAGTGGAGTTTATTTAGGTAATTTAGGAATAGATATGTCTTACAATCAATGTATGTTTTATGATACAAATGAACCAAATAAAAATATTAGTAATTGTCTTTCTGTAAACACAGAAATCTGTATACCAGACGGATATCAAGGTTCTTACAGTGGATATAACGGGATTCATGATATTAGACTTTTTAACAATGAAAGTACAACTTTATATCTTAAAACAAGCCCGCTTGGAGTATTAGGACTTTGCGGAAGATCTAAAGCCCATATTGAAATTAATGTATTAGACCCAAACTACAATATAGGTCAAATATACACTAATGAAACAATTAACGGTGGGTATGTTTTAAAATTGGTAGGTAATGAAACTGCAACTAATTATAAATGGACGATTCCAGAGGGTTGGAATACAGTGATTTATTTAACTAGTTCTATTGCAGGTCCTAAAATTGTTTCAACTAGCCGAACGATTGAAGGTGCTACATTGAAATCAATTATAGTTGTGCCAGTAGACTTTACAAAATCTAATTGCGGAAAACAAATAAAAGTGGATGTAAATGTTAAATGCGGGGGGTATCCTGCGACAAGTAGTTTTACGTTAAATTACACACCTATATACCCCACAATAAACAACATAACATCAACGGTTGTAACTCCATCTCGATTACAGATAAATAGAAGGTTTGATTTGGATATTCAAAATTTGAAATCTGAGCCTGCTTTAACAGGTATAAAATGGGAGGTTTATACAAATACTGAAAGTAATAATGGTTGGTATAGCACCCCAGTCTATACTGAGATTGTACCAGTAGCAAGTGGTAATAATTCTACTTTTATAATTCCTTTTATTAATAATGCTGCGTTAAAAACAGGGGGGAAATATTATTCACATTATGGTGTAAAAGCAACTTCTATTTATTCTTGTGGTTATGGCAATTCAAAAGTTTTCCCTTTTGCTATTGTTCCTCAAACATCAAAAATAACTGTTTCAGCAAATACTATATCACCATTTTGCCCAACAGGCACTTCTAGAGTTTTTGAGAGTTCATTAAGTTTATATAATAACTATTATAGCACTTTATCATCTGTTTATGGTTTAAGTTACGAATGGAAATTGTTTAATAAAGGCACAATAACGCCAGCAACGAGTGCACGATTTACTTTAAATAACGCTACCACCATAACAAACCAAACTGCCAGCAATATATCTGTGAATTACAACGGGCAAACTACGTTTGATTTAGCAGTACGCGTTGTTAATGGAAACCCTAATCAAAATTTGACTTCTAATTGGGCAACAACTACGTATGAACCCGCTCCTACTTTAGCTACTGATATTGTGTTAGTTACACCACCTCCTATTATTGCGGGCAGTAATTTTACGCTTGATGTTGTGCCAGCAGGCAATTATAACTTTAGCATAACGCCAAAAAGAGCAGGAGCAGGCAGTGTAAACACCACATATGATTTTTGTGACATCACTAGAGCTGAAATGATATGTTTAACAGCTGGAAATGCCGTTTCAGAAGGTTTTAACATAACAGCAACTAATTTGAATCCGACTGGATGTCATAGTAGTGTTATTTCGAAAACTTTTGATATAGTAAGCGACCAAACGGTATCAACAGGTGGCTATATGTTTGATTTGTACACTACAGGTATGCCATACAGAGGCAAAATTTATATCCGTGTGCCAGCAGCTACCGACCCCAATGTAAATTTGGGTACTAACCGTTTTGATTTTAATTTGGTTGGTGGTAGTTCTCGTTTTACGATGGAAGCATGGGTGCAAGGCAAAACAAATAGCTACAATTTGCCATTCTATACCATTTTCTCAAACTGGAACAGTCGCACACAAGCAGGTTTTAAATTTGGTGTAAATCCTACT
>RDZG01000050.1 GCA_004293915.1 Bacteroidota bacterium | reverse complement strand
ACGGAGAATTAAACTTGCGTAAGCAACATTCTCCATTCTCCATTCTCCATTCTCCATTCTCCATTCTATAAACCTACCAACCTAGTTGCTACTAACCACTAGCCTTTCGGTGTTTTTGTAGCCATTGCATTCGATAGTAACTACATATACGCCTGTTGGCAAGGCAGTTAGGTTGAGGTCTTGCTCATAATTACCTATTTCTTTGGGCACTCGCTCTAGCACACTTACTACTTCTGTACCCATTACATTAGCAATTTTGATACTTACCTCGCCTGCACTCGCTATTTTGTAATAAAACGTTACCCTGCCTGTGGTTGGGTTGGGTACGGCTTTTAGGCTGGGTTTGAACGGGCTTTCTTTTTGAATTTTAAGGTCTTCTTTTTTTCGATTTTCAGCATATATTGCCTCTTCTCTAGCTGATAGCTTATTTGATTTGTAAAAATTGCTATTGGTGCAGAATGCTTGAAAATTAAAATTACCATCTTTATTTACTGAGTATTTTTTAGATGTGCACCCGCCATTATCAGAATAATTAACTCCAAATTGTGGATTCAAACTAACTTCTGAATTTACATTTACAGTAGCTACTGTATTAAATACTTTAATATCTCCTGTTGAATAAATGTTCGAGGTTGTGCCTTGAGCTGTACTAACATTTGATGGGACTGTAACAGGTGTAAAAAAATAATAGTTTCTAGTACCCCCACAATTTGACCCTGCTGTTATGTTGTTAAAACTGCTCCACGATACACCTTTACCAGTTGGATCGCCAAGTACAACCACATCACAAGCATTTGTTGAACTTAACATTCTATTTTGAATAGGTATTAAATCACTATTCGTAGGGTCTATTGTTGTGTTTTCAACTGTGACAGGGTATGTAAATACTTGTAACACTTCGTTTACCTGATTATTATATACTGGATTGGGATGTGTACGCAATTTTAACATAATCCTAACAAAAACATTGCTTGAATTGAATAGATTGTTTTTAGGTGTTGGGTAATTTGTACCCTCCAAATTCAATAAGACTCTCATGGCAGTATTATATAATACAGATGTACCTGTGCATTCTAAAGGCTGGAAACTTGATATAAATTTTGCTTTATAATTAGAAGCTACACCCACCCTATCATCTCCTAATTTGTAGAAATTATTAAAGCCATATACCGCAGAATTATCTGCACCATCAGTGCCATAATTAAAATCCGATACAAGGGCATAATATATCTCTGTAGCATCCTCATTAATGTTCAATGCGGGGTTGATAGCAAATTTAATAGTTGATAAATCTAGCTGTAAAGTATGTTTTTGCATGGATGCATGCGTAAGCTGAGCTTGATTAAAAACATACATGTGTGTTACTGGGGTTCTGAGTATGGTTGGACTTTGATAATATTTTACTTTTGGTGTTTGTAGTAATGCAAAAGTACCCAACACTTCATTGTAAACTGGATAAGAATAGCCATTTTGGTTGTTAAATTCAGGGGCAGTTTTACTTTCTAAACTGCCTGGATTTACGAATTGAATATTAGCATTTGTTGAAGTTTCTGTAGTGATGGTACCTGTCAAAGCCAATTCTGCATGTAAAGCCATAGGTCTTGCTGGTTCATCTACAGACTTTTTTATTGATGAAGAAAACATATTTGAAATAAATCCAAGTCCACTAATGCCAATTCCTGCTATTTTTGTGGTCCAATCTGGTGAATTTTTCATAAGACCACTGCCAATTCCAGTAAGCCCTTTGCCGATTGAACTAAAAAAATCTGCATCAGCATTAGCTGCCACAAATGCATCATATTGAGATTTATACGAACGTTCTAATGTACCCCAAGAATTATAAATAGAAGCGCCAGTACCTATGCTGTTGTTATCATTTTTATACACACTTGTTAAATAACTTTTGGTATTGTCGTATCCATAAAATGGACTTCCTTTGTCGTTGTCTATTCCAGAGATAGCACCCAAAGCCCTTCCCTTCATGGTAATGGATGAACTTGATACAGCAAAAAATTTGATTTCAAAATTTGAAGGATGAAAGCATGTACATGGGTCATAACCCATCTGAAACTCTGCACAAGCCATGTGTCCATAATTCGATTTTGGAGTAGTAGCACGTATAGGTTTATTTGTCGAATATATATCTAATGGGGAAGATGTTTCAAAGTTATGATTGAATAAAGCTGATGTTTTAAAAGGCCCAGAATCATTAAATTTATTTTTTGGAAGTATCTCAACTATAAAAGATTGAAAAGCATTGTACCCATTGGGTGGAGAAAATAGTACCCTTAATTTGCCTGAGTATTTGTTGTACAATAAAATATATGGTGCTTGAGAGGGTACAGGAAATGTCATTTTAGTACCATCATATAAATATCCAAAGTTTTGATGAATCAATTCCCAGCCATCAGCAGGTTTGAAATCACTATCAAAATAATTCAATACCCTAGAAGAACCCTCAAGCTGAGAATTATCAAAAAATGGGGATGCAATGGTGTTTTCATTGTTTAATTCCTTATCAAATCTATTAAAATTGGGTTCTTGCCAATTGAAAATATTTTTTTCAAATGGACGATTGCTTGGTGGAATTGCTGGTGATGGATTGGTCCAATCTGTACGAATACCATTGGGTAGGCAATCAGTTTGAGCTTGTATTTGACATACAGCTAAAGTAAATAATGCATAAAGTGTAAATTTTTTCATAAATCTTCGATTTTTGTTCCAGTAAAATTAATAGTACTTCTTTCGTTGGGTTTGTTTTTAAAATCCTTTATTATAGAACAAGTAATAGTTACATTGTTATAATTTAAAACCAAATGAAAATTATCTGGGTAGAAATCGCAAGTTCCAGTCTCTTGCAACAAAATTTGATTTTTAGTGAAGTAAATGTAGTTTGGATCAAAAAACCAAGATTTACAATTATTGTAAATATTAGATATAGGAAAATACCTATAACTAAAGCTTCCACAGTTCCAAAATGGTGGTTTATCTATTGGGCAATCAGGATATGTGTACATCCTATGCACAATTATAGTGGCTGTATCTTTAGGGTTTCCATCTCTATATCCAAAATATTTGCCATATATTTTACTTTCATCAAATTTGATGCTACTTTTTGCAGTAAATTTTCGAGAAGACTCAGCTACTCCTTTTTGTGTGGGGAAACAAGTAGTGTCAGATTTTTTTGTTACTTTCAAAGAAACATCAACTTTGATTGCACCATTTTTAGTGGCTTCGCTAAAATCTAGTATTACTGATGTGGTAGTATATACTCCAGCACCTATTGTCCAAAGATAACTATCTGCTGTAGTATCTTTAGCCACGAATTTAACATGTTCTTTTTGTGTAGTATCTGTATCTTTATAAATCCATTTATTTTTTGGAGCTTCTGGACCATCTCCATAGTTTATAAATGGATTAAACGGAATTTCATAGATATTAAATTCTGCCGTGAGTGAAGTTTTACCCAAACATGGGTTTGGCTTAGGGTCTTCGTTGCAAGAGCATTTAAACAAACTTGCAGCTAGTAAACAAAAAATCAAAATGTACTTTGTGTATTTCATTTGGGCTTTGTTTTTTTACAAAGATAATAAAATTGGTAGGTTTAAAGTCGCCTTTGGCATGGTAGAGTGGTAGTTGCTTTGCTTGGTAGAAAGGTAGGTTGGTAGATTGCTTCGTTCCTCGCAATGACGTTCTACCATCCTACCATCCTACCAACCTACCAACCTACCTACCTACCTACCTACCTACCTACCTAAAAATTGTAGAACGGAGAATTAAACTTGCGTAAGCAACATTCTCCATTCTCCATTCTCCATTCTCCATTCTCCATTCT
>RDZG01000102.1 GCA_004293915.1 Bacteroidota bacterium | reverse complement strand
AGCATCAAAACCAAACTCTACGGCATCGTTTGCTAAAGTTCCTTTTGAATAAACCACTTGATTTCTGCCTAACTCAGTTCTTCTCAACCAAAACTCAACTGTAAACGATTTTGCATTTAAGTCTAAACCATCGGCTACTGAAGCGTAATCGTTGATTCCATCAAAATTTATGGATGTAAAGTGATCGGTTTCTTGGCTGTTTAAAATTGCTTTCACTGAGAAATTAAATGGTGTAAGCAAACTGGCTTCGATGGGTTCATCAAATTTAATTGAGATTTCTTCTCCATTCGATAAAATTCCATCGGCAGGCTGTGGCGAACCAAACAAACGAGGACGTTTTACATCTTTCAACCCTGAAATTATTTCAGTTGGCGTTTCGTATTTCACACCTGGACCTACCTCACAAGTCGATTTTGCACGAATATCATAGTTTCTGTCAGGTAAATTTCGCATATCAAACGGGTGCAAAATTTCTGGACCATCTATCCAACCTTTGTTTCCAGTCATGGCTGCGTAGGTTACAGTAGTTACAGTATTGGGATTATAAAATACTTTATCTGTAATCCAAGTTGAAGATGAGCTAGGTTTATACTGAAACGAAATAGATTTAAAATTTGTAAAATTCAAATCATAGCTATTTGTTTTAGTGATAAGCGTATCTTTTGGATTGATATTCGTATTTAATACCCATTGTTGCTTAGGAATATCAAGCACTACCTCCGAACAACCAGGCAGAAAATAAGCAGAAATAAATTTAGACACACTTATATTAGGGTCGCAATCAGACTCAAACTTGATTTCTAAGTTTTCATAATCCATTTGGCTACTCAATCCTTTACGTACTTTGATTACTTTTTGGATAGATGTACCAGCAGGCACTAAAATAGTACGTCCATTCCCCACAGCCGAGCCGTCCATTTCAATCAACGCACCAAACGGATTGGATTCATCACCTACTTTTAAAGAATACTCTAAATCTTCTCTTGATTCAGAATTATTATACAAATCAATAACAAACTCAGCTGCACGGTTGGATGGCACATCTGCCACAATAGCTTGACGCACAGTCATATCAGGTTTTTCGATTTGTAAAGTGGCAGCGTTTAAAGTGTGTCTATCAGGTTCAAAATATTTGGTTTTTTCATCGCCTTGGTAAGGGCAACTCGTGGCACCGCCACGAACCGAAAATACAGGACCAAAACCATCTTTTGGTTTTTTAACATCTACTGTCAAATATTCGTTGGCAATACCATCATCGGCTTGAGCAGCAGAAGCATCGGTAATTTCATAAGAATAAGTGGTAGAACGGGTATTTGAATTGCTGTTTGTAAATGCCTGTGCATTTTTATACGTTTTTTTGATAGCAAAACCAAGTCCAAAACCATTAAAATCTCCTCCTGTTTCTAAACCCAATGAAGGACTTACAAAGAAATCGAACGTTTTAGTATCGGTGTCTGTTTTTTCAACTGTTGTAGCCGAACTATAATTCGCACCCGCATCAAAAGAAATATTTTTTTCAAAAACACCTTTTACTTTTTGCTCTTCGTTTTCTGCTAATAATCCTTTCCATTCTTTTATTGAACGATTATAGAAAAATACAGTATCTGGATTTTGTTTATTAGAAGGCCAATTAGCAGGCATAATCACTTGATAACTTGGTCCATTTCCTAACAAAGTGTTGTCTGTAACTGCCAATGTTCCCCAAACTTCTTTATCCCTATTATCAGAACCATATTTTGGATCAGTAGTAGGTAATTTTGATACATATACAGGTTCGGTAATGGTATTTCTATTAACAGTATTGGGATTAATAAACTTCAAATTAAGATTTCGCAAACGGATTAAATCAGGAATCAACGTTTTTTCGATATGTTGTTGTGTAAACATAAAACTTGTTCCAAATTTTGGTGTCATACGAATGCCTGTTTTGATACCCAAACGATAACCACTAAAGGTATTGCCAACGCAAACATTGCACTGCCCAGCAGGCACTAATTGCACAATGTCCGAACGACCATAAACCAAATTTGTACCATAACCAATATACAAATCGGCATCTCTACCTACAAAATTGGGTTCGCCACTTGTACTCCACGTTTCGGTGGTAGAAGTAACTATTTCGGTTTCGGTAGAACTTGTCCAATTTTGTTCAGACGAAAATCCTATAGCAATGTTATTTTGATAATCAAATTCTGTAATTGTTCCTGCTCCAACGCCAGCAAAAACTTTAACTTCAGCACCTAATTTTACAGTTAATTCTGCATCTTGAGCCATCGAATTAGTTACATCCCATGAGTTAGCACTTGCCACAGACGAGCCTTTTTCGAGAGTGGTAGAACTATTAGAGCCAGGCGGATCACGCAAAATGGCAATCAATTCTTTTGGTCCAGTGGTAACAAAGTTATTCCCCGTAGGCATACCTCCAAAAGCAATTCCTCTGAATGGATCTGCTTCTCTCCAAATGGTTCTCAAATTTCCATTCTGTCCTGAAACCGCTACTATATTTAAGGTTTTAGTAAATGATAGTTCTGGATTTAAGTTATTGATAGCTAGGCTAGGTAACCCACCACTAAATTTATATTTAGTTTCTCCTTTGTCGTTTAACTCTAAAGTTTCTACCTCAGATGAAATTGCCAAATTATTAATTATTTCAACTCTACCATCAATTACAGGTACTTGATCGGTTTCCGAGGTGTTTGAATTGGTATAACTTTCAAATAATTTGATATTAAATTGATATGGTTTTCGTTGCTCAAAAACAGGAAATCCTAACAAATAAACACCATTAGTGGTATTTACTAATTCAATATTTTGATTGATATTTAACACATTGTCAGTATAATTAAACGAATTTTCACCAAATATTTCGGTATCATCTTTGTTTAAAACCGAAATTTGTGGTCTGTTTCTCAATATAAAGTCTTTGCGAGAATCAAAATAGAATGTATCTAAACCAAAAGTGATTTTAGCATTTCCTATAGTTCTGGTAACAACTTGGTTGTATTTTGCTGGATTATAAGGCGGATAGCCAGCTACAGTTACATTTTTAATTATTTTTGCCAATGTATCTTCAAGGGTTTCGGTTTGTCTAATATATTGAAGCAAATCTAAGGTTACATGCGCATCGCTATCGAAAGTATATGTACCAGCAGTTACATTTGTTACCAAATATTTTTCAGGGGGTAGCATCGCAATAAATTCACCAGAAACAGGATCAGGATTGATGGTAACAAACTTTGTAGCAAAATCTACTGAGCTTCCAAAATTGCGTCCAGCAAAAGTTTCGGTACGATTTGCCACTGCCAAATCATAGCCTTTTTGCGAAGTCATATATATGGTAGCATTCCCAATGTTGTTTTTAGATTTCCCAAACCCTAATTTTTTAGTTGATTCTATAGGTCCGCCAACTACTCTTCCGACAAATTTAACTCTCGAAACATCAATAAACTCTAAGCCAGAAATAGGCTCATTATAATTATAAACTGTGTTTTGACCGGCAACAGTTGGTAAAGGAAATTTACCTTCCCCTTGAAAAGTATGCAAGTTTTTGTTTAACCGAAATGAATGTTCTCCAATAGGAACATCAACAGAAAAACGACCTAAATTATCAGTTAAAATCAAACTCCCATCTGCTTTTATGGCGGCTCTATTATCAATTAAAATCGAAACTCCTTCGACAGGGAAAGTGCTATTTTCGTAACGAACAGTGCCTGTTACTTTAAAAGCAGAAATATCTGTAAAATTGACATTGTTTTGAATAGCAGCTCCATCGCCAATATAGCGAACTACTTGGTTGGGGTCAAATTTATGGACTCCTAACATGGGTGTAAATGTATATTGACTACCCGCATTGGCATATGGGAAACCATTCACTACATAATTTCCATTGGCATCTGTTATGCCTTTGTATGCCAACTGGCTACCTAGTGGTGTAATATCTGTCCAAGAAGCATTATTGAAAATCACTCCATTGTTGTTGTTGAAAGCTGTACCTCTTCTCGAAAAATCAAAAAATTGATTTCCAGCACCTTCATTTAATTTCCAGTACCCTGTCATACCTGTTTCGTTGCCGCCAATATATTTATCGAAATAGGTTTTGATGGTTGCTTTATTTAAAGCAATATTAAACAAACGTATTTCGTCTATATTTCCTTGAAAACAATTGGCTTCATTCAAGTCTGAAGCTATGTTTATATCTGATTCATCAGCAATAGGTTGTGCACCTGCCACATCTCCTACAAAATAAGAAACTTTGTTGTTTACATTAATATAAAGCAAAAGACTATCTACTTTATAAACGGCAGTAACATGAAAGAATGTATCTATATTCGCTATGTATGGCAAAAATATAGATTTGTCTTTTACTCTAAAACTGATTCCAGTTGAGGAATAATTGAGTTGATAGTCAGCCCCTTTTTGGAAAATAGTTCCAGAAGTTTTAACCGATTTTTTAAGCCAAGTTTGAAAGGTAAAGCCATTTCGCAATTCCAATTCGGTATCTGTAGGATTATGTTTTATTAATGTATATTGATTTATTCCATTGAAAGTCAAGCTTCTACCTCTCAGGTTTCCGTCTGTTTCAGCAGCTACGGTTACACCTTCTACTGCTGTGCCTCCAGCAAATGTTATTCTGCCCGATGCAGTACCAAATGGAAATGAAAAACCGATACCTTCAGAAAAATTGATAAGTGGAATAGTTAAACCATCTGCAATTCCTTGTAAATAAACGGTATATTTATAAATAGTTCCTTTTTCGGCAAACTCATCTCGATACGAAGTTTGATCGCCAGGCAAATTGGCAACTAAAATAGAATCACCAGTGTCGCCAAGCTGTTTTCTATAAATTTGAACACGTTTGATACGGTCGGCAGCAGCTATGATATTCCATTGCAAAAACACATAATCCGAAAAATATCCTTTAGAGATTACAACCTCTTTATCGAATACTCTAGGGAAAAAACTTGCCCCATAAGGCATTCCACAAAGGGCATCGCCTACACCAACAACGGTTGAGTAGCTCCCCGAACTCATGGGGTCGCCATTGAAATACAGATAATCTGATATTGAAGGTGAGGCTGTTTGTACTGGTCGCTGATATCCTCCAATATATCCCACACTATAAGGAGTCTCATTTTGAGCATAGGTTACTACTGATATACATACCAATAGCAATAACGAATGAAATTTCTTCATTGTCTAAATTAGTTTAAGTGAGCCAACAACCCACAATGAAATGAAAAACTTGATTAGTATTTTATGATGTAATAAACTGCTACGTTTTCAGGACGGGTTTCATTGCCACCATTGCTAGAAGTAGTGAAGGAAAAACTGTGTGAGTGATTTCCAGACCAATTTGTTTGCCCAAGCCCCCCCTCACTTCTATCTGACCCTTGCGTTCTTGTTCCATTAAAACCTTCCGTTTTATCCATAGAAATATCATGGTAGTGGTTTCCGTCTGTACTTGTATTTCCACTTCCTGTGTGGTTGTGGGACAAATAAGAATCTCCTTGAAAAGTTCCAACTGTATTTCCAGAATTTCCGCCAGAATTTATCGTACCTCTGCTGTTTTTATTGTCATCACGACCAGCAGACTCATCTACACCACGAAGAAAAAAACCTCGCATATCGGGCACATTAAATTGAGTAGCGTTTCCTCCCCAAGCATTGCCAAGAGCAGCTGACAATTCAGGATAATCAGTTTTGTTATAAATGGTACCATCGCATATTAAATATCCAGCAGGTATGTTTGTTTTAAGTCCTGCATAAGCAATTACAGATCCTACTGGGTTTCCGTTGCCAGCTGTGCGTGCATAAGGCACACTCAAAAGTTCTATTTCATTGATAGTTGACCAATTGGTGGCACTCGTTTTTACCTCCACTTTCAGCCAATAATTAACCCTAGCGAAAGGCAATTTGGCAAATGTAGCTACGGACTTAGAACCTACTACAGCAGAAAATATCCCATAAGGATCGGTAGTAAGTGAATGGGTTTCGGTATAATCTACCGTTCCTGGTTGCCCAGCAGGATACAAACTGTATTTTACCTGAACAGCTTTATTTCCTAATGCAGCTCCAGACTCATCTCTGGCATAGCCTTGAAAATTGAAACCTTTTTGATCCTGAAATTGGGCTGAACTTAATAAAGTGGCAAATAAAATTGCGGTAATAATTGAGTTAAATTTTTTCATAAACGTTAAATTAATTTATTATTTTATACAAATTTACTACTAAATACGCTAGTACACTAACAAGGTAACTGTGTTTATACCCTGATTTATACCCTGATTTTATAAGTATAATTCTATAAAAGCATGCCATAAAGAATAGATAACCACATTATAATGAGGGATTTATCTTTAAAATTGAAACAATATCAACTTTTTTTAATGAATTTAAGTTTTTCATAAAAAGTCCATATTTTGAAGTAATTATGCATTGTGATAAAAATCAAATCTCCTTTTTGGAACAAACAATGAGAAGAGTATTTGCTATATTATTTTTTGGAATAAATACTACTGTTTTTTCTCAGATAATATTTCTTGACGGGAATAGTGATATGCCTATTAATGATAAAGTGAGCATTTTACAAGACACTTTATGGATTAAAAATACCATAAAACAGGAGGTGCCGTATGGCTTTGATCAACATGAAGGAATTTGCAAATTTCAATTGCAAAACAAGGATAAAAGTCAGTTTTTTATCATAGATGTACAACAATCTAGAGTAGATGATGTTCAGCTATTTGTAAAGCGAGCAACTAAAAATATAGATACTTTTCCTTTGATAAATAAAAAAATTGGACTTTTAGACCGAACTATTAAAAGTGTAAATTTTGCTTTTGATATTTTTTTAAATCAGAATGAAAAAGTACAGATTACATTAAAAAGCTCAAGAAAATATGGTATGCACGCTCCAGTAATCACCATTCGAAGCATAAAAAAATTCCATATTAATGAAATCTTTTTTACAAATTATATTGGATTTACTTCTGGCATTTGCTTTGTTATAAGCCTAGCAGGGATATTCTTATACTTTTTTTTTAGATTTAAAATGTATTTTGCTTATTCTTTATATTGTTTTTGTTCTTTTTTTTTAATCTTGGTAGATTCAGGGTATATTCATAGCTATTTCCCTTTTGAGAATTTTTTATATCTCAATAATAATGGTACAACAATTGTTTTTTATTGTGTTATAGGGTGTCATATCTTTTTAACTATGGTATTGTTGAGATTGACACCCGAGAAATCTTATTGGCTTTTTAGAATTGGTAAGTATTCTTCTTTGTTTTTTATTGGCTTAGGACTAAGTTTAGTCATGCCATTTATAGAAGGAAGTTTAAGGTATTATATTATTAAAACATCTTATTATATTGTTTTCTTTATGGATGCCTATATTTTAATTGCCTTAATTAGTAGTATTAAAAATAGAGAATATTTTGCTTATTTTTATTTGGTCGGATTTTTATTCACGCTCATTGGTACCACAATATTGATTTTGGCCAATATTGGGATCATTGATGGAATAAATCAAGATTATGATTTGGCCTATTCGATACCTCTAGTGGAGATTTTTTGTATGCTCATTGGAGTTTCTTTTCAATTTTCTCAGCAAAATAAACAATTCATCGCTACTCAACTAGAGCTTTCTATTGCCCAAAAAAAGGTAATTTCAATTCAAGATGAAGAACAAAGGCGTATTGCACAAGATTTACATGATGGAATAGGTCAAGAACTTCTGCTCCTAAAACCATCATTAAAAAATAATAAAACAGGAACCGATGCATTAGAAGCTATTTTAGACAATCTTAGGAGAGTAAGTAGAGAACTTTATCCGGTTTCGCTCAAGAAAATGAATCTAAAAGAAGCCCTAGAAAGTCTTTGCAATCAAATTATCGAGAAGTATGATTATTTTGTAAGTTGTGAAATAGATTTTGATAGGAATCTAAGTAAAGAATTTGAACTTCAAATTTACCGTATTGTACAAGAAGGTATAAATAATGCCATGAAATATGCACAGGCAACAGCTATTAGAATTGAAATATTTGAGAAAAATAATTATTTAGAAATCTTAATCAAGGATAATGGAATTGGGTTTGATGCAAAAAAAGCGTTAGAAAGCTCAAAAAGTTTTGGATTACATTCTATGTCGCAACGAACAAAATCACTTTCTGGGGTATTTTCAATTCAGTCTTCAAACAATGGTTCTATTATTCATGTACTTATTCCATTAGAAAATGTATAATATTTTATTAGCAGACGATCATCCTTTGATACTTAGAGGGACAAAAGATTTGTTGGTTTCAAATCGATTTAATGTAGTTGGAGAATATGCTAATGGAATAGATGCATATAACAATATTGTGATGAAAAATCCAGATTTAGCTATTCTTGATATAAGTATGCAAGGAATGGATGGACTAGATGTTGCCGAAAAAGTTCAAGCTAATCAAATTCCAACCAATATCATTTTGCTTACTATGCACGATGAACTTGCATTTTTACATAAAGCAAAAAAGTTTGGCGTAAAAGGATATATATTAAAGGATTTTGCACTAGAAGAACTTGTGATTTGTATCAGAAATATTATGGAGAAAAATGAAACTTATTTTTCAAATAAGCTTTTTTCAAATACTCAAAATGCCAATAGAATTAATATAGACCAAGAATATCTAAGATCTATCCTTACTCCTTCTGAGATTAAAATACTTAAAATGATAGCCATGAGACATACCACTAAGGATATTGCCAATTTATGTTTTATTAGTGAAAAAACAGTAGAAACTCACAGGGGAAATATTATTAAAAAACTAAATATAGCTAGTGAAAAGAATGCATTATTCAATTGGTGCGAACAAAATCTGATGCTTTAAAAATAAAAGTATTTTAATATCAAAAGAACAAGAATCTACAAAGCCAAAAAGAGTTGAAGTGATTTTTAAACTCCCCACAATGAATTTTTTAGCCCCTTCATTTAATGGAAAGGGGTTTAAAATATTCTAAATTTTTGCTACCACCCAAAGGAAAGTAAACAATAAAGTGGTAAAAACTTGAATCTTTATCGTAACTTAAATATATAAATGGACTTAAAATATAGTTTATTAATTCATTGTCCATGTTTTCTAATAATTCAATGCAAAAATCACACGCTCTTTCGATGGATTTCCTGTAAAAATACACTTTCCAGCTTCTTGTTTGTTATTTAATGGAATGCAGCGAATAGTTGCTTTGGTTTCTTCTTTTATCTTTTCTTCGGTTTCCGAAGTTCCGTCCCAATGGGCAGAAATAAATCCACCTTTCGTATCAATTGCTTTTTTAAATTCCTCCCACGAATTAACTTCTATTGTATTTTGATTTTTGAAACTTAATGCTTTTTGATAAATAGTATCTTGAATTTTTTTCAAAAGTTCTGGAATTAACTGTACGATTTCATCGCCATTTACCGAAAATTTCTCTTTTGTATCTCTTCGAGCCACTTCGCATGTATTGTTTTCCAAATCTCTTGGACCAATGGCAATTCTAATCGGCACACCTTTTAGTTCGTATTCAGCAAATTTCCAACCTGGACTTTGGGTGTCTCGATTATCAAATTTTACAGATATACCTTGCTTTATTAATTCTTTTTTCCATCCATTTACTTTTTCTGAAATTGCATTTAATTGTTCTTCCGTTTTATAAATTGGAACGATAACAACTTGAATAGGAGCTAAATTTGGTGGCAAAACCAAGCCTTCGTCATCTGAATGAGCCATTATCAAAGCACCCATTAAACGAGTGGAAACCCCCCACGAAGTACCCCAAACAAAATCTAATTTATTATCTTTAGCGGTAAATTTTACATCAAATGCTTTAGCAAAATTTTGTCCTAAAAAGTGTGAGGTTCCTGCTTGTAAGGCTTTTCCATCTTGCATCAAAGCTTCTATGCAATAGGTGTCAATGGCACCAGCAAAGCGTTCGTTTGGTGTTTTTACACCTTTTAAAACAGGCAAAGCCATAATGTTTTCAGCAAAATCGGCATACACTTCCAACATTTGTTGTGCTTCAGCTTCGGCTTCTTGCTGTGTGGCATGTGCGGTATGTCCTTCTTGCCATAAAAACTCAGCCGTACGCAAAAACAAACGAGTTCGCATTTCCCAACGCACTACATTTGCCCATTGATTTACTAAAATAGGCAAATCACGATACGATTGCACCCAATTTTTGTAGGTATTCCAAATAATAGTTTCCGAAGTTGGACGCACAATTAATTCTTCTTCTAATTTAGCATCAGGATCAACAATTACACCTTTTCCATCGGGACTGTTTTTTAGGCGATAATGTGTTACAACAGCACATTCTTTAGCAAAACCTTCTACATGACTAGCTTCTTTCGAAAGATATGATTTTGGTATAAAAAGTGGAAAATAAGCATTTGAATGACCAGTTTCTTTAAATCTTCTGTCTAATTCTTGTTGCATTTTTTCCCAAATCGAATAGCCATAGGGTTTTATAACCATACAACCTCTAACCGCAGAATTTTCGGCTAAATCTGCCGATTTCACTAATTCGTTATACCAACCTGAATAATCTTCGCTTCTTTTTGGGAGTTTAGCCACTTTATATAATATTTTTGATGCAAAAATAGATAGAAAAATAGGCTTTCAAAAAAGTATTTAATAGGAAAATTATTTATGATGAATTTGTACAAATTTCAAATTTGTGAAATTATATTTTTTTTAATATACTTGCACTTGAATGAACGAAAAACAGAAAGAAGAGTTCGCTAAGTTTTATTTTGATTTGGCAAAATTAGTATTTGCTGGTGTTGTGTTGTTTAATATTACAGAACTTACAAATCCTTCAAAGCTAATAATCGTTTTATCAGGAATAATTTCTATTGTTGGATTTGTATTAATTGGAAAAAAATATTTAAAATGATGTCAGGTGTTTATTTATTCTTGTTTATAGCTTTTTGTGCAATAGTAAACTATATATATGTAGTTTATAAAGAGAAAAAATACGGTCATTTATAGCATAAATCTATAACGACCGAATTTTTTATTTTAGCGCTACACAATTTATTTGATTTCTTCTTCATAGTCATCATCTTCTTCATTGTCATCATCTAAAAATGATTCATAATTTGATTCTTTAGCATCTCCCCAATCATCTTGAATTGTATAAAAATAGTTTCCTTCACCAGCAAATTTTTTAAGATTAGCTAAGTATTTTATAAAAGAAGGCATTGCTGGTGTAACAATCAAGTGTGGAATACCATTTTCCCCAAACTCAAAATCAATTAGTGGTATGTCGTCTGTATCCTCTTCCAAAATATATTGAGTAATTGCAAAATCTTTTTGTGGGCTTATTTTAAATTCTTCGGCAAATGCAATTGCACCATAAATCAGGTTATGAACAAAATTATAATCAGATTTTATCAGATTTAATTTAATAGAATAATCTTCAATAAATTCTTGAAATTGTTCAGGTGTTTTATTAAAAAAATAATAGGTTTCTTTTAATCCAACACACTTCAAATCTACCATATAAGCTGCACAGGTAATGTTTCCTTGCGGATGCTTGCGAGCAACCAATATGGAGGCTAAGCCTGTTTCATTCCATTCTTCGGCAAGATAAACAGCATGAATTGGTAGTTTTCGGGCATTGGAAATAATATATTTTTCTGGTGATAATTTAGGTGTCATTTTTTTAAAATTAATCTGCTTTTTTTAAATGTTATTTTATATTTCTTCTAATTCTAATTTATCCGAATGCCATTTTATCATGGCTAAAATTGCAAATACAATAGCAAAAGAACCTATAATCATGCTCAAAGGCATTTCAGAAGTGGTTTCTACATCCATTTTTACATTTCCAGTATTTTTCATGTGCAAAAGAAATAGTGAAAATCCATTATTTACAAAATGTCCAGCCATCGGCACAAGCATATTGCCCGACCAAACATACAAATAGCCAAACATTGCTCCCAATAGCATACGTGGCAAAAAACCATAAAACTGCATGTGGATAGCACTAAACAATATGGCAGCTAACCAAATGGAAATGTGTATGTTTTTAAAATAAATAGTAAAAATATTTTGTACAACTCCTCTAAATACAAATTCTTCGCCAATGGCGGGGATGAGTGCAATCACAATTAATCCGAAAAAAAACTGGCTATTTGAACTAAAAAAAGTAATGTATTCGGTCATGATTTTCATTTTATTTTCTTCGTTTTTTGCCCAAATTTCAAAACCACTCATAAAATCGGGCATAACCATTTGTTGGTTCCATTCGGCTAAAAATGTGATAGCTGGAAGTGAAAAAACCACTGCCAACATGGCCGCAAATACATATAATTCTTGTGGCGATTCCAACGAAAAAAAGATAATATCATTAAAAAAACGCTTTTGAAAAAACAATGTAGATAATATAAATCCACCAAAAGAAGTTGCTCCCAACAAAAACAAAACTACATTTTTATATTCTGGAAAATCTTTTGGATTTACAAGTACTTCGATTAGTTTTCCGCCTTGCATAAACGGTGCGATTCCGATTGAAGCAATAAACTGTCCGATGCAATATCCACCAATGATATAGCCAAAATAAATGAGAAGTAATAAAAGTGGATGGTATTGTTTTTGGGTTTCTGACATAAAATATGTTAATTTTGTGGCAAAGTTATATAAAAATTTTGGCTAAAATAGGAAATATCGATTTGGGAGAATTCCCATTATTGCTAGCACCGATGGAAGATGTGAGCGATCCGCCTTTTAGGGTTGTGTGTAAAGAAAATGGTGCAGATTTGATGTATACCGAATTTATTAGTTCGGAAGGATTAATCAGAAATGCCTCTAAATCAGTACATAAACTTGATATTTATCCAGAAGAACGTCCGATTGGCATTCAAATTTTTGGCGATAAAGTAGAAGTGATGCGAGATGCGGCTAAAATAGCTAACGATGCTGGTCCCGAATTGGTAGATATAAATTTTGGATGTCCTGTAAAAAATGTGGCTTGCAAAGGGGCTGGTGCTGGTTTGTTGCGTGATTTACCTAAAATGCAAAAAATTACAGAAGAAATTGTAAAAATTTGCGACCGACCAGTAACAGTAAAAACACGTTTGGGTTGGGACGATGCAACAATCAATGTTTTTGAAGCCGTACAACGCTTGCAAGATGTTGGTGTACAGGCAATTACCATCCATGCTCGCACCCGAGCCCAAATGTATAAAGGCGAAGCCAACTGGGATTATATTGCCAAAGTAAAAGAAATGAACGGCATACATATTCCAATTTTTGGAAATGGAGATATTGATTCGCCACAAAAAGCTTGGGAATATCGTCAAAAATATGGTGTAGATGGCATTATGATTGGTAGGGGAGCGATTGGCTACCCTTGGATTTTTAGAGAAGTAAAACATTATTTCAAAACAAAAACACTGTTGGCAGGTCCAACGCTCGAAGAACGAGTGGCTGCTTGTAGGAAACATTTACTAAAATCTATCGAATGGAAAGGCGAAAAACTCGGTATTTTTGAGATGCGAAGGCACTATACCAATTATTTTAGAGCCATTCCAAATTTTAAAGAATATAGAATTAAATTAGTTGTGGAAGAAAATCCAGAAACACTGTTTAAAATGTTAGACGAAATTAGCCAACGTTTTGATGGTGTAGCTTTTGTTGAAAACGAGAATGAAATAGTAGCGATTTAAAACAACTTCATGCCAATAAAAAACTAAAATAAAGCACAAACCATAATATCGCCATAAAATGCCAATAAATAGTTAACAATTCAATAAGCATATATTCGTAAGGATCAGTAGAAAAAACTAAACGAACCACAATATCATTTTTAGCTTTTAACGTTTTAATAATCAGATAGATAAGATAACCCATTCCACCTACAAAATGCAATAAATGCAAACCCGATAATAAATAAATGTAGGTATATGAAATATCACTATTTCCAAATGTAAAACCTTGCAAAAACATGGATTTCCAACCCAAAAACTGTGTGATTCCAAAACAAATTCCTAGAAAAAAAGATAAATAGTAAAAACTTAATAAGTTGTGAACTTTGTCTTTTTTGAATTGTATCTTAAATTGATTTGCGACAAATGAACTGAACAAAATTAAAATACTGCTGACTGTAAACCACTTGCTAATCAATAAATTATGACTGTTTTTGGTAAGCATAAATCCTAAATTTATAAATAAAAACATCACACATATTCCAATAATTGCCACATAAATAGCAAGTTTGAAAGGGTGCATTTTTCTTAGACTTTCTATCCAATTCGGGTCGCCTGGATATTGTTTATTTGCCATTTTATTCTCTAATTTTCAATTAAAACTTTCTATAAACCCTAAATGTTATCAATTAGATTTGAAAAGTAGATATCTAAATTTATTAAACATTGCATCTACTTGATTTTTCAAATTTGTATTCCTCATTTATACTTCTATTTTTGTGAGATACAAAAATTGATTTTTATAAAATGACTACCGAACACCTACGACTAAAGGCACAAGAAAATGGCACAAATTGGAAAAAATTTGGACCTTATTTAGCTGAACGTCAGTGGGGTACGGTGCGAGAAGATTACAGCGAATATGGTGCCGCTTGGGATTCTTTTACGCATGACGAATCTCGCTCTCGTGTTTATCGTTGGGGAGAAGATGGTTTGATGGGTTTTTCGGACGAAAAACAAAAATTATGTTTTGCACTTGCTTTTTGGAATGGTAATGATGGCATACTCAAAGAACGCCTTTTTGGATTAACAGGCAAAGAAGGAAATCATAGCGAAGATGTAAAAGAATATTACTATTATTTGGATGCTACTCCTTCGCATAGTTATATGAAAATGAGATATTTATATCCCCAAAATGCTTTTCCTTATGCTCAATTAGTTTCTGAAAATGGCAAAAGAAATAAACTTAATCCTGAGTATGAATTAATAGACACAGGCATATTTGATAACAATGCTTTTTATACTATCGATGTAGAATACATCAAAAATACGCCTGATGATATTTTGATAAAAGTTACTATAAAAAACGAATCTAAAAATAAAACTAAACTTACTTTTTTACCCACTCTTTGGTTTAGAAACACTTGGAATTGGGGAGAAAATAATTATACTCCACATTTAGATTTGGAAGAAGCAACCATTGTTGCACATCACCAAGATTTAGGTAAATATTATTTACATTCAGAATTTACAACCAGTAGCTTATTTACTGAAAATCAGACAAATGCAACACGTTTATATGGACTAACAAGCCAAACACCTTTTGTAAAAGATGCTTTTCATGAATACGTAATTGATGGGAGAAAAGAAGCAGTAAACCCAGAAAAAAAAGGTACTAAAGCGGCTTATAAAGTTGATTTAGATTTCGATGAATTAGAAACTAAAACACTGCGATTTAGGTTTTCAAACGATAAGAATTTGTGTAATAGTCGAGAAGGTTTAACTCCTTTTACCGATTTTGAATCGATTGCAACTTTTAGAAAATCGGAAACAGATGAGTTTTATGCCCATATTTTTGAAAACGATGCTGCCAAAGAAACAAAGCGTATGGCAATGGCGGGTATGCTTTGGGGAAAACAATATTATGAATTTGATGTAAAAAAATGGATAAATGGCGATTCCAATCAGTTTCCACCGCCAGAATCTCGTAAAAATGGTAGAAATAGTGCTTGGTTACATGTAAAAAATCACGACATCATTTCTATGCCTGACAAGTGGGAATACCCTTGGTTTGCGGCATGGGATAGTGCTTTTCATTGCATAGCCATTGCAAAAGCTGACCCGTTTTTTGCAAAACAGCAACTTTTAATGTTTCTCGAAAGTAGATACATGAGCGATTTTGGACAAATACCAGCTTACGAATGTTTTAATAATATAAAAGATGTAGCATTTTTAAAACAAGCGTTTTCTGGATTAGAGAAAAATTTTCTTTGGTGGCTCAACACCCAAAAGCGAAAAGACAAAATGATTTTTGGAGGTGGCTTTTTAGGATTAGATAATGTTGCTGTGATAGACCGTGGCAGACCTTTGCCCGAAGGTTTTTGGCTCAAACAAGTGGATGGAACGGCTTGGATGGCACGTTTTGCACTTGATATGATGCAAATTTCGCTCGAATTAGCCAAAACCAACCCAGAATTTGAAGAAAAATCTACCTATTTTTTGCGTGTGTTTTTAGAAATTTCTTTTAATTTGAATCATCCTACTATTGGGCTTTGGAACGAAAAAACTGGTTTTTATCATGATAAAATAAATAATACGACAAATCAATTTCAGTTTTTAGATCACAAAAATTTGGTTGGACTTTTGCCACTAATTGCAAGTGCAAATATTGATATTGAACAACATTCTTATTTTGAAAAATATATTGAAACATATCTGCAAGAAAACCCTCAATATCAGCCTTTTGTAAAAGAAACTACAAAAAACAAATTATACTTTTCTGTAATTCCAGAAGAACGTTTTTTCAAAATTACTTCTGCATTTTTCAATCCAAACGAATTTTGGGGAAAATATGGAATACGTTCATTATCAAAACAATACGATAAAAAACCTTTCGCTATTACTTTATTTGGGCAAAACTATACTATGAAATATCAACCAAACGAAAGCGACACCACATCTTTTGGCGAAAACTCAAATTGGCGTGGACCAGTCTGGATGCCGACAAACTATGTTTTAGCAAAAAGTTTACCCATTCATGCACAATATTTTGGTAAAGAAATTGGAACGAAAGCTATTGAATTGGCTCAAAACCTGAAATCTATTTTTGAAAAAAATGATGTAGGAAATTTGCCAGTTTATGCAGACTCATCTATTGCTGAAAATCAAATTTTGAATAAAATTCCACTTTTTTATGAGTTTTTTAATCCAGAAACAGGCAAAGGCTGTGGTGCATCGCACCAAACAGGTTGGACAGGATTAATTGTAGATTTATAAATAAAAAAAACAGTTGTACTTTGTGGCTACTTGAATTATCTTTGTAAAAATGGAAAAAGCAAAAAAAATCAGAAAAATCGTGTTTTACAAACATTACTTTAATGATTTTTTTGTGGAATTACCTGAAAAAGTAAAAGATAAATTTATATGGACTTTTAATTTGATTCAAGAATTAAAAAATATTCCTGAAAATTATCTTAAACATATTGAAAACACAAATGGGTTATACGAAATAAGAGTTCAATTTGGAAATGATATTTTTCGTGCATTTTGTTTTTTCGATGTTGGTCAGTTAGTTATTGTAGCCAATGGATTTCAAAAGAAAACACAAAAAACACCAAAAAAAGAAATTGAAATAGCTCTACAAATAAAAAAAGAATATGAAAACAATAAATAAAGATTTAATAAGTTTAGACCAATTTAAAACCATTCATTATGGCAATGTTGGAACAAAAAAAAGAGATGATTTGGATGCAGGTTTTGAATCTTTCAAGATTGGTGAGCTGCTACACAATGCTCGAATTACAAAAGGTTTAACGCAAAAACAACTTGCTGAAAAAACAGGTACAACAAAATCTTATATTTCTAAAATTGAAAATAATATCAAAGAAGTTAGAATTTCAACACTTCAAAAAATTGTAGAACTCGGACTTGGAGGAAACTTACAATTATCAATCAACTTTTGAAAACTCAAAAATATTATAAGCTATTATGAATATTTATTCCCTGCTTTCAGCAAAAAATACACTAACTTTGTCATCCAAATACATATTTATTATCCATGAAAAACATTCGTAATTTCTGTATCATTGCTCATATCGACCACGGCAAAAGCACATTAGCTGATCGTTTGTTGGAGTTTACCAAAACTGTAGCCCAACGCGATATGAAAGCCCAAGTGCTTGATGACATGGATTTGGAAAAAGAAAAAGGTATTACTATCAAAAGCCATGCCATTCAAATGGATTATGTTTTTGAAGGCGAAAAATATGTTTTAAATCTTATAGACACACCTGGACACGTAGATTTTAGCTACGAAGTTTCTCGTTCGATAGCCTCTTGCGAAGGTGCTTTATTAATCGTTGATGCATCGCAAGGTATTCAGGCTCAAACAATTAGCAATTTATATTTGGCAATGAATAGTAACTTAACTATTATTCCAGTTTTAAATAAAATTGATTTGCCACATGCTATGCCCGAAGAGGTTAAAGACCAAATTGTGGATTTAACCATGTGCGACCGTGAGGATATTATACATGCTTCTGGCAAAGAAGGTAAAGGAATTGATAAAATACTTGAGGCTATAGTTCGTAAAGTCCCTGCACCGAGTGGCGATATAAATAAACCATTAAAAGCATTGATTTTTGATAGTTCATACAATTCATATAGAGGTATCGAAGTAATTTTTAGGGTGTATGATGGCGTTTTCAGAAAAGGAGATAAAATCAAATTTGTAGCAACTGGCAAAGATTATATTGCGGATGAAGTAGGTGTTTTAAGACTTACAAAAGAACCAAGAGATACTGTCGAAGCTGGCGATGTGGGTTATTTGATTTCAGGAATTAAACAAGCTCGCGAAGTAAAAGTAGGGGATACTATCACTACTGTTTTGAACCCAACAACTGATATTGTAAAAGGATTTGAAGATGTTAAACCAATGGTTTTTGCTGGTATTTATCCAGTAGAAACATCTGATTTTGAGGATCTTAGAGATGCAATGGAAAAACTCCAACTCAACGATGCTTCGTTGGTTTGGGAGCCTGAAACATCGGCTGCTTTGGGTTTTGGTTTCCGTTGCGGATTTTTGGGAATGCTTCATATGGAGATTATCCAAGAGCGATTGGAGCGAGAATTTGATCAAACTGTAATCACAACTGTGCCTTCGGTTCAGTTTCATGCTTTTGACACAAGTGGTGTAAAACATATTATTAATGCACCAAGCGAAATGCTTGATCCGAACAAAATTCATCATATTGAAGAACCATATATAAAAGCACAAATTATTACAAAAGCTGATTTTGTCGGTCCTGTAATTTCACTTTGTATGGACAAACGTGGTACGCTTCAAAACCAAAGTTATTTAACAACCGATAGAGTAGAAATTATATTTCACATGCCACTTGCCGAAATGGTTTTTGACTTTTTTGATAAACTAAAAACCATATCAAAAGGCTATGCCTCACTCGATTATGAACTAATTGGTTTTAGAGAATCAAACATGGTTCGTATGGATATAATGCTCAATTCCGAACCTGTTGATGCACTTTCTGCCATTGTACATCGAGATAAAGCTTATGCTTGGGGAAAAAAACTATGCGAAAAACTAAAAGAATTGCTAACTCGTCAGCAATTTGAAATTGCCATACAAGCTGCTATTGGAGCAAAAATTATTGCCAGAGAAACCATTAGTGCTATGCGAAAAGATGTTACGGCTAAATGTTATGGCGGTGATATTTCTAGAAAAAGAAAACTGTTAGAAAAACAGAAAAAAGGAAAAAAACGTATGCGTCAGGTTGGAAATGTAGAAATTCCACAAGAAGCATTTATGGCAGTTTTAAAAATCGATTAAAAGTTTTTCTATTTCAATCGTATGCCCACAATTGAAATGATTTTGTGGGCATTTTGTTTTTCCATGAATGCCACATGGTTTGCAAGATAGTTTTTTAGAAGTTTCTACAATTTTGGCATTTGAAGCAAGTGGTCCATATCCAAAACTTGGCGAAGTGCTACAAAAAATGGCACAAGTTGGTGCATCAACCGCTGATGCCAAATGCAATGGAGCCGAATCATTTACATAATTCATTTCAGCATTTTTCATCCATGCTGCCGATTCTATCAAAGATAATTGCCCTACTTTTATGCTTATATTTTTTCGATTTGATTGTGCTTTAATCCAATCAGAAATTTCTATATCTGCCTTAGAACCAAGCAAATAAATAGCAATTTCTTTTGGTAACGAAGCAATAAATGCTACCCATTTTTCTTTTGGAAATTGTTTTGTTGCCCAAACCGAACCAGGCGAAATGGTAATATACTTTTCAGAAACTTTTAGTTGTTCTTTAGGATAAACTTTTGGATTAAGCGGATTGAAATCTGTAAAATCGGCTATTAATTGCTGATTGCGTTCAACTTCGTGCGTCCCATCAAAACGATGAGGAAAACGTTTGGTAAAAAACCAAGAAAGTGGATTTTTGCTGAATCCAACTGTATAATTACTAGCCGAAAAAATGGTAAACAATCCACTTGTGAAAAATCGTTGGCAATTCACAACTGCATCGTATTTTTCGATTCTTATTAATTTAATTATTCTAAAAAAATCTTTTATTTTATGCGATTTATCCCAAATATAAAGTTTATTTAAAATTGGGTTGTTTTCAAAAACTCCCTCATTGCCTTTGCGAATCAAAAAATCTACGCTAGAATTTGGATGATGAAATTTGATTTTCTGTAAAATAGCGGTTGCCAAAATCACATCTCCCAAAAATGCAGTTTGTATGACCAATATTTTTTCGGGGATTTTCATTTTTGATACATTCCGATATAAAGTCCTGACGTATCAATTTTTACTGGGAAAGTTTCTACTTTGTAGTGATGTGTTTGTGTGTTTTCTACCCCAGAAACCAAATCAAAACGATAGCTATGCCACGGACATACAATTTCCATAAAATTATTGCAAACACCTTTAGATAACGAAGCTCCCAAATGCGGACAAGCATCTGAAACAGCAAAAAAACCTTTTGAATTACGAGCTAAACAAATTTTCTTTTCTTCTATCAAAACTGTAACAGCTCGATTTATCACAACCTTTTGTAAGGCTTCGTCTTGCGTTTCAAAAACTTTAAACCATTTTACATTTTCAGTATTTTTAGAAAATAAATTGCCAAATATTCCCATAAAAAAACACTTTAGTAGCTAAATTTACTCATTCTCAAAAATACAATGTTAGTAACATCAATGTTAAAAAGTGGAAAAAAATAATTTTCATCAATTCCCCAAACGCCATACGACAATGGATTAGAAGTATAATTAGGTATCGATTCGTCAAATTTTTTGGCAAAATTAATTCCTACAAACTGTTGTTTGTAAATTATTCCTGTCATAATTCCATTTTCGATAACTGGTTGATAATTACCAATTTGGTTTAGTGTTTCATCAACGTTATTAATAATAGTATACACTCCATCAGGGAAATAAGTTAGTACAAACGACAAAGATGTGGCAGTAGATTGGCTCAATTGCCCATTTATATTTCGCACAATTCCTGAAAATGTGGTATTTGAAATGTGATTTACACCAGCACTAGCCCAGCCATTTATTTGAGCATTTGAATTTATTGATGAGTAGGCAGGATTATCAAAACACAATAATTTAATAAATCTACTATCCACATTTTGGATTGGAGTACCAGTAGAAGTCGTCAAAAGTGTAGAAGAAAAAGTTGAATCCCGTTTAATAAAATAAAAAGAACGCATACTTTCTGAAATTCCTAAAACTGTAGCTAGTTTAGTTTTGTAATTTGGCAAATAGCTTGGCGGATTTGGCGATATGGCTGATTTTCCTTGTTCTGTCCAACTTCCTGCGGGTACTGTTGTTGTAGTGGTATTACAACTGTGCAAACAAAATGTAAAAAAAACGGTTTCTACTAATACAATTAGGTTTTTAAATGAATTCAAAATGATGTATTAATTAACGATCGTAAATGGAAAAATTGCTCTTTTCAGCAGCTTGCGAAGCTTCCATAGAGTCTTTATAAAATTGGTAATTGTTGTTTCTTTTATTGCGTCTTGTAACAATACTTCTATTTACATTTCTGTTTTTGGCACTAATATTATAGTATTTTCGCTTAGCAACAACTTTATGTCTTGATTGATTCATTCGGATTTGAGCCCAATTGACACTGCTTTTGTGAAAATGACTTCTTTCTCGGCTATATACTTTGCGTTTTGATTGTATAGATTTGTATTTTTTATTAGAAATATTTATTGGCTTTGAGCGAAAACTCTGCTGTGCAACATTGCAATTTTGCAATATTACCAAAGAAAATAAAAGTAAAATACTAATAAAAATACGCTTCATAGGCTAAATATACGACAATTATTCTGATAAAGCTTCACTTAAAGCCTTATATTTTTTAGCATCCGCAATTTTCATGCTGTTTGGATACTCATTTATTATAATATTGTATGCATCAATTGCTCCAATATAATCTTTATTTAACTCACAAGCCAATGCCAATTTCATTAAATAATCTGGTGTAAATTGTTTAGTTGGCTTATAATTTGAGGCTTTTTTATAATATGAAATAGCATTTTCATAATCGGTTTTTTCCATGTATGCATCACCAATCAAAGCATATGCTCTAGCCTGAACCAAAATATCATCCGAACTAAAGTTATCTAAATAATCAATTGCTTCGTCATATTTTCCAAGTT
This sequence comes from Bacteroidota bacterium, assembly GCA_004293915.1. Classification (GTDB taxonomy): domain Bacteria; phylum Bacteroidota; class Bacteroidia; order Cytophagales; family UBA9547; genus REAG01. Next base: position 15,720 of record RDZG01000102.1, on the reverse strand, counting down.
TCAAATAGCATACACCTGCATAATAACTTGCCAATTTGCCCGATTTAGTAAGTCCATAACCATCAGCGATTTCGACTAAACCTGGATTTGAACCATCGCCATTCAAGGCTTTGTTCAAACTATCGGCTTCAAAATAATATACAGCTTGAAACATTGTATTTTGCGCTTCTTCGTTTTGCGATGTTAAATAGTATTTTCCAAAAAAAACGAGTGCAATTACAGCCAAAATACCTCCACCAATGTAGGTAATTATATTTTTTTTCTCTTCAAACCATTCGTCAAATTTACCACCCTGTAAATCCTCAATTATTGCTTCTGGTTGTTCTAAAAGTGTTTCTAATTTACTATCTTTCTTAGCCACTGCTTGGTTATTATGTATGAATTTGTGAAATTAAATATAAAATTACTATAAATTATTCTAATATAAAAGGATAATTTGGTTCGGCATACACATCTTTGTATGCTTCTGCTACTTCTGGGTAAGGCGAGTTTTCTGCAAAATCCACACTTTCTTGAACTTGAACTTTGATTTTTTCGTCAATAATTTCTAATTCGGCTTCAGTAGCATATTTTTTTGAAAGTATTACTGCTTTTACTTGGTCTATAGGGTCTTGTGCTTTATAAGCCTCTAATTCTTCTTTTGAACGATATTTTGCAGGATCCGACATCGAATGTCCTCTGTATCTGTATGTTCTAAATTCGAGTAACGTTGGTCCATCGCCTTTTCGAGCACGATCAGCTGCACGAGCAACAGCCACATGCACATCTTCGCAACGCATGCCATCAACGGGTTCGGATGGTATATCATACGATTCGCCTAAAGTATACAATTCTCTCACATTTGATGTACGAGCAACGGATGTTCCCATGGCATAACCATTATTTTCGATTACAAAAATTACAGGTAATTTCCACAACATTGCCATATTTAAAGTTTCGTGAAATGCACCTTGTCGCACCGCACCATCACCCATATAACATATGCAGACATTGCCAGTTTCGTTATATTTTTCTGCAAAAGCAATACCAGCACCCAATGGAATTTGTCCACCAACGATACCGTGTCCACCCATAAATCCAACTGATTTGTCAAAAATATGCATCGAACCGCCTTTTCCTTTCGAAATTCCTGTAGATTTTGCAAAAAGTTCTGCCATCACAGGTTTTGGGTCTGTACCTAAAGCAAATGGTATAGCATGATCTCTATACGAAGTTAAATATTTATCGCCAAAACGAAGTGCCGATGCTGCTCCTGCGGCACAAGCTTCTTGACCAATATATAAATGGCAAAAACCTTTTATTTTTTGCTGACCGTATAATTGACCCGCTTTTTCTTCAAATTTACGCATCAATACCATTTTTTCGTACCAAAACATATAAGTTTCTTTTCCGAATTCGGTTTTCAAGTCTGCTTTACTAACTTTGCCGTTCGATTTTGGTTTTGAAGTTTCGATTGTCGCCATACGAAATATAAAATTGTATTGTTTTTTTAATTGAAGTGCAATATTAAGCTAAATATCATAATTTATAAAAAATTAGTTAGGAATGTTTATTGAAAATATTCACATCACGGGTTTTAAGAGTATTTTGGAGCTTTCTTGGCAACCAAATGCACATATAAATTTGATAATTGGCAAAAATGGAACGGGAAAAACCAATTTTTTAGACGCTATATATTATATGTGTTTAACAAAAAGTTTTTTAGGAAGCACCGATTTGCAAAATATTCATTATGATTATGATTTTTTTAGAATAGAAGGCAAATTTAAAAACGAGCAATCAAAAACTAAAATCGAAGCCTCTTTTAGTCATTCAACAAAAAAAATATTTAAAATAAATAAGGAAGAATATGCAAAATTGAGCGAACATATTGGTAAACTGCCTGTTGTACTCATTGCACCTGATGATACTGATTTGATTAGAGGTGGAAGCGAATTGCGAAGACGTTTTTTCGATGGAATCATTTGTCAGTCCGATGCCGAATATTTACAAAACACTTTATTATATAATCATTTTCTGAAACAACGAAACCATTTGCTCAAGCAACTTTCGGGGCAATCAAATATTAATTTTGATTTATTAGACTTATATGATGATAAATTAATTGCAATCGGATATAAAATTGCAGAAAAAAGAAAATCTTTTCTTTCGGATTTTATTCCTTTTCTAGAAAAACATCATGCAGAAATAGCAACTGAACTCGATTGCATAGAACTTGGCTACGAAACACAAAACTTGGATCTAGATTTTATGTTAAAATTTAAAAACGCAAGAACAAAAGATTTACAATTTCTACGCACCACGTTAGGTACTCATACTGACGACTACGATATTGTTTTAAACGAAAAAAGTACAAAAAAATATGCTTCGCAAGGGCAAAAAAAAACAATAGTAATTGCTTTAAAATTAGCACAATACGATTTTTTAGAAAAAACCTTAAACCGAAAACCAATTTTGTTACTTGATGATATTTTTGATAAATTAGATGATATTCGGATTCAAAAACTTATTCGCATAATTTCTACTTCGGAAATGGGACAAGTTTTTTTAACTGATGCTCGAAAAGAAAGGTCGATAGCAATTTTACAAAACATTCCCTATCAACTTTTGGATATGGATAATTACCACAATTTGTGATAAATTCCATTTCGTAAAACCTATTATTATTGGGTTAAAAACGTCTATATTTACAATCCAAAAATCAAGCATATATAAATATGAATTTAAGCACCCTTTCAATTGACAAAACAAACTATTTGAACGTGTTTTTGATGCTATTTTCATTAGTATTAGCTTATTTTTATCCATTTGAATTGTTTTTGGTTTCGTTTGTATTTTTTGGACCATTGCATTATCTTACCGAAATATCTTGGCTCGAAAAAAAAGATTTTTTTATTCGAATTAGAACAAATATTTTTTTGCTTATTTCTATAGTTCTTGTAATTTGTATTTATTATTTTTTTCCTTTGCCCCAACTTGTACCATTTATCAATTCGATTTTGTTTTGTAGCTTATTTTTAGCGGCAGCTATGGCTTTTACAAACAATATTTGGTATATTTTATTGAGTTTTGCTGCTGCTTTTGCACTTGTTTTTGGAGCAAATTGGCACGAACAAGATTGGTTTTTGATTGTTTTTACCATCTTTTTACCCACCATAATTCACATTACCATTTTTACAGGATTATTTATTTTGAGTGGTATTCGCAAAAACAATAATTTATCGGGCTGGGCTTCGATCATCTGCTTTGTGTTTTGTACATTTTTCTTTTTTATTAGCCCTTTCAACAATTCGACCTACCAAGTAACAGGCACTGCTCAAACATTATATTTCGATTTTATAGTTTTGAACAAAAAATTTGCCGATTTTTTTCATTTTGGAGAATTAAACCGCATCGAAGATATATTTGAATCTCAAAAAGGAATTATAATTATGCAGTTTATCGCATTTTCATATACCTATCATTACCTCAATTGGTTTACAAAAACTTCAGTAATAAAATGGCACGAAATTTCGCAACTGCGTATGTGGTCTATTTTGGTAATTCATGCTGCCATTATGGGATTATTTTTTTATTATAAAGAACTGGGAATAAGTATTTTGACATTGCTCAGTATGGCACATTTGGTATTTGAATTTCCACTCAATGCCTTAAGTTTGAAGTCGTTGTTTACGAGAAATGTGTAGTAAAAAGTAAATTTTAATAATCGACATTGTAAAGCTTTAGTCGTGATTGAGGAACTTTAGTCAATGCAAGTGATACGAAGCAATCTCCTACGTTTGAGATTGCTTCGGTCGTTCCTCCTTCGTAATGATGATTGTCCGTGCAGTTCGTCATAGTTCTCCGTCCCTTTTTGTGCCGACTTTAAAGTCAAATCCCTGTAAGTATGAGATTTTCCAAGTGCCATTTTCTTTCTTAATTCTAAAAATGAAATCTATCCAAGATGAATCTTTTTCCCTTTTGTATTTTAATTCTCCAACATTATTGTCTATTTTGATAATTTCAATTTGAAATGATTCTTCCAAACAATCGCTTTGTGCACAACACCAAGGATTCCATCCGTTAGCAAATGAGAAAGTCGGTAAGTCACCAACTAACCATTGCTCATATTTTTCATTTCTAAGTCCATTGTCGAGTGTTAAAATTATTTGGTTATAGTTTTCAATAAATTCTGTCGCAAATAAATTTGTCTGTCGAAGTTTCTCAAGATTTTGTTCGTGTTTATCAAGGTCTAATCCAATGTATAAACTGTCTTTACTGTCTGTGAGAACGGGAACTAAGTTAATGGATTTTTTAGAGTCTGCCCAAGCAAATACTTGTCTGATAAGATTTTTAATATCTTCTTTATCGTCTGTCAATACTGAAGTTATTTCTTCTGTTACATAAGTCGTTTTATTGTCGGATTGATTGCAGCCGAAAAGTAGAAGTCCAAATATTAAAGTTGTAAATATAATTTGTTTCATTTTCGTTTGTTTGTTACAAGGTTGTCATAGCATTGGTACTTACTCACAAATATATGCAACTGCCTATATTTTTATAAATGTAAAAAACAAAACTAAAATTTTCAAAAATCATTTTTGTTTAAATAGCATTAAATACATTTTTATTCAAAAATTAATGCACTAAACTTTATATATTATTCAAACAATCATTAAAATTGTAAAAAAAACTTTTAAACCGCTAAAATGGATATCCAATAGCAATATTCCATTGCGGTTTGTCTAATTGTTTGTTTGCTACCCAACGTTGCCCAATGGGCTGTGCTGGGTCGTAAACTTTGAAGCCAGTATCTAGCCGTACTATCAAAAACGAAAAATCTAAGCGTACACCCGCACCCGCACCAATTGCAATTTCTGAAATCGATTCTGGTTTTATGTTTTTGGATTTATCGGCATCGTTCCAAGCCCAAACATTGCCTGCATCAACAAAAAAAGCACCATCAAAAAACTTGTAAATTTTAAAGCGATATTCTTCGTTTAACTCCAACAAAATTACACCTGGCTGCTCGTATTTATAGCCTCCTATATCATCTGATGTGGGTAAATTTCCCGAAAAACTTCCTGGACCCAACCTTCGTGGACTCCATGCTCTGTTACTATTTGAGCCTCCCGAAAAGAAGTAGCGCTCATAAGGCATAACACCATCAGCACCATATGGATTTGCAACGCCAATACTAATTCGAGTTGCAAAAGTTGATTTTTTTGTAATAGGTAAATAACCTCTCAAATCCACACTTGCTTTCCAATAAATAAATGCAGATTGAAGCCCAAATTGATTTTTTAAATCTGTTATCTGGTTTTTAGTCAATAGGTTGAGCCATGTGCCGCCAGGTTCAGCATAAATTCTAAAAAACACTGATTTTTTATTTTTCCCTAATTGAAAAGTATTGTAAACATAAGCAAAATTGAGATTTGTAAAAATTGCGTTTTGAAATGTACGATATAACGTATTTCCATTTAAACGTTCTCTGTCCAAATATTCAACAAAAACAGGGTCGAGGCGTGGCGAACGGATGTAGTTAAAATCAATTAACGATAATGAAAAAGATTTGAAACTTCCTTTTTGTAACGTATATGTCATGGCAAAGCGAGTGTTTGTACGCTGATATTCAGGTCGTAAGATAAAATTATAACCCAATGAAAAACGTGTACGTGGATTATTATTTACAAAAATCGAATTCAAATTTACGAGCGAAAGTAAACGTGGAAAGGTGAGTGAAGCGGTGGCTCCAATGTCGTAACTGGTATAAATATTGCCCAACTGCGATTGCGAAGCCACTCCTTCGATACCTGCTCGAAGGCTCAAATCGAAAACTTCGCAGCCGCCAAGTGCGTTTCGGTCTGTAAAAGTTATGCTCCCAAATGGACCTGGCACACCCTGGCTAATACTAAATCCGAGTTCGTCAGAAATTTGGTATTTCGATAATGAACTAGCTGATATATAAGGTTTTATAATTTTGTTTAGTGTATCTTTTTTGAAATTTATGTTTACAAATCGAAACATTTCGAGCTGCGAAAGGGTGCGTTGGGTTAATTGCAATTTTGCCAAACTATACAATTCATTTGGGTAAAATTGGATTTTACTTCGCAATACTTTTGGCTTATAAAAAAACAGGGTTTGGGTCAATAACATATCTTTATGAATAGTTGTATCTATATCATAATCAGACGATTGCGATTGGTCTATATCGAATTGAATGCTATCCATTTTATAGGTTTTATGCACCAATCCATTGTCTAAATTAGAAACAAAACAATTTACAATACATTCAGAATTAGTAGTATCAATTTCAAAAGCGATATATTTTTTAGAAAAATCAAAATAGCCATTATTTTTCAATATTTTCTCGATTCTATCACGTTCTTTTATGATATTATCTTCGTCATACCAATCGTTTTGATGCAAAAAAGATTCATCCAAATATTCATTTATATGTCTTTTTATAGCTCCATCTTCTACAATATAATTTATTTTAGAATATTTCGTTCGCTTACCTTCTTTTACATCATAGTTCAAAAAAATCAAATCGGCAATGGTATCGGTTTTAAAACTTACTTTGTCTGTAAAAAAACCTTTGGTTTTATAATATGCTGCTAATTGTTTTTGCGTGTTTTTTGCCAATGTAGAATCGTAAACTACTGGTTTTGAGCCTAATACTCGCATAAAAAAATTCCCTTTGTCTACTTTTTCTTGTGCTTTTTTTAGTTTTTTCTCTTTTTTAGCTAGAAGTTTTACATGTTTCAAACTATCTGTGTAGCTAGCATTTAAAAGTGTATCTAGTTCGGCTTTAATTTTATCTCTTTTATTTATAAATTTTAATGTATCAAGTCGGCTTTTTCCAAAATTATACATATATAATGACAACGGAACACCAAAAATTTGTTTATTTGGTCTTTGTTTGAATAATAATTGCAAATCTTCTTTAGGTACAGATTTTACTCCTTTAATTGCTTGATAATAAAGCAAATATTCGTTTTCTTTTAGTATCAGTTTTCGACTACATGCACCTAAAAAAAAACTTATAATGATGATATTTAGGAGATATTTTTGCAGTTTCGTAGCGAATTAACTAAATGTATGATTTCAAAAAACACCATAAAATTCATCAAATCATTACAAATAAAAAAGTTTAGGCAAGAAAATTCTGTTTTTGTTGTCGAAGGTGCCAAACGTGTTTGCGAATTACAAGATACTGATTTTGAGATTATTCAGGTGTATTGCACACAAAAGTATGCTAATTTATTTTCAAATTTTAATTCAAATGTAGAAATAATTTCAGAATCCGAAATGCAAAGCATTTCGAGTTTGGAAAATAATTTTTCGGCTTTGGCTTTGGTCAAAATCAAAAAATATAACAACAAAAATATTGTATCCGATTCAATAACTTTACTTTTAGATGGTATTCAAGATCCAGGAAACTTAGGCACAATTATTCGCACAGCTGATTGGTTTGGCGTAAAAACTATATTTTGTTCCGAAAATACGGTCGATTTATATAACCCTAAAGTGATTTCGGCTACTATGGGGTCTTTTGCACGCGTTTCTGTTATTCATACCGATTTAGAAATGCTTTTGAAAAATCACAATCCGCAAAACATACCTGTATATGGAGCATTTTTAGACGGAAATCCTACAAAAAATTTTAATGATAAAAATATTATTTTAGTAATGGGAAACGAATCAAATGGCATTTCTAGCGAACTTTCTTCATATATTAATCACCGAATTTCAATCCCACAAATTGGCAAAGCCGAATCATTAAATGTTGGCATAGCAACTGGGATTTTACTTTATAATTTTACTCTTTAGCCATTTTTATAAACAATCTATTGCTTTTTTTAGTCTTAGATGTAATTAATTATTTATTTAATAAAAAACTTGAAAAACTTTTGGAATAAAAAAAGTTTCCATAGTTTTGTTCCAAAATCTAACCGAATAATGAATAAAATTTTTCAGACTTTTATCTCTAGCATTTTAATATTGCTATCTATTGAGGGTTTTTCTCAATCAAAATATACCATTAGTGGTCAGGTTAAAGACAAAAAAAATGGCGAAGATTTAATAGGTTCTACCATTGTAGTTGCTGGTACAAATATTGCAACATCAACCAATGCCTATGGTTTTTATTCGATTACTTTGCCAGAAGGAAAATACAGAATTCAATACCAATATGTTGGTTACAAGACAATTAATATAGAAGTAGATTTGACTTCCAATCAAAAAATTGATATGGAAATTAGCGAAGACAAAATAGAATTGCAAGAAGTTGTGATTTCGGCAGACAGACCCGAACAAAATGTGAGAAGTACCGAAATGAGTGTTAATAAACTAGGAATCAAAGATATATCGAAAATTCCAGCTCTTTTTGGCGAAGTAGATGTGGTGCGAAGCATACAACTTTTGCCAGGTGTAAGTAGTGTAGGGGAGGGGTCGAGCGGATTTAATGTGCGTGGTGGAAGTATAGACCAAAATTTGATTTTACTTGATGAAGCTCCAGTTTATAATTCGTCCCATTTATTTGGATTTTTCTCGGTTTTTAATCCGGATGCTGTAAAAGATGTAAAATTATTTAAAGGTGGAATTCCTGCACAATATGGCGGTAGATTATCATCCATACTAGATGTACGATTGAAAGAAGGCAACTCCAAAAGATTTTCAGGACAAGGCGGAATAGGCAGTATTTTTAGTAGATTAACTTTGGAAGCTCCAATAAAAAAAGATAAAGGCTCGTTTATAATTGCTGGTAGAAGGTCTTATATCGATGCTTTATTAGCACCTTTTTTGGGTGGACTTCCAGATTTAAAAGGGCTGAGATTGTTTTTTTATGATGTAACCATGAAAGCAAATTATTCGATAACAAAAAAAGATAAAATTTTTGTTTCAGGATATTTTGGAAAAGATGAATTTGGACAAGGTGCATTTGGATTTAATTGGGGCAACCAAACCTTTACCACACGTTGGAATCATATTTTTAACGATAAATTATTTTTTAACCTTACAGGATATTACAGTAGATATAATTATGGATTAGGAGCTGCTACAACATCAGGGACAGAAGCAAACTCTTTCAAATGGGAATCGAGTATACAAAACTATTCTATAAAACCAGAATTTACATATTACCTAAACACAAAAAACACTATTAGTTTTGGTGCACAATCTATTTTTTATAACTTTTTCCCTGGCGAAATTACAATTAAATCGGATGGGAAAGAACAAAAAAGAGCTATTTCGAGCAAATTTGGACTTGAAAATGCGGTGTATATTAGTAATGAACAAAAAATCACCCCTCGTTTAACTTTGACTTATGGCTTACGTATGTCGAATTTTAATTATTTAGATTCTGTAATTCAGAAATACGCAGATTCTACGAGTGGCAGAAATGTTATTCGCAGACCTGACGAAATCATTACATCTCCCGGAGTAATTTTTCAAAATTCTTTTTGGCAACCCGAACCAAGAATTGCTATAAAGTATGAATTAAACGAAAAAAGTTCGATTAAAGCGAGTTATATGCGCACGGCACAATATTTGAATTTGATTTCAAATACTGCAGCCTCTATTCCGCTTGATGTTTGGACACCAGCCACCAATAACATCAAACCACAAATTGCTGATCAAGTTGCGTTGGGATATTTTAGAAACTTTGGCTCAGAAAATCAATTTGAAACTTCTGTTGAGGTTTATTACAAAAAAATGCAAAATCAAATTGACTATGTTGATAATGCAGATTTATTGTTAAATCCAATTTTAGAAGGATCGTTACTCAATGGAAGAGGTAGAGCTTATGGTCTAGAATTATACATTCGCAAACGTACAGGTAGATTTAATGGTTGGATAAGCTATACCTTGGCTCGTTCTGAAAGGCAAGTAAATGGAATTAGCGAAAATCAATGGTTTCCAAACCGATTCGACCGTACACATTCGGCAAGTATAGTAGCTAGTTATGATGTGAGCAAACGTGTTTCTTTAAATTCTACTGTTTTTTATGGTTCTGGAACGCCTGTAAATTTGCCAACGCATAAATTTTTATCGGGAGGAAATTATGTGCCACAAAGCCCTGTAAATATTAGAAATAATATACGAATTCCAGATTTTTTCCGTTGGGATATTTCACTTACGCTTCGTAAAAAGAAAAAAAATGATGATCTTAATGATGAAGATTTGCCAAATAATTTTTTCAAAAGACTCAAATATTCCTATGACTGGGATTTAGTTTTTGGTGTTTACAATACGCTAAATATGCAAAATGCTTTTTCTATCGTTGCTCGTCAAGACCCCGATGCTAACCGAAACGAAGTTCCAATTGGCTACATTCCTGAATCAGGAACTTATGTTTACCAGAAGTTTTCTGTAGTAGCATTTTTTGTACCAAGTGTAACCTATAATTTCAGATTTTAATTTAATTTAGTATGAAAAAATATATATTTATAGTAAGTTTATTAGCTTTACTAGGCTGTTATAAAACAATAAATTTGGATATAAATCAAGGATTTAAGCAAGTTGTAGTAGAAGGCATGATAGTTGTGGATCAAGATAATCCGTTAAAAGTAGGTGGCGATATCATTAAACTAACTTACTCGATGGAATATACCTCTTCTGATACGTTAGAATATATCAAGAACGCCACAGTAGTTTTAAGAAATTTAACAAACGGAACTTCCGAAAATTTACAAAACCTAAATAATGGAAAATACAAAACCGTTACGACTGTACCGTTGATAGGAAACGAATATGAATTAAGTATTTCGATACCATCAGGAGAAACAACGGATGAATATATAGCAAAAACCATAATTCCATTTAGAAATGCCGATTACAGAGGGTTGCCACAAAAAGATACATGTAGGCAAGCAGGTACGCCTATTGGTCCTATTCCGTATGGTGTTTTTGTCGATTTAGATTTATATGATTTACCTGGAAAAGTTCCTGATGCGTATGTGATACGTTCGTTTGTTAAAAGAAAAGATTTTATAGTTAAACGTAAAGAAGGTTCAGATAAAGATGATACGATTAGATCACCTTATTTTAATAAAGCATTTTCGGGATGGAATACTTTTAGAAGTCCAAATAAGTTGATCACAGTCTTAGATTTTACCAATGGAGGGCAAAATAGTGAGCCATTTGAAGGGCAAGTTACACCAACCAAATTGATTTTGCCTGTCAGATTAAATGCAACTATGTCGAACGACACCGTTGGTGGAAAACAACCTGTATATTTCCCAAAAGATTCGCTAAGAGTAGAATGTATGGCAATTACAGTTGATAATTTACAGTTTTTGGCTGGCGTAGATAGAGAATTAAATAATGGAGCTGGTGGTGGACTTTCGGGTTTGTTTGCTAGACCTCCTGCAAATGTTTCAACTAATATTATAAACACAAAAAAAGATGGTAAAAAAGGACTCGGCTGGTTTGGTGGTGGGATTGCAAAATCAATTTCTATTGAAATCATAGATTTTGAATTTATTAAAGATCAAGACAAGCCAAATGTTATTCCAGACAGTAAAAGGTGTCCTTAATTTTAATTTGTTAAAATTAATAAAAGTGATAGTTTAAAATATTTTCAAAATTATTCTCATAAGATTTGCAAAATGAAATAATAGCTACTACTTTTGCAATCCCAATACAAAAAGAAGCCTCTGTAGCTCAGCTGGTAGAGCAACTGACTTGTAATCAGTAGGTCGTTGGTTCGATTCCGATCGGGGGCTCTTAATTCAAAAAAAGCATTTATATTCAGTTATAAATGCTTTTTTTGTTTCTAAAAATAATTGTTAATTGTTAATTGTTAATTGTTAATTGTTAATATTTTATCATAAGTGATTTGAAATATTAAAATATGTTAGCTGCTTTATTATGAATATTGAATCAGATTCAATTAAAAAAATACTTATAAATAAGCCTGGTGCTTTAGGTGATTACATTGCGGCTAGTGTTGCTATCCGAAAAATTAGAGCAAAATATCCAAAAGCTGAAATTCATCTTTTGGCTACGCTTTATGTTAAAAATGTGATGCCCGAAGGAAGTATTATAGACAGAATTATTGATTATGACTATTATAAGAAGCAAGGAGTTTTTAAGTTTATTCAATTTATTCGTAGCCAAAAATATGATTTAGCTATTAATTTGCGTTGGTCTTCTGAAAGAGATTTGTTAGTTACAGCATTTAGTGGGGCAAAATATACATTTGGGTTGGCAAATAAATTTTTATCAATTTTATACACAAACCGTACGTATTGCAACATTGCAATCACGCATGAATTTGAGAAAAATTTGATGGTTATTAAACCGCTTGAAGTTTCAATCAAAATCCTGAGCCTTATATTTTCCAAACCAGTTTGGCTGATGATTTCGCAAAAGATTTTTTTGCAAAAAACAAGCTAGAAACAAAAAAAACGTGGCTCATTAGTCCATTTGCTAGCAATTATTATAAGTCTTGGCGTGTTGAATATTTTATTGAAACTGCAAAATTGGTTTTAAAAAATGATACTGAATTAAAATTAATTGTCAGTTACGGACCAGCAGACAAAGAAAAGGCAGAAAAATTTGCTTTGCAAGTTGGGCAGAATTGCATATTGTGTCCACCAACTTCAATCGAGCAAATTGTTGCAATGATTAAAAATAGTAATCGTGTTTTTTGTAATAATTCTGGTATTATGAATATAGCAATTGCTTGCAAAACGCCAACTATAATTATAAGTTGTGTGTCAAAAAAACTTTGGGGAAGTAGGGGAATTGATGATATTACTTTTGTTCCAGATAAAATCGAAAATGCAACTAAAAAATCTAAGTTTTCGGAAACACAAATTCATGATTTATTATCAGAAATAAAACCGAATTTTGTCTTTGAAACACTTAAAAACAAAAATATTATTCCATAATTTTAAAAAAAATAATTTTGAATGTGATAAAAGGGATTGATAGTTCTTATTTTAATGTAAAAAACTGTTGCTATGTTGGAATGTTTTTACAGTTTTTAGCAGCAGTTTTTTCAGTTGGTTACCATAACCCCGATGAGCATTGGCAGCTTTTAGAATTTGCAGCTTACAAACTTGGTTTTGCACCATTATCAGATATGCCTTGGGAAGTAGCTGCAAAAAGCAGACAAGCTATTTTACCTTTTTTTGCGTTTTGTCTAGGTAAAATAATGCTTTTTTTTGATATCTATAATCCTTTTCGGCTCATATTTCTGTTGCGATTATGTTCAGGAATGTTAGCGTATTCTTCGATGATGTTATTGGTTTTTAGATTTAAAAATGAATTTCCGACCGAAAAATCTTTTAAAATTGTAGTTTTTTTAGCCAATTTCTTGTGGTTTATACCGTACATTCATACTCGATTTCAAAGTGAAAATTGGACTGGCATTTTTTTGACTTTTGCCGTATATTTTTTATATCCAACTTTCAAAAACGAAAAACAAAGTTTTGTAAAATTATTTCTAGTAGGCTTTTTATTGGGAGTTGCATTTATTATTAGAATTCAATCGGGTTTGGCAATATTTGGACTTGGACTTTGGCTATTTTTTTATAGTAGAATAAATTTTATTTCTTACTTATCTCTCGCTGTTGGATTTTGTTTGATGTGCTCTTTTGGCGTTTTGATTGACTATTGGTTTTATGGTTCATGGGTTTTTACTCCTTATACCTATTTTGATTTGCAAGTTTTGCAATCTATGTCAAGTAGTTGGGGCATTTATCCTTGGTGGCATTATTTTTATATATTTGTTATTCAGGTAGTTCCGCCTGAAAGTTTGGTTTTACTTTGTTTGTTATTATTTTCAATTTTATCGTTTCCTAAGCATGTTTTTTCATGGATAATATTCTTTTTTTTAATCGGACATTCGTATATTAGTTATAAAGAGATTCGATATTTATATCCTTTAGTTTCGTTTTTTGTAATTATTTGTGCACTTGGTTTATCGCATTTTCGGTTTCAGACTTTTATTTCAAAAATAAATTATAAAGTATTTTCAGTAATTTTAATTTTATTACTTTTTCAAAATACTATTTTTTTAATTGTTACTACTTTAAAACCTTCAAATGAAATAGTAAATGTGCAAAAATTTTTATACGAAAGTGCTGAAAAAAAACCTGTTGTAGTTTTTGTAAATGGTAACGATTCGCCATTTCTTTGGGGAACTATGAAATATAACTTTTATTCGCATCCCAATATTAGTGTTTTAAATATCGAAAATGCAAGTCAAATACTGAATACAAATCAAGCAAACACAACATATTACTTTGCTGAAAAATATGTTTTTTTGTCAGAAAATTTTAAATCGGATAAAATCGGAGGTTTAGTTTTTAATACAATCCCAATTTGGCTAATTGGCTTTCTAGAGCCAGAGTTTGGACGGTTTATGAAATAAAAAACGAGTACTTTTAAAGTAAATTTCCGTTAATTTTTATTTTTTTTATCATTTCATCAATATGTTTTGTAGCACCAAACATATCTTCGAAAACTCCAACAATACGGTGCTGTTTATTAAGTAAATAGGTTACTCTTTTTGTTAATTTTACAAATGGAATTAACGCTCCATAAACTTGTGCAGTTTTACCATCAACATCGGCTAGAAGCTCAAAAGGAAGTTGATGTTGAGTTTTAAATTTCAAATGCGTTTCAATAGAATCTCGACTAATTCCTATTACTTCCATATCAATTTCTTTGAAATAAGAAAACATGTCTCTAAACTCGCAGGCTTCTGCAGTGCATCCGCTGGTAAAATCTCTTGGATAAAAATATATGATTATTGGTTTATCTTTTTTATCAACTGACAAATCAAAAATCGAACCCGATGTGGAAGGGAGTTTTATGTTTGGAGCTAGATTTCCAATTTTTATTGCCATAACTTTGTTGATTATATTGTTTATTAAAAGTTTAAATTTGCAAAAATTAATTTAATAAATGGCTGAAATAGGCACAAATATTTTTACTTGCAAAATGCTTTTGGAACAAAATCAATTAATTGGTTTTCCAACCGAAACTGTTTATGGTTTGGCAGGCAATGCTTTATCGATTGATGCTGTAACAAAAATATTTGAAACAAAAAACCGACCAACATTTGACCCACTTATTTGCCATGCATTTGATGTTGAAAATATAAAAAAATATGTAATTTCAATTCCTCAAATGGCTTATGATTTACTTTCGAGTTTTGCTCCTGGTCCCATTACTGTACTTTTGCAACGCAAAAAAAACATTCCTGATTTGGTTACTTCTGGACTAGAACATGTGGCTTTTCGGATTCCAAATCATCCATTGGCTTTGGATTTGCTCAAAAACATTAGTTTTCCGTTGGCAGCACCAAGTGCCAATCCATTTGGATATATAAGTCCGACATCAGCGGTGCATGTGCAAAAACAATTGGGCAATTTTATACCTTATATTTTAGATGGAGGTAATTGTTCGGTTGGTATAGAAAGTACAATTATAGGATTTAAAGATAACAAAGCACAAATATACCGACTTGGAGGTTTGGAACTTAATGCCATTGAACATATTACAGGAAAAGCAGAAATACACTTAAGTTCCTCAAAACCAGCCGCTCCTGGTATGCTCGAGAGCCATTATGCTCCAAGAAAAAAAATGTATGTTGGAGATATAGATTTGTTAATAAAAAAACACAAAAACGATAATTTTGGAATATTGTCTTTCTCTAAAAAGTACAATTTTAAGAACAATTTAGTCCTTTCGCCAACACAAAATGAATCAGAAGCAGCACAA
>RDZG01000101.1 GCA_004293915.1 Bacteroidota bacterium | reverse complement strand
GCGATTCATTATCGGAAACTATGGACTTAGAAATAGAAATTTCTTCTACTACCGTTTGCAAGTTTATTTTACCTAGCACCTCAAATTTAGTTTTAACCACATTAAAATAAAATCATTACATGAAGTTATATATGTTTATACTATTTTTTCCAATATTGGTTTTTTCTCAAACTATCAATATTTTAGAATTGGTCGAACAAAAAGAAAAATTGGGCAAAATAGATACAGCTATTCGAATCATTTCTGAAAATCTGCCCAAAGCAAACTCAAAATTTAGTGTTTATAAAATGCTTGTAAAGCGAGGCTACTTATATATGTCGAAAAATAATAATTTAGATGCAG
The DNA here is from genome assembly GCA_004293915.1 of Bacteroidota bacterium. Taxonomy (GTDB): domain Bacteria; phylum Bacteroidota; class Bacteroidia; order Cytophagales; family UBA9547; genus REAG01. The sequence goes on along the minus strand of RDZG01000101.1, from coordinate 22,080 downwards.
AACTAGATTTCGAAAAAGCTATTCAAATAATACCTGATTCAAATCAAGCATACACTGCCAAAGGCTATTTGTATTTGAAGTTGGGTAGATTTTTCTATTCTGTAGAGAATTTTGATAAAGCAATAGCAAATGGAAATAAAGATATTTCAGCATTTTTTTGTCGTGCACATGCACTTTGGGACATTAAAGATTACGAAAAAGCCATGTCTGAAATCAATAAAGTGCTTCTGTCAGACAAAAATCATCCTGATGCTAATTACCTAAAAGGAAGAATATATGCCAGAACAGGAAGATACAAAGAAGCTTTGCCTTGGTATAATTTGGCACTTTATCTTCAACCACAATATAAAATTGCAGAAGTATATGGTTATAGAGGTATAGCTTTGGCTGCATTAGGCGAATTTGATAAAGCAGAAGAAGATTTACAAAAATCAATCGATGGAGGAATGCAAAGAGACGAAATAACTTTTGCAATGACAGAAGTTCAAAGGAAAAAATATATGAAAGGGAAATGATAATTGTATAACATAATTATCATTTTCCTTTAAATTCATTATACCAATATTTTTGAATTCAATTCCAATGCTTTTGCAATATAATTTTACAGATTACTGATTTTTATAACAAAAAAAGGTTGCCAAAAATTGGCAACCTTTTTTTGTTATGGGAGTGAGATCGGTGGGATTCGAACCCACGGCCTTCTGAACCACAATCAGACGCTCTAACCAGCTGAGCTACGACCTCCATCTAATTATTTGGGCAAATTTATAACATTTTACCCAAATAATAAAGATAATTATTATCCGATTTGAATTCTTTTGAAAGAAGTAACCGTCATTCCTTTTGTATGCGAATCAAGCAATTGAGCAATTGTTTTTGAATTGTCTTTCACAAATTCTTGGTTTAACAACGTATTGTCTTTATAAAATTTATTTAGTTTACCCAAAGCAATTTTTTCGAGCATGGCTTCTGGTTTGCCTTCGGCACGAGCTTGCTCTTTTCCAACTTCGATTTCGCGTTGGATTAAAGTTGGATCTACATCGTCTTTATCAACTGCAACTGGTTTCATGGCTGCAATTTGCATCGCTACATCTTTTCCAACTTCTGATACATCTTTGCCATTAACACCTTTCAAAGCTACCAAAACACCTAATTTTCCATTTGAGTGAATATATGGCACTACTTGTTCGGCATTTACATTTTCATACGTTTGTATGATTAATTTTTCGCCAATTTTACCTGTAAGTTCAACAATAGCTTCGCCTATAGCTCTACCATCTGCTAATGGAAGAGTTAATAAATCTTCTTTAGTAGTAGGATTTTTGGCAATTGCCACATCCATTATTGCCTGTGCTAAATTTCTAAAATCATCTACTTTAGAAACAGGTTCGGTTTCGCAAGCAAAAGCCAAAAGTTTACCATTTTTAGCATCTTTAGAAACAGTTATTAAAACCACACCTTCGGCAGTAGCATTGTCTGCACGGGCAGCAGAAACTTTTTGTCCTTTTTTACGCAAAAAATCAATCGCTTTTTCGAAATCTCCATCGGTTTCCATCAAGGCTTTTTTGCAGTCCATCATACCTGCACCTGTCATTTGCCTTAATTTATTTACATCTGTTGCTGAAATTGACATAGCTTTTTTATCTATATTTTGTTACTTTTCAAAATTGAGGTTGCAAAAGTAGAAGTTTTTGTGGAAAATTGTATCGAAAAAATGAATTAATTTTATTATTTTACATAAATTTTCTCAGATTTAAACCGTGAGTACATCAAAAACTAATAAACCAAGACCCACAAACAAGTCTGCCGAAACGGTTATAACTTCCTCAAAATCAGGAATTTTTGCTCATATTTCGTTTTTTAAAAACTTTATTTTAGCTGTTTTTATTGGTTTTTTCTTTTTGGTTTTATTTAATGCCAATGCAGGCTATACTTTTTTAATTAAAGATTTAATTGGCGAAAATCTAAAATTTATAAATAAAAACCCAAACATTACCGAAGCTCAAAAATTAGAATCAAAATTTGGTGCCGATGGCTTTGTAATTAATCAAATTAAAAAAGCAACTCCCGAAAATGCCATTTTGCTTTTTCCACCATATCAGGTAATCATAAATGACACCAGCCAATTACAGTTTAAACGCGACCAAGGGGGAATAAAAGTTCGAAATTGGTTAGTATATTATCTTTATCCACGAAAAATTCAGTATTTGAGTCCGAACCAAACCCATCCAACCGCAAATCAAAAAATCACACATGTGGTTTGCATCAACAATTGGGGTTATGATTTGCTAAATTACGAAGTTCCTGAAAGACAAATTTTTGAAGTTTTACCTATTTCTAAATAATTTAAAATGACGATATTGATTTTATTGCTTGTTTTTTATGCAGGCTATTCGATTGTAAATCTGATACATACACAATTTTCGATAGTAGAAAAAATTGGATTTGGAATGATTATTGGCTTTATACTTAATGCCGTATTTATGTTTTTGCTCGAAATTTTGGATTTGCCAATAAATCTAGCATTTGTGTCGCTAGGATTTTTGATTTTGATTGGGATTTCAAATTTTTTCTTGTTCAAAAAACGAGATTTTAAACTTTTAAAAATCGAACCATCTGATAAAATACAATTTACTTTTGCTTGGTTTTTATGTTTTTTTATACTTTTATATTTGTTGTATGGCATGAATATGAAAAACTTTTTTTGGATGCCAGCAGAATACGATTCTGTAACAGGTTATGATTTAATGGGAAAAATGATAGCCGCAGAAGGCACCATGAATGCCTCAATTTTTACCTATTATCCGTATTCAAATGCCAATTCCATTGCCCGATTTATTTATCCTCCTTTTTCGGCAAGTGGCTTTGGATTGATGTATTTAGCAGGATTTGAAAACTCAAAAGTTTTTATGACTATGCTCTACTTAGGTTTTATTTTTTCGTTTTATGGGCTTATTCGCAAATCTATAAACGACACTTGGGCTATTTTTTTTACATTATTAATGTGTATAACTCCCGAAATGTTTTCACATTCATCACTTGCACTATCTAATTTGCCAAATGCCATTTTAACATCTATTTCAATTATTTGTTTGATAACTTATTTTGATAATAAACTCAGCCGCTATTTTTGGCTTTCGCTTCTGCTCATGGTTGGCAGCATGTGGTCTCGTAGCGATAGTATCATTTATATAATAGCTTTAGTTCCAGTTTTTGGCTTTCAGTTTTTAAAAACCAAAGAATGGAAATTTAGCGTAATTTATATGCTAATTGCGTTTTTGCCATTTGCGATTTGGTCGATATATATAAAAGGACAAGTTACAGTAAATTCTTCGGAGTTTTTTATAAAAACATTGTTTTGGGATGGCGAAAAATTTAGTTTGATTTTTGGAAAAGCAATCGAAATAATATTAGGACAAACAATGTATTATGGACTAACATTTTATTTGTTTCTGTTAATTATGGCTTTAAATTCGGTTGATGTGGTGTTAAAACAAATCCCAATAGTGGTTTTTGTGTTGGTCGCCTGGTTAGGTTACACTATGTTGTACTACCAAATGGATTATTCGTACGCTGGTAGTTCCGAAGTAATTATGAATTCGTCTTACAAGCGAGGAATGTTTAATTTTGTCCCACTTTGTTGGTTTTTTGTTGCCACAAGCCCGTACTCACTTAAGTGGTTTGGTAAATTAAATCAATGGCTATTTAAAAATTGATTTTATTGTTTTATGTAGATTTTAATACTTTTAGAATAATTCTTGTTTTGCTTGATGTATTACTTTTTTCTTGATATAATTCAATACAGTTGCACTTAAGATGTATTTATTGCCTCCTTTTTTAATTTTATGTTTCAAAAAAAGAATGTAATATTACATTACTTGATAATATTTATTGAGTTATAAAAGTTACTTATCACTTCCTCAAAATCATTAATCAAGACAAAAGTATTTGATTAATAATATTTTATGGAAACAGAACAAAAACGCAAACTGAAAATCCTTATTGTTGAAGACGACCCTATTAATATGTTAATTATAACAGAAATGTTAAAATTAAACTATTTACTTTTTCATGCACTCAATAGCGAAGTTGCCTACGAATTGGCTCAAAAAATAAAATTTGATGCTATTTTAATTGATTTATTTTTAGGAGATGATAGCCCAGATGGAATTGAGGTATTTCAACATATTAAAAATCATCAATCCGAAGATTGTATAAAAATTGCTTTAACATCTTCGCTGCGACCTGCTGATCGCTCTAATATGCTCAAAGAAGGTTTTATGTATCATTTTCAAAAACCTATTTCTAAAAATGAGTTAATTAATGCAATCGAAAAACGTTTGGAGCAACATTTGATTTGAAAAATTAGGACTAAATTTCATAGTCTAAAATTATTCTAAAAGTTGTTCCTTTATTGATTTCAGAATTTTTTACAAAAACTTTTCCATTATGATATTGCTGAACGATACGCTTTGTAAGTGTTAAGCCAAGTCCCCAGCCTCTGGTTTTAGTAGTAAATCCAGCATCAAATACGTTTTTAATTTGTTGTTTTGTCATTCCTTTTCCTGTATCAGAAATATCGATAGCTAGTTTGTTTTTTTCAAAATCAAATAAAGTTACAGTAATGTTTCCAATACCGCTCATGGCATCTACAGCGTTTTTAATAATATTTTCTAATGCCCAATCAAACAAATCTTTATTGATATTAAAATGTGCATTTTCGATATTAAAATGATTATAAAACGTAAAAATAACTTTACCAGAAATTCTTAATTTCAAATATTCGAGCGAATTTTCGATGGTTTTTATCACATTTTCTTGTTTTAATATAGGTTCGGAGCCAATATTTGAAAAGCGAGAAGTGATGGTTTCTAATCGCTTAATGTCTTTGTTTATTTCTTCAATGGCTTCGGGTTGCGAAAAATGTGGGTCTGATTTAAAAATTTCTATCCAAGCCATTAGAGATGAAATTGGTGTTGCCAATTGGTGTGCAGTTTCTTTCGACATTCCTACCCATACACGATTTTGTTCGGCATTTCGAGAATTGTTCAAAACCATATATCCCAACAAAATAAAAATAAAAAATACGGTTAATTGAATATATGGATAATATTTTAATTGCGTAAGTAAATCTGAATTTCGGTAATAAATATAATTTTTTAGACCTGGAATGTATTCCATTTCTACTGGAGAGTAGGTTTCAGCCATTATTTTCATTTCGGCTTGTAACAAAACTAGTTCTTCGTTTGGAGTTGCTTCTTTTGGAATATCTACATTTCTATAACTGAGCGGCATTCCATTTTCGTCTGCCAAAATCACTGGCACAGAGCTATTGGCTTGTATTATTTCTTGAAACAAAAACGATAAATCCCCCACATTTTCTGCTTGAGCAGCACTTTGCAAGCCTTTTGCATACAAATCAATTAGTTTTTGCTCTCTTTGCCCCAATTTTTTTACCAAATCATTGGTATAATACAGCGAAGCACTTGCTATACTTATAGCAAAAAAAGTAAGCAATAGTTTAATCCAATATTGCGAAGTTTTATTGAACATATACTAATTTTTAGTTTTTTGAAGGTAAGTTTATAAAACGACAAAAGTAGTTAAATTATTAGACCAATAAAATAATGGTTTTGTCGAAAAAAATATTGTTAATACATTGATTTACAGCATTTTTTGAATTATGTAAGACAAATATAAGTTTTAAACATAAAGATAATTTAATTATATTTGAACTTTAATAACATTATTCTGTTTATACTTTTAACTAAAAAGTTATACAAAACATGAAAGGAATAGAACGTTTGCTAATCGACACAGATGAAATAGGAGATAATCATATCTCAACATCTATTGAAACACCGCTACGTAAGGATGCATTTGATTTGAGTGACGACCTAAAAATGGAACTTATCGAAGAGCATTTTAAAGAAATTATGTCGATTTTGGGATTAGACTTGACAGACGACAGCCTAAAAGGAACTCCCAAAAGAGTTGCAAAAATGTATGTAAAAGAAGTTTTTAGTGGTTTAAATCCTGCTAATAAGCCCAAAATTGCTCTTTTTGAAAATAAATACCAATATAATGAAATGTTGGTAGAAAAAGATATTGCATTGTATTCGAACTGCGAACACCATTTTGTGCCAATTGTTGGAAAAGCTCATGTGGCTTATATTTCGAGCGGAAAAGTGATTGGTTTGTCTAAAATCAATAGAATTGTACAATATTTTGCTAAAAGACCACAAGTTCAAGAACGACTAACGATGCAAATTGGAAAAGAATTATCAAAAATTTTAGAAACCGATGATGTGGCAGTTTTGATAGATGCTAAACATTTGTGTGTGTCGTCAAGGGGAGTAGAGGATAGAGATTCGAGTACAACTACTGCTTTTTATGGTGGAAAGTTCGAAACCGAAGCTGTACGAAATGAGTTTTTTCAGTATTTGAATAGCAAATAGTGTTTTACAACTATACTTATTAACATAGCGGTAATATAAAGATATTTATGTATCTTTATGCCATGGAAAAAGAAGATTTTAGGACAATAGAAGAATCAGCTAGATTAGTTCTTCGCAAAAAGGCGATATTGCTACATAAAGGTGGTAAAAAGAAGAAAGAGATAGCACTTATATTGGGTGTTAGACCCAATACAATCACAGATTGGTTTAAAAAACATAAAGAAAGAGGCACAGAAGGATTAAAAGGCAAGAAACGTGGAGTAAAATCAGAGGACAAGAAATTATTAAGCTCAGAGCAAGAAAAAACAATCCAAAAGATGATCATTGATGTGATGCCATCTCAACATAAGCTAGATTTTGCCCTTTGGACTAGAGGAGCTGTGAAACAGCTTGTATTTCAAGAGTTTGGGATTGTATTGGCGGTTAATACGATGGGGGATTACTTGCGAAAGTGGGGTTTTAGTCCTCAAAAGCCAAAGAAAAAAGCATACGAACAACGTCCAGCCGAAGTACAAAAATGGCTTGAAGAGCAATATCCAGCAGTAAAAGAAGCAGCAAAAAAAGAAGGAGCAGAAATTCATTGGGGAGATGAAACAGGAGTAAGAAACGATTGTCAGCATGGACGTTCGTATGCCCCTAAAGGCAAAACACCAGTAAAAGAAATGATGTCTAAACGCTTCTCTATCAACATGATATCAAGTATTACTAATCAAGGAAAGGTACAATTTATGATTTATTCAGATAATATGAATGCCGATAGATTGATTCAATTTATGGAACAATTAATAAAAGATAGCGACAAAAAAATATATCTTATTTTGGACAATTTAAGGGTACATCACAGTAAAATAGTAAAAGAATGGGAAAGTCAGAATAAAGAAAAAATAGCATTATACTTTTTACCGTCATATTCGCCAGAAAAGAATCCAGATGAGTACCTAAATTGTGATTTAAAACAAGGCTTGTCAGCAAAGCCAGCACCAAAAAACATAGATAAACTCCATGAAAATTTAGAAAATCAAATGAATATGTTGAAGATAAACCCAGAAAGAGTTAAGAAATATTTTAACCACAAAGACATACAATACGCAGCCTGAAATAGCTATAAATATCCGTCAGGTTAATAGTAATACATTCATGAAGTTAAATTATGAAATACTTTTTGGGATATTATTAATAGTTTTGGTTTCATGCTCTAAAAAAGAAGAGCCAATTGACAAAAATCTAATCTTTTTTAAATCTAGCTTTTTCTGTGAATTTGGGAATGATAAATACGAAAAATATTTAGCTAAAACAAAGTTTAAAATCAATGTACAATACATAGATGATGTGATATTTGTTACAAATTATGTTGAAACTAATGCGTGCGGAAAATATGCTGGAAACATTAGAATAAAAAACGACAAAATTTATTTAATTTATAAATTAGTTTCTGATGAAGTTTGTTCATCAACAAGTGTAGAAAAAATTACTTATATCATAGATAATCCGAACGAGAAAAAGTATAGATTTTCAATGAGTTACGAATAAAATATAAAATTTACAACTAACTGATTAATAGGGTATCAAAACGTTAGTCTGAATTCTAAAACATCATATTCCAAAAGAATAATAAGGAAATAATTGTAAATTTGCAGTTGACTTTGAAGCCTGAAGATATGTTTAACACAATTGAAATTGACAGAAAGAACCTGACCATTATGGGGGTTAAATTTTCTGACTTGAGAACATTAGAAAGTACTGCAAATGCATTAGGTAGTAATATGTTTGAAGGATTTAAACCAACTCCAAATGGAATTGAAATTATACGCGACTATGTTACAGGTAAAATTTCATTGTGTGAACTTGTAATATTTGCTAAACAAAAAGCGTATGTCTAACGATTACAAATATATTGACCATGACTACACTTACATCGACCCTAAATCTGGACTATTACGAAATCTACATGACATTTCAGATCGAGATGTATTACTCTTTGTTGAAAGTAGTGCTGTAACAAAACGACTTCAAGAACTTTCTGATAATCCTATAATGGTTAAAGGTATTGAAAGTCTTTTTGAAATTCATAAACTGCTTTTTCAAGACATATACGCTTGGGCTGGTAAAAAAAGGAATGTAGAAATAAGCAAAGACGGAAAACAGTTCTTCCCAAGGATACATTTTGACAATGCATTTAGGTATATTGACTCGCTAATCACTGAATACAAAGGGATATCAAAAGATAACAAAGAGCAATTAACTCAAAAGTTAGCAGAAATATTAGACAATGTTAATTATCTGCATCCATTTAGGGAAGGAAACGGACGAACACAAAGAGAATTTTTAAGATTATTAGCATTAGAAAAGGGACTAGCCTTAAATCTCAACCCACCAGATAATAAAAGTGTATACGAAAGATACATGAAAGGGACAATTGAGAGTGATTTAACAATATTGACAGACCTGATTTTTGAGTTGCTAGAAACTACCAACGAGAATAAGAATAGTGAATAACAGGCGTTTAACAGCCTGATATGCTCCGTGAAACCCTTATTTTTTAGAAACTGGAAAGTAAAATTCTTTTAAATAATGTGGTTCGAAATATGCCAAATCTTCGAAATTGTTTTGGTTGAATTTTTCAAAGGCAAGCTTTCCGATTTGTAAGGCTGTTGGATAAAAATCATCTAAAAAAAATGCATTTGGATGTGAAATCAAGTTTTTGCATTTTAATGAACCATCTCCATAAAAAACAATTTTTGAGTTTTCGAGTTCATTTATAAACGATTCTGAATCAATAATTTTTGCTTCTGTTGGCGATATGGCATTGTTGTTTTCGTCATATAATCTGCAATAGACTTCCATTCTGCGTGCATCCAACATGGGGCATTTTTTGAATAGAGAAAGTGGCAAACCAATTGCCATGGCATCTAAAGTTTCGATAGAAATCAATGGAATATCGAGCGAAAAACAAAGACCTTTGGCTAATGCAGATGCAATTCGCAAGCCAGTATACGAACCTGGTCCGGCAGAAATCGCAATGGCAGAAAGGTTTTCGAATTTTAATTTTGATGTTTCTAAAACCGATAATATCAAAGCATGAATACGTTCGGCATGCGATTTATCGATAAAAAATTGGGTAAATGAAATTGGTTTACCATTGGAGTGAAGGGCAATGGAACAAATTTTTGTAGCCGTTTCTATGCTTAAAATATGTGTCATAACTCAATCACCATCATCTTTCTGATGACTTTCAGACAAATATACATCTAAATATCCTTCGGGAAGATTGAAAAAAACTTTTTTTGTTTTTTTATCTACCGAAGAAATAAATTCTAGCTGTGCAGGAATCAAAATTTCTTTTCCAGAAACATGCAAAACAGAAAATAGCATATTGGCAGGAACTTCAAAAATGGCATCTATTTTTCCAAACAAAATATTATTTTCATCAAAAGCTTCGAAATCGGCAAATAGATTGGGCTGAAAATCAGGAGTTTGCTTTTTTGGTAGAAATTTATTTTCAACAAAAACACGCGATTGAGCTAATTTGTTGGCTTCCTTGTCTGTTTCAATATCTTCGAATTTCAAAATAGCGGTTTGTCCGTTTTGACTAAATTCTGAAACAAAAAATGGAACGAAAGTACCTTTGTTTTCAAGATACATTCGTTCCATTTTGGAGACTTTTTGTTTGATAGAAGAATCAACTTTTATTGTAAGATGACCTTTGTATCCGTGAGGTTTAATGATTGTACCAAAAAGAAAACAATCTTCTACGCTCATTTTAAGGATAATTTATTCTGCTACTGGTGTTTCAACAACACTTGGAGCATCAGCAACTGTTTCAGCAACTACTGGAGCTTCCACAACCGCAACTGGAGTTTCTTCCACCGCAGCAACTACTTCTTCTACAACTTTGTTTTTATTTTTCAATGCTTCTTCTCTCGTTGCATTTACTTTTGTTTCGGCTTCTAACTTAGCTTTTGCAGCTTTTTCTTTTGCTGTAGAAAGTTTAGTTTTCTTAGCGTCAATTTTATTTATTTTTGATTCTTTCCAAGCTGTTAATTTGCTATCAGCATCTTCTTGTTTGATAGCACCTTTATTAACACCTATTTGTAAGTGTTTTTGGAAAAGCAAACCTTTGTAAGACAACATTGCTTTTACAGTATCTGTAGGTTGAGCACCTTTCATCAACCAATCAAACGCTTTAGTTTCGTTCAATTCTATAGTTGCTGGATTAGTATTTGGATTATAAACACCAATTTTTTCGATAAATTTACCATCACGAGGCGAGCGAGCATCTGCTACTACAACATCATACAAAGCTAATTTTTTGCGACCTCTGCGGAATAATCTGATTTTTACTGACATAGTTTTATTTAATTGTGCAGAACCCGTCTGCGGTTTAAATTTTGTGAAAAGGGACGCAAATATAATAAAATATTTTTAATTGGCGTTATTTTGATAAAATATTTTCAATTATCTCAAAACTTCTATCCATCCTTTAAAAGGTTTGTTTGGTCTATAGTTAAGTTTGAATGTATAAAAATAGAGTCCATCGGGTTGGCTTTCGGCTTTCCAATCGTTTTTATAACTATATTCTTCGCTTTCATATACTTTAGTTCCCCAACGATTAAAAATCTCTATACTACCCGAATTGGGCTTTAAACCTCTGATTTCAAAAGCATCGTTGATATTATCATTATTTGGAGTGATGATATTTGGTATAAATAATAATTCTATGGCAATATTTTTATCCACTTCAAATCGACAACCATTTTTATCAATTCCTGTTATGCTAATGGGATAAATAGCTGATTTATTATAAATTACATAAAAAATACTATCTCTAAATATTTCATCTATTCCTACATTCCAACGTTGCGATTGTACCGAAGTAAGCCCTGTAAATTTAACATCAGCACTATTCCAATCGCTAACAATAGAAGTTGTAAAAGCAAAATCTGTTGCTGGATATGAATTTGAAATTCCTGAAACTGTAAAAATATACGAATAAGGCTTATTGGGCTCGGAATAAACTAAAATTTCTGGTTTTTGAGCGTTTCCGACAAATGTAAAAACGGGATTGCAGCTGTTTTTATTATCTACTTTGTTACCATTTGGATTTGTAAGACACAAAACACCACCCAAAATAGTAAATTGCCCAATAGGATTGTCTGGACAATAAATTAAATCATTTATTTTTGGTGTAACAGTTACTTTTGTTTTGGCTGAATCTACAAAAACACAACCGCTCGAATCGTTTACGATTTTTAGTTTTATGGGATATTGACCAATTTTTTCAAATGTATACGCAATTGTTTCTCCCGAAAGAGTTGTGCCATCGCCAAGTTCCCAATGCAATCGCCTATTGTTTATGCTACCCTGATTTTGCATAGCCACAGTAAGCGGAAAATTGCCCGAACTGTCGCTCAAAAAAGCTATTTTGGCTTCGGCAGCATAGTTCACAACTTTTACTTTGGCAGGATAACGACCAAAATAGGAATTATCATTTGCCCAAACCTCTACGGTATAATCTCTATCTACATCAGACCAAACTTTTGGATTTTGAATATCTGGATTATTCAAACCTGTAATTGGAGTCCATTTGGCAGATCGAGCACCACCAATAATATTAAACCGACCTGTATCGCCATTGCAAATACTTGCTCCTGTGATTGAAGGCTCGATAACAACATAAAAAATTTGATTATCAAGCTGCACGCATGTTGGCGATTTTGCATAATCGGTTTCAATTACCCATTTGCGTAGCGACATAAAAGTTGGTAATGGAAAGCTAGGTTTTGCTGTCCAGTTTTTTTCTTCTGTTATAAATCTTTTAATAGGCGAAAGGTAACTGTAGTTTAGCCAAGAAACATTAGAACCTGTGAGTGTTTGACCTGTAAAACTAAAATCAATATTTTGTCCAGGTTTTAATTTTATGGTATCATTTATAACGGGTGGTGTTGATGTAAAAACTGCTTTAACATCTACAGTTTCAAAATCAAACTTTACGCCAAGCATATTGCAGTTTTGGCTTTTGTTTGTTGGCGACCACACATCGGGTGTAGTTGGGGTTACTTGTGTGCGTCCGCACGATGCACAAATAGCTTGATGTATGTATCCACGCTTGTCGAATCGGCTTGTGCCACCATCCACATGATCTATGCCATCGTTCCCAAAATATGTTCCTTTTACTAATCCTTGCATATTATTGCCAAAAACCCCAAAATAAAACCCAGAAGCACTTACAGGATTGTAAGGCAATTGGTCTGCCAAAGGCAATCTTCTGGCTGGACTTGCGGGTTCAGGACTGCTTAATTCTCCACGCCATCCAGAAACATATATTAACCCGCAATTATCGACCAAAAAAGCTGTTGGCGAAATATCTGGACCTTGTATGCCCGAACCAAATGCAGTCGAAAACAATGTGCCAGAAAGCGAATTATTTAATTTATGAATAAATTGCCCACTTCCCGGATTGTTGAAAAAAGGATTTATGCCATTAGCAGTGATAGGATAAGCATTGCTCCAGGTTTGTCCCATCACATATACATCATTGTTCAAATCAGTTTGTACAAAAAAAGCTTGATCATCTTCGGCTGTTCCCAAATAACTTGCAGCCAAAAAATTACCATTTCTATCCATTTTTACTACATAACCATCTAGTTTTCCTTGATTGCTAGTGTTTAATCCTGTTAAAGTTCCTAATAAATCGCTGCTTGAAGTATGTCCTGAAAAAAACATATTTCCTTTTTTATCAGGTTGCAAGCCATAAGCTACATCGATACCCGAACCGCCAAAACGTTTACTAAATATCAGTTGTGATAAATCACTATTGAGTTTAAAAACCCATGCATCGAGTTCATCGGTCGAAACTTTTGCTTTTGGAATAGTTTCAGTAGGTACCAAATCAGAAGTGGTGTAAGTGGCAACAGCAATAGAATTATCTAAAGAATCAATTGCTACTTCGCCTCTAAATTCATCGCCAAAATTATAATAGTTTTTGGTGGAAAAATTAGTAGAATTAGCAGCAGCGTTTCCATTGGTTCGTAAAACTGTGGAAGCTACCAAGTTTGTACCAGTTTCGTTTAAAATTGTCAAAAATACATGCGACCCATTTAGGAAAACTAATCCGTTTGTATTTGTGGTAAAAGTTGTGCCAGTACCAGTAGTTGAAAAAGCATTTTGAGTTATAGGATAGTTTCCCGAACTTGTAGCACCCATCACTATCAGTTGATTATCTTTGTTTACAATCATACTTTGTGGCGTTTCGGTAGCGTTTCCACCCAAATAAGTGGCATAAAGCCTCCGTTTGCCATCTTTTGAGAATTTAAAAATTACTACATCCGAAAAACCACCTTGAAATCGAGTTTTGTAAGCACCGGGTGAAGCAGGAAAACTATCGACAGGGAAGTTGCCAAATCCAAATACATCTACACCATTATCAACTCTAGCAGAATCGAATGGAGTAATCCAATTGTTAAAATATTTAAGTGCAGAACCAATACTAAATACTATTCCTCCAATATATGTATTTCCTTCTTGGTCGAAAGTGGCTGTATAGCCAAAATTATCTGCTTTTGAGCCTGAAAACGAACTAAAAACAATTTGTGGATCTATTGTGAGTTCGTAAGCCGAGTTGTAATTAATACCTAAACTGAAACTCAATTGATTATTTGCTAATAGATATGCACACGAAATATTTTTTTTAACTCCATTTATGATTTGCCAAGCTTTTGGCTTGAGTTCTACAAAATCGGTAAGTCCTGTTTTTACTTGCAAAAATCCATTGGTTAGTTTTACTTCTTTTGCACCTTCGTATTTTATTTTAATTTTTGATACATCAGCTCCAGCACCTACTATTAAATCGTATTTCAAATCGAGACCTTTGCTAGTTAAGTTTAAATCGATATTTGGATAAAAATCATTCACATGCATTGTTTGATAAGAATATACTCTTGAAAACCATTTTTGAGAATCATTTCCTTTGATATAATTTTGATAATCAGGAAACGGAGTTGAAAACACGGGTTGGCAGGTTTTGGATGCACCTACAAAGCTCACTTTTACAATATTTTCAGCAATTGTATCCGAAGTTGCATGCCCGTGTGTGAGTTCGTGAATTTTATCAAAATCGGTAAAATGATAGACAAAAGCATTGCCTGAAAAGTAAAAATTGCCACCACTAATTTCAGCTTTTGCTTTTATAAACGAAGAAAACTGCCCCACATTGGGTGTAAACTGCACAAAAGCGGGTGCATCAGAGCCTGTAAATGTTAAATTTGGGAGAATAAATGCCGAGGCTTGCAAGCCCAAAAAAATACAGACTATTAATACATATTTTTTCATAGTTGGAAATAAAACATAAAAATAATGAAAAATGTTGAATAGAATATTTTTTGATTAAGATAGCTTTTTTTGTAAAAATAAAATATTCGGCTTGAATTTGAAGTGCATTATATAAAAACAGTAAAGATATTAAAATTTTACCCCGTTTTTTTAATCTTAAAATTAAGATAACATTAAATTTATTGTAATTAAGGTAAGATTAATTTCAATTTAATCTTACAGGTTTATTTTTTTAAGTTTTTTGTATCAAAACAATATTTGATAAAAAATCAAAATATATTTTATACATAAAAGTTAATTAATCATGAAAAATATAGCAATTAAAATATGTCTATTAGCAACTATTTTTATGTTGAGTTGCACAAAAAAACATGAAAAAGAAAAAGAAGATATATATGAGGTTACGAGCCCACTAAGAAAAGACACCTCAACAACTAGGGAATATGTTTGCCAAATAAAAGCAATCCAACATATCGAATTACGGGCATTAGATAGAGGTTATTTGCAAGAAATTTTTGTTGATGAAGGAAAGTTTGTGAAAAAGGGAACATTGATGTTTCAAATTTTGCCTGTAAAATATCAAGCAGAACTTGAAAAGGCAAAAGCAGAAGCCAATTATGCTCAAATAGAATTTCAGAATTCAAAATTATTGGCAGATAGCAATGTGATATCGCCTAATCAACTGGCTTTAGTAAAAGCGAAATATGAAAAGGCAAAAGCAGAATTACGCTTGGCAGAAGTATATATGAGTTTTACCAGAATCACAGCCCCTTTTGATGGCTTGATAGATCGCTTTCAGGTGAGATTAGGTAGCCTTCTCGATGATGGAGATTTGCTAACCACCCTTTCTGACATCAGCGAATTATGGGTTTATTTCAATGTTCCAGAAGCCGAATATTTAGATTATAAGCAAGGAGAAAAAGACAACAATCGAAGAAAAGTTAGGTTAAAAATGGCAAATAATCAATTATATGAGTATGAAGGAGTTATAAAAACTATAGAGGCTGATTTTAATAATATGACTGGAAATATTGCATTTAGAGCCACATTTCCTAATCCAGATGCTTTGCTTAGACATGGCGAAACGGGAAATGTAATTGTAACCGTACCCTTAAAAAAAGCATTAATGATACCCCAAAAAGCGACTTTTGAGGTTTTGGATCAAAAATTTGTTTATGTGCTTGATAAAGACAATGTATTACAAACCAGACGAATAACTGTTTCTGCAGAAATGCCCGACATATATATCGTAAAAGATGGTATTTCTGAAAATGATAAGATTTTACTTGAAGGTTTACGAAAAGTAAAAGAAGGTCAGAAAATACAATATCATTTTAAAGAACCTAAAATAGTTATGGCTAACTTAAAATTACATGCTGAATAAGAGGACTTTTTTTAATTATTTCTTACCTTAAAAAAACGTATTATGTTCCAAAGATTTATACAACGACCTGCCTTAGCTATTGTAATTTCACTAGTTATCGTATTTGTAGGAATATTAGCAATTTCTACTTTACCGAAATCGCAATTCCCTTCTATAGCACCACCAATGGTTATTGTTAGGCTTTCATACCCTCGTGCTAGCGGAAAAGTATTAGTAAATTCATCTTTGATAGCACTTGAACAAGCCATCAATGGGGTTCAAGGCATGAAATATATGTTTTCGACTGCAGCAAGTTCGGGGGACGCAAATATTCAAATTATATTTAACCTAGGCACTGATCCTAATCAAGCATTGGTGAATGTAACTAATCGGGTGCTGTCGGTAAAAAGTATGTTACCCGAACAAGTACAGCTAGCTGGAATAGTGGTACAACCTATTCAGCCAAGTATGCTGATGTATATCAACTTATACAGCAAGGATACTACCAATGCTGACATGAAGTTTATTTTTAATTATGCTTTCATAAAAATGCTGCCAGAAATCCAACGGATTAATGGTGTAGCATTAGCCCAAATCATTGGGAGTAGGCAATATGCCATGCGTGTATGGCTCAATCCAGATCGAATGCGTGCTTACAATATCAATGCCGATGAAGTTACAAAAGCACTTTTTGAACAAAGTATCATTGCTACGCCTGGCAGATTAGGAAGAGCCGATAGTAAACGCTCAGAATCTATCGAATATGTGATGACTTATACCGACAGATATAGCACCCCTGAACAATATAAAGAAGTAATTATCAGAGCAAATTCGAAAGGAGAGTCCATTCGATTAAAAGATGTTGCCGATGTGGAGTTAGGAAGTACGAGTTATGATATTTATTCCAAAAAAGATGAGTACCCTTCTGCTGCCATTATGTTGAATCAAACCTATGGAAGTAATGCTACTGAAGTAATTGATGAAGTAAAGGCAAAACTCGAGGAACTCAAAAAAGACTTTCCCGCAGGCATGGAATACGATATCGATTATGATGTTTCTAGTTTTTTGGATGCATCTATCGATGAAGTTGTTCACACCCTCAGAGATGCATTTATTTTAGTAGCATTGGTGGTATTTATCTTTTTAGGCGATTGGCGTTCGACTTTGATTCCCATCATTGCCGTTCCTGTATCTTTAATTGGAGCATTTGCCGTGATGCAAATGTTTGGACTTACCATCAATCTTATCACTCTTTTTGCATTGGTATTGGCTATTGGAATTGTGGTGGATGATGCCATTGTGGTAGTGGAAGCAGTGCATGCCAAATTGGAAGAAAATCATCACATAAGTGTTTACGATGCAGTAAAGAAAGTATTGAGGGAAATCAGTGGTGCCATTATAGCTATTACCTTGCTGATGACTTCTGTTTTTATTCCCGTGGCTTTTATGTCTGGTCCTGTGGGTATATTTTATCGCCAATTTTCTATCACAATGGCTTCTTCTATTGTAATATCTGGTATAGTCGCTCTTACTTTAACTCCTGTATTATGTGCCATGATTTTAAAACGTGTACATGGTCAGCCTAGACGAAGAACTTTTGTAAATCGTTTTATATCCAAGTTTAATATATTTTTTGAAAATCTTACGGGGGGATATATAAAAATATTAAAACTAATTATAAATCGCAAAGTAGTTACTTGGGGAGTTTTGGGTATTTTTTGCTTTGGTATTTTTGGTATAACTGCAAAACTTCCAGCGGGATTTGTGCCAAGCGAAGATCAAGGAATGATATATGCTATTCTTCAAACCCCAGCGGGTTCTACTTTGGAGCGTACTTTTGATATTAGCTGCCAGTTACAAAACATTGCCAAAAAAGTTGAAGGTGTAAAATCGGTTTCTGCATTGGCTGGATTTGAGGTTTTGACACAAGGAAGAGGTTCAAATTGTGGAACTTTATTAATAAACTTAAAACCTTGGGACGAACGTGAACACACTGCGGCTGAAATCATATTAGAATTAGAAGAAAAAGTAAAAGATATTCCAGGAGCAAAAATCGAATTTTTTGATCCGCCAGCAGTGCCAGGCTATGGAGCAGCGGGTGGAATTACACTTCAGCTTTTGGATAAAAATATGGACATAAATTATGTGCGTTTAGGAAAAGTAACAGACGATTTCATGACTGAACTCGAAAAAAGAAAAGAATTGGCTGCACTGTTTACCTTTTATAGAACCGATTATCCGCAATACGAATTAGAAATAGATAACAATATTGCCATGCAAAAAGGTGTTTCGATTAGTAAAGCTATGGATAACTTAAGCATTTTGATTGGAAGTTCGTTTGATCAAGGATTTATAAAATTTGGACGTTTTTTTTGGGTTTTTGTACAAGCCGAACCCGCCTTTAGAAAACAGCCTTCAGATATTTTAGATTTGTTATATGTCAAAAATGATCAAGGCGAAATGGTGCCATATTCGGCTTTTTTGAAAATGAAAAAGGTGCAAGATGTATATGAAATCAATCGCTTTAATATGTACACCACTGCCTCTATCCGCTGTTCGCCAGCCACAGGATATAGCGGTGGCGAAGCCATCAAAGCCATACAAGAAGTAGCCGCTCAAACATTACCAAAAGGCTATGATATTGATTGGGCAGCACTTACAAAAGACGAATTTATACGTGCAAGCGGTAACGAAACAATTGTGATTTTCATTATAGTTCTCATATTTGTTTATTTGGTACTAGCTGCTCAATATGAGAGTTTTATATTGCCATTTGCTGTAATTTTATCTTTACCAGCAGGCATATTTGGAGCATTTTTCTTTGTAAATGTATTGGGATTAGCAAACGATATTTATGCTCAGGTTGCACTGGTAATGCTGGTCGGTTTGTTAGGAAAAAATGCAGTTTTGATAGTAGAATTTGCCATCCAAAAAAACCAAGAAGGAATGTCAGTGCTAGATGCCGCTATCGAAGGTGCTAAAGCCCGTTTTCGACCAATTCTGATGACATCTTTCGCTTTTATGGCTGGATTAATTCCTTTGGTGTTAGCTCATGGTCCTGGAGCAATTGCCAACAGAACCATTGGTGGCTGTGCATTAGGAGGAATGCTATTCGGTACTGTATTTGGAATTGTAATTATCCCAGGATTGTACTACATATTTGGTAAAATGGCTGAAGGAAGAAAATTAATCAGAAAAGAAGATATGACTCCTATTACTGAGCCAGAAAAACATTAATGGGAACTCCTAAAAACCTCAATTCCGCTGAAATCCTCCCACTTGGGGAGGGTTTGGGTGGGGTTTTTAAAATAATATTGGAGTTTTTAGGAGTTCCCTAACATTTAAAAAAATGAAAATAAATTTTGATCAAAAATCATGAAAAATATAATTAATTTAATTCTTATCGGTTGCTTTTGTTCTGCTTTTTCTGGATGTATTCCAAGTTTAGTGAGCAAACAAGCTAAAAAGAATTTGCCAAGTAATTATGGCATAAATGCGGATACTACAAATACGGCAAAAATCAGTTGGAAAGATTTTTTTACCGATTCAATGCTAGTAAATATGATTGACTCAGCTTTGAAAAACAACCAGCGTTTTAATATTATTTTACAAGATATTATTATAGCCAATAATCAGGTAAAAGCTAGAAAAGGACTTTATTTGCCATTTGTTAGATTATTTGGCGGTGGTGGATTAGATAAATCTGGAAGATATACAACACAAGGTGCTTTAGAAAATAATTTAGCCATAACACCTGGAAATCCCAAACCCGAAGTTCTGCCCAATATTTTCTTAGGGGCAAATGTGGCGTGGCAAGTAGATATTTGGAAACAATTGAGAAATGCCAAAAAATCAGCTCTTTATAGTTATTTTGCAAGTATAGAAGGCAAAAATTTTGCAGCTACAATTTTAGTATCAGAAGTAGCCCAAAGCTATTACGAACTCATCGCTCTTGACAATCAACTTGAAATCTTAAAAGCAAATATTCAAATCCAAAAAAATGCCCTTGAAATTATTAATTTACAAAAAAAGGCAGGCACAGTTACTGAACTTGCCGTTTTGCGATTCGAAGCCGAAGTAGCAAAAAACAATAGTCGTCAATATTATGTGCAACAAAAAATAGTAGAAACCGAAAATAAACTCAATTTCCTTTTAGGCAAATTTCCAAGTAAAATTGAGCGAAAATCAGCTACGTTTTTTGATTTAACTCCAAGTATTATTGCAAATGGAATTCCATCGCAACTTTTAGGAAATAGACCAGATATTAAAATGGCAGAACATGCACTTTCGGCAGCCAATTTAGATGTAAAAGTAGCAAAAGCTAATTTTTATCCAGTAGTTAATATCACTGGAAACTAAGCACTCCTCAATCCATTTTGACTAATTTAACGGGAGGATTAGTTGCTCCATTGATAAACCGTAATGCCATCAAAGCAGAATATAATTCAGCAAATGTACGACAAATTCAAGCCGTTTATAATTATGAGCGAACGGTTTTAAATGCTTATACAGAAGTGGTTAATAACCAATCTAACATAGATAATCTATTAAAAAGTTATGATTTTAAATCTAAACAGGTAAAGGCACTAACTCGCTCTATAGATATTTCCATATCATTATTCAAATCTGCTTTAGCTGACTATATGGAAATACTTTTAACTCAGCGTGATGCCTTAGAATCGAAAATGGAATTAGTTGAAACCAAAAAACAACAATTAAATGCAGTAGTTAAAATGTATCAAGTGTTGGGTGGTGGTGCAGAATAAAACATTACTATACCTGTATTTGTCAAATTTCAACCCAAATTCTCAATGAGTTTGTGATAAAATAAGTAAGTGCAATAAAATCAGGACTTTTTAGTTAAGATTTAGTGTCATTAAGTGCGATTAAATTTTAATATAAAATACTTATTCAGAAGCAGTTATATGCTTTAATAAAATTCGATTTGGAATTTTGGGTTAAATTTACAACACTGAAATGAGAAGAAAGTATAAGTACGTTATTATAATTTTTTTCTTTATAATTTCTACTCGAGTTTTTTCTCAACAAAATTTTTTTAACGTACCAAGTTCTGAAATTACACCAAAAGGAAAAATATTTTTTCAACAACAATTGAATATTTATAACGACAACACATCTGGAAGTAGTACATTTAATTATGGCGTTTTTAAAAACTTTGAAATTGGTTTAAATGCTTTTGGCATTGCCTATGACTATAACAAAAATTACTTTCTAAAAAACAACCTTAATGAAATCCCTATTTTCCCTTCACTTGGATTCAATGCCCAAAAGAAATTTGACATTTCTGCTGATTATAGCATTGGTTTAGGGTTTCAAAATCTAATTTCAATTTCTGCAAAAGTTGAAAACTATTTTTTCCTCAATAACAAATTCGAATTCAAGCGTTTGAAATTTATTTTTGGCATGTATACTGGCAATGATAATTATTTTGGCTTAGAAACTAGAGGCATTTCTGATTTTAAACATTTAGGAATACAAGGAGGCTTCGAATTTGATTTATGGAAAAATAAGCTTTTTTTACAATCTGATTGGATGAGTGGAAAAACACCTTCAAGCAATCTGATTATTGGCTTGGTTTATAAAGCTCAAAAAAGTATATTTTTTTCACTTGGTTATAGTGTACCTAACTATAATTTAACTTCTCAACAAGCGATTATTTTTGAATTTACATACTCGCCAAAATAATTCAATTCATAAACCTATAAGTTTTAGAAAATCTTATAGCTTATTTCCTTTCCACAATACCAATCTCTACTTCTGTAAAATCATATAATTTATAGACCAAAGCTTCATTAAATATAAAATGCCTCCCTTATATAAAGTCTAATAAATATTTACAATTAAATTACTGAGCGTTTTTCCTAATTCATTTTCATTTTCGAATGCAGTCATAAACGCATTAAATTTCAG
>RDZG01000154.1 GCA_004293915.1 Bacteroidota bacterium | reverse complement strand
TTTGATGTTACTTTTGAAAATTTTAGAAAAATATATTTTAAAATACCTGTATCAGAAGCGAAAAATTTTGATTTTACTCAATGTGAAGTTAAAAATCCTGTTTTTAGTATAGATTCTGCGAATAAAATTTGTATCATGGCTTTGGATATAGTGGATAAAAAAGGAATAACCTATTCTTACCGAAATCAAGAAGCAAGTTTTTTGAAATCTTATCAATTATATAAAAATCAATTTCCAAATTTACCTATAGAAAAAGTTGCGCATATTATCATTCCAACTGAAACAAAACAACCTAACGAAGATAAAAAAGACGAAAAAGGGAAAATTGTAGAAAAAAAACCTACTTTTAAAGCCGCTGATGTAGATACTAATTTGCCAAAAACAATTACAAATAATGCTAACGCAATTGCGGTCGTGATTGGTAATACCAATTATCAAAAAACAAAAAAAGTCAATTTTGGAATATATGACGCACAAATTATGAAAAAATATTTAATTGAAACAATGGGTTTTCAAGAAGATAATATTTTATATTTAGAAGATGCTAACTATGGAGATTTCAAAGTGGTTTTTGGCGAAAAAAATAATCCAAAAGGCAAATTATACAATATGATAAAGCCTAATAAAAGTGATTTATTTGTGTTCTATTCTGGACATGGCGCACCAAGTTTGAAAGATAAAAAAGGTTATTTTATTCCCGTAGATTGCGACCCAGAATATATCGAATTGTTAGGATTTCCTGTGGATATTTTTTATGAAAACATAGGAAAATCAAGAGCAAAAAGTGTTACTATTGCAATTGATGCTTGTTTTTCAGGAGTTGATATTTATGAAAATATATCGCCAATCGTTATCAAAGCCAAAGGCGTAACCGAAATTCAATCAGGGGCTTTATTGGCTTCTTGTGGTTTGCAAGAGGTTTCTTGTTGGTATAATGAAAAATCTCACGGAATGTTTACTTATTTTTTCTTAAAAGCAATTCACAATAAAAATGCAGATTTGAATAAAGATAA
>RDZG01000034.1 GCA_004293915.1 Bacteroidota bacterium | reverse complement strand
CCAGTTCAGCAAATGTAAACGGTTTTTAGGATTAAAATTAAAGTGTAAATTTGTATCAGGATTAATCAATAAACTGTAAACTTTTTTTAGGACGAGACACCTATATCAATTCCAACAAACCTTTTTCCATGGTCAGTAGCAAACAGAACATTATTTTGTATACTTGGTGCCACACACCTTGATTTAGGCTGGAGTTTATTAATTTGAGGCACAAGCGGACGCTTGCGCTAGTGAGATTCTAATACATATAACAAAAAAAGTTGATGTTTTTACAACATCAACTTTTGTAAATTGGATAGCTATAAACTAAAATTGTTTATCCAGCTTTTTCAAAAGCTATTTTTATCCAATCAATCACTTCTTTATCAATTTCATTAATATCCGAAAGGTTGATTTTATGGGAACAAATACCATCAGGTTTTTCTGCTTCTAATTTACCTTTAGGTTCAGTTCCTTTTAAATTAAATCCAATCTCAAACCTTGTTTTTGAAGCAGGATTTAAAATTATAAACTGTTTTTTTCTTTTTAAACTAACATAGGTTTTTTTGGGATCTATTTTAAATTCGCCATCAAATTTTTCGATTTCAGCAAGTAATTTGTCATAATACGCTTTCAAATGTTCTTTACCTTTGTATTGAGTTACAATAAAATCATCTGCATTACTAGCAGAATCAGCATCAGAACCCAATACTTTCAGGGCAATTTCTGAAGCGTATCCGTGTGTTATATTATGCGTTTCTTTCAGGAATTTTACAATTTCTCCATGTTTTGATAAACTTTGTTTTGCGATTAAAGATTTCCAATCGTCTAAAGAATGACCTGTTTTTTCTTTCAGGTTTTCTATCATGGTTGCTACAGTCTTATCCATTTTCTTATTATTTACTGGTTAGGGCTTTGTTTAACAATTCTAATCCTTGTTGATTGGTTTTTTCCATTTCTGCTTTTGCTCCAAATAGCCATAAAAAGAAGGAGTCTATCAATCCTGATTCTAGTTTGAATATTTCTTTTACTTCAACTCCGTTGGCATTTTCTGTAAAATAATAGTCGAAAGTAGGCTGTGCTACAAAAGGTTTTTGAATATCACATTTTTTGCCAATAAATTTTAGTTCATCAATTTTTACAATTTCTTGATATCCTAAATCTTTTCCTTTATTGCCATCCCAATGGTATTGAACTCCCACGGTTCCGTCTGTTCCTTTAACCTCGTATTTTTGAGTGGGGTCTTGTACCAAAAACGGAGACCATTTTGGAAAATTGTTGAGGTATTTTACCATGTCAAAAACCTCTTGTTTTGAGGCTTTAATGGTTACTTTTGTTTCGATTTGAATTGATTTCAATCCACTCGCTTTGTACAATCCAAATCCGATGAATGCTACTAGGGCAATTCCAATTATTGATAAAATCATTTTCTTATTCATTTTAAAGTTTATATTTATTGATTAATTCATTGGGGTTATTTCTCTAACTTCTACATTTCCTCCCATAAATAATATAGGGCATTTTTTTGCAAGTACAGTTGCTTCTTCCATGGTTTCTGATTTCAATACCATATTGCCTCCAAGTGTTTGTCCGCTTGCTATATGAATTCCATCTTCAACACTATTGTCTGCAAATATCTTTTTGCCTTCAAAACTTAGTTGATAGGTGTTCACTAGTTTGCCTTGAATTGCAATATTGCCAATAAATTCTCCCCAATGTTTCTGCATTTCTTGAATTTGCTCGGGTGTGGGCTGTTCGTTTGTTGGTTCAAATCTGAACAGCAACATAAATTCTTTTGTCTGTATCATTTTTAAAATATTTGGTTAATTCAAAATTAAAACATTTGGAAAACCTTACATATTTTTCTAAACGAAATAATCCCTCATTCAAAACGATTTTCCTTTAATCAAAAAATTAAGTACAATAATTTCTAGTGTTTATCCTTATTTTTGTCCTATAAAGTTAATATTTATGTTACAAACATTTAAAAAACTTTCAAAATCAGATTGGATTTTAATTGGAATTTACTGGACAATTGCCCATGTTTATATTATTCCTGCTTATTTTTTCCAAGGAAGGATATTGGAAACCTTATTATTATCTCTTATTGAAGTTGTTACTAGAACTTTTTTAGCTGTAACTACAGTTCATTTTTTATTTCCAAAAAACAATTCGTTAAAAAATGTCATTTACGCACTTTTTAAAGGAGCATTTTTAATTTCTTTTTTTACACCCGTTTTTATGATTAGTGACGGTTACTATAATAATACGGCTATTGATTGGGGTTTAAAATCCGTAGCAAAATACATTCTATTTGAGGCTCAAGAAATTGGGATACTATGTGCAGTACTGGCATTGAAAAAATATTTTGATATGCAAAATTATGCTCAGAACTTAGAAAAATTAAATATTGAGAATCAGCTAAAGGCTTTAAATAGTCAAATAAATCCACATTTTCTTTTCAATAATTTGAATGTATTGAGTGGCTTAATTTCACAAAACCCAATACAAGCCAAAGAATACCTCAACAGATTGGCAATGATTTATCGACATTTAATTACAAATACGCATAATGATATTGTGTTATTAACAGATGAGCTAAGCTTTGCAGATGATTATATTTATTTACTAAAACATCGATTTGAAAATGCCTACACATTTACCAAAAAAGGTATTGAGATAAATAATTATAGCAAATTTCTTCCCACTTGTAGCCTACAGTCTGTATTAGAAAATATTATAAAACATAATAAAGGTGATAATCAAAAGCCTCTTAAAACTATCATATCTATTAATGAAACAGAAATAATCGTAACAAATCAAAAGAGGTTAAAAGACTTAGATTATGAATCTACAGGATTGGGTATTAGTAATCTAAAAAACAGATATGAATTATTAAGCAATAAGCAATTAGAAATTATTGTAACTGATGAAACCTATACTATTAAGCTACCATTATTAAATGCATCAAATAACACAGAATGACATTATTAATTATTGAAGACGAAAATGTTGCCAAAAAGCAATTAATAAACTATCTCACTAATATCGATAGCACAATAGATATAGTGGGACAATTGTCAAGTATTGCAGATTGTGAAAGGTGGTTTGCAGAGCATCCACAGCCCGACATTATTTTTAGCGATATAGAACTACTTGACGGGAATATTTTTACATTTTTAGATAAACATGAAATCACATCACCGATTGTTTTTACTACTGCTTATGATCAGTATTTACTAAAAGCCTTTGATACAATTGGTGTCGCTTATTTATTAAAACCATTTACAGAGGAACAAATAAAAAAAGCACTAGACAAATGTGTACTTTTAAAATCTGAAAACAAGAAAAGTTATTCTGAAGATATCTTATCAAGTGTAAAAGCGGCATTAAAAGATATTTCTCAAAATAGTTACAAACAACGACTGACTATAAAACTGCCTTCGGGTTTATATCTACTCCCTACATCAAATATCAGCCTAATCAAGGCTGATGCTGTTTTACTAAATGCTTATGATTTTTTGGGCAAAAAATTTCCTCTTACGGGAACATTGTCGCAAATAGAACAGCAATTAAGCCCAGCCGTTTTTTATAGAATCAATCGCAGTGAACTCATCAATATAAATGCCATTGAAAAAATAGAAAACCAAACATCAGATCGACTTTCAGTTTATTTAAAAGGACAAAAAGAAAGTTTTATTGTAAGTACTGCTAAAACACCAAATTTCAGAAGTTGGATAGATAAATAAACAACCTTAATCGACCCCGTTTAAATTGAGGCAGATCAAGACTTTCGTTTCTAACGAATGAATTTGTAATAACTTTTACAGCCCATTTTTCCTGCTACGCCTCCAAAGAAAACTCCGAAGGGTGGAAGATAAAAAAGTTGATTATTTTTGTTTTACGACAAACTCAAATAATTATGCAACAAGTCTATCATTCCAAT
>RDZG01000100.1 GCA_004293915.1 Bacteroidota bacterium | reverse complement strand
CAGTGGCTAAGGGATATCCTAATTTTAATGGGTATAGAAATTCCATCCTCTTTTTTCAGGGTAAACTTTCACTCTATTCATTCTAAATACTGTAGTGCCGAAATTATACACAAATATGATTTGGGCAGTGGAGCAAGTGTTTTAAAAGCAATAATTGCACTAGAAAAACGAGAAGTTTTAGATAGAATGTTATCGAAAGTAGAATTTTTAGATCCCGTTTTCAAAATTTGGTTCAAACAGGTTTTTAGGATATATGTTTAAAAACTATCTCTCCCCTATTTGCTGCCTCCACATGGCATAATATAAGCCTTTTTCATCTATCAATTGTTGATGCGTACCTGTTTCTATGATTTTGCCTTTTTCGAGAACAAATATTTTATCAGCGTGCATAATAGTTGATAAACGATGGGCAATCATAACTGTAATTCTATCTTTTGCAGCAGTAACTTCTTTTATGGTTTTTGTGATTTCTTCTTCAGTAATACTGTCTAAAGCCGAAGTAGCTTCGTCAAAAATCAAAAGTTGTGGGTCACGCAAAAGTGCTCTTGCAATAGATAAACGTTGTTTTTCGCCACCAGAAAGTTTCATTCCGCCTTCGCCAATCACTGCACTTAAACCATTTTCGGTTCGAGAAAGCAAAGTTTGGCAAGCCGCACGTTGCATAGCATCTAACATTTGCTCTTCGGTAGCTCTCGGATTAACAAAAAGTAGATTGTCTTTTATAGTACCAGAAAATAATTGGGTGTCTTGTGTAACCAATCCAAAACCATGTACAATATTATCATAATCAATAACTTGTGTATCAATTTTATTCAATTTTATACTTCCATTTTGAGGCTGATACAAACCTACAAGCAATTTCACCAAGGTGGTTTTTCCCGAACCCGAAGGACCAACAAAAGCGATAGTTTCACCAATATTTGCAGCAAAAGAAATTGAATCTACAGCATTTGTTGTAGCGGTTTTGTGTTTAAAACTCACATTTTCAAATGCAATGGCTTCAATTTTATCAATTTTTGTAGGTTTTTCGGGTCTAGCTTCAATTGGCATTTGCATAATGCGTTCAAAATTTTGCAACGATGCTTCGGCTTCTCTATATGATAAAATTACATTTCCCATTTCTTGTAACGGGTTAAAAATAAAAAACGAATAAAACTGTAAGGTCATCAATTGCCCAACACTCAATGTGTCTTTAAAAATAAGATAAAGCAGAAAGAATAAAATGGTTTGGCGTAAAAAGTTCACAAATGTTCCTTGAATAAAACTTATTGAGCGAATTCCTCGCACTTTTTTAAGTTCAAGTTTTAAGATTTTCAATGTAGTGGCATTCAATCGGTGAATTTCTTGTTGGGTCAAACCCAAACTTTTCACTAGTTCAATGTTGCGTAAACTTTCAGTAGTTGCTCCTGCCAACACATTGGTTTCCTTAGTGATTTCTTTTTGTACTAATTTTATTTTTCTACTTAATATATTCGTAATAATTCCTAACAAAAAGGCAGCAGCAAGGTAAATAAAAACCAATTTCACATCTAATTGATACGCATAAACCATCACAAAAACCACTCCAACCAAAGCTGCAAAAAGCACATTTATAAAATTAGAAATAAACTTTTCGGAATCGGCACGTACTTTTTGCAATACATTTAAAGTTTCGCCACTGCGCTGATCCTCAAACTGTTGGTATGGAAGTTTGAGCGAATGTTTGAGCCCATCGGTATAGATTTGAGCACCCATTTTTTGGATTACCAAACTAACTGTATAATCTTGAAAAGCTTTTGCGATACGACTTATCATTGCTACACCCAATGCTGCACCAATCAATTGGCTTACTTTTATCAAAAAATCGGTTTGAGAAAAACTTTTTGCATTATTTGCACATTCATCGATTATTTTACCAAAAATATATGGATCGAAAAGCGAAAAAATCTGATTTATTGCTGCCAAAAATAAGGCAATAACGATTAGTTTTTTATAGTTTTTGAGGTAAGCTAAAAGTATTTTCATTTTTTTGTTTTACTATTTTTATTACTTTTTAGGTTTTTATATTTTTCATAAACTTCTTCGCCAGGATTTTCATTACGTTTCAAATAAGCAAACCAAAGAAAAGCAAAAGTACTCAACATCAAAATCCAATAGCTATTTGCAAAACCATAAATCATTATTTGATGAATAGCAATTACTAAAAGTGCAACCGATAAGGCAAAAACAACGGTGGTGAGGATTTTCATGTTTAAGAATGCAAAATATGTGCAAACTTATTCAATGATACACAAATAATTAGAAGAAAGTTCAAAAAACGTTTGATTAAAAAATGAAATAAAACCTATAAATTTAAGCAACCTGTTTAATTTTCATCCTTTCTTTGCCCAAATCGTAATCCATTTGCAGCCCTAGCCAAAATTCGGCACTGATGTTTAATTCTTTTTCGAGTTTTAACGCAATGTTGGCAGAAATATTTCTTTTACATTTTATAATATCAGAAAAGTGAGCGGGATACATTGCTATTTTCATCGCAAAAGCAGATTTTGTGATTTTTCTTTCTAAAAGTTCATTTTCTAAAACTTCGCCTGGATGCAGCAAAATCTCAAAATAAATTTCAGAACCATTTTTTCCAACTATTTTATCGTGTCCCATTTTTATTGATAATGATTCGTTAAATCTTCTATAATTATAATTTCAAGTACTTCAATAGTTTCAGTTTCTATTGAAAATATCAACCGGTAATGATAATCGACTCTTACAGAATACATTCCTTTTAATTTCCCCTTCAATAGCTCAAAATTAAGACTGTTCAAATTTTTTAAGCTAACTAAGTTAGGCATTTTTTGAAGAATTTTAATTACTTTTTTAAACTTCTGGATAACATGTATATCATATTTAGGTTTTCCTTTTACAGGCAAATCTTGTAAAATATTTTCTAAATAATCATTATTAAATCGAATAATCATTATACAAATATAGTAAATCAAATTGATATTACCAAATAATTGTAATACATCTAAATTTCAAATCTTAACAAAAAACATTTAATATTTTTCTCGGCTCAAATTTTTTATTTTTTTGTGCAAAATCAAGAATAAATATAGCTTTGCTAATATTAAAAAACAATAAACGTGAAAAAAACAATCTTTTATATTGCAATTGTCATTCAAAACGTAGCATTTGCACAACCACAGTATAATTTTGATAAACCTTTTTTGGCTACTTCTCAACTTGGTTTTAGACCTAATTCTCCAAAAATAATTACGTTAATGCCGGGAAAAGAGGCTGATAAATTGCCCTCTGAAATCAATTTTTATATCCAAAATATTGGAGATAGATTAAAACGAAAACAAAATATTCCTTCGCAATGGGACGATAAAATTTTTAGATGGCCATTCAATATTTCAGAAGGAAAATTAAATGAACCTATTACAAACTATAATTCTTCAAACAAAACTCCAATATATTCAGGCAAATTAAAAAAAATCACAACCGATTGGGGTGTTTTTTGGCAAGCAGATTTTTCTGGATTCGAACGATTAGGTTTGTATCAAATCGAATGCGAATATGGTTTTACAACGCCTTTTCAAATTGCTCAAAATCCGTATGACAGAATCGAAAGAGCCTATTTAGAATATCTTTTTGCACAACGTTCGGGAGTTGAAGTTCCTGGAATTAGAGCAGCCGAAAATGTGGATGATGGAGTTTTAGATACCGATTCTACCTATTTTATGCCTGTAGCTGGTGGATGGAACGATGCTGGTGATTGGCGAAAATGGTTATTTTTAACATTGCCAAATGTTGAAGCTTTAGGAAATGTGATAAAATCTGGACACCAAGGATTCAAACAAAAAGCAATGGATGAAATGCGTTGGGGAAATAACTTTTTTCATCAAATGATTTCGGACAGCGGTCGCTGTTACGAAGATGTTGGGGCAGGTTTCAATCGTGCAGGTGATTTTGAAAAATCGTGGTGGAACGAAAACCACCCTGGTGTAACAGCTTCAGGCGATGGAGATAATGATAATATACCATTAAATAATAAATCACGCCATGTGCGCAGCAATTATAATCCATTAGTTCAGTATTTGTTTGTTAAAAACATGGCTTTAGCTTCGGTAGCACTTCCCTACCCCGACAAAAACAATTGTTTGGTTTTGGCAGATAGGGCTTGGAAATATGGCAGCAAACGCAAAAATGATAACCGCACTATCTATCTTTCTGAACAAATTTTGGCTGGTTTCGAGTTGCTTGTAGCTGGTTCTCCTAATGTATCAAAATCGTATTTGGCTTCTTTAGTAAATCAACTGCTCGAGCGACAAGAAACTGGAAACGGAAATTTGTCTGGCTATTTTTATGAAAAAGACAAATCAGATGGTTATCGAAGTATTGCATTTTCATCAGTAGCAGCAATGGCTATTTTGCGGTTTGCAGAATTAAATTTAGCTGGTTTTGAGCCACTTACACAAAAATGCAAATCGAGTATTTCGAGTTATATCGATAATTATTTATTAAAAGATGCGGCAACAAACGCATTTGGATATACACCTTATGGTATTTATACAAATCCAGAATTTAAAGAAAATCAAAAGTTTAGAGATGCCGGAAATGGAAAATATGTTCGCTCATTTATACATGTGTTTTCAAAAAATCCAATTCCACACGGTTGCGGAGCTGTTGTGGCTTCGCAAGCCTATTTATTGGCTCGTGCAGGTTTTGTATTTGAAAAACAAAACTGGAAAAATCATTCCGAAAAACTTTTGCAGTGGATTATGGGGCACAATCCACAAGGTTTGTGTTTGTTTTATGGCGTAGGATTTAAACATCCTGTAATGGCTTCTTTTCTAAATTACAAAATACCAGAAGGAACTTTGGTTGGATATATGGGTACGCCAGAAGACAAACCTTACGAAGAAGCATCAAATGCAGTAGAATGGAGTACACAAGAAGTTTGGGATGCTCCTTTTTATCATTTGGTAAATGCAGTTGAGTTTTTGAAAAAGTAAATTTTGCTTGTAAAATCTAAAAATATCAAGTAATTTAGTATATAAATTTCTATTTTATGGATGCTTTACTTATAAAAACAGACGCAAAAACAAATAAAATAATGCGTACAATTGCAAAATCGCTAGGTGCAACTGTTTATTCTGTAAATGAAAGTCAGTATGAAGATTTGGTTTTTGGCGAAATGATGGATAAAAAAAAAACTGGAACTTTGATAGATAGAAATGAAATTTTCAAAACGCTAAATGCATAATGATTGTAGAATTTGATAAATCATTCTTTAAATCGTTATCAAATGTATCTGAAAAAAAATAAAGTTGAAGATTAAAATTGCAATTTTAGAATTTGAAAAAGCATCAAACATAGCTGAAGTCTCTAATTGTAAAAAACTAGTTGGATATTCTACATATTATCGAAAACGAATTAATGATTATCGTATTGGATTTGAACTAACAGAGCAAAATCATATTAGATTTATATTGTTCTCACACAGAAAAAATATTTATAAAAATTTTCCATAAAAAGCATAAAAAAAGCCCTAAAAGGGCTTTTTTTATGCTAAAATCTAAAATCTTAGTTATCTCTCATTTCAAAACGAACTGGGATGATAAGCGATTTTTGATTTTGTTCTACCATTTTGGCTAAAATAAATTCTGGTGTATTGCGAATGATTGTCATCACTTTTGAATCCAATTCATCGTTTACTCCCGAAATTAATTTAACTGTTGGTACTCCAGTTTCGCTCAATTCGATTTTCACTTTTACCATACCTTGATAATCTTTTACAGCATACGTTGTAATTTGATTTACATTTTTAGATATATATTTGCGTAATGCGATATTCGAATTTGTTTGAGTCTCTTGTGCGAATGTAGCCATACTTATGATAAGTGCTGCTACGGATAATATTACTTTTTTCATTTTATGTAATTGGTTAGTTAAACAATAATTACAACACAAAGGTAAGCCAATTCTAAATATAGAAATATTATCAATTTGTAAATACCTTAAAATCAATATACATATATTAGAAAAATACAATTATTGTTAAATATTCTTTTTTTATTAGTATAGATTGTTATAAAAGTACAATTTGTACTATTCTTATAATGATATTAAAAAATAAGAAAAGTGATATTTCTAAAAAAAATATAGAATGTCATAATCAAAATTGATAACTTTGCATAAAAATTTGAAGCTAAAAATGCAAGATATTGTAATTATTGGTGGTGGAATAGTTGGATTAGCCACTGCTTTTAAACTAAAAGAAGCAAATCCAGATCTTAAAATCACGCTTTTAGAAAAAGAAAGCGAGTTAGTAAAACACCAAACAGGAAACAATAGTGGAGTAATTCACTCTGGATTGTATTATAAACCGGGAAGTTTAAAAGCCATTAATTGCATCAATGGCTATAATATGTTGTTAGATTTTGCGAATCAGCATAATATTAAATATAATTTATGCGGAAAAGTGGTTGTGGCAACAATGCCAAAAGAAATAGAAAGACTCGAAAATCTTTATAAAAGAGGTATCGAAAACGGTTTAACAAAAATCAAAAAGCTTAATATCAACGAATTAAAAGAAATAGAACCACATGTAAATGGACTCGAAGGGCTTTATGTTCCTTATACTGGAATTATAGATTATGTGAAAGTTGCCGAAAAAATGGCAGAATTGTTTAAAAACAATGGTGGAATAATAGAATTAAATCAAAAAGTAATTGATATTAAAAATAATGCAGAGTCTTCTACTGTTATTTCTTCAACAAATTCTTTTGAAACTAAATTGATTATAAATTGTGCAGGTTTGTATTCAGATAAAATAGCTGCAATAAATAAAGACAAAATAAATTTACGCATTATTCCATTTAGAGGCGAATATTTTTTATTGAAACCCGAAAAAAGATATTTAGTAAAAACCTTAATTTATCCCGTTCCAGATCCAAATTTCCCGTTTTTGGGTGTGCATTTCACAAATATGATAGGTGGCGATGTGGAGTGCGGACCAAATGCAGTATTTGCATTTAAAAAAGAAGGTTATAAACTATTTGATTTTGATTTTACTGAATTTTGGGAATCAATTACTTGGCCAGGTTTTCAAAAAGTAGCAATTAAATATTGGAAAACAGGTTTAGGAGAATATAAACGCTCGTTTTCTAAAACTGCTTTTACAAAAGCCTTGCAAAGATTAATTCCAGAAATACAAAAAGATGATTTAATTCCTACACATGCAGGTGTGCGAGCTCAAGCTTGCGACAGAGATGGAGGCTTGTTGGATGATTTTGCGATTATAGAAGATAAATATATTATCAATGTTTGCAATGCTCCATCGCCAGCAGCAACATCTTCGCTTTCTATTGGCAAAACTGTTAGCGAAATGGCTTTGAAACGTTTTAATAATTAATTATCGGTGAATTATAAAATTTTATTTACGGCTATACTTTTAAATTTTGTTGCTCAAGCTTTTGGGCAACAAAATTATTATGACCCTAATAACCCAAACAGTCCAAATTATAATCCATATAATAGTCCACAATATAATAATACACAATCTGTTCAAGATTCGATTGCAAATACGCAGCAAGACACCACAACTTACAAAGAAAAGAAAAAATGGTCGTGGAAAAACAATCCTACAGTTGCTACTTTAGCATCAGTAATTTTGCCAGGAGCAGGACAGATTTACAATAAAAAATACTGGAAAGCACCAATAGTTTGGGGACTTATAGGTGTTACCGCCTATTTTTTTACTCTTTCAAATGGACGCTATTTAGATTTTAGAGAAGCGTCTTTTAATGCACAAGGTTATTTGATGAAGGAAAATGGAGATCCGATTGTGGAGAAGGATAAAAAAAAATTGATAGAAAGATATAACGATATACAAAACGATGAAAATGGAATTTTATTTACTGAAAAGAATAGCAAATATATTTCAAAGTGGATTGATACAATTCCTAGTCAAGATCAATATATTGCAAGTGCCGTTTCATCACGTAGAGACCAAGCAAGGCAATTGCGTGATTATATGGGTTTAGCTTTTTTGGTTTCGTATGTATTAAATATTGTTGATGCTGCAGTAGATGCACATTTTAGCGATTTTGATGTTTCCGACAAGCTTTCGCTCAAAATCGAACCTCGTTTTATTTCTCATTTGGCTACTCCACAAATCGGTTTGTATGCTAGTTTAAAAATAAATGCCGTTTCTCGCAGAGAAAAACGGCATTTTCAAAAATATTTAAGCGAATAAAAAGTACTATTTTTTAAATCCTAATACACTAACTCCACAAGTTACATCTGCAATAGAATATGTCATGTAGTAAATTCCAGTACTTTTGCAATTGTATGTTATTGCAGGATAAACTTTACCATTTAATTTATTTGTTGAAACCAATTTTCTATTAGAATCATATAAAGTTACCTCAACTCCTGATTCAGTACCTTTATCATCACACAACGAAAGCATATAAGATGTGTTACCCGAAAAAACATAAGAAAACTCAACAGACTCACCTGTTTTTATCTTATCTATTTTATAAACTTTCAAGAAGGTAAAATCACCTAATTTACCCGAACATTTTTGAACCATTGGTTCGGTGTTACATTGTGCATAAGAAGCTATGCTAACTACAACACCAACAATTACAGCAATTTTTTTAACTAATCTCATTTTCTTTTTTGTTTGTACACTTGATTTAATTAACCAATTATTTTAGCCCTTGTAGCAGAAATACTATTTGATATTTCTTTTATTACGTCTTCTGGAGCAATTATTATTGTTTTTGAATTGTCTTTTACGACCAACTGTCCATTTTCTTCGACCATTGTGGGTTCTGCGTATACAGTTTCAATTTTGATTTTATCAAATACTGTTTTTAATTCATGCAAATCATCGTGCAAAATTTTGGCATTGGGATCGTTTTTATAACAAGATAATAATAGCAATACTTGGTCTAAAACAATTTTTTGCTCAGCAATTTTATCATATAAAGGTTGGTTTTTTTTATCCAACCCAACTTTGCACGCTACATATAAAGCCTCTACCCAGCCTCCTGTAAGCATATACATACTGATATTACTCCTATTTTGTTCTTGTAAATAATTATTCATTTTCTCAAAGTTACTAGTTGTAATATTGAGCATTGAATCTAAATTTTTGTTGTTATCAGCAACTCTTTTTATTGTTTCAAAATCAAAAAACTGACCTACTTTCAAATCTTCAGACAATTTAATAACTGTGTTTAGATAAGAAAGTGCATCTTCTTTATGATTATAAATATTGATATATGCCAAATCAGCACCATAAATACCTAAATTAATAGCTTTATGATAATTTGTACTATATTTTTCTGCTTCGTCAGATGGATTTAATATATCGGCATTATATGTTGCTCCACTGCTCAAAATCATCGACTGCATTTCAATTGGTGGCGGAATCGATTTTATTACCTGACCTGCAAGTTCAGAAGTAGCTTGCGAAATTTGTCCCGAAGAATCGCTTTTAGCGATTTGTGAAAAATCATCTGCACTTTGTTTTTTAGAACAAGATGAGAAAATAAGTACAACTAGTGTAGAAAAAAGACCTATTATAAAATATTTGTTTTTCATTTTTGTTAATTAATTTCGAATGTATAAGTTTTTTTTGTAAAGTAAAAATGCAATCTACTTTTTGAAACGTATTGTGGATAAAAAAGTTAAGCCTTTTTTGAAAACCTCAAAATATAAGGTCAAAAACAACACAAAAGTAGAAAACCATATTACACATAAATTAAAATAAAACGTATCAATAGTTTTACCTAAAAAGTATTTTTGTGGAGCATACAAATGGGTTCTATAATTAAAAGGGTTTTGTTTTTCTTCGGCATCTAAAAACACAGGATCTTTGAGTTGAATAAACTTACCTTTGTATTCAATAATTTTATTTTTAGCTTTTTGATTTTTTACCAAATCAGCCAAAGATTCGTTATAATAATCTTTTTTAGTGTTATTAAATAAATCTACATGCTCTTTGGTGTCCATGAACTTAGAAATCAACATGTCTTTTTGATTATTAATTTCATTGTATTTTGCACTATGATAGTCTTTCATAATTTCAACACAATTTTTTAAATAATCAATCGAGCGAATATCAAATTTTTCAAAAGCACCTTTCAAATCCGTTTCGTCAAATATTAGCTCTGGATTTGCTTTTAATTCTTTAATAAACTCTGCCTTTAAAACTTGTTTACAATTTTCTATTTGAGGTAGAATAACATCTTTAGGCTGTGCCGAAATAAGTAAATTTTTGGTTTCATCAAGTTTTGCAATCAATTTTGGAGCCCAATACACACTTTTGAAATCATGCAAACTTTCGCTTTTTTCGTATTGATAAAATGCAGTTTGATATTTATTATCTCTAAATTGGGTTACTGCCAAAGCCTCAAATGCCCAGCGAGAAGCCATCATATCTGCCACTACTGGCACATTGTCTTTATTTGAAATAAATTTATTTAGTTTATCAAAACTAAAAATTGCACCACTCAAAACCATTTGTGGAATAAGCAAAATCGGAATCAAAATATAGATTGTAACAGCAGAGTTGAAAGTTGCAGAAATATTTAAACCCATCAAATTTGCGGTACAACTGAGCGAAAAGAGCATTAGCCAATAAGATAGAGTCATGTCTTTTATGTCTAAAATTGCATTACCAATCAACACAAATAATATAGTTTGAACGGCAGAAAGCGTAAAAAGAATACAAATTTTAGAAGAAAAATAACCCAACTTACTTAAATTTAAAAAAGTTTCACGTTTTCTAATTTTTGCATCTCTAATAATTTCTTCAGCACTTACAGTTAAACCCATAAAAAGAGCCACTATTATGCTCATAAATAGATAAGCGGGAATGTTTTCATTATTACCAAAATGATACGTATCTCCTTTTGGATCATCAATATAGCGAATAATAAAACTCAACAAAAATGCCAAAAGCGGAGCTTCTAACAAATTGATAAGCAAATATTGTGTGTTGCCTAATTTAGAAAGTACATCTCGCTTTGTGAAAACCAAAAATTGTTTCAACAAACTGGGTAAACTAAGCGATTTTGGTGGTGCTTCGGTTACCGTTTCAATTTTATCTAGTTTGATTTTTTCTGTAAAATATTCGTTCCAAATTTTAGGTGATATTTTACGGGTTTCGGTAGTATTTCCATACTCATCTACTACTTTTGCATCGATGGTATTGAAAATTTGTTCTGGATTTACATTTCCACAATGATGACACTGTCCTTCATCGGCATTCAATTGGTCAGTAATCCGTTTAAAATAAGAAACCGCTTCAACTGGATTCCCATAATAGATTTGATAGCCACCCACATCTAAAATCAAGACTTTATCAAACATTTTATAAATATCTGACGAAGGCTGGTGAATAACCACAAAAATAAGTTTTCCTTTTAGCGTAAGCTCTTTTAATAAATCCAATACATTTTCAGAATCTCGTGATGACAGCCCAGATGTTGGTTCATCTAAAAACATAATTACAGGCTCACGAATCAATTCGAGGGCTATATTGAGGCGTTTGCGTTGTCCACCACTGATTTTTTTATTGAGAACGTTTCCAACTTTTATTTCTCTAATTTCAAATAAACCAAGGCTTTTTAAGGTCTTGTTTACTGCTTCGGTAAGTTCAAGTTCGTTGTAGTTTTTAAAACATAGTTTTGCATTGTAATATAGATTTTGAAAAACGCTCAATTCTTCAAAAAGTATATCATCTTGAGCTACGTAGCCAATTACACCTTCGATTTTACTTTTGTCTTTTATAACATCAATATTATTTATGGTAATTGTTCCCGAAGTTGGTTTTTCGAGTCCTGCAAGCACATTGAGCATGGTTGTTTTGCCAGCACCACTCCCTCCCATTATGGCAATTAACCTACCAGGACCTTCATTTATTGAAACATCTCTTAAGCCAATGTTTCCATTTGGGAATTTATATTCAATATTTTTTGCTTCAAAAGATATTTTTGGAATATCCAACGATGCCAAAAAGCGAGTATGAACATCACTATAATATATCGGTTCGCCTTGTGGGAGTTTTATAGTACTTCCATAAGCAAATAAACTTACTTGATTTCTGCTAACTGGCTGACCATTTAACAATATGTTGGTTTTGCCTAAATACCTAAGAAAATACATATCTTCTGAAAGAATATGTAAAATTCCTAGTGGGCTATCAATCTCATTTTCAATAACTTTAGCTAAAATACCTTCAGTAGAAATATCATTAGCAACTAAAAGCAAATTTGGATTTTCTTTTAGTAATAAAATATCTTTGGTGCGACAAAAACGTTCGATTTCGGCAAATTCGATTTCTTCAATATTAAAAACTGTGGCAACAGTATTTATAATTTCGGAACGTTGATTGGCAGTACTTTCTGCGACTGTATCTGTATCAATGAGTTCAAATAAGCGAATTAAAACAATAAATTTTTGTTTTTGTGTAAGTGTTTTATTGATTTTTTTGCAAATCGAAAGTGTTTTTACAGAATCTTTTACCGAAGTAAGTTTCTTTTTTTTGGTTTCAGCTTCGGGATCTTCGCTTTCTTTTGAGCCTAAAAAACTTTCGTATAATTGCATATACGAAGTAACCATTTCGGCATTAAGCTGTGTTTTTAAAAATGTTTCAACAAAAAGTCGTTCTTTTTCGCTTACACCATCATCTTGTTTCGTGATAATGGCAAAAAGTTGCATTAAAGCTTTTAATATCTCTTCAGACATTTTGTAATATAGAAATAAGCTTAATTTTAATTGTAAAATTAAGCTTATTGGGGTTTAATTATAAACTTTTTACTTCAAAAGGCACTTCCACAAGCTCCGAAAACTCTTCGCCAGCTTCTTGCATATCTTCGTCATCTTCGCTATAATACCAAGTAACTATAACCTCTTTGCCTTTTTGCTTGATTTTTTCGAGCCTAGTGAGCATGTCCAAAATCATTTTTGACGAAGCTGTATTGAAATAATCAAGTTTTATTTCAAAATTCAACTTTTTAGTTGGCTCATATGCTGCAAGCCATTCTAAAATAGGCTTATAAAACGTTGCACAATCTTCAGGAAGCGATCTGCCTGAAATCTCGAAGATGTTGTTCGTAGCATCCAAAATAATTTTTGGTGTATCTTCTGTCCCTTCTAAATTTATATTATTCATAACCGATTTTTTCTATATTTTCGTATTAGTTAATTCTTGAAATATTTGATTGTAGTGCAAAAAACGAAATGTGTTCGTCAATTTTTGAAAACTCAAAACTTAATTTTTGCCCAGATTTTCGTGCCATATCTATAAATCCTAAACCAGCACCACCTTTGTCGGACAATTCTGTATTTGAAAGCGTGTTTTTATACAATTCTTTCAACCCTTCTTTATCGAGCGAATTTATCATTTCTAGTTTGGCTTTTAGTCCTTCAATTTTATTATTGTAAATCACATTTCCAGATGTGATTTTATACGTGTTTAATTCTTTGCCAATCATAAAAATTGCTGTATTAAAATCATCACGTTCTGACCCAAACTCTTCGGAATGTTTACAAATATTTTGCAAACATTCGACCATCACATTAAAAACTTTTTTCTTAATGTTCATGTCTTCATTTGTTGTATCCATGTTTTTTTCAGCCATAGATAAAACAGATTTTGTGATTTCTTGCGTAAATTCACCTTCGTAAACCAAAATTATGTTTTGGTCTGCAAGTGTTTTGTGAAGGTCGAATATGTAACTCATTTTTTGATCCATAGTGGTTCAGTTTATGATTTAAAAACGTAATCCGATAAGTAATAAATCATCCATTTGTTTCTGATTTCCCTTCCATTTATCAAAGAAGTCAGAGAAAATTTGTTGCATATTACTAAAATTTTTGATATTATCATTTTCTTGTATAATACTTCTTATACGAGCTGGTCCAATTTTTTTGATTTCATCACCTCCAAACTGATCGGGAAATCCATCCGAACAAAAATAGAAAGAATCGCCTTTTGTTATATTAATTTCGTAATTTGTAAATAGCGTTTGATTTCTAAACATACCACCACCAATTGCAAATTTGTTTCCTTTATATTCTAAAACTTCGCCTTTGTGCAAATGATAAAGTGGTCTGTGAGCACCAGCATACTCTATTTTATTTAATTTTTTATTTATTTTACAAAGCGAAATATCCATTCCATCTTTCATCTCATTTCCTTCTACGTCTTGTTTGAGCGTTTTTGTTACACTATTATCTAATATGTCTAATATTTTTCCTGGCTCGTATATTTTTTGCGACTTAACAATATCATTTAATAAGAAATATCCAATCAAAGACAACATTGCACCTGGCACTCCATGTCCTGTACAATCTACTGCTGCAATAAAAATATCCGTTTCAGTTTCCAAAAACCAAGGAAAATCGCCACTTACTACATCTTTTGGTTTATAGTACATAAAATATTCAGGCAAAAGCGAAAGAATATTTTTTTGTTCAGGCAAAATGGCAACTTGTATGCGTTGCGCATAATTTATTGATTCTGTAATTTTTTTGTTTTTGGTTTGAATTTCAACCTCTGCTTGCTTGCGTTCCGTAATATTGTTTGATACCAACAAAACAGATTCGATTTCTTTGCTTTCTCCAAATTCTGGAATTGCATTTACATTCATTACCAAGCTACCGTTTTCGGTAGGGAAAGGCATTTCAACTTGTATTTTTTGTTTGTTTTTCAATACATTTTGAATGATTTCATCCCATGATTTCACAACAGATTCGTTCAAATCTGATTCGTAAATTGTTTTTTTAGTAAAAGCAGCTGGTTTTTTATTTGTAAGAGCTTCAATAGAAGGATTAATATAATAAATTTTTCCTTCTGTATTTATACGAGTAATTAAATCTGGCGAGTTTTCAGACAATGATTGCATTTGCGAACGCATACGAGACTCAACCTCAGCTCTCCTTCGCTCGGTTATATCACGAATATTTAAAACAATTCCTTTGATTGATGCATCTACAAGCATATTTCTGCCTGATACTTCGAGCCAAATAATATCGCCATTCTTTTTTAAATAACTATATATGATAGTAACTACAGATTTAGGTTTAACCAATAGTGTTTTAAACATTTCGACATATTCGTTTGCACCATCGCCAACTATTCTGTTGATTTCTTTAGTCCCAATAATCTCTTCTACTTCATAACCTAAAATATTTTTAACGGATGGACTTACATACGTTACGGTACCTGTTTTGTCAATAATATTTATTACCTCTGATGAGTTTTCTAAAAGTATATAAGTGCGTTTTTGCGAATTATTAACTTCTTCTATTTGTTCTTCTAGCTTTATATTCGAGCGTTTTAGCTCTTCCTGCGTAGCTTGCATTTCTTCTGCATTTTGTTGCAAAGCCATCGATTGTTCCGAAAGTTCTGCACTCATGCGTTGTGCTTCTGTTAGCAAATTAGAAGTTCGTTCATTTACCAATAAATTAAAAATGGTTTGGGCAATAATTTCGCTCACATTTTTAATAATATCAACCTGCAAAGTCGAAAATTTATAAATAGACGCAAATTCCAATAACCCATATATTTTACTATTGGTTATAAGCGGCATGATAAAAATAGAAGTTGGACGTTGCTCTCCCAACAAGCCAGAAGTTATCGTTACATAATCTCTAGGAATTTCGGTTCTGTGTACAAAATCCATTTCAATGGCTGATTGCCCAACTAATCCTTCACCAAACTTGAACACTCTTTTAAGGCTTTTCTTTTTGTTATAAGCCATCGAATTTATTAAATGAATCGATTTTTCACCATTTTCATCTTCATAAACTACATAAAAAGCTGCTTGTATTGCATTTAGTCTTTTAACTAAAAATCTTAATAATTCATCGCCTAATGGCTCTAATTGATTGTGCGAACGCAAAATACTACTTACTTCTGAATCGCAAGCAATTATACTATTTCTATCTTCATCTCTTTTTGCAGCTTCAATTAAGTCGCTACGCATGGCTAATAAAGTATGACCAAGCAAATCGTCATCCGAAACTGGTGTAAAATCTACATCTAATTCGCCTTTACCAATTTTAACGGCAAAATCAGCCGTTTTTTTAATTTCATTGATAGTAGTTTTTAATGAATCACGCATTTGGTCTAATTCATCACCCCAAACAGATTTCCCTTCTATTTCAGGCATTTTACCTTTGCTCATATCATTGATATGTTTGGTAAGTTCGCTTAAAGGAAAAAGAATACTTTTAGTAATTATTGCTACAATAATTATTCCAAATGTTACAAATAGTATAATCGAAAATGTTGTTAATTGACTAATTTCAGAAACACTATTTGAAATTTCTATTGGGTCGATTTTTGATAATCTTAAACTTTGTTTTATATCTCCAATTTTAGTATATACTTTTATAAAGCATACCAATAAAATCAAAGACAGAAGGGTTAGCCCTCCAAACATTCTTAAACTTATGCTTCGTATGAATTTCATCTATTATTTTTAAAAATTTAATTCTTTAGATACATATTCAATTATCATTTGTATAGCCTCTCTTTCGTTCAATTGCATTGTTCCAAAGCCAGCCAATTCTATCATGCCAATATTAACATTGTTTACCAAAATAGGTGCTATAATCATCATATCTGGATTTGATTCGCCAAGTCCTGATGCAATACGCAACAAACCTTTTGGTACATTATCTACATACAAAAACTCATTATTTT
The DNA here is from genome assembly GCA_004293915.1 of Bacteroidota bacterium. Lineage (GTDB taxonomy): Bacteria > Bacteroidota > Bacteroidia > Cytophagales > UBA9547 > REAG01. The sequence continues at coordinate 4,648 of RDZG01000100.1, read as the reverse complement.
TTGCAGCTTGTCCTGTAATTCCTTCTCCCCAAACAATTTCTTCTATCGTTTCAACATCGCCAAAAAAAGCGTAAGTTGCAATCATTTTTAAAGTTTTATCGCCATCAATATTTGTTTTATAAACAATACCTTGACTAAAATTAAAATTTGAACACAAAAAACTCAAAACCTTTTCTGCATTTTTTGCTCCAGATTTAGTTTTGTCTACAATGTTGAGATTCTTTTTGATTAGTTCTTCAAAAATTTCTTCCGAAGTTTTAGTTACAATATCTGTTGTTTTTTCTTTTCTATCTTCAAAATTTGAGTTGCTTATTTCTTTTTCTGAAATTGTGGTAGAAGAAAAAGTAAAATAAAAATAACCCATAGCAATTAAAATGGCAATATTGATAGTTGGAATAATTTTATTCATTGCCATTTCAAACGGATGAAACATGGTAATAAACATGGTTGCCAAGCCAATCAAAACAAATAAAAATATCAATACATTACTTTTTTTCATTTTTAGTTTCTCACTTTAAATATTGAAACGTTACAATTTTAATCAAAAAAAATGTTTAAACAAGTATAAATTATAAAATTAAACCAAGTTATTTAAAAACTTAATAATTTCCTGCGATTTCAAAATCAAATCAATCTTGGTAGAGCTTATTGCTGCTCTTGTCATGGTATCAATAGTGCATTCAGCAGGATCTTGTACAATTGTAAAACCACCTCTTTCTTTTAGTTTTTTCATCCCCAATGCTCCGTCTTTATTGGCACCTGAAAGCATAATTCCAATAATTTTATTTTTATACACATACGATGCTGTATCAAATGTCAAATCTATTGCTGGTCTCGAATTATTTACCATTTCTTCAGTAGATAAGGCAAATTTATTACCTAATTCTATATTCATGTGGTAATTAGCTGGAGCCAAATATACAATTCCTCTTTTTATACTTTCTTTATCATCGGGTTCAATTATTACTTTATTTGATTTTAAAGCTAAGGCTTCAATAAATCCATTTCTAACGTGTTTGAGTCTATGCAATGCCATGAAAATTGGCAAATCAAATTTAGGATTAATTTCGGCTAATATTTTTGTAATTACTTGAAAACTTCCAGCCGAACCGCCAATCACTACTGCTCTAAATTGTGTTTTATCAATATTTAATTTTTCTATCGACATTTTGTCCAGGTCTAATTATATGCAGGAAATGAAAGTTATTCTTTTACTTTTTTAAAAATTTTCTCTTCCTGATTTACAGTTATAAACTTGGTTGCAATTTCGCTCCAAATCAAAGTTTCTTTTGAGCCAATAATGAAGTAACTATAATTAAATAGGCTTTCGTGAAACATTTTGAATACATCGTTTTGTAACTGCTGATTAAAATAAATGAGTACATTTCTGCACAAAATAATGTCAAATTTGTTGAAAACCCCAGATTTTACCAGATCGTGTGTACGATAAGTAACTTGCGAAACCAACGAAGCATCCATTTTTGCTATTCCATTTTCTACTTTATAATAATCTTCTAATTTTTTTGTACCTCCATATCTGATATAGTTTTTTTCATTCACTTCAATCATGTTTTTTAGGGAGTATTTTCCTTCTTTTGCTTTAGACAAAATAGATTCGTCAATGTCAGTAGCGTAAATTTTTGCTTTATCAAGCCAACCGTTTTCTTTTAATAAAATTGCCATAGAATATACTTCTTCGCCTGACGAACAACCTGCATGCCAAATTTTGATATTATTGTGTGTAGAAAATAAATTGGGTAAAATTTTATCTCTCAAATCTCTCCATAGCGAAGGGTCTCGATACATTTCTGTAACATTAACCGTAAGTTCATTTATAAATTGTTTAAAAAAAAGTGAATCCGTTCTAAGCTTATCATTTAAAATAGCAGCAGAACTGATTTTGAAAATCTCCATAATTCGCAAAATCCTTCTTTTGAGCGAAGAAATGGCATAATTACTAAAGTCATAATTGTATTTTTCTTGTACCGTTTGACATAAGGCACGTATTTCATTGATTTCTAAATCTTCAACAGCCATATTATTTTATTCACATAATTTTTAAATTCTTATACTTGTTATCATATAATGTAGTTTTCTTTTTTTTAAATATTGTACAAAAATTAATCTAAACAAAAAATTAGAACATAATTTCTACAAACGACAAGAATTTGTCGACCAAAAGTACTTTTTTATTTTATATGTCAATTATAAATTGAAAAATAGTTTAATTCTAAACATAAAAATCAAATCTAGCTATTATTTTTGAAAAAATTATTTTACTTAAAATGAAAAAATCTAAAAATAAAATTCAAGTTTTAGCACAAATCGTAGTTTTATCTTTTTTAATCTCAACTTGTAATAGAAAAACCGACACAATGGATTTTGGTTCAGCAATAGAAAACAACAAAATTGTAATTTATAAAAATGGAGTTCCTCGCTTAAATGGTGGAATTCCAGTTTTTCAAAACAAAAACTTTTCTATTACTGGCGTTTCGGTTTCGGGAAAAGATAGCACCCAAACCATAAGTTTTACAACCTCAAATTCGATCCAACCGATTGAGATTCATATAGATGCTTATCCAAATTCGTCCACATTAATAGTTTCGCTAACGCCAAACAAAAATCAAAGCATAATTGGCGATGATTACATTAGTATGATGTTTGGTTCGATTCCGGGCTTTGATATTGGAACAGCTTTTTTCAAATACGGAAGTGTAAAAGCGTGGACATATCCCCAACAAATAAACTCGCTCGATAGTCTAAAACACACAGATAATCAGTTTTTTTATTGGAAATACAACGACAGTTTATATGCCGCCATGATGCCACTAGGAGGCGAAGGCTATATGGCAACTATTGGCACCGATTCTAACCAACATTTTGGTGCTAAAGCAAAAGTTTTGGTCGATAATTTTGATGCCAAACGCATACCAATCATGGCTATTGCATTTGATAAAAATCCATATAATCTATTTGAAAAAATATATGATAAAGGGTTAACAAAAATAGGTAAAGAAGCTTCGCTACGTAAAAACAAAAAATATCCTGCTTTTTTTGAAAAAATGATGTGGTGTACATGGAATAGTTTTATGCACGATGTGGACGAAAAACGTATTTTTGAAGGCTTGGAAAGCTTTAAAGCCAATGGATTTAAACTTCCTTTATTATTGATTGACGATGGCTGGAGTCAGGTTACTGCCTACGGTACAGGTCGTTTGAAAAGTTTTGAAGTAGAGCCAAAAAAATTCCCGAAAGGATTGGCAAATACTGTAAAAATTGCAAAAGAAAAATATGGGGTAGTGCAAGTTGGCGTTTGGCATGCTTTTAATGGCTATTGGGCTGGCGTGGATATGGAAAGTGATTTGGGTAAAAGCCAAGCTCAAAATTTGATTGCTTATCAAGATAAAGTAGCATGGACTGATAAACCCATCGAAACTTTTTACGGACCAACACCAAAATCTGATGCTGGTTTTGATTTTTATGACCAATGGTACACCTATTTAAAGAAAGAAGGAATTGCTTTTGTAAAAGTTGATAATCAATTAATTGCTAATAGAATTTGTAACAAAAATGCACCGTTTTCGGAAGGTGCTGCACAACTACAAAAAAATATGCAAAATGCAGTAAAAAAACATTTCGATGGAAATGTTGTCAATTGCATGGACATGACTACGGATGCAGTTTACAACTACCAAAATTCTCCAATTGCTCGTTCGTCCGAAGATTTTTTTCCAGATAATCAAAGCTTTAAAATCGAATCAGGCAATGCCGCCATGCACATTATTTGCAATGTATATAATTCGATTTGGTGGAGCCAAATGGTATATCCAGATTTTGATATGTTTCAAAGCCACCATCCACAAGCTGAATATCATGCCATTGCAAGAGCAATTAGTGGCGGTCCTATTTATATTACAGACACTCCTAGCAAACAAAATTTTGATATCATAAACAAATTAATGTACAAAAACGGCACAATAATTCGTGCTGATAAACCTGCAATGCCAACGGAGGATTGTTTGTTTTCTATTCAAGATGCAAAACCTTTAAAAGTGTTTTCTGTTTCAAATGGTGTTGGACTTTTAGGTGTTTTCAATCCAATTGATGCACAAAAAGTTGAAGGAACAATCTCTCCATCAGATGTTTATGGATTTTCTGATTCAAAATACATTATTTATGATACTAAAAATAAAACCATACAAAAAGCAGATTTGAATCAAAAAATACCAGTTAGCATTTCTAAATTAGAAGCTAATTTGTTTTATATTCTGCCATTTTCAGAAAAAATTGCTCCAATTGGGTTGATAGATAAATATAATGCTCCAAAAACAATCAAAAAAGTAGATTTTAATGATACCTTTACAAAAATCGAACTATTTGAAGCAGGAGATTTTGCAGCTTATTTACCACAAAAACCATCAAAAGTATTAGATAGTAATAATAAAGAAATCACATTTTCATATTCAAATCAACTATTATTGCTAAACACAAAAGACATTACTTTTAAAGTATATTTTTAGTTTAATAGCTGTCTTTTGCATTAAAAATAATAGGTATAGGCGTTTAGGTCTCCCATAAAAAAGCCTTATTTCATTCTATTTGGATGTTTTTCAACCATTTTTTGTATCAGCAAATCGAACATTGTCCC
>RDZG01000099.1 GCA_004293915.1 Bacteroidota bacterium | reverse complement strand
GAGCCGTACTATTTTCAGGAAATGATATTTTTTGCATAGAATTTTAGTTTATGCAAATATACAAAAATGTAATATATTATTTTCGGTTTAATATAATTTTAAGAGCGTACTTAAAATTTGGGTATATACCAATAAATGAAAGCGAAGTTTTTGGTGCTGTTAATGAAATATTTAGCATTAATTATGCTTTTTATTGTTTTTCAGTGATGCTCTTATATATTAATATTTTTTTATTTTATATAATTATAGATTTTATTATAAAAATATAAGACCATTAATAGCTGTTATAATCTTGTATTTATTGATATATTTAAATAGTATTTATTTTCATAATAAATATTATTGGTTATCAGATTGAATAACCCGCTACCTAGTTCTCCACTATCGTAAGTTTAGCGAAGCGTAACTTCCGCCTTTTTGGTGTTCTTTACCAACAAACATAATATTTGAAAGAGCGTAAAGAAAAAACAATAGTAGCTTGTTGGAGAAGAACTCCAACAAGGGCAGGAAATTATTTACTAATCCGTAGTGCCGCTTTGCGAACACAACAGAAAGAACTTACTATGTATATTAGAGAAAAAAATAAACAATAAAAAATAGTGATATGAAAAATATAATATTTATAATGATAATATGCTTTTGCTCATGCGGTAAAAAAGTAAACCCTAGCGATTGTATGACTTCCTCGTTAGGTTCAAATTCTGGTGATCAGATAACCCCTTGTAGAACGCAACCACTTGATGTTTATGATCCTATATATGGTGATACAACAACCTATGCATACAAAGAGGACATAATTAAAATTTGCAAATGCAATCCTTTAAGGTTACTCAATAATGATAGTATTTTTTATAAGGGTAAAATTACTGATTCAACCGATAAATCTTATTTTACTATTAAAGTTAAAAACTTGAAATACAATTTACTCATAGACAAAAATACTAAAAAAGTACTTGTAAATAGCTACATATATCGCTATGTTGATACAGTTGGATATAAAATAATGAAAAATATATCTTTTGATAATTTTGCTTACATAAAAATTCATAAATTAAAATAAAGTTAAAAATGAAAATTGCTTTAATCATTTTACTTGCACAACATTCCCACTGTTCCCCACTATCCATAGAGTTCACACAGTGGCTCTACGGATTAGCAAATGAATTGTAGTTTCCAACTAAACGTTTATAATTGCAAAAAAGAAATCAGAATTAGTGTAATATTATAATGTTTCAAAAAAAATAATTCATAAAACATTTAGTCCCTTATTTTTGTATTACTATTTCAAAATCTTTTTCAAAAACAAAAATGCCCAAAACTGGAGTTTTAGTTGTAAATCTAGGCACACCCGATAGCCCTTCTACGGCTGATGTTCGTAAATATCTTTTTCAATTTTTGAACGACCCACGTGTGATAGACATTCATCCCATTGCTCGTATGTTATTGGTAAATTTGATTATTGTACCATTTAGAGCACCAAAATCTGCAAAAATATATAAAGAACTTTGGGAGCATTATAAACCAAACGGTTCTCCACTATTATATTATGGAAAATATATCGAAAAAGAACTTCAAAATCAATTAGGTAGCGATTATAAAGTTTTGTTAGGTATGCGTTATCAAAATCCGCCTATCGAACCAGCAATAGATGTGCTTTTGAAATCGGGAATCGAAAAACTAATTGTGTTGCCACTTTTTCCGCAATATGCTTCTGCTTCCACTGGCTCTGTGATGGAAGAAGTGATGCGCATTTTGAGTAAATATCAAACCTTGCCCGAAGTGAGCATAATTAGTAATTATTTTGATAATGAGCTGTTTATAAAAGCATTTTCTACACTTACTCTAAAACATTTGAACGAAAGTAACTACGATCATATTTTATTTTCGTATCACGGATTGCCCGAACGCCAAATCCGTAAAGGCGACCACACCAATATGTGTTTAACAAATGGTGGAAGCTGTTGTGATACTTTGCACGAACATAATCGCTTTTGCTACAGAGCCCAATGTTTTGCAACCACTCGCTTGATTGCCAAGGAATTAAACCTTTCCGAAAACCAATATTCGAGTTGTTTTCAATCTCGATTGGGTAGAGACCCATGGATAAAACCTTATACTGACGATGTGATTAAACAATTGGCAAAAGAAGGCAAAAAAAGAATTTTGGCTTTAGTACCATCTTTTGTATCAGATTGCTTGGAAACCACCATCGAAGTTGGCGAAGAATACAAAGAGATATTTTTAGAATCAGGCGGAGAACATTGGCAAATGGTCGAAAGTTTAAACGATAATCACATGTGGATTGAATGCCTTAAAAATTTGGTCTTAGAAAAAAAACTAAGTAATTTTCTGTCTTAATTTTTATTTTTAGACGAATGATTTGTTAAATATCAATTTTTTCAATTATATAGCGTTGTTTTTCTAAAAGTCAAAACGATATACAGTTACTTCGGTGGTAAAATTTCTTAAAAAACTATTTTTAAACGACTATATTTATTGCTCCATTTTTGTGGCTGTATTGCTAGGTAGTTTATATTTAATTCCTGTCGATAGCGAACTTACAGATCCTTTTGGCGATGCTTTAGGCGATTTTGAGATTACTGATTTGGCATTTACACATTTGCGCACAAAAGACCCAGTCGCAGATACAAATATTACGATTATAAATACAGGAGTGCTAGGCAGAGCCGAATTAGCCGAAGTGATTCGTAAAATAAATGCTCACAAACCCGCTGTGGTTGGTTTTAATGAAATTTTGAAAAAAAGCAATGATTATTTTGGCGATAGCCTCCTTTCAGCAGCATTGAGAGATGTAGATAATATTGTATATACCTCAAAATTAAGCGATTACAACGACTCTACTAAACAATATGCAAAATTAGATATTTGCGATACCATGTTTTTGCAATTCGAAGATACTTTGGGTGTAAAATTTGCTGAAACTGGTTTTGAAAATATGTTTACGCACGAGCGAGATTTTAAATCTACTCGCCAGTTTTACGAAAGAGCATCTATAAATGGAGTTCAAGAAAACTTTTTTGCTGTTGAACTTGTGCGTGTGATTGCACCTGAGCGTGTAGAAAAATTTATGAAAAGAGCTCAACCTTATGAAATCATAAATTATAAAGGTAATTATGAAATGTTTAATACCATAGATGCCGAACAAGCACTCAATGGCGAATTCGACCCAAGTATTATCAAAGGTAAAATTGTAATTTTAGGCTATTTAGGAGCTAGTTTGAGTGATGAAAAATTTTGGGACGATTATAAATATTATACGCCTCTCAATAAAAAATATGCTGGAAAAACCTTTCCTGATATGTTTGAAACCGTTATTTATGCCAACATTGCCTCACAAATTTTGAATAATACGCACATAAATTTAGCATCAAACTCGCTTGATTTTTGGCTCAATTTTATTATTTGTTTTTTAAATGTAATCATTTTCTCTAAACTTTTTCATTCAGCTGCTGTTTGGTGGGATATTTTTAGTTTAATTATTTCTTTAGTTGAGGTATTGATTATTCTTATTTCTACTGCTTTAATATTTTCAAATTACAGCTTTGATATAAACCTTAATTTCTCCATTGTGTTTGTGTTGGTTTTGGGTAATTTCCTGGAACTATATTATGGATTACTCAAAATTGCTATCCAAAAATGGACTATCAAATGGCGAATTTTGAAAGAAGATCGCAAACGAAGAGATTTAAAAGATTTGGTTACAGCAGATGCTAAAAACCTGATGACCAAAAACTTAAGCGAATTCAATTTAGATAATCTTAAAAATATTAACAACAAAAATACCGAATGAAGTGGTATAACAAATGGTTTAGTTTGGATGTTATTTTTAGCTCCATCTTTGTGTTTTTTCTTATTTTTTTAGTTTCTTTAATTCCAATCAAAACCGATATTGTTGATCCAATTGGGCAAGCTTTGGAAGATTTTCAGCTTTCTGATTTGGTATATACCGCATTGAGAGATGAGCCAAAAAAAGATACAAATATTACTTTGGTAAATATTGGAAATCTAAACAGAGCCGAACTTTCGGTATTGATAAATAATCTAAATCAACACAATCCAGCAGTAGTTGGAATTGATGCTCGTTTTTTTAAAGACAAAACGCAGTTTTATATCGATAATGGGTTAATAAATGGCGATAGTTTATTAGAAATTGCTTTTTCAAAAGTTAGAAATTTAGTATTAGCAACTAAACTTTCGGATTTGAACGAAAAAACGAGCCAATGGGACACTGTTCATAAATCGCTTCCTCGTTTTATGAAATCAGCAGATGAGGGTACTGTAAATATGATCACAACCGAAAACGATTTTCGTGTAGCCCGAAAAATTGCCGCATTAGATTTTGTAAAAGATACCATGAAATTTTTCTTCCCTGTAAAAATTGCAGCTTTATACGATACAAAAAAGGTTGATAAATTTTTGAAACGCAAAAAAGTATTAGATCTAATAAATTATAAAAAAGAAAAAAAAGAGCTTGATACTACTGGCGAAAGTATAAAATATCTTGAGACTATATATTACAGAGGAAATATTAATAATTTTTATGGCGAAACCGATAAATTTGGCAAAAAAGATGCTTTCAATAAAATTGATGTGCAAGAAGCCATGGAGGGAAGTTTTAATCCTGCCTATGTAAATGGAAAAATTTTATTGCTTGGATATATGGGAGAAACCATCCAAAACGATAAATATTGGGACGAAGACAAGTTTTATACACCATTAAATAAAAAATTTGCTGGAAAATCGTTTCCAGATATGTATGGAGTTACTGTCCATGCCAATATTGTTTCCATGATATTAAACGAAACATACATAAATGAGCTTAACGAAACTTGGAACTTAGTAATTACTATAATATTGTGTTTGCTCAGTGTTATGATTTTTGCATACATTTATAATCATATACACGTTTGGTGGGATGGCTTGAGTGTAATCGTAATGATATTGTTTGCTTTAGTTGTTATTGGTAGTCAGTTATATATATTTGAAAATTTCAGAACCGAAGTAGATATTAGCTTTGTACTCATATATTTGTTTCTTTTAGGTAATTTTTTGGAACTTTATTATGAATATGCAAAGCCAGGAATGATATTTTTGATAAGAAAAATAGCTTCTATGCTAACAAAAACAGCCAAATGAGTAATTAATTAAAAAATAATTAAAATAAATGGTTACTTTTGGTTTTATCTAACGTATACATTCAAAAAAGATATTAAATTTTAAATAATAACAATTAAATTAACTATAAATAAAATGAAAACGCTATTCAAAAAATCATTGTTTACAACTTTAGGTTTAGCTATGTCGATATATTCGATGGCACAAACAGAAGTTTTTAAAGTATTAGCCTCGAGAGGCAAAAATACATTGGCTGATGGATCTGCAGTATTTGCAGGCAAAAAACTAGGTGCTAGCGATGTTATAAAGGTTGGCGAAGGTAGCTATTTAGGACTAATCCATAGCACTGGAAAAACATTAGAAGTAAAAGAAGCTGGAACTTACAAAATTGGCGAACTTTCTTCTAAAGCAATTGCTAAATCAAGCAGTATTACAAAAAAGTACTCTGATTATGTAATTGGCGAATTAACAAAAGCAGAAAGTTCTGACATTCATGCAAACTACCAAAAAAACATGAAGGTAACGGGTTCGGTAGAGCGTGCAATTGGTGATTTTTCTAAAATGATTTTGCCAAAACAATCTAATATTATTAACAATGTAAATACACTTTCTTGGGCTAAGGTTGCAAAAGCAACTTCATATACTTTAGAAGTTTCAAACATGTTTGATGATATTATCTTAAGCAAAGAATTAACTGATACTGTTTTTATACTTGATTTAGCTGCTGTAAAAATGCCAAAAGATCAAACAATAATGGTTAAAGTTAAAGCAAATGGTACTGATGCTCAACCTGATAGCTATGTATTGAAATCTTTGGTTCCTACAAAATCTCCTGAAGTTTTTGCTGACAAAGATCAATTAGCGAAAGAGTTTTCTGACGAAAGTGCATTAAACTATATGATGAAAGCTTCTTTCTATGCTCAAAACAATTTGTTTGTTGATGCTAAAGATGCTTTTGAAAAAGCTATAAAATTAGAACCTACTGTTAGTGAATTCAAAAGTGCTTATATGAATTTCTTGTCAAAAAATCAATTATTACAATATTATCCTTACGAAAAATAATCAATCTATAAACAGTTAAAAAGGCTTTCATTTTCTGAAAGCCTTTTTAATTTCTAATTTATTTGCGATTAAAATGCAATGACATTAAAATGCTAAAAACAATTTGCTTTTAGCGTTTTTTTTTGTATTATTACTTATATTTTTAATTCTAACATGAATAAAAATCATGAAAATAGATATCCCATGTAATGTACTTATTGTTGATGATGATTACGTAAGCAATTTTGTAAGTAAAAACACGCTATTGCGTTTTAATAAAGAAATTACTTGCATAACTTACGAAGACCCAACTTTGGCTTTAGCTTATTTGAACGATAATTCGCAAAATATAGATTTTCTTTTACTTGATATTAATATGCCAATGCTTGATGGCTGGCGTTTTTTAGATGCAATGGAAGAGAAAAATATTCAAGTTCCAGTTTATATGCTTACTTCCTCTATTAATCCAAAAGATATCGAGCGAGCACTTACTTACAAATCTGTTCTTGCATTTTGGAAAAAACCTTTGACATACAATACCTTAGAAGTTCATTTCGAGACAGTATAGTTATTTTTTTCTTGCAATCATCAAGCCATCTCTAATTGCTAAAAGTAAGTTTTCAACCCGAACATCTTCGTTTATTTTTTGATTAAAAGCCTTTATAGCTTCCGTTTTTTTATCCTTTTTATCTTCAACAACTTTGCCACTCCAAAGTACATTGTCAGCAATGATAAATCCACCAGACTTTACTTTTTCAAAAACTAAATCATAATATAAAGTATAATTTATTTTATCAGCATCAATAAAAACGATATCAAAATCGGTTTCTTCGAGTTTGGGTATGATTTCTATGGCATTTCCAATCCGATAATCAATTTGCTGGTTGTATTTTGATTCAGAAAAATAGCCTCGTACTCGTTTTTCTAGCTCGTTGTTTTTGTCTATGGTTATTATTTTTCCGTTTTCTGCTAGATGTTCTGCCATGCAAAGTGCCGAATATCCGGTGTATGTACCAATTTCTAAAATCAGTTTTGGTTGAATCATTGCCGAAATCATTGACAAAAATCTTCCTTGATAATGCCCCGAAATCATACGAGGCATGGCTACATCTTTTTGGGTTTCGGCAGCAATTTTTTGTAATAAATCAGATTCTTTATCCGAATGATTTTCGGCATATTGTTGGATTAATTCGGGCAAAAACTCCATTTTTTATTGCTTTGGACTTAACGATATAAACGGTATTATCATTTCTTCCAACGATATTCCGCCATGCTGAAATGTATCTTTATAATAATTTACATAATAATTAAAATTATTTGGGTAAGCCAAAAAATAATCTTCTTTTGTAAATACATAAGTAGTTGTGAGATTGCGTTTGGGCAACATTAAATTTTCTGGTTTCCGTGTAAAATAAATATTTTTTTCATCAAAAGTCAGATTTTTGCCTTGTTTATAACGCAAATTGGTGTTGGTTTCTTTGTCGCCAATGATTTTGTAAGGTCTTTGCACTCTAATTGTGCCATGATCGGTAGTGATTACCAAACGAACTTTTTTTTCTGCAATTTTTTTGATTATATCAAAAAGTGGGGAATGCAAAAACCAAGATTTTGTAATCGAACGGTAAGCAGGCTCGTCTGGAGCCAATTCACGAATCATGGCAATGTCGGTTCGGGCATGCGAAAGCATATCTACAAAGTTATATACAATCACATTTAACTTGTTTGACATTAAGTTATTGATGTTATCAAGCAATGTTTTGCCTTGATTGGTATGAATAATTTTATGATAACTCATTTTAGCATCCAACCTATTGCGTTTTAATTGATGCTCTAAAAATTTATCTTCGTTTAGATTTCTGCCAGTTTCTTCATCGTCATCAACCCATAAATCAGGATGATTTTTTTGCATATCGCTTGGCATCAATCCCGAAAAAATACTATTTCTAGCAAATTCTGTTGTGGTTGGCAAAATAGAATAATACGTACTTTCTTCTTCTACTGTAAAATATTCGCTAATCATTGGTTCAATTATTTTCCATTGATCATATCGCAAATTATCAATTAAAATAAAAAAAACAGGTTCTGGATTTGCTAATAATGGAAATACTTTTTTAAGCATTAATTGATTAGAAAGCAAAGGTTTTTCTGCCTTTGGGTCTTTAATCCAATGTTCGTACGCATCCATTATAAAATCGCAAAAGTATTTATTTGCTTCAGCTTTTTGGCTTTCGAGCATTTCTCTCATGTCTTTATTTTCGGAACTATCGAGAGCTAATTCCCAGTAAATGAGTTTTTTATAAATATCAGCCCATTGCTCATGGTCGAGTCTATCGTTGTATGCCATCGAAAGATTTCTAAACTCTTGTTGATAATTTAAAGTGGTTTTTTCGGATACTAGGCGCTTGTTTTCAAGTATTTTTTTTACAGATAGTAAAATCTGATTTGGATTCAATGGTTTTATCAAATAATCAGCAATTTGCGATCCTATGGCTTGTTCCATGATATGTTCTTCTTCGCTTTTTGTAATCATAACCACCGGTAAATTCGGTTTTTGAGTTTTGATTTGAGCCAAGGTTTCGAGCCCAGTCATGCCAGGCATGTTTTCATCTAAAAACACTATGTCGTAGTTTGCAACTTCGCATTGTTCAATAGCATCTGCTCCGCTGTTTACTGGAGTGATGTCGTAGCCTTTGCTGGTTAAAAATAAAATATGAGGTTTTAATAAATCAATCTCATCGTCTGCCCAAAGAATTTTGTGTCGTTGCATATTTTTTTATTTCTAATACGTTTCAAATTTACATTTATTGTCCAAGTTTAGTTTATTATTTTTATGCGGAATAAAAAATTGTCATAATTAAATTTAAGTTTTACTTTTATAGCATGAAATATATTGATGTTATAGTTCTGCTACCTTTGGTTTATGGTGTTTATCAAGGGTATACCAAAGGGTTAGTTACAATGGTTTTTGAACTTTTATCAATCGTTTTAGGTATGGTTTTGGGGTTTAAGTTGATGCAAGTTGGTATTGATTTTTTATATCAATTTTTCCCCAGTATGCCTAAATTATTGCCTTTTTTGTCGTTTATTATCATTTTTACACTTGTATTATTGGCTGTTAGAGCAATTGGCATGGCAATAAAAGCAGTACTAGATATAACCATTTTTGCTGGCATAATTGATAATATAATTGGTGCAGCAGTTGGATTTTTAAAATTCTTATTTTTGATAAGCATTATTGTTTGGTTGGTCAAAACTTCTGGCATTATCATCCCCGAATCAGTAACTAAAGATGCCGTTGTTTTTCAATTTATTTCACAAATTGCTCCACAAATTGTGTTGATTTTAGAAACTTTAATGCCCTTTTTAAAAGATTTATTTAGCCTTATTCAAAAACAGATTTAGATTATGCAAAATGTAGAAACCAAACAATCTCAACTCTATACCTTATGTTCCATTTGGTTTTTTTGGGGATTTGTGGCGGCATCAAATGGGATTTTCATTCCATTTTGTAAAAGCCATTTCGAACTTAGTCAATTTCAGTCTCAGCTTATCGAATTTGCATTTTATGGTGCATATTTTATCGGTTCTATTTTGTTATGGTATGCTTCACAAATTGTTGGCTATGATATTTTAAACAAAATTGGATATAAAAAAGGCATGATTTATGGCTTAATTATTTCGATAGTTGGTGCATTATTGATTATTCCATGTGTAAATAGTGGTGTATTTGGGTTAATTTTAGCTGCATTTTTTATCGTTGCGCTTGGTTTTTCGCTCCAGCAAACTGCTACCCAACCTTATATCATTGCTTTGGGTTCGCCAGAAACAGGCACACATCGCATTAATTTAGCGGCATCGCTCAATTCGTTAGGTACCACACTTGGTCCGTTAGTTGTGAGTGTAATTTTATTTGGCTCCATTAATGCCGATGCTAGTACAGCTTCCATTGGTTCGATTAATATTTTATATATCATGTTAGCTATTTTGTTTTCGGGAGCTGTTGCTCTTTTATGGTTTTCTGATTTGCCAAAAGTTGAAAATCACGAGCCTTTTGAAAAAGGCTTTGGGGCTTTAAAACATTCGCAATTGCTTTGGGCTATGTTAGCAATTTTTGTTTATGTTGGGGTTGAGGTTACAATTCAAAGTAATATGGGTGAATTATTAAAAAATAAAAATTTTGGAGGATATGACACTTCGCACATTTCTTCTTTTATATCACTTTATTGGGGTAGTTTGATGATTGGCAGAATGACAGGCGCTTTGAGTGCTTTTAATTTATCAAAACAACTAAAAACTATACTCACATTTGTAACTCCATTTATTGGTTTTGCCTTGATTTTGATTGTAAATTCCATCAAAGGCAACGATGTAAGCGATTTTTATCCATATGCAATTTTTGTATTTTTATTGGGATTAGGCATGTATTTGGCTCAAGAAAAACCATTTAAAACATTATTGATTTTTAGCTTGGCTGGTGTTTTGGCAATGGCAGTTGGATTATTGACCGAAGGAAAAATTGCACTTTATTCATTTATAACAGGTGGATTGTGTTGTTCAATTATGTGGCCCTGCATTTTTCCAGCGGGTATTGCAGGACTTGGGAAATACACCAATCAAGGTTCTATGTTCTTGATAATGATGATATTAGGAGGTGCTGTAATTCCTCCGTTGCAAGGTTATATATCAGATGCAGTTGGAATTCATGTTTCGTATATTGTACCACTTTTGGGCTTTTGCTATTTGGCTTTTTTCGCTATAAAAGTTAAAAATATTTTAATCGCAAAAGGCTTAGATTTTGATAAAGTTTTGGGTGGACATTGATGTTTTAAATATCTACTTTGAATAGACAAATTATAATACATATTTTAAAAAATTACCACATTTTAGTTTTTTTTGTGGTGATTTAGCTTGGTAAAAACTAACATTTAATAAAAATAGAATTTAATATTCAACTTTTTTCAAATGTTATGTCCCACAAAAAGTAGCATATCTGTTTTCAAAAACTTCGGGTGGGGGAGTTGTAAAATGTTTCAAATCTTCTTGGTATTGATAAGGTTTGCTTAGTACGGAGAGTAATTGTGTTATCAATTCATTATTTCCAGTTACCGCCAAGTCTAGTGCTTCTTCTACCAAATGATTTCTAGGAATAAAAGCAGGATTGTTTTCAATCATTACTTTTTTTGCTTTTTCAAAACCTGTGGAACTTTCAATTGTTTTTTTCCATTTATCCAACCAAGTTTGAAATTCTGGCTCATCCATTGGGCTATTAAGCTCAATAATATCGTAAGTTAAGCTTAGAAATGTGTTGGTGTAATCTAGTTTCAGATTAGTCATTAAGGTAAGCAATTCATTTACTAAAATGTTTAGCTCTGTTGATTGTTGCTCTATGCCTAATTTTAAAAGCATCATTTTGTAAAATCTTTGAACCCAAATACTGTCAAACTCAGAAAAGCATTGTTGGGCTAATTTGAGTGCAGTTTCGGGGTCTGAATGCAAAATAGGCAACAATGATTCTGCAAATCGTGCCATGTTCCACTTAATAATATTCGGCTGATTACCAAATGCATATCTTCCATTTTTGTCGATAGAACTAAACACTGTTTCAGGATGATACGCATTCATAAAAGCACAAGGTCCGTAATCAAATGTTTCGCCACTGATTGCTACGTTGTCGGTATTCATTACTCCGTGGATAAAACCAACACGCATCCAGTTTACTACCAAATCAATCTGTGCGGATATTACTTTTTTTAAGAATGCTAAAGTTGGATTTTCTTCATTTAAAACTTCAGGATATAAGCGTTGGATAGAGTAATCGGTTAGTGCTTGTAAATCTTCCGTTGAGCCAAATTGCCTTGCATACTCAAACGTACCCACACGGATATGGCTTTTCATTATTCTTGCTACAACCGCTCCCTCTTGGTCTGTTTCTCTTTGCACCAAATCACCTGTTTTTGCTACTGCCAAACTCCTAGAAGTAGATATTTTTAGGTGAAACATGGCTTCGCTAATCAGATACTCTCTAAGCATCGCTTTTAAAGTAGCTTTGCCATCACCACCTCTTGAATATAGCGTTCGTCCACTTCCTTTGAGCTGAATATCAAATCGTTGATTTAACGGTGTGAGGTACTCGCCTAACACAATGGCTCTACCATCTCCCAATTTTGTAAAACCTCCAAATTGGTGGCCTGCGTATGCTTGCGCAAAAGAAGATTCGCTGCCCAATAAAAGAGCTAAAATCTCTTCGTGATTTTTTGAAGAAATATGTAATTCACTTAAAAGCCCATCATTCATTGATAAAACTTACTTGGCAGAGTGCAGTAAGAATAGTCTAAATTAAACATTGGCTTTTTCTGCATTACTGATGAGATGATTCATTTCAATATACGCTAAGGCTCTTTCGTCAGTAGCTTCAAGCACTACTTTAGGAGCACAGCCAGCTTCAAAAGCTTCTTTCCAACGCAAAGCGCAAAGGCACCATTTGTCTCCTGGATTCAGACCTGGAAAACTATATTCTGGTCGAGGGGTAGATAAATCATTTCCTCTGCTTTTTGAAAATTGTAGAAATTCGGCTGTTACTATGGCACAAACTACATGTTTACCATTATCTTCGTTGTTTGTTCTGCAAAAACCATCTCTGTAAAATCCAGTCATGGGCTTTTTACAACAGCATTCTAAAGGTTCTCCAAAAATATTTTTCATGTTTTTTTATTTTATTATAAAACTTGCCACTCCATTTTTCCTTTTGAAGAATAATCTTGCTAAATTAATTTTTCAACAATTTTTATAATGAGTTTGTTCTCAGGTTTATTTTCTTACTTAGCAAATATGTATGTGAATTTACAAATGTATGACAGTAATAATTCCTAAAATTTTACTAAACTAATCTTTTGAACAAAAACACCCATATATTCAATTAGTAAAAAAACTAAAATATCTTTGTATTACTGTTAATTACAAACAAAAAATGCTTTTTCATTTCTGAAAAAGCATTTTTTGTTATTTCTAAAAAAGTATTAAACCAATGGCTCAGCTACTTGTGCTAATTTTGCATCTTTAAGCGAACCACGCTTTGGAGCTTCAACAAAAACTACAGTTTCTACACCAGAAAGTATGCGTCCGCAATGTTCGCAAACTATAATTTTTTTCTTTTCTTTAATTTCGGCTTGGCGTTGAGGTGGCACTTGGTTGAAACATCCGCCACAAGCATCACGCTTAACCATAACAACAGAAAGTCCGTTTCTATAATTATTTCTTAATTTATTATACGACATCAACAAACGTGCATCAACATTTTTTTGAGCAACATCTCTTGTTTTAGTCAATTTATTAATTTCTTCTTCGCCTTCAGAAACGATTACATCTAATTCTGTTTTTTTAACAGCCAAATCTGCTTTTCTAGATTCTAAAGATGCATCTGTCGAAGCAATATCTTTTTTCTTTAACTCTATTTTATAAATAGATTCTTTGATTTTCTTTTCTGCTATCTGAATATCAAGCTGTTGCGATTCGATTTCTTTTGAAATAGCATCAAACTCACGGTTATTTCTAACATTGGCTTGTTGCTCTTCGTATTTTTTGATGAATTTTTCTGCATCTTTAATTGCAATTTTTTGAGAAGCAATCATATCTTCATATTCTTTTACTTCATCATTGAATTTTCCAATTCGAGTTTGAATACCAATAATTTCGTCTTCTATGTCACGAACTTCTTCTGGTAAATCGCCTCTAACTTTCTTAATTTCATCTATTTGCGAATCTATAGTTTGTAATTTTACAAGAGATTCTAATTTTTGCTCTACGGTTTGTTCCATGTTTTTTACAAATATTTTACCGGGTTGGTATTTGTTTCTGATAAAAGGACTGCAATATTAGTAAATTTTTTTGTAATAATTGCATAGAATATTTCTTTTGTAAATTGTTCGCTTTCAAAATGACCAATATCAGCTAAAACTATTTTGTTTTCGGCATCAAAAAACTCATGATATTTTATATCAGAAGTTATAAAAATATCAGCATCTGCACGAATAGCATTTGGAAGCAAAAACACGCCAGAGCCACCGCAAACAGCAATTTTTAGTTCAGATTTTAATTTATTTAGTTCTGGGTTTTCTGTATGCTTTATTATGTGCAATCCAAATTTTGGTTTTAAAATTGTAGTAAAAAAATCTAATATAGAAATCTGTTTTTTAAAAACACCAACAGCACCACTACCAATTTCCGAATTTTTATTTTCCAATACACTTATATAATGGGCAACTTCTTCATAAGGATGGGCAAGTTTCATTTCCGAAACAATTTTATTTTCTAAATAAGCAGGAAAAACACATTCGACCCTGTTCTCAACCACCTTTTCGGTTTTGTTTATTTGTCCAATATGCGGATTTGAATTTGCTAAAGGCATAAAACTCCCCGTTCCTTCAACCAAAAAACTGCAATTTTTGTAATTTCCAATTTCGCCTGATCCAGCTTTAAACATGGCATCACAAACCTTTTCGGTATGTTCTTTTGGAATAAAAACAGTTATTTTTTTTAAAACTTCTGATTTTGGAGCTAAAATTTTTACATCTACTAACCCTAACTTTTCTGCTATTTTAAAATTTACACCACCACTAATATTGTCTAAATTTGTATGACAAGCATAGATTGCAATATCATTTTTAATGGCAGATATAATCGTTCTCTCTATATAATTCGAGCCAGTGATTTTTTTTAAACCCTTAAAAATAATTGGATGATGTGCGACAATAAGATTACAGCCCTTTTTAATTGCCTCATCCACAACCATTTCGGTACAATCGAGTGAAACCAATATGTTAGAAACTTCTCTATTTGCATCTCCAACCAAAAGCCCAGAATTATCATAACTTTCTTGATAACTAAGGGGTGCTGTATCTTCTAAAAGAGTAATTATATCTTTAATTTTAATCATTTGGTCTAAAATAAATATTTAATTAAATATTATTAGTGATTTTCGTTAAATAAAATAAAAAAACAGGCAGTTACATCTTTTTATTAAACTAAACTAGTGTAATGTTTGTTAATGTAATACAAAATAGATTCTCTATTTAAAAACTAAATCAAAAGTAGTTGAAAAAGTATAGTACACAAAAACGCAACGCATAAAACTAGTAGTTGTTTAATTGAAATTGTATTAAATTAAACAAAAAAGTGCCGTGTTTTTTGATATTCCTACTTTAAAACGGTAAATATTACAATAATTTATAGTTTAATTTGTACGATTTTTAAAATAACCGACAAAGTGAAAGCAAAAGAAATAGATAAAGAACTACTTAAGAATCTCGGCATGAGGATACGTGGACTGAGAATTAAGGCAGGATACACCAGTCAAGAAATATTTTCTTATGAGTGTGGCATACCTAGAGCTCAATATGCAAGGTATGAAAAAGGTTCAAATATTACATTTTTAAGTTTGCAGAAAATAGTCAAATTCCATCAGATAACTTGGAGTGAGTTTTTTTCTGAAAATTTCGAATCATAAATTGAGATAATTTCATACTCATTATATTTCGCAAACTATTTTAACAGATATTCAATGCAAGAAATAATGAGTATTTTTACTTATTTTAATGTAATAAGTGTAATTCCATCTCCGCCAAACTCAATGTGTTCATCTCGAAAGTTTTGAACGTATGTTAATCGTTTGAGATGTTCTCGGATCATTTTTCGTAAAATGCCGTCTCCTTTTCCATGAAT
Organism: Bacteroidota bacterium; assembly: GCA_004293915.1. Classification (GTDB taxonomy): domain Bacteria; phylum Bacteroidota; class Bacteroidia; order Cytophagales; family UBA9547; genus REAG01. The sequence continues at coordinate 17,941 of RDZG01000099.1, read as the reverse complement.
TATTTTTAATTCGGTTTGGCTCAATAGTAGTGCGTCATCAAGATACGAATCTAGCGTTGCGATTGCATCTTCGGTTCTTTTGCCTCTCACATCTAAAGTGGTGCTAAATTTAGCCATTCTATCTAAAAGATTTATACCTTTTACCGATTTCGGAATAGGTTCTGGTTTTTTCTTTTCTCCCGCATTTATTTTTTTAATTCTATCTAATTTTACAGTTGTTTTGATATTTCCCAAACTCAATTCTACATCATTCTTATTGATTTTGAGGATTTTATAAAAAGATTCTTGTCCAATGATCACAACTGTATCGCCAATTTTTAATGCCGATTTTTGAACCAAAACTTCGTTTATGATTTTTGGTTTTGGCATTTCATTTATTTTTGAAGCCAAGAAAGCATCTTGTTCTTGCAGTTTTTGTCTAGATAATTCGACTTGCTTTGCATCGTATTTCGAGGTTTCTTTCAATTCTCTAATTACATTTGAAGCTTCAATTTTAGCCGTTTGCACTATTTTTTTTGCTTCAATCCTTGCTTCGTGCAAAATTTGATTTTTTGATGTTGCAATGTGTTTTTTTAACTCTTCGTATTGATCAACAGAAACTTGTAAATTTCGTTTATTTTTTTCTAAGGTTGTTTTTTCTGTCAAAATCAAATCTTTTTCTTTTTGAAGTTGCATCACAAGTTTATCCAAATCCAATTTTTGAGAACCGATTTTAGATTTTGCTCGCTCCAAAACCAAAGGAGATAAACCTATTTTAGATGCAATTTCTAACGCGAACGAATTTCCGGGTTTACCAATAGCCAAAACATATTTTGGATTTAACGAATCCAAATCATACAACATGGCAGCGTTTACAATTGTATTTGCCGATTCGGCATAGTATTTTAAATTTGAATAATGCGTATTGATAGCTCCAAAAACTTGATTATTCACCAGTTGTTCCAATATAGATTCGGCAATAGCACCACCATATTGTGGGTCTGTGCCTGTACCAAATTCGTCTATCAAAACCAGAGATTTCTTACCAGAAAATTTTATGATTTCACGCATATTTGTAAGATGCGAGCTGTATGTACTTAGGTCGTTATCAATAGATTGCTCATCGCCAATATCGATAAAAATATCATCAAAAACGCCAAAAGTACATGCTTCACCATTGGGTACTGGCAATCCGCATTGGTGCATAAATTGCAAAATACCAATTGTTTTCAAAACAACCGATTTTCCGCCAGCATTTGGACCCGAAATTAAAATTATGCGTTGATTTTCGTCAAAATTTACAGTTAGTGGAACAATATTTTTTTTAGATTGAACCAAATTTAGGTATAAAAGTGGATGAAAAGTTTGAATCCAATTTGAGTGAGTTTGAGCAATTGAATTTTGTTTTGTTGCTTTAATTTTATTACTAAAAGTAGCTTTTGCACGAATAAAATCTATAAGTGCTAAAAAGCTATAAGCCAAATGCAATTCGGGCAAAATCAATCGAAGTTGTGCAGTAAGTTCAAGCAGAATACGATTAATTTCTCTTCTTTCAGCAATTTCGAGTTCATATATACGATTATTAGAATCAAAAACCTCGATAGGTTCTATAAAAACAGTTTGCCCCGTTGCAGATTCGCCATGTATCAAACCTTGAATTTTTCGTTTATTTTCCGCCAAAACGGGCAAAACCATTCTTCCGTTCCTAACGGTAAGGCTCATATCTTCAGGCGAAAAGCCTTGACTAACTGCATTTTTAAGAATAGAATCTAGCTTTTTTCGTAAATAATTTTGCTCATCTCGAATGTCGTTTCGCAAATCAAAAAGTGCTTTTGATGCACCATCTTTTACTTTTCCATTTTCGTCAATAATCCGATTTATGTCTTTCAAAAGTTGAGCATCTATAGCAATATCTGTACATAATTGTGCCAAATTAGGAACTTCTAACTTGCGTTTTTGCAAAAAAAGCACACATTTATTTACAGTTTGTAACGAAGTTTTGAGCAAATAAAAGGCTTCCTCGCTCAAAATACTTCCTTCGATTTTGCAAGTATGTAAAAACTCTCTCGGGTCTATAAAATTTTCGGACGGAAAAGCTTCATCTCCCGCAATAATGTATTGAAATTCAGCAGTTTGTTGCAATAACAATTCGATTTTTTGCACATCTGTTAAGAATTTCATTTCCTCTACATATATACGTGCAGGTTCTGAAAAACACTCTTTTTTTACTAATTCTCGGATTTTATCAAATCCTATTTTTTGTTCAATATTTGTTGGATAAAGCAAGATAATTGTTAATTGTTGTTTATTTAATTGAATTTATACGCTAAATTTTTTAATAATTTCTTTGAACTTCAAAGCCAATTCTTTGGCTTTGGAATCAAATGCAGCTTGGTTTTTCCAAGTTTTTTTAGGAATTATAATTTCATTTCCTTCAGATAAATTTGTAACTGGAATTTCAAAACCAAAGTTTTCATCAATTATAAACTCACTTTTGGTAAGTTTGTTTGTTAAAATATCATTTACAAACGAACGTGTAGTAGGGATTTCTATGCGTTTTCCTTCACCAAATCCACCACCAGTCCATCCTGTATTTATCAACCAAATTTCTGGCTTATATTTTTCGATTTTTTCTTTAAATAACTTAGCATAAACTTCGGATTTTAGTGGCATAAATGGTGCTCCAAAACAAGGCGAAAAGGTAGATTTTGGCTCTTTTACTCCCATTTCTGTGCCAGCTAACTTAGCTGTATAGCCAATCAGAAAAAAATCAACTGCCTGTGAATGAGTTAGTTTTGCGATTGGTGGCAAAACCCCAAAAGCATCTGCAGTTAAAAATATAATATAATTTGGATGTTTGCCCTCACTCGGAATAGCAACTTGCGGAATATGCGACAATTTGTAAGAAACCCTTGTATTTTGTGAAAGCGAAATATCAGTATAATCTACTTCGTTTGTGTTTGTTTTAAATGTGCAATTTTCAATCAAAGCACCTTCTTTTATAGCATTCCAAATTAAAGGCTCGTTTTTTTTGCTCAAATTTATGGTTTTCGCATAACATCCGCCTTCGATATTGAAAACACCATTTTCGTCCCAAAGCAATTCGTCATCACCAATTAAAATTCGGGTTGGATCCGAACTCAATGTGGTTTTTCCTGTTCCCGACAAACCAATAAATAGTGCCGTGTCTCCAGCTTGATTTTTTGTAGCCGAAGCGTGTAATGTCAAAACCGATTTTTGTGGAAAAAAGTAATTATAAACCGAAAAAATACCTTTTTTAATTTCGCCAGTATAGGCAGTTCCGCCAACTAAAATTATTTTTTTAGATAAATTGAAAATACTAAAATTTGCATTTTTAGTTCCATCAACAATAGGATTTGCCAAAAAACTTGGCAAATGCAAAATCAAATATTCGGCTTCAAAATATTGTAATTCAACTTCTGAAGGTTGAATAAACATATTGGCTGCAAAATAATTATGATAGGCAGTTTCTGAATAAATACGCAATTTTAGTCGATGATTTTCAGAAGCACAAGCGTACATATCTCTCACATACAGCACTTTATCCGAAGCAAAAGTTAGCATTTTTTCTAACAATCCATCAAAAAAAGATTCAGAAATTGGATGATTAAATCCACCCCAATCAATTGTATTTTGTGTTAAATTATCTTTTACAAAAAACTTATCATCTGGACTTCTGCCTGTAAATGTGCCTGTGGTAACCAAAATTGCACCCGTAGAAGTCAATTCTCCTTCTTTATTTTTTAAAATATGTTTTTCTAACTCAAGTTTTGAAAGATTTTTGAAAACTTGTTTGGAGGTATTTACTTCTGCTACCATAAAATGCTTTTGAAATTCGGCTGCATATTAGGTAAATTGTATGAAAATTTAGCTAAATTTGTGCTGAAAATTATCAATACATGCACATAGACAAAGAAACCGTAAGTAAAATTGCTCATCTTTCTCGTTTAGAATATTCAGAAACAGAAAAAGATGAACTTGCAAAAGACATGAACAAAATTTTGAATTGGATGGAACAACTTAACGAAATCAATACCGAAGGAGTTGAACCATTGATACACATGTCTGCGGAAATCAATGTTTTGCGTGAAGACAGCGTTCATCAACATTTAGATCACAAAAAAGCACTTTTAAATGCTCCCAAAAAAGATAGCGACTATTTTAGAGTTCCAAAAGTTATTGAATAAATTTTATGAATGAAAGTTTGTTTTTCTGGAAAAACTGGAACCGAGAATCTAAGTTTATTTACTTGCTATGTTTAGCCTTTTTTTTTATAGTTTTAGGCTATTTTGTATTTGCATTTTTTTTAGGTACAGAAGCTTATTTTGGATGGGAAACTAGTTATGCCATTGAAAAAATAAAAACCAGTATTGATGCATTTGAAGTTGGTGTTTTTCAATTTGATATTGAAGCAAATCAAGAATTAATATTTCAGAATTTTTATGGCAAAAATATAACTATTTCGCCATATACCACTATTGCAATATTTTCATTTACTTTAATACTATTATTAATAATACTCACAATTATCTCGTTTTTAAACAATTGGATATATTATTTTGGTACTACTTTTATATTAGGATGGCTTATAGCTCAACAGCCAAATGTACTTTTTATTGATTTTAATTATTCTACTATTATTCAACTTTTGCCAATAGTTTTAATTGGAGGAATTAGCTATTATTTCTTTGCATTTAATCGAAACTTAAAATTTTTAGCTCGATTTTTAATTTTTGGAATTATAACAATTTTGTATTATTTCTTGATTTTATACTTTTCAGGAAATAAGTCAGCCTTGTTTTATTTGTACGGCTATGGTTCAGTTGTTACCATTATAATTTCAGCACTTTTTATTGCTTTGGTTTCATTCGAGATTGTTTATGGGTTCATTAAATTAATTTCTATGCACGGAATTGCAGGGCAAAAACAGGGAAATTCGCTACATTTTATGCTCATATTTTTTATTTATATGGCAAATATTGTGTTGCAATATTTGAACAATGCACATAAAATCCAATTCGAACTTTTTACTTTTAGTCCTTTTATTTTACTTATAATATCTTCGTTATTAGGTATTTACGGTTTTAGAGACCGCAGTGTGATGTTCAATTTACAATTACCATTTTCTCCATTTGGAGCAGTTATTTATTTATGTTGGGCTGCTGTGTGTTTTCTGACAATCGGATTTTATTTCTCTACCGGAAACGACTCTATGATAGAAGTTTTTGAAGATATTATTCACTTAACACATATTGGTTTTGGCATTGGATTTTTTATGTATGTCATTATAAATTATCAAAAATGGCTATCAGAAAACAGACCCGTTGCAAAACTTATTTTTTCGCATCAATGGGTCTCGTTTTATTCGGTGTATGGTACTGGAATTTTGATCTTTTTAACCCTATTTTTTTATTCCAATATGTTTACCTTACACCAAGCGTATGCAGGATATTATGGCACGGTTGCAGATGCGTATTTGTTTGATAATGAGGAAGTTTTGGCAGAAGAGTATTATGGAAAATCATTACAAAACGAATTTCAAAATCATAAATCAAACTATACTTTAGCAAATATTTTACTCAAAAGAGAAAATACGAGAGATGCAGGTTATTTATTCAAAAAAGCATTGCTCAAAAAACCTTCTCCGTACGCTTATGCCAATGCGGTTCGGATTTTTGATATGGACGGACAAACGTTAGAAGCGATTTTTCAACTTAAAAAAGGCATTGTTGAGTTTCCAAATTCTGCCGAATTGCATAATAATTTAGCTTTGTTGTTTGATAAAATAAACATGAAAGATAGTGCTGCTATTTACCTAAATAGATCGCTAGAACTATCTAGCAATGAGAATGTTAAGGCTAATAAATTGGCTTACTTTACTAAACTTAATGTGCCGATTTCTGATAGTACTAGTTTATTTAAAAGCACAACAAATATGGCTTTGGAAACCAATAAATTAGCATATAAAAATATTTTTAATTTACCAAAACAAGAATCTAATTTACAAACAGATAGTATCTTAACTGATATTCAATTTTCGTATTTAACAAATAAATTTTTATCAAATCCTTCAAAATTTGATAGTTTAGAAATTATAAAGCTTGAAAATTTGAGCAGTAAAGATACAAATGCAGCTTATAGAAGTGGCTTGAGTTATTTAAAAGCTATAAAGTATTTTTATACCAACAAGCCATTGGATGCCGTTAGAATGATAGATGATTTGCAAATTGGCGAAGAACAAGCTGCTGCATATTACCTAAATACAATAGGACTATGGTCGCTAAAAATGGGTTTGTATGATATGGCTGCTGATATTTTTCAGCTTGGAAACAACAAAGGTGATCAGCAAATATTATTAAATAAAGCCATTGCTTTGGCAGAAGCTGGAAAGCCAAATGAGGCTGTAAAAACCTTACAAATAGCTGATTCTAAAGATTCTACATCGAAATTATTGCTCAATCAATTTGGACAAATATATAGCTCTAAAACATCAATAATTGCACTTTCAGGCTCTGATTTTGAAAAATATACAACACTGCATTATCGCAAAACCGAACTTAAGGATTCCGAAATTGGAAATTTGTTTTTTGGAATTACTAACAACGATTATAAATTTAAAGCGGGTAAAGATTTATTTATCTATTATTTCAAACAAAACGAATGGAACAGATGTGCCGAAATATTAAACGAAATATCAAAACTAAGCTTAAATAACATACAAAAATCTGATTATCAAACGTTTAAGGTTTTGTATTTTATAGCTACAAATGACAAAAATTCGCTTGTCGAAGAATTGAATAAGCCTGTAACATTAACCAATGCTAGTGCATATTTAACTTTTGGAAAAGCTTGGGTATTGGGGCAAGAAAACAAAAAAAATGAAGCCAAAGATTTGTATATTGAAGCTGCAAATAGCCTTTTAAATAATTCATACATAGTTTCAAAAAGTGCAGATTTTTTAGCAAAAAATGCATTTCACGAAGCCGCATTCAAGGTTTTGCTAAATGCTGTAACGCTAAATGCTTATGATGCTAAATTGTACAAATCTTATACTTTGCAAGCTATTTGGTATGGTATTCCAAGTTTTGCAGAAAATGGTTTGAGAAGAATAAAAAGCATGGTTTCACCAAAAGAATTTTCGGATTTTCAGATTATATATTCCAAAGAAAAACAGGCTTTTGAGCAAAAAATGCAAAGCGAATAATTTGCATAAGCTAGTTTATTTTTTCCAAAATTGTTTTTGCTAATAGTGAAATAAATGAAAATAGTGTTTTCGCTGCAATACTCATAAATGATATTCAAAACTAAATGAAGAACCAACTATAAAATACAAATAAGACAAAAATATTTTTATTGAAATATTGAATTTATATAAAAACCGACTATAATGATTTCGTAAATGGCATGAAAAACTTATTGCAAGAAAAAACTGAAATAGTAAGTCTTTAAAAACAAAAAACCCTAGTTTCATCATCTCGTTTCTGAGAGAGAGGAGTTACTAGGGACTGCAATACAAATTTAATAGAAATTAATATCTTTGCAAAAAGAAAATTGAATTTGCAAAAAAACGAACTTATACTCGTATTTTCAAAAGAACGCTTAACGCCATATTTCAAACGATTTGATGGACAAGAAGAAAAGGCAATTGGTTTGTATAAGTCAAATATAAAACTTTCAGAAGCCTGTTACACTAGTTTATCAATTTTGGAAATTGCATTAAGGAATGCTATTCATGATAAATTTAGCCAATATTTTAAGGATGAATATTGGTTTTTAAACCACCTTGACGAATCATTATGCAACCAATCAAAGGATGTAGCAAATAAAATTTTAGCTTCAAATAAAGAAGTTACATCGGGTAGGATTATTTCAGAACTTACATTTGGTTTTTGGACTTCTCTTTTTAATCGAAAGTACGCTAACACACTGTGGAAACCTTTGCATAGGGTTTTTCATCAAATGCCACCCGAAATCAGGCAGAGAGCTGTTATTTCTCCAAAACTAAACGCTGTGCGAACTTTTAGAAATAGAATTTATCATTACGAGCCTGTTTCTTGGGATTTGAACGAACTTGAAAAGCACTATAACAACATTTATGAAATATTAAGTTGGATAAGCCCTAATCTTATCATCTGGACAAAACAACTTGATAATTTTGAAATAGAACTAAAAAATGCAAAAAAACTGTTTGATAATCAATAAAGTACATTGCCAAACATAGTGTTTAAGAAACTACGCTATGAAGAGTTTCGCCAAAAGAATTTTCAGATTATATATTCCAAAGAAAAACAGGCTTTTGAGCAAAAAATGCAAAGCGAGTAATTTGCATAAGCTAGTTTGTTTTTATCCCAAATTGTTTAAAATGATGCGTAAAATGTTTGGCATGAAATTTTTGCCATTGCTCATAATTTAGTGTTCCAAAAGTTGGATTAAAAAATGTGGCACTGGGATTTTGATTCCAAAATTCGGCATAAGTTTTGATTTCGTTTTGGAGTTCTTCAATTGCCTTTTCAATTTTTTCAAAACACAGATTGGGTAAATCCTCACCAACAAGTGGGCTAATAAAACCCATTGGAAATTCGTTTTTTCCAACTAAAAACTTTCGGAGTTGGTCGAACATATGGTCTGGCACATCAGGTTTTTTTAAAACAATTTTTCCGTTTGATGTTTTTATAGTGTTTGAAAGATGCTCCACAGCGTGTTGAAACGACATTTTCCCCCAAATGGGTTTGGTTTCAATATCAAAATCTATAAAAAGTTGGGTTAGATTGAGTTCGTTAATGTTTTCTATCATGCCACAATTTGGTCTAAAATTTGATATTTGCAACTCAACAAAGTGATATCATCCATGGCATTGTTTTGAGGCGAAAGCATTTTCAAAATAGAAGCATTTAGCAGTTCGGCTTGTTCGTTTTCAGCCATCATTTTCTTAATTATTTCCATCGCTTTTTCTGTGTTTGAATCTTCAAAACTTTCGGTTAAGCCGTCTGTATATGCAAATAAAAGCGAATTGTTAATGCCATAAACTTTTCCTGTATCCAAAAAAGGCAAATTCTCGAACGCACCTAACATCAAACTTCCTTTTTCTAAAGTTAAAATTTCTTTATTTTCGGACATCAAAAACGGTGGATTGTGTCCACAATTAATATAAACCATCATGTTTTTGCGTGGGATATATTTTGCCAAAAATAAAGTTACAAATTTTTCGCCTTTGGTGTTGTGCGAAACAATGGCATTGAGTTCGTGAATAATTTGTTCGAGTGTAATAACTTGTTTAACCAAAACACGCAATGCAGCTTGCAAATTGCTCATAATAAACGCAGCGGCAATGCCTTTGCCCGAAACATCGGCTATGCAAACTATAAACTCGTTGTTTGGTAAGGGAATATAATCGTAATAATCGCCACCAACGGTTTGGTGTGGAATATAAGTAGCATTGATTTTTAGGGCTTCGGTATTTGGCAACGAAGCAGGAAAAAGCTGAAATTGGAGCTTTCGAGCAATGTTTAATTCTACCGAAAGTGCTTCTTGTTCGATTTTTTTTTGTGTAAGCCTTATATTTGAAATAGCTACAAAAAGTATATTTGAAATCGTTTGAATAAACTTTATAGATTCTTTATGGCTTTTGATTTTGTATGTACCGCCAAGCAAAACACTGGCAATCTGCACATTATCCAACGAAATGGGAATAGAAAGTTCGAAGTATTGGTTTATGCTTTTGAACTCTTCTTCTTCAAAATCCATAAAACGATTTGAGTCTAGCACTTGCATTAGTTCTTCGCTGTGTGGCGAATAATCTTTGGCGATACCATGTTTTATCATTGCGTTCCATTTTCCGCTTTGATTTTCGTACATCATCAAACGCTCAATTTTAAAATTGGCTGCAAGGGTAAAAATATAGATTTTTAACAACGACTTTTCGTCTTTCGATAAGGTTATGGCTTTTGTAATATCGAGTAACGTATCAAGTTCAAGACTTTTTATAGAAAAAAATTCATCTTTTTGCGTAGCAATCATTGTGCAATTTCTGATAAAAAAATAGTATTTCCTAGTATATAAAAGCCATCTATCTATTACAAATAAAATTACCCCACCCCTAACCCCTCCCCAAAGGGAGGGGAACGTCAAAATGTTATCAAAAAGTAACTTTATCAATGATAAAATGCATAAATAATGGCAGTTTTTATGTCAATATTCCGCCATCAACTTGCAACACTTGCCCGGTGATGTAGGTACTCATGTCTGAAGCCAAAAACACACAAGCATCTGCCACTTCGTTTGGTTGTCCGCCACGTTTGAGTGGGATTCCATTACGCCATTCGTCCACTACTTTTTGATCTAAAACGGCAGTCATTTCGGTTTCAATAAAACCTGGAGCAATGGCATTGCAACGAATGTTTCGTGAGCCAAGCTCGAGTGCAACCGATTTTGTAAATCCAATTATTCCAGCTTTTGAGGCTGCATAATTTGCCTGACCTGCATTGCCTTTTATGCCGACAATAGAAGTGATATTGATAACCGAACCAAATCGTTGTTTCATCATGATTTTGGTTGCTGCTTTGGTGAGATTAAAGACCGATTTTAGGTTGATGCGTAGTACTTCGTCCCATTGTTCTTCGGTCATACGCATAAGCAAGCCATCCCGAGTGATACCTGCATTGTTTACTACAATGTCTAGTTTGCCAAATTCGGCATTTACGGCTGTTGCTAAGTCTTCTGCCGATTTAAAATCCGAAGCATCTGAGCGAAAACCTTTAATTTTTGTGCCATATTGTGCTAATTCTTTTTCTAAAGCTTCGCCTTTCTCTACACTTGATAAATACGTAAATGCCACAGCTGCACCTTGTTTTGCAAAACCTTCGGCAATGGCTCTGCCAATTCCTTTGGAAGCACCTGTAACCAAAGCTACTTTTCCTTCTAATAATTTCATGTTTAAATTTTTCGTTTTAGAACTATAATTTGGAGTCCAAAAATATATATTATTCTATGAATGGCAATAAAAATTTACCAATCTCATCGTTGCATCAATCTGGCAATGTATTTTCCGAGAATATCAAATTCTAAATTAACGGCATCGCCAGGTTTTAAAAACTGAAACGTGGTGTGTTCGTAGGTATAGGGAATGATGGCTACCGAAAATCCATTTTGGGTGGAATTAACAACGGTTAAACTTACGCCATTTACACATACAGAACCTTTCTCTACGGTTACATTGCCTTTTGAGGCATCGTACTCAAAACTATAAAGCCAACTGCCGTTTTGCTCTTGGGCTTTTGTACAAATTCCTGTTTGGTCTACATGCCCCTGCACGATGTGCCCATCGAGCCTATCGTTGAGCCGTATGCAGCGTTCGAGATTTACCCAATCGCCAACATTTAAGGTTCCCAAATTTGTTTTTTCTAAGGTTTCGGCAATTGCTGTAACTTCGTAATACGTATTTTCTATGTTTACTACGGTTAAACAAACGCCATTGTGCGCCACGCTTTGGTCTATTTTTAATTCATTGGCTAGCAACGACAAAATTTTAAAGGTAAGATTTCCTTTGTTGGCTTGTATAGATTCTACTTTGCCCAACGATTCGATAATGCCACTAAACACGATTGATTTTTTATTAAATTATGATTTTACAAAATTCGATAATAATTTGCATAAAGATATGATAAAAGATAATTTAATTGATACGTATAAGCACAAGGGAATGCGCAAAACACTTGTGTCGCTTTTGCAAACCAAAGGTATAACCGATCGCAAAGTTTTGGCTGCAATAGAAAAAATACCTCGCCACTATTTTTTTGAATCAGCTTTTACTGAGCAAGCTTATCAGGATATTGCCTTTCCGATAGGCGAGGGGCAAACCATTTCGCAGCCCTATACGGTGGCGGTTCAATCGCAACTGCTAAACATTAAATCAGGTGATAAAATACTCGAAATCGGCACAGGTTCGGGCTATCAATCTATGGTATTGCTCGAAATGGGTGCAAATTTATATACCATAGAATACAACAAAATATTGTACGAACGCACCCGAAAGTTTTTGCCTAGCATTGGCTATTCTCCCAAATTTTTTAATGGCGATGGCACCAAAGGATTAGAAGCCTTTGCCCCGTTTGACAAAATAATTGTAACGGCTGGCGGTCCGCAAATTCCCGAAAGTTTGTTGAAACAATTAACAATAGGCGGTATTATTGTGATTCCGGTTGGAGGCGAGGGCAAACAAAAAATGCTCAAAATCACTCGAAAATCAGAAACAGATTTCGAAAGAGAAGACCATGGCGATTTTGCTTTTGTGAAACTTTTAGGAAAAGAAGGCTGGTAAGTATTTGGTTTTTATCAACGCAGACAGGGTTTTAAACCCTGTCTGCGTTGATATCGAAGCGAATCAACTTAACAATTGTAGACTTATCAAGTTTTTTAAAACTTAATAAGTCTTGTCCTTCTTTCGTAATAACATCAACTAATCATCTGCTAAATATGTAATATAATTTAGTAATTTATGAATATCTTTTTATATGAATTTATAGTTTGTGATTTTATACAACATTAGATTTGTAAAAACTTAGTCCGTTATATGGTTCTGCGGCAAAATATAGTTAAATACGAACCTATTAATTTTAATATTTTATAATGAAAACAAAAAAAATAATGGCATCCGTATTAGGTTTGCTGTTGTTGCAGGCAGTTTCTGCTCAGGCTCAAAGCCGAGTATTAAGTGCTGGCGGTTCGGTAGCTACTAATGCTGGTTCGCTTTCTTACTCTGTAGGGCAAATAGATTATGCCGCTGCAAGTGTAGATGGAAAAGGCTCTGTTAGTCTTGGTGTGCAACAGCCGTACAGTGTAACTTCAATAACGGGTATAAAAGGCACAGAAAAATTATGTATAGACTGTAGCGTTTACCCCAATCCTAGTTCCGATTTTGTGGTTTTAAATTGGGTTGGAACAGATGCCCAAACGCTAAACTACAAAATTACAGACATTACTGGCAAAACAGTATTGGCACAAGCCACAGCCGAAATCAAAGGACAGATAGATTTAAAGTCGTTTTCTGTTGGCATCTACATAATTAGTGTTGCCGATAGCAAAAACAACTTTCTAAAGTCTTTTAGATTAGTTAAAAATTAATTAAGATTAAGATTCAAGTAACTTTCGTTAAACCCTGTTTCGGTAAATCAATGCAACTAGTTAGCAATACTGAAACGATAAACCCCCAAAACAAATCAAAAAATGAAAAAAATTATTACATCTATTGCAATTACAGCTATGTCAATACTGGCAATAGCCCAAAGTCCAAGTAAATTTAGCTATCAAGCCGTAGTTAGAAACAGCTCAGGTGCATTAGTTACCAATGGTGCTGTTGGCGTTCGTTTAAGTATTGTGCAAGGCTCTGCAACAGGCACAGTAAGCTATGCCGAAACGCAAACACCAACTACTAATGCCAATGGATTGTTTACAATCGAAGTTGGTGGTGGAACCGTAACTGTAGGTACTTTTGCAGGCATCAACTGGGCAAATGGTCCATATTTTCTAAAATCAGAAGTAGACCCAGCAGGAGGAACAAGTTATGATATAGTAACTACTAGCCAAATGTTGAGTGTACCTTATGCTTTACATTCGAGTAGCACAAGTAGTGTTGATTGGGCAAATGTTCAAAATAAACTTACTGGTGGATTAGGTGTTACAATTAATGGTTCGAATCAAATTGTAAATACTGGATATGTTGTCAATGGTACAGTATCAGGACAAATGTTATTTTGGAACAGTACAACATCGAGCTGGGTAAATTTAGAACCTGGACAAAAACACCAAACGCTTACCTATTGCAATGGTATGCCAACTTGGGGACCATGCCCAGTCGCTATTGGCGACAATTACCAAGGTGGAAAAGTAGCTTATATTTTACAATCGGGAGATGTAGGCTATAATCCTAACGTACAACATGGTTTGATTGCAGCTCCTAGTGATCAAACTTCTCAAATACAATGGTGGAACGGTAGTGCAATTAATTGTTTAACATCTTCAGCTATCGGTGCGGGTAATGCTAATACCAATTCTATTTTATTAGCCCAAGGAAATGGTAGCTATGCTGCCAAATTATGTGCAGATTTAGTATTGAATGGATATGCTGATTGGTATTTGCCATCTATTAACGAACTCGCAAAGCTAAATGATAATAAGGCAGCTATTGGTGGTTTTGCAACGGAATATTACTGGAGTAGTACAGAATGTGATGGTAGTAATGTTACATTACGTAACTTCTCTTTAAATAATAATACTACTTGTAACTTTGGAAAATCTTCTAGTGGGTCTCAAGATAGAAGAGTACGTGCGGTTCGTTCGTTTTAAGGATAATTAGTTATACGTTAAACAAGCACTAAGTCTTTTGGATACAAACGCAGACAGGATTTCAAACGCTGTCTGCGTTTTTAATTTTTATCAAAGTTTGCGACCATTATTGAAATATAAACTTATCTAGTTTTTAAAACTTGGTAAGTTTATATTTTAACCATTAATAATTAACCATTAACAATTAAAACTACTTCCTACTTGCCAACAAGGTGTTGTATTTTTCGATAATAACGTTGATGTTTTTAATCACGGCATCGTAGGTTTCTAAGCCTGTTTCTTCCATCTCACGAATAGTATAGATAGATTCTATCGTAGATTTTAGTTTTTGCCAAGCCGCAGTAGTTTCAGCACGCTTTTCTTTCATGGTTTCGGTCGAAACATTTTCGGAATCATCTTTCGCTCGTTCGAGATACTTAGCATTAAACAACGTATTAGCTTCCGCCAATTCATTTTTCCATAACATCAAGTTGAGTAAACCAATTGCAGTAGTGTACTCTGGTTTTGTATCCCAGTCTCGTATGATATTTGAAATCGTAGCCGTTTCTGTTTGATAGTTTTGACGTGCAATACCAGTGCCATAGGTGTTAATCTGATTTAAAACCATAGTGGCTTGTTTGCTGATGTTTTGGTCAAAATGGTAAGTCATACCTTCGACATAAAGCAAAATACCAATAATGGCTTTATCTCTGCGTTCGTCAATAGCAATAAGCTCTTCGGTGTGCACACTTGTGCGGTTTAGTTTAAACAATGCATCAATGTTTTGAATAGATTGACTAAAAACATTGTATGGTTTTATAATTCCCAACGCAGTTGGGTTATAACTAAACAAAGTAGATGTTATATCCGAACAAAATTGATAAAACTCCGCATTGCGAAGTTTTATTAATGGTATTGAAGTAATCATAATTGGTATATTTTAGTTTATAATGTTTATTTATAAAACAAAATTATTACATGTTTATTATATATCAAAATAAAATATGTAAAAATAGTAATGCGAAAGCTTCTTACACAAGTGCAGGAATAAATAATTAGTATGCGAAATCTTGTTTCATTAGTGCAGAAGCAAATAATTAGTATGCGAAAGCTATTTGCACGAGTGCAGGAACAAATAATTAGTATGCGAAAGCTAGTTACACTAGTGCAGGAACAAATAATTAGTATGCGAAAGCTTGTTGCACTAGTGTAGAAACAAATAATTAGTATGCGAAAGCTAGTTACACTAGTGCAGGAGCAAATAATTAGTATGCGAAAGCTTGTTGCACTAGTGCAGGAACAAATAATTTGTATGCGAAAGCTTGTTGTACTTGTGTTTGGACAAATTGTCATTGCGAGCGAAGCGAAGCAATCTCATACTACTAGAGATTGCATCGGTCGTTCCTCCCTCGCAATGACGATTACCAAGGGTATCAACTGTTTTAAAACGCAGACAGGGTTTGAAACCCTGTCTGCGTTAACAACCATGCAATCTCACAATACTAGAGATTGCTTCGGTCGTTCCTCCCTCGCAATGACGATTTCAAAGTGTATCAACCGTTAAAAACGCAGACAGGGTTTTAAACCCTGTCTGCGTTAACAACCATGCAATCTCATACTACTAGAGATTGCTTCGGTCGTACCTCCCTTGCAATGACGATTACCAAGGGTATCAACTGGTAAAAACGCAGACAGGGTTTTAAACCCTGTCTGCGTTAAACTACTAGTCATGAAGCGAAGCAATCTCATATTACTAGGGATTGCTTCGGTCGTTTCTCCCTCGCAATGACGATTACCAAGGGTATCAACTGTTTTAAAACGCAGACAGGGTTTGAAACCCTGTCTGCGTTAAACTACTATAAGATATTATTTAACTATTAATATGTATTATTATTTTCTTTTTATTATTTATGTTTGCAATTAACAATTAACAATTAACAATTAACAATTAACATTTATGTTTAAAACAATTACTAAAGTCGGAGCTGCGGCTCTTATGGCATTGGGATTGACTACAGCCCAAGCCCAAGTATCACGAATAGTACCCGTTAACGGTACAGTTCGAGCCTCTGTATTGAATACCACTACGGGTATTTTGTATATAGGAGGAGATTTTACAGTCGTGAACCAATATCTTACACGTAACGGTGCGATTATTAGTACCGCCACGGGATTACCCGAACTCGATTGTCCCGAGGTAAATGGTACTGTTAGAGCCAGTGTACCAGATGGAGCTGGCGGCTGGTTTATTGGGGGAGATTTTAGCCAAGTAGGCGGAGTAGTGAGAAACAGACTTGCCCATATCAATGCCAATAAAAGTGTTACGGGCTGGAACCCCGATGCAAATAACAGTGTTTTAACCCTTGCAATAAGCGGGAGTACGGTGTATGCGGGAGGTGCTTTTACTGCTATGGGAGGACAAACCCGCAACTATTTAGCAGCGATAGACGCAGTATCAGGTAGCGTTACGGGCTGGAACCCCGATGCGAATCAACAAGTTAGAACTCTTGCAATAAGCGGGAGTACGGTGTATGCAGGAGGGCTATTTACGACAATTGCAGGCATAACCCGCAACCGCCTAGCGGCAATTGATGTAGTATCAGGAACCGTTACGGGCTGGAATCCCGATGCAAATAGTACAGTTAGAACCCTTGCCATAAGCGGGAGTACGGTGTATGCGGGAGGTAATTTTACGACTGTTGCAGGCATAACCCGCAACTGCTTAGCAGCGATAGACGCAGTAACAGGTAGCGTTACGGGCTGGAACCCCGATGCAAGTAGTGGAGTTAACACCCTTGCAATAAGCGGGAGTACGGTGTATGCGGGAGGGCAATTTACGGCTGTAGGAGGACAATCTCGCAACCGTTTAGCAGCGATAGATGCAGTATCAGGTAGCGTTACGGGTTGGAACCCCAATGCAAATAATAATGTTAATACCCTTGCAATAAGCGGGAGTGTGGTGTATGCGGGAGGGGGGTTTACGACAGTTGCAGGCGTAGAACGCAGATATTTAGCAGCGATAGACGCAGTATCAGGTACCGTTACGGGCTGGAACCCCAATGCAGATAATATAGTTTTAACCCTTGCTATAAGCGGGAGTACGGTGTATGCGGGAGGGCAATTTACGAATGTAGGAGGACAACCCCGGAACCGTTTAGCAGCGATAGACGCAGTATCAGGAACCGTTACGGGCTGGAATCCCGATGCAAATAGTACAGTTTTTACCCTTGCTATAAGCGGGAGTACGGTGTATGCGGGAGGGCTGTTTACGACAGTTGCAGGCATAACCCGCAACCGTTTAGCAGCTATTGATGTAGTATCAGGTAGCGTTACGGGCTGGAATCCCGATGCAAATGGTCCAGTTTCTACCCTTGCTGTAAGCGGCAGTACGGTGTATGCGGGAGGGCAGTTTACGACAGTTGCAGGCATGACCCGCAACCGTTTAGTAGCTATTGATGCTGTATCAGGTAGCGTTACGGGCTGGAACCCCGATGCAAATGGTCAAGTTAATACCCTTGCCATCAGCGGGAGTACGGTGTATGCGGGAGGTAATTTTACGACAGTTGCAGGCGTAGAACGCAGAAGTTTAGCAGCGATAGACGCAGTATCAGGTAGCGTTACG
>RDZG01000153.1 GCA_004293915.1 Bacteroidota bacterium | reverse complement strand
CAGGCACAACCAAATAAAAGTATGTCTTGCCAAATGCGGATAGATGTGCTGTGTAAACCCTATTTTTGTCTTTATCCTTTTCAGAATTTTATAGTAAGTGGTGTGCTTTTTCTTAGGTAGTTGGTCTATGCCTCCATATTTATCTATAATTTTCTGCGCTTGCGAAAATATAGGCACCGTGAATTTTCCATAATCATTGGTTTCTCCCTTTTCCCTTTGTTTTATATTCGTTGTGCGATTTGATTTTGTAATGAAGAAAGATAAAAATATTTTATAGATAAGTTGTGCATATTACTGATAAACAGTAAATTAAAGGCAAATTACTCCCCAGTAAAAAGCACTTTAGTATGCACAACTTGAAAACAAATTTCGTAAAATTTTTTGAGATTACCAAACAGGTATTTTCCGCTAAAATTGATGCCAATTTCAACTTTCAATCCTATAGGAGATTACCAAAACTATCTGATTGTGAGATACTTGCACTGACATTAACTGCAGAATCTATCGGAATTGACTCTGAAAACTACCTTTTTGGCAAATTGAAATCAGATTACAAAGATGATTTTCCTTCACTGATTGACCGCTCTAATTTTAACCGTAGAAGAAAAAGGTTGGGGGATTATATCAGTGAACTAAATCAAGCACTTGCTTGTAAGCTCAATGAGGGTGAAAATGTATATGTAGTAGATTCTATTCCTGTTCCTGTGTGCCAATTAGCCAGAGAGAAAAGAAGTAAAATCTGCAAACAAACTTTTGAAACTGCCCCTGATAAAGGCTATTCAGCAGTTCAAAAAAATTACTTTTATGGTTACAAATTGCATCTTGTTATCTCCCAAAAAGGCGTGTTTCAATGTATGGATATGACCAAAGCCTCTGTACACGATATACAATATTTGGAAGATGTTAAGTATTCAGGATTAAGTAATTGTACGCTCATTGGAGACAAAGCATATTTATCCTGCACACAACAAATCGACTTGTTTAACGCTTGTCAAATCAAACTTGAAACCCCAAAAAGAAATAATCAGAAAGACGGAAAACTTTTTGCTCCTATATTTAAAAGGTCAAGGAAAAGAATAGAAACATTCTTCTCCCAACTATGCGACCAATTTATGTTGAAACGAAATTATGCTAAATCTGCAATAGGAGTTTTTATCAGAACATTATCCAAAGTTACCGCTGCTACTACCCTACAATTTATCAATTTTAAAAACAATAAACCTACTAATCATTTAAAATATGCACTCGCTACTTAAATCGCACAACGGGTTAT
>RDZG01000054.1 GCA_004293915.1 Bacteroidota bacterium | reverse complement strand
GTTGAGTTTTGGTTGAGAAGAACTGAGTTAGGCAGAAATCAAGTGGTTTATTCAAAAGGAACTTTAGCAAACGATGCCGTAGAGTTTGGTTTTGATGCTGCTGATAAAGTATTTGTAAAATTTGGCAATCAAACTTTTACTTCGACTACAACTTATAATTCCCTGCTTTGGAACCATTATGCATTCACATTTAATAACGAAACCAAACGAGTTTATGCTTATGTAAATGACGAAATAGCCATTGAAAATGAGCGAATTACAGGTTCATTTAATGGTTCTGGTCCAATTAATTTTGGTAAAAATGTATATGCCGATGCCAATTATTTTACTGGAAACATGCACGAAGCCAGAATTTGGTCGGCAGTAAAAAGTCTAGGCACAATTTATGCAAACATGTATGCCGTGCTAAATGGTTCGGAAGTAAATTTGGCTGCCTATTGGCAAATGAATGAAGCCGATGGCAAAAAAGCCTATGAAAAAGCCAGTTCTCGACACGCTAATCTTTTTGCAGATTGGTTGGTAGAACCCAAAGGTAAATCATATAATTTTAATGGAACAGATAGCTATGTTACTATTAATACAGCAAATTCGGTTGTGATAAGCAATGAAATGGATTATACCGTAGAGTTTTGGTTTAAATCGGTTGCCAATCAAACTGATGTAGTAATGTTCTCCAATGGCAAAGCCGATGGTTCAGATGTGTTCAATAGAAAAGAAAATACCATTGCCATAGGATTAAACGAAACAGGAAAATTATATGTAACCAATAATGCTTACACCTTTTCGCAAACAACCGAAACACAATATGCCGACAATAACTGGCATCATTTTGCCTTGGTAGTAAACCGAAATGCCAATGCAGTAATGGTTTTGGATGGACAAGAAATTGCGGCTGTACCTTCTACTAATTTTGGTGGATTTGCTGGTGTGCGAGCTTGGGCAGGTGCTAGAGGTTTTATGACCAATAGCTCTACTGCTAGTTTTGATAAATATTTTAACGGGAAAATAGATGAGTTGCGAGTGTGGAAAATGGCTCGTAAAATCAATCAAATCCAATTTGATAAAAATTCAAAACTAACAGGTGCTGAAATGGGTTTGGTGGCATATTATCCATTTGAAAATTATGTTACTAGCCTAGGAATTAAAATTTCAGAAGCTACTATTTCTGACAAATGGATAAATCCTTATGGTGCCAATGCGGGTGATTTAGTTACTAGTGCTACTTTGCCCGATTATTCAAACGATGCACCAAATATCAAAGATGCTCGTCCTTTGAAAAACGTTGATTTCGATTGGGCTGTCAATGGCGATGAAATTATCATTACACCTGCTGTTGCCATGCTCGATGACATTGAAAAAACCATATTAGAAATAACCGTTCAAAATATGGAAGATAAAAACGAAAACCGTTTAATCTCTCCTATTTCTTGGACTGCTTTTGTAGATAGAAATCAATTGAAATGGGGTGATGTGAAAATCACAAAAAGTAAAAAATTATATGCTCCTATGACTTTCAGTGTTAGTATTTCAAATAGTGGAGGTACTCAGCAAAGCTATAGTATTGAAAATATCCCATCATGGCTTACCGTTAGACCAAATTCAGGTACAATTGCTCCAAAATCGACCGTTGAATTAACATTTACTGTTGATGAAGGCATGAACGTAGGATACTATTCTCAAGATTTATATTTGAGTGGTAGTTTCCAATTCAAAGAAAAATTAGGCTTCAATTTACGTGTTTACGATCAAGAACCTAACTGGACTGTGAATGGCTCTAACTTTCAATACAGCATGAATGTTATTGGAACATTAAAAATAAACGGTATTTTCTCTACTGATCCTTTCGATAAAATTGCAGTTTTCGTGAAAGGTGAATGTCGTGGTGTTGCAAGTCCTGTTTACTTTGAAGAGCTAGATAAATATTTTGTTTTCTTAGATATGTATAGCAACAAAGAATATGGCGATTCACTTACTTTCCAAGTATATCAAGCAAGTAAAGGTACGATATATGACGAAGTGCAACCCAATATGATTTTTGAAACCAATGGAATTATGGGGTCAATAGCAGAGCCAATAGCATTTACAACCGATGAAAATTTTCAGCGCTCACTTGCTTTGCAAACAGGCTGGAACTGGATTTCGATTAATCTCACATCGGTAAATAATGCTTCTCTAGCTGCATTTATGAAAAAAGCAAGTTCAAAATCTGGCGATTTAATCAAATCAAAAACTGCCTTTGATCAGTTCAATGATGGCTTAGGTTGGTTGGGATCGCTATCGAATAGTGGTGGATTGAAACCTGGCGAAATGTATATGCTCAAAATAACAGATGAGCAAAACTTCATCTATAAAGGGGCTAAAATTAAGCCATCAACCGTTCCAATTACTATTACTGGAGGTTGGAATTGGTTAGGCTACACTCCTGATTTGAACTATTCTATTGAAGAAGCCTTTAATGCTTTCAACCCTTCTAATGGCGATATAGTGAAAAGCCAAAATGCCTTTGCCGTGTACGACACTCGTTTAGGCTGGATTGGAACTTTGAAATTCCTTTCTCAAAACCGTGGCTATTTATATAAATCTGCCAAAAGTGGAGTTTTGAAATTTCCTGAAGAGGGAGCTGGACTTAGAACCGAAGCTACACCATCTGTGTTTTGGAATCCAAATTACAGAGCCTATCCTACAAATATGTCTATGATTGTTTCTGTGGCAGGAATCACACCAAACGATGCTTCTAGCTTAGGGGCTTTTATAGGCGATAAAGTGGTAGGTGCTTCTTATTTAGAATCTAATAATTTGTATTATTTGACTATAAATGCAAGCAGCGAATCAGATGTATTGACTTTCAAATACGAAAATGGAAATGGAACTATTGTAGATGCTCATGAGAAAATTGCATTTGCTAAAGATGAATTAATAGGTTCGACAAACCAACCATATATTATTCATTTGAAACAAAATCCTATAACAATAGAAGATAATTTTGAAGTAAAATTGAGTCCAAATCCGATTAAAAATACGGATGGTATTAAATTATACATCAGCGGAAATTCAACCGAAGAATGTACAATTTCAATTTCAAATTTACTTGGCGTTATGCTTCAAAGTCAAGATGTTCCGTTGAATGTAGGTGCAGCAAACAAAATACAAATTTCTACTCAATCGTTGAATAGAGGAATTTATTTTGTAAGCATTACAGAAAATAAAAATGTAAAAACCATTAAACTCGTAGTAGAATAATTTAACCTTTTGAGCCAATGCAAAAACATGCATTGGCTCATTTTTTCCATCATAATAATTTATATGAAATTAAAAAAAATATATGGCATTATGTGTATGTTGCTATTTTGGCAGACACAGGCTCAAACGCCATCTTGGAGCGTAAATCCAAGTAATTATCAACATACTATGACTTTTACGCTTGTTCTAAACATGAATTATACCGAAAGTCGCGATGTTGCCGACAAAGTTGGTGCGTTTATCAATACCACTTGTGTTGGCGTGCAATCTGTAAATTTTGTTCAATTGATCAATCGCTATGTAGCTTATCTAACGGTATATAGCAATTCAGTTGTTGGCGATAGTGTTTCGTTCAAAATGTATGATGCAAGTGCTAATTCGACATTTGATTTTAGCAAAAAATATGCTTTTGTTCCAAATAGTTCGATTGGTTTAACCTCAAAGCCTGTAGTGCTTTCTTCGCCATTACTAAGCAATGAAGCTACTATTTTATCTTTTGGAGTTAATAATCAAGTACAAACTTCAATCATAACTAGTACTACGGTTTCGGCAATGATAGTATCAAGCACAGCAAAAAACTTGCTAACAACAACTGTAACCACTGCTGCATTGTCCACTATTCGATATGCAAATCAAAAAGATGGAACATATAATTTATATAGCTCAACTGGAATTGATTTTACTAATCTGGTGTATTTTAAAATCACTTCTGCCGATGAATCTGCGGAAAAAATATATAGTATTTTAATTGATTATGCCAATGCTTCTCCTACCGATATTATACTTACTCGATTAAACTTAAAAGAGGGAAATGAGCCCAATAGTTTAGTTGCTATTTTAAAAACTACAGATACAGACTTGGCTGATAATTTTGTGTATAGCTTAATTGCTGGCGATGGAAGTGATAATAATGCTGATTTTAAAATTAAAGGCGATTCGCTAATTTCCTTAATATCATTTGATTATGAAAAAACGAAGGAATATACAATTCGTGTAAATACCAACGATGGAAAAATAAATGGAGAATTTCAAAAATCATTTAAACTACTTATTGAGGATTTTAAACCTGCAAAAGTTGATGCCGATAATGTAATTTCTCCTTCGCCAAAAGACGGTGTAAACGACCAATGGATCATTCGCAATATTCAAGATTTTCCAAACGCTACATTATCTGTTTATAACAGTACTGGCGGGTTGATTTTTACAACCAATGCTTATAAAAACGACTGGGAAGGCACTCAAAACGGTCAGCCATTGCCAGCAGGCACTTATTATTATGTATTATCTTCTGTGGAAGGTGATTTTAAAGGTTATATCTCCATTATTAGACAATAAAATATTATGTATAAAAATATATTAAAAATCACAATTTGTATAAACCTACTTTTGGGTGGCTTTGCTCAGGCTCAAGACGAAGTTAATCACAATTTATATACCCAAAATTTGTTTTTGCTTACTCCAGCAGCTATTGGTACGCAAGGCGATTTTTACGCTTATGCCAATTATCGTAATCAATGGACAGGTATGCCGGGTGCTCCTGTAGCCTTTGCAGCCGGACTTCATGGCATGATTCACAAAGCAGGTGGTTTAGGTTTAAATATAGTAAGTAGACAATTTGGCGTATATGCATCTAATTATATATCAGGTGCTTATGCACACAATCTTAAGATTAACGATAATATGAAACTTAATTTTGGCGTTAATTTTGGTGGGATTTTTAGAAATATTGATCAATCAAAAATTTCTACCTCAAATCCTGGCGATGTGGCTTTTGTAAATAATCCTTATGACGACAAACCTCGTTTTGTAGTAGGTTTTGGAACATTATTTCAATACAAAAAATTGGTATTAGGGTTTTCTTTGCCTTACATGTACAATGGAATTCATGATGTTAAAAGCACTTTTTCTGATTTTCAAGGCTTAGTTGGCTATACACACGCATTTAAAAATACAAAAATTGAACTAATGCCTTTGTTTGTATTGCGAAAACACAACACCGCTTCTCCAATCTATGACTTAAATATATCGGCAAGATGGAATGAAATGTTTTCTGTACGTACCGGATTTCGTTCGTTTTCATCTGCCTATTCTTATATTTTTGGGTTTGGGATTGAATACAATAACATTGGCTTTCAATATGCTTTTGAGTTAAACCAAGGTGAATTAAAAACCATTGCTCCACTATCGCACGAATTTGGATTGGTTTTTAAAATAAAATCAAAACAAAAAGAATCTACAGATGATAAAATTGCCAAACTTTCGGCACGTGTCGATACGCTCGAACTAGTTGAGAAACGAAATACAGAAGAGTTGAAATTAGTCGAAAATCAATTAAAAACACTAGAAGATTCTAAAGTGAGCCATGAAGAATATAAAAAATCAGAAGTATTTGAAAATACTGATACTGTAACTCACGTAACCACTGCCGAGCATCCACAAGAAATTAATTACGAACAAGGTTATTATATCATTCATGCCGTTTATAACAATAAAGCAGCAGCTGAGGAATCCATAAAAATATTCAAAAAAGCAGGTTTAAATTGTAAGGTGATGTATAACGCTAGCAAAAAACATTATTATACTTATTTTGAATTTTACACATCAAAATCTGATGCATTGAAAAAAATGGATGAATACAAACGCAAGAATTATAACGATGCTTGGGTTTTTAAATACAAATAAAATTGTTGTATTACTTTACCGATCTACTTCACCCATTATAAAATCTAAGGAGCCAACAATAGCTATCAAATCGGCTATCAAAGCTCCTTTTGATATTTCATGAATGACCGAAAGATTATGAAAACAGCACGAACGCACTTTGCAACGAGTTGGAATTTCGCCTCTGCCTTCGGTTTTGAAATAAAAACCTAATTCGCCTTTTGGGCTTTCGGCACGAGCATAATATTCCATTGGCTGAACTCTAATTCGCTTTGGAACAAGACTTTGTGGATTAAAATCTCGATCTCTTTTATGCACTTTTAAAAGTTTTTCAACACATTGTTCTATAATTTTGATGCTTTCGTGGCATTCTTGCACCCGCACATAGTTTCTATCCCAACAATCGCCTGTTTTTCCCATTGCACCTTTGCCAATCGGAATATCAAAATCGATTTCTGGATAAACCGAATAAGCATCAATTTTGCGTAAATCAAATGCTAATCCAGAACCTCTCAACACAGGTCCCGTGCAACCATAATTTATTGCCAAATCCCTATCCAACACACCAACATTGGCGGTACGATTGATAAAAATTTTATTATCGACAATAATTGTTTGAAGTTCGGCAAGTTTTGGTTTAAGGTATTTTACAAATTCGAGCGTTTTTTCCTCAAAACCCAAAGGAGTATCGTAATACAAACCACCAACCCAAATGTAATTATACAACATTCGAGCACCGCAAACCCATTCGAGCAAGCGTAAAATATGCTCTCGGTCTCGTATCAACCACAAAAAAGGAGTGTAAGCACCAATATCCATTCCATAAGTTCCAATAGCAATAAAATGTGAAGCCAAACGATTTAACTCGCTCACTAACACCCGAATATACTCAATTCGCTTAGGAATTTCTTTATCAATACCCAGCATTTTTTCCACACCCATCACATAGGCATGCTCATTATTCATACTAGCCACATAATCTAGCCGATCGACATAGGGAATAATTTGAGGAAAACTCAATGCTTCGGCATGTTTTTCGAAACAGCGGTGCAAATAGCCCATGTGCGGAACCACATCAACAATTGTTTCGCCATCGGTAACCACCTCGAGCCGTAAAACGCCATGTGTGGATGGGTGCTGCGGACCAACATTCAAAATCATTTCTTCGTCCGAAATCTGCGAAACATCGTATTTTGATGGCACAGAGTTTTGTAAATTTTTTGAAATGAGCTGAATGGCAGGCATAGTCTTGATTTTCGTTTCAAAACTACAAAAAAATAAAATATTTATTATGTACCTTATATATTATGTTTGGATTGGTCTGTATTCTGCAACGTGTAGCAACCGTTCAGTAATGTCTAGCAATCGTTGCTAGACGTGTAGCAATCGTTCCGTGATGTCTAGCAACCGTTCCGTGACGTCTAGCAATCGTTCCATGACGTCTAGCAACCGTTCCGTGACGTCTAGCAACCGTTCCGTGATGTCTAGCAGTCGTTGCTAGACGTGTAGCAGTCATTCCGTGACGTCTTGCAGTCGTTCCGTGATGTCTAGCAACGCTTGATTGGAGTGTTATACTTATCTTGATCTTTATAAATACTGCAATAAAATAATTACAACACATTTTATAAAAGTTGCAGTTATTCCTTATTTTTGGAAGTATAGACGCAATAAATTAAGGTAAAAATGATATATTATACCAAAATACACCATGGAAAAAATACTTTTTTTTGAAATTCGAGTATGATAAGCTAAAAATTTAAAAAATATTTTTATAATCGTGTAAATCTTTGCAAATTATACTATTATTTTAGCAGATATATATTGAAAATAGCCGCAACTTTTGGGTAAAAGTTGCGTGATTACTAATGTTGGTGGCAATTATAACAGAACTCACGAAAACAAAAACAATAGAAAAAAGTGTTAGAAAAAATTATAAATCTGCTTATTGACAAACCTGAAATACTTGTAACCATTTTAAGTGGCTTTTTACTTCCTGTTATTCTTGTATGGTTAAACAACTATTACAACTTAAAACAAAAGGACAGAGAAAAACAATTAGATGTAAAATACAATACTCAAAGTGAGCAAAAGAACCAAGAAAGAGCAGTTTATAGTTCACTTTCAAAAATTCTTTTTGATGTACAACAATTACACGTTTCATTATCTGGTACTTGTATTGACAAAAATTGTATTGAAAATGCACTAACTAAATTTGACACTTCTGTAACGAAGTATCACGAAGAAATATCTAATAATTTACTTTATATGCCGTCAAAAGTAATTGACCTAATATATAAATTTTATAGCAAAATAAGTGATTTGAAAATTGCTTTAAAAGAATTCAACAATACAAAAAATTATGAAATGGCACACGTTTCTGTATATATGGATTCAAGTGAATTAGCGGAAATTTTAATTGATATACAAGAGTATTTTATTTTAAAAGATGATAAATTAGTTAAAGACTTTGACAAAACGCAACAAGAAATGATGAGATATTGTTGTGGTAGAAAACCGCCACAAGATTTGTTTGGCAAGTATCTTGTCTTATTAAAACAAATAAAACCGAATTTAACAAATGATGAAATTGATGGTTTGACAAGGAGTTGGAAACTTTAATATAAATAAACAAGAATATGACAACTGATAAAATAATTGAATTAACTATAATTTCTGTATCTTCATTATGTGCAGTTATATCCGTTATATACGCATATAAAATGACATTAATTTCAAAACAAAGTTCAGAACTTTCATACAAGGCATTTGAAGAGAATAGAAACGAAAGGAAACTAAATTTACACTATCAATTTCAAACAACAATTAGAGAATTACAGAAACAACTTCCTGCTACTGTTAATGATAAAAACTATAATCCAACAATTGAAGAGAAAAGAATAATTTCCTTATACTGGTATTGTATTTTTGACGAATGGTACATTTGTAAAAAACAAAGTGAATTCTATTCAGATTTATGGGATAAAATTTATGTAAAAGGTTTAGATAGTGCATTTAAGATAGACGCATTTAAAAACAGAATTGAAGAAATGTTTGAAAAAGGTGAAAGCTCATTTATGGGTTTTGGTATGGAATTTAAAAGTGTATTAAATGAGATATGTTTTACTGCAACTAAAACACAATTAAAATAACTGCCACCAACAGCAGTTTGGCAAAATGGCGGGTTCAGTGCTAAATTGAACATTCGGAATTCTAATAAACATTTGTGCTAAATTGAGCATTTGTGCTTCTAATTCCGCTTCTTCGCCAAGCGCCAAACCGTCAGGCTGTGAAAAAACTCGGTTTTCAGTAAAATATTCCTAAAATATGCCTGTTTGTTTTGCATTTTAAGTACATTACAGGCTATGCCACTGGTGCAAGCATCTCGCTTTATACTAACTCTAAAAAATGAGTATTCAATTTAAAACTACAAATCAGCACTTTTTTTCCATATCAATAATTCATAAATTTGCATTTTACTAATAATAAAATATAATTTAGAAATAATATTTCATAAAGTTAATATATTGCATCAAAATACAATTTATGTTTAAATTCAAGTTTCGTTACAGTACAATTTTATTCTGTTTAAGCACAACATTATATGCACAAAAATTATATGAAGACTTCAAAAATCCGCCTTTAAGTGCTAAACCTCGTGCTTTATGGACTTGGGTGGATGGCAATTTCGATAAAGAAAGTATAACTTTTGAACTGAAAGAAGCCAAAGCCAAAGGCATGGGTGGTTTTGATATTTGGGATGTGAATCATGTGCAAGACGAAAAAAAAATTGTACCCAAAGGCAATGCATTTATGAACGAGGCATATACAGATGCTTTGGCACATGCCATCAATGAAGCCACAAAACTTGATTTAGAACTTGGTTTAATTGTTTCTAGCGGATGGAACGCAGGAGGAGCTTGGACCAAAGCAGAAAATGCCACAATGGGAATGTATCGAACCGAAATCATTGTTGATGACAAAACTAAAAGTCCTATTAAACTTCCATTCCCAAAATTGCCCTTAAAAATCGGAAAAAGTAAAAATCCTGATAGTCCTATTATCGAATTGGATAAAAACGGATTTCCAGTTTTTTATAAAGATGTAGCTGTTTTGGCTTACCCTATTTTTAAAGATTCGGTAATAAAAAATCTAAATATGGTTAAAGACATTTCAGCTTTTATGGATAAGTCTGGAAATCTAAACTGGAAAATCCCTAAAGGAAAATGGAAAATTGAACGTATGGTTTGTGCCAATACAGGACAACCTATGATTATGCACACACCTAATTCTAAAGGTCCAATGATAGATCATTTTAATCCAAAAGCCACCGAAATTCACATTCAATATTTTATTGATAAATTGTTGGCAAAACTTGGAACTTTCGATGGGAAATCCTTAAAATATTTATATTCAGATAGTTATGAAGTTACTGGAGAACTTTGGACTCCTTTAATGATAGAAGAATTTGAAAAACAATTTGGCTATTCGATGAAACCTTTTTTGCCAGTTTTTAAAGGGTTTACTATTATAGACAAAGAATCTTCTGAACGATTTTTGTATGATTTTCGTCAATTACTTTCAGATTTAATTATTTCTAGTCATTATAAAAAAGCAAAAGAAGTATGTAATAAATATGGTTTAGGTTATGTGGCAGAAGCTGCCGGTCCTGGTAAACCCTTACATAATTGTCCGTTTGAATCGTTAAAATCGTCTGGAGTTTTAACGCATCCAAGAGGCGAATTTTGGCATAACTCAAAAGAGAATATTGATTCTAATATTGATATTTTACAAGTCATAAAAGGTGTTTCGAGTGCTTCTCATATTTATAATCAAAAAATAGTTGATGCTGAAGCATTTACAAGTGCTTTTCTTTGGCAAGAAAGTTTGAATGAACTAAAACCAGATGCTGATAAAGCCTTTTGTGAAGGACTAAATCGTATAGTTTTTCATACATTTCCTCATGTGCCAAAATCGGCTGGAAAACCCGGTTATATTTATGGATTTGGTACGCAAATAAGTGTAACTCAACCATGGTGGCAAATGGCAAAACCGTTTATGGATTATTTAGGTAGATGCAGTGCAATGCTTCAGAAAGGTAATTTTGTGGGTGATGTGTTGTATTATTATGGAGATGAAGCCCCCAATTTTGTGCCAAATAAAACCATTAATGCCTCACTAGGTTTTGGGTATGATTATGATGTTACTAATTCAGATGTAATTTTAAATAAACTTACTGTAAAAGATGGTAAGCTAATGCTTCCGCATGGGCAACAATATGCAGTTTTGGTTTTGCCAAATCTGGACGAAATGAATATTGAGGTTTTAATAAAACTCGAAAAATTAATAGCTGATGGTGCTATTGTGATAGGCAAAAAACCTTCTAAATCAACTGGTTATAAAAACTA
Organism: Bacteroidota bacterium; assembly: GCA_004293915.1. Classification (GTDB taxonomy): domain Bacteria; phylum Bacteroidota; class Bacteroidia; order Cytophagales; family UBA9547; genus REAG01. Next base: position 165,208 of record RDZG01000054.1, on the reverse strand, counting down.
TTTAGCTAATGATATTAAAATAAATGAATTGGCATCAAAAATTTGGGGAAATATTGATGGAAAAACAATAACAGAAAATAATTACGGAAAAGGGAAAATTATTTTTGGAATGGATATAAAAACAGTTTTGCAATCTTTAAATATAATCCAAGATTTTGATGCTGGCTCACAAAAAACATTAAATTCAGTTGATTATATACATAGAAAAACCGAAAACGAAGAAATTTATTTTGTGTGTAATTCCAAAAATGTAGCTCAAAAATTAACTACAACTTATAGAGTAAATGGCAAAATACCACAGCTTTGGAATCCATTAACAGGCGAAAAATCGGCAGTAGATTTTACTTCAAATGTAAATTCTACTACTTTAACTTTAGATTTAGAAGCAAATGGTTCTGTTTTTGTGATTTTCTCAAATGAAAACGAATCAATTTCTAAAATAATACAAAACCCATTAGGTAAAATAGCCTATTCCGACACATTAAAAAATGCTTGGAAATTGGATTTTCCAGCCAATTTAGGTGCACCAAAAACTGCAAATTATACAAAATTAACCGATTTGTCGATTTCGAGCGTTGATGGTATCAAGTTTTTTTCGGGAATTGTTAAATATGAAACAGAGTATGAATTTCCTAAAAACATAACCTTTGAAAATAAAAATATTTTTATAGATTTGGGAGATGTTGCCGTTGCAGCTTCTGTAACAATAAATGGACAAAATTTAGGTACATTTTGGAAATATCCTTTTGTGATTGATACAAAAAATAGTTTAAAAACAGGTAAAAATACTATCCAAATTGAAGTTGCTAATCGTTGGACACACCGATTAATTGGTGATAGCCGTTTGCCAAAAGAAAAGCGAATTACAAACACAAATATTAATAGGTTTCCTAATGGGTGGATGTATTTATTTGAAAATTTACCGAATGCTTATTATGGAATGTTACCATCTGGTTTAATTGGTCCAGTAAAAATATATTTTATTAAAAACTAAAATAATGAAATTAACTTATTCAATACTTGGAATTGTTTTATTAAACTTATTGTGCAATGCTCAAAATGCATTAGAAATATACAAAAACATATCAAAAAGCATAGAAGAACGGGTGGATGATCTTGCTTCTCGAATGTCTTTAGAAGATAAGCTAAAATTACTTACAAGTACCTCAGATACAAACAATATGGGAAATAATTCTCCAGGCTGGATGGGTTTTATGGATAATGGAAATCTTCCAAAAAAAACGGCTGAGAATTATAACAAAATTGCCAAATACATGAAAACTAAAACTAAGTTTGGAATAGTTGCACTGCGAAATGCCGAAGGAATTTTTGCATATATGGGAAATGGCTCAACATCGTTTCCGCAACCCTTGGGGCAAGCTGCTGCTTGGGAACCAGCTCTTGTTGCTTCAGTTGCTGGAGTATTGGGGGAAGAAATGAAGTCTAGAGGGGTGCGTATGTTATTATCTCCAGTTTTAAATATTGGTAGAGACCCACGTTGGGGACGTACGGGTGAAACTTATGGAGAAGACCCTTTTTTAATTTCTAAAATGGGAGTTGCTTATATCAAAACCATGGAAGCAAAAGGATTAGCAACAACAATGAAACACTTTGCTGGTAATACTGGGCACGATGGAAAATTTGGTGCTTCGGTTTTTTACTCTGAAAGATATTATAGAGAATACGAATTTCCTGCCTACGAAGCTGCAGTGAAAGAAGGCAATATACAAGCTGTGATGATGGCTTATAATACGGGTGATGGCATTCCTTTTGCCCAAAATAATTGGATGATGAACACTTACTTGAAAGGAGAATTAGGATTCAAAGGTGTTATTATGTCGGATGGTGGTGGTATTAAATTGATTAAAGAAGCTTATGGAGTAGATACTAATGATATTGACATTGCTGTAAAATGTATCAATGCTGGTTGCGATTGGGCTTTGGACGACCCAAAATATTATTATTCTGCCTTATTAAAAGCGGTTAAAAACGGATTGGTTTCGGAAAAAACAATCACAGAATCTGTAAAAAGAACGCTCAGAATCATGTTCAAAACTGGTCTTTACGATAATCCGTATGTAAATCCTGAATATGCTGAAAAAATAAACGATTGTGCTGCACATAGAGCGGTGGCTTTAGAAGTGGCTAAAAAGACTACTGTATTACTCAAAAATGAAAATAATACATTGCCATTTTCAAAAAATGTAAAAAATGTACTTGTAACTGGTCAGTTAGGGAATAAATTATTGATAAATCATTATGCTGGATGGGGCAGAAAAGAAGTTACTGTATTGGAAGGGATTAAAAATCTATTGCCAAATGCAAATGTAAATTATAAAATTGGAGCACATGTGGGCTTTTGTTATTTTCCAGCCATCGAAACTTTACATTTTTCTACACTTGAAAACGGAATTACTAAACAAGGGCTAAAAGCAGAATATTTTTCTAATAATAAACTAAGTGGTATTCCTGAATATATTCAAACCGACCCCAATATAGATTTTGATTGGAAATTGGATTCTCCAAAAAACTTGCCTAAAGATAATTTTTCGGTACGTTGGACAGGCAAGATAAAAGCACCTTATTCAGGAGTTTTTACTTTTGGTGCCAATGCCGATGATGGTCTCACCGTATTCATAAACAATAAACTGATTGTTGATATGCAATACGGAATCCAAAATTCCATCTTTGTTGAAAAAGGAAAAATTTATCTTGAAAAAGGAAAAGAATATGATTTTAGGGCAGAATTTATTGAAAATGGACAAAAAGCCTATGTTCATTTGGGTTGGGATGCAAACCCTTTTGTAAATATTCCAGCAGCAATAGAAGCAGCCAAATCAGCAGATGCTATTGTGGCGGTAGTAGGAATGTATGATGACGAAAATAGCGACCGTGCTATCTTGAATTTGGATGAAGCACAAGAGCAATTAATTATTGAATTATCCAAACTTGAAAAACCTTTAGCGGTTGTTCTCCAAACAGGAAATGTTATTACAATGCGTAGATGGGCCGATAAAGTTCCTGCCATTCTTCATGCTTGGTATTCAGGCGAAGAAGGTGGAAATGCCATTGCTCAAACACTTTTTGGGGATAATAATCCAAGTGCAAAATTGCCCATTACCATTCCTTTTGAAACGGGGCAAGTTCCTTTGACATACAATCGTTTCCCTGTCAAAGATACTAAAGCTGTCGATAGAGGAATTGATAAGTTTTTTGATGTTGGAAACGAACCCATGTTCTACTTCGGACATGGCTTAAGTTATACTACATTTGAATATAGTAATGTAAAACTCTCAAAAAATACAATTTCTGAAAATGATTCAATTACAATCTTTCTTGACATAAAAAACACAGGCAAAGTAGCTGGCGATGAGATAGTTCAATTATATACGCACGATATTTTGGCATCAATATCTCGACCTATTCAAGAACTAAAAGCATTTGGAAAAGTATCTCTAGCCGCAGGGCAAACTAAAACCATTTCATTGAAATTAAAAGGCGACCAACTTAAATTCTATGACATCAATATGAAAAAAGTATTTGAACCAGGCGATGCAGAAGTAATGATAGGAGCTTCAAGTAATGATATTCGTTGGAAAGGATTTGTTAAAATGAATTAAAAATAGTACTTAAATAACAATTAAATATGAAAAGAAGAGAATTTACTAAGACAACAGCACTTGCAGCAGCAGCTTTGTCTATTCCAAATATAAATTTTGGAAAAGCACAAGAAGAACTAATACTCGGGCACGATAAGTTTAAATACAAAATTGTGAAAAACTGGGGAGTAGATAATTTAGTCAATACACCCGTTGCTGATTGCCACGAAATGGTTCAAGACAGCAAAAAACGATTGATATTTTGTACCACAGAAGTTAAAAATAACATTATTATTCTTGACAAAAAAGGTAAATTGATTAAAACTTGGGGAAATGATTTCCCGGGAGTACATGGACTAACATTAAATAACGCCAACGGAGAAGAATTCCTTTACCTGACAGATACAGTTAAAAAGGAAGTGTATAAAACTACCATTGATGGCAAGGTTTTATTGACATTAAAATATCCAACTGAATCAGGAATATATTCTGACCCAGAAAAAATGCCTTTTGTGCCAACCGAAACAGCTATTGCTCCTAATGGAGATATTTATGTAGCAGATGGATATGGTTCTAGTCATATTTTGGTATATGATGTTAATGGAAAATTTAAAAATATTTTTGCAGGAAAATCTAAGGAAGGTGATGATAAATTAATCGAAGCACATGGTGTGTGCATCGATACGAGAGATAAAAATAATCCTAAAGTAATTGCTACTTCTCGTAAAGAATGTGGCTTTAAGTATTATACAATGGATGGAAAGTTGATTTCTAGCCATTATTACAAAGGTTCATTTTTTTGCAGACCTATCATAAAAGGAGAAAATTTGTTTTTCCCAGTAATTTGGAGCGAATTTGATGAGAGTGGTAAAAACGCAGCTTGGCTCTCCAAAACAGGTCATTTAGTAGTGTTTGATAAAAATAACAAGCTTCTTTCTGCTCCAGGAGTGGATACAATAGAATATGAAAATGGAAAACCCAAACACATGCACCAATCTGCAAAAGTAAAAGGAACTTTTATGCACTGCCACGATTTATGTATCGATGATGAAGATAGCATCTACATTCCACAATGGAATTCAGATAAAACTTTTCCACTGAAATTAGAAAGGGTTTAGACTTTTAGATTCCATAAGTCTAAATAATTTATGGAATCATTTTTTAATCTTGTAAGTTTGAATCAAATTAATAGTTTACGTTTTTTATGCTTGAAGATTCAAAAAACAGAATAGATTTTTTAACACAAAAACTGCATTATTTCAATAATCAATATTATCAAAATAGTATTTCAGAAATATCTGATTATGAGTTCGATAGATTATTATTAGAGCTACAAAACTTAGAAAAAGAGTTTCCACAATTTAAACACGAAAATAGCCCAACTGAGCGTGTTGGCGGAACTATAACAAAAGATTTTAAAACTGTAAAGCATAAATTCCCAATGCTTTCGCTTTCGAATACATATTCAAAAGAAGATATTTTTGAATGGGAAACTAGGGTAAAAAAAGGATTATTAGGTATTGATAATCAGCCTGTTATTTTTTTTTGTGAACAAAAATTTGATGGCGTAGCCATAAGTTTGATTTATGAAAATGGAAAATTAAAACAAGCCATTACCCGTGGAGATGGAACGCAAGGCGATGACATCACTGCCAATGCTAAAACCATTAAAACTATTCCTTTACACATTTCAGGCGAAAATATTCCTGCTTGGTTCGAAGTACGAGGCGAAGTATTTTTTCCGCTCAAAAATTTTGAAAAACTCAATGTCTCACAGGCAGATGCAGGCGAAGCATTGTATGCGAACCCACGAAATACAGCTTCAGGAACTTTAAAATTACAACATTCCAGCGAAGTTGCCAAACGTGGATTAGACTGCTTTTTGTATTCTTTACTTGGGGAAAATCTGCCTGTATTGTCACACCACGAATCAATAGAATTATTAAAAAAATGGGGATTCAACATTTCTCCAACTTATAAAAACTGTAGTTCGATTGAACAAGTTTGGGAATATATTACATATTGGGAAACCAAACGTTTTGAATTACCATTAGCAACCGATGGAATTGTAATTAAAATCGATTCGATTTCTCAACAAGAAAATCTTGGTTATACTGCCAAAAGTCCACGATGGGCAATTGCATATAAGTTTAAAGCTGCATCAGAAAGCACTGTTTTAGAGCAAGTTACCTATCAAGTGGGCAGAACAGGTGCTGTAACGCCAGTTGCAAACATGAAACCTGTTTTGTTGGCTGGAACTACCGTAAAACGAGCAACTTTGCACAACGAAGACGAAATATTGAGGCTCGATTTACATGAAAATGATACTGTATTTATTGAAAAAGGTGGAGAAATTATTCCTAAAATAATTAGTGTAGATATTACTAAACGTAAACCTAATGCAATAAAAATAAATTTCATTAAAACTTGTCCCGAATGTGATACTTTATTGGTTCGGAATCCAGAAGAAGCTGCATGGTTTTGCACGAACGAAAAAGGTTGTCCACCACAAATAAAAGGCAGAATGGCACATTTTATTCATCGCAAAGCCATGAATATTGATGGGATGGGAGAAGAAACTATCGAACAATTTTACAATGCCAATTTAATCAGAAATTATGCCGATTTATATGATTTAAAATACGAACAAATTATTGGTTTAGAGCGATTTGCACAAAAATCTGCTCAAAACGTTATCGATGGACTCAAAAACTCAACTCAAGTTCCGTTTGAAAAAGTTTTGTTTGCTTTGGGAATAAAATTTGTGGGTGCAACTGTTGCCGAAAAATTAGCCAAACATTTTTACAGTGTAGAAAACATTCAAAATGCTACGTTAGAACAACTTACCTCAACTCCCGAAATTGGCGAACGCATTGCTTTAAGCGTCAAAAATTGGTTTTCAGATACGGATAACCTTAAAACCATTGAGCGGTTGAAACAAGCTGGACTTCAGTTTAAAACCGATGAAAAAGAAATTATTTTAGAAAGTTCAAAATTAGAAGGACTAACTTTTGTAATTTCTGGCACTTTTGAGCAATTTTCGAGGGAAGAACTACAAGAGAAAATTGCCGTAAATGGTGGAAAAATACTTTCTGGCGTTTCTGGCAAATTAAACTTTTTATTAGCTGGCGAAAATATGGGACCATCAAAACTCGAGAAAGCCACAAAACTTGGCGTTAAAATCATTTCTGAAGCAGAGTTTTTAACGATGATATAAATTGAAAAAAGGAACTTTAAGTTGTATCAAAAGTTCCGTTCTCTATTTTTATGATAAATTAATCAAAAAAGCGAGACGCTTAAAGAAAACTGGTACAAGCGGGACGCTTGCACCAGTGGGGATATCCATTAAAAGAAAAAATATATGTAATACTACGTGCTTTTGGTATTTAGCGTCCACTATCCCAGTGTTTGCATAGCTGCACTAAAGATTAATAAATAATTTTGGTCTCCGACTAATTCATAAAACAAAAGATAATCCTTTTTTTATTTTTGAGTTAAAAACTCATTTTCATTTGCTAATCCGTAGAGCCAATTCGTGAACTCTACAGATAGTGAGTTTTCAAAAAATTAAGGAATTGAGATTTCTAAATAATTATTTACATCTGGATTAGGCTTGAGTTTTCCTGTATATTTAGGTGTAGGCTCTACCCCTTCAACATCAATAGTATAGTTATAAGGATATAGATTAGTAAAAGTTGCAACACCTTGGCTATTTGTAATAATAGGATAATAATAAATTGAAGTGTAAATATTTTGGTATGGTTTATTGTTAAGTTTGTCAGATTCAGATTTAAATAATTTAACTTCTTTTCCAACTTGTGCAACTCCAGATTTAAATACTTTTATTTGCATTTTTAATGGGACTTCAGAAAGCATTAAAGTTATTCCCTTGTCTTTAAAAGATTCACTATATACACTTGAATAATCTATGTTTCTATTTTCAATTTCATCACTATAACTTTGTGGTAAGTTATTTGAAATCGTACCTGAAAAATAGGACGTTAATGAATCTTTTAGTACCCTAAACCAAAAAACCTTACCCTTTTCATGTGTATATTTATATTCCCCTTTATTATCAGTAGTAAATGTCGCTACTAAATTTTTATCAGATAAATAATCATCTTTTGAATTATATATTTTAATATTTGCTCCTTCAGTAGTTTTTCCACATACTAATTTAGGACTTGGACTTTTGTTACATTTTGCAGATTCAGGAATAGGGTCATAAATTGTAAATATTGTATAATATACTTCTTCGTCTTTTCCGCATCCACCAAAAACTAAAAAGAGGGCTATTGTGCTTGCAGTTAGGTATGAGGTTAATTTCATGGTTTTGTTTTTTTTACTATTCAGAAAGTAAAAGTATCAAAAAAAATAGAAATCTCTCTTTTGTAATGTTTTTTCTATTGGGTTTTAGTAAAAAAATGAGCTATTGTTGGCAATTTAGGTGTTTATGTACTGTATGTTTTTAAAATAAGTTTTTTTTGTTTTATATATTCGTTGAAAACGAATGTCTCAAACGACCTCTTTGTAAACGAGGTCGAGTGGGTAATCTAATTAGAACTCAGCTACTTTTCGATTGCTTTATAAACTGCATTTAGCAATTTGGTACGAATACTATTGCTAGTCAATCGCTTGTTTTCGGCAAATGGATAAGTTCGATTGCTCAAAAATACAAATACTAACTGCGATTCAGGGTCAATCCACCATGCTGTTCCTGTAAAACCCGTATGCCCATAGCTAGATTTCGATGCCAAAGATATTTCGTCAGGCGGAAATGGTCTATCCCAGCCCATGGCTCGCCTATTGTTTGTGTATTGCTGGCGAGTAAATTCTTGTAAGGTATATTTTTTGAGGTATTGATACGAGCCATAATAGCCATATTGCAAGTTCATTTGTCCCAAAACAGCCAAATCATTAGCAGTTCCGAACAAACCCGCATGCCCAGCAACTCCGCCAAGCATGGCAGCACCTTGGTCGTGTACCGTACCTTGTATTTTGCTCATTCTAAAGGTTTTATCTTCTTCGGTTGGAGGAATATTTGTTAATAATACATTATTTTCGAGCGGTTTATAGGTTAAATTCTTTAATCCTAATGGCTTATAAAAGTTTTGTTTCAAAAATTCATCTATGGGTTGGTTAATTTGCTTTTCTACAATCGATTTCATAAAATAAAATGCTAAATCAGAGTATTTATAAGGAAAACAGCCTGTATCCGACTTGGTTTCGAGTGTTTTGGAGGCAATAGTCCATCGCAATACAGAGTCTTCTGTACTTGGCAAAGTAAAAATATTTGTTGCTACTTGCCTATTAAACAAATTTGATCTATTTTTTTGATAATAATTATCATCCAACATGCTGTTTTTCATGGTTTTTCGCCAATGGTCAAGTGTGGCTACTAAACCTGCTTGATGCATCAAAACATCTTTGCAAATCATGTCGTTTTTATTCGATTTTCTGAGGTATGGAAGATAAAACCCAAGTGTGTTATATTCATTAAACTGTTTCCAATCGGCTAAAAACATGATGGCTTGCATTGTGCCAGCAGTTTTAGTAACCGATGCTAAATCGTAAACCGTTTGATTGCTTACAGGCTTGGCTTTTTCGTAGGTATGATGTCCAAAATTCTTTTTATAAATTACGGTACCGTTTTTGGCTACCAACAATTGAGCTCCTGGCATCGAGCCATCTTTTAGACCTTCGTTTATGATTGAATCAAGAGTATAAAATCGGTCTGATTCGATATTTTCTGATTCTGGAAAGCCATATTTTAGTCTCATAATAGGCTTTATTTCTAAACCGCTATTGATTTTAAAAACAGGAGCAACTGAAACAGGCAGCTTACCATCTGCTCCAATGGCTCCAAAAATTAATTGCGGAATAATTCGTTTTGTGGCATCGTTTTCTTCGTAAGCACAAATCAAATTTCGGGAAAAATCGTAGTTTTTTAAGGCGTAAGCATTACCAAAATGCACCACAATTACTTCGGTTCGCTGTTGTAACTTTCGCAAAAATTCTAATGCCATTTCGCTAATTCCGTTATTTTCTTTTTTCTTGTTGTTAAGTTCGTGAATAGAAAATACTACCCTACTAAATTTGGCTAAGGAATCTAATTTGGCATCAAATTCGGATTGAGATGCTGTTTTTGCGATATAAAAATGGGTAAATTGAGCATAATTATCAAACATTTCATCGTAATCAACTTGTTTATTGTTTGTAACTTTTATGCTCGCAAAACTGTGCATAGCTACTTCTTTTATCGGAACAATATTTTTTTCGTTTTTCAAAACCGTTAATGCTTTTTCGTACAATAACTGTCGTATAGCTTTGGAATGAGAATGATTTAATTCATTGTAAATATTTAGTGTGTCAATAAACGGAGTTTGGGTTAATCCTGCTTTGTATTTTGCTGCCAAAATCTTTTTTATACTTACATTCAAATCGTTTTGATTAAGTCTACCATCAGCCAAAGCCAAGTTGATTTGTTGCATTGCCACAGGCACATCTTCCGAAAAAAGTAATACATCGTTGCCCGCCATCAAAGCCATCACATCTACTTCGCCTGGCTTATAAAACTTGCTTACTCCTTTCATGTTCAAAGCATCAGTAAACACTAATCCATTGAATTTTAGTTGTTTACGAAGCAAATCTGTAACCACATTTTTTGATAATGTTGTTGGCATATTGGGTCTATTATCATAAGCAGGAAATTGTATATGTGCTACCATTATACTTTGGAGTGAATCTGCAAAAAGTTTTTTGAAAGGGTATAACTCAATATCTTCGATACGCTTTTTATCGTGTTTGATAACAGGCAAATCATAATGCGAGTCGGCATCTGGCAATGCCTTTTGCTGAAACTGCATTTTTATCTTCGCCAAAAGACCGCACACCAATCACAGGATTGTCTGCATTCACATTGACATCTACCACAGGGGCAAAATTAATGTGTACCCCCAAGCGTTTGCAATGCATGGCTATTTCTTTTCCCATTTTATAAATTAAAGTGTTGTCACGCAAAGCACCAAGCGTCATTTGTCGTGGAAACTGCAAAGTGCTATCAACCAATCGCATTTGCAAACCCCACTCGGCATCCATAGCAACAAATAGCGGAATTTTGGCAGCTGATTGATACCTATTGGTAAGCACAGCTTGGCGTTTGGGACCACCTTGCATAAAAATAACTCCTCCTAAACCAAATTGGGTAACAAGTGTATCAATTTTTTTATAGTGAGCTTCGTCTTTGTTAGAGTATGCAGCCACCATAAACAATTGCCCTAATTTTTCGGTAGCCGAAAGTGTATTAAAGACACTATCAACCCAACGATTTTGTGCTTTTTCAACCGATTGCCCCATTGTAAGCGACACAAAACCAATAATTATTATAAAAGAAATACGAAATATCATGTTTCAAAAATAAAGAAAGTAATTTGAAAATTAATACACATAATGTTTTCTATTCTTGAATTAGATGATACTTTTGCAAAACAATTTAATTAAGGGGGATTAGCTCATTTGGCTAGAGCGCTTGCCTGGCAGGCAAGAGGTGACCGGTTCGAATCCGGTATTCTCCACATTTTTAGGTAATTGATTTTATGTACCTTAAAAACAAAAAAGCCTTTCACATAAAATGCGTAAGGCTTTAATTTTGTCAATGTTTTTTATAATCAAGATATATAACTATCTGATTATTAATAAACTTTGTAGTCCTAAGGGGAATTGAACCCCTGTTTCCTCCGTGAAAGGGAGATGTCCTAACCCCTAGACGATAGGACCGTCTTTAAATTTGGGATTGCAAAGATACTAGCTTGATTATTTATTCCAAACTATTTTTAAAATTATTTTAAAAATTGACTTAAATCCAATCCTGGTATGTTTGGCAAAACTCCTTCCATTGATTTCGACATTTCTGTTTTAATTAATTCATCCATATTTTTAATTGCGTTATTAACGGCTGCTACAGTCAAATCTTGCACCATTTCTTTATCATTCATCAAACTATCATCAATTTCAATGCGCATCAATTTTCTATTTCCATTGATTACAACTTTTACCATACCCGCACCAGATTCGCCTTCTGTGCGTAATTCGCCAATTTTTTCTTGCGATACTTTCAATCTTTCTTGGGCTTCTTTTACTTTACCCATAATGTTAAATAAATCCATCTATAATCATTTTAGAACTACAAATAAGCTATTTTATTTCTTAATTATAATTAATAAAACAGAAAAAATTGTTTAAAATTATTAAAAATAAGTAAATTTATTTCGTATATTTATTCCTATACTATATCTTTATACCGTATTTCTTATAATTGAAAGAATAGAATAGATGATTAGTAACGAATTATTGTTTTTTGGCACGTTTATCGTGTTTGTGGTAGGGATATTGTTATTAGATTTAGGTGTTTTTTCTAAAGAAGATAAACCTGTAACTTTCAAAGTTGCAGCAACATGGAGCGTTATTTGGATTATTTTAGCTCTAACTTTTTATACTTTTTTAAAATTTAATGGGAGTATTATTCATGGCATAGAATCGCAAGAAAAACTCAATAATGTAGTTACAAAATATGCATCTCATGTAAAACTTGATGGAGCAACATTTGAAGAAAATATTTCTATTTTTCAAAGCAACCAAGCATTAGAATTTATTACAGGATATTTAGTAGAATATGCTCTTTCCGTTGATAATATTTTTGTTATCATGTTGATTTTCACTTCATTTGGAGTTCGCGAAAAGTATTACAAAAAAGTACTCTTTTGGGGAATTTTAGGAGCAATCATTATGCGATTTACTTTTATTTTTTCTGGCTCTGCTTTAATTAGCCGTTTCGAATGGATACTTGCTGTATTTGGAGGTTTTTTAGTTTATACTGGAGCAAAAATATTTTTCAGCAAAGATGACGATGAACAAATAGATACTGAAAAAAACCCAATTGTAAAGTTTTGTACCAAATATTTTCCAGTATTTCCAAAATATGTTGGGCATAATTTTTTCATTAAAAAAGCAGGTAAAACAATGTTAACCCCTCTATTTGTGGTTTTATTAATTGTAGAATTTACTGATTTGGTTTTTGCAATGGATTCGGTTCCTGCAGTTTTTGCCGTTACGAAAGACCCTTATATTGTGTTTTTCTCCAATATTTTTGCCATTTTGGGACTTCGTTCAATGTTTTTCTTTTTAGCAAACATTCTTCCACTGTTTCATCATTTAAAAACAGGTTTAGCCGTTTTATTGATTTTTATTGGTGCCAAAATGTTGTTAAAAGAATTTCTTCACATTGACATAGATATTACAACTTCCCTATTTGCAATATTAGGAATCTTAGGATCAAGCATTGCAGCTTCGTTTATTTTCCCTAAAAAAGAAAACGCACATTCTTAATAAAGCATATTAAACAAAAAAGGGTTTGTATTAATTTACAAACCCTTTTTTATTTCTAATTCAAATAAAAACTATACTGAAAAACTTTCTCCACAGCCACAGGTGCGAGTTGCATTTGGATTGATAAATTGGAAACCTTTTCCATTTAATCCATCAGAAAAATCTAATGTTGTGCCTAATAGATAAAGTAAACTTTTTTTATCAACTAATATTTTTATTCCTTTATCTTCAAAAATTTGATCTTTTTCAACTATTGTAGAATCAAAGTTGAGATCATACATCAAACCCGAACATCCGCCACCTTTTACAGATACACGAATATTATGGTCGTTAGAATGGTTTTCTGCTTTCCTGATTTCAAAAATTTTTTCTTTTGCTTTTTCAGATATTGTAATCATAAACTTTGACATTATAAATTATTAACATCAAAAGTATAAAAAATGTTCCTAAAACAAGCTATTGATATTGAATTTTATTAATCCACTGTTTATTTTTATGAGCTCTAGCACAACTCTTTTTGGATTTCAAACACGAAGAAAGAATAAATATGGAAGCACAAAACGAAAGTAGGATGATTTTTTTTGACATACTAAATATTTTATTATTAAACATTTATACTTTATACTATTGAATTGTAACCTCATTTCGTAAAAAAACCAATAAAAAATTAGATTTTGCTAAGAAAAGCTAAACAGATTGAGAAACCACCCAAGCTGTACTCCAAGCAGATTGAAAATTAAACCCGCCTGTAATACCATCAATATTTAATATTTCGCCACAAAAAAAGAGTTTTTTTATTGTTTTATGCTGAAGAGTATTAGTGTTAAGTTGCGACATTTCAATTCCTCCACAAGTTACAAATTCTTCTTTAAATGTGGTTTTTCCACTTATCTCAAATTCGGATTGTAAAAGGTTTTTTAATAATGCATTAGATTTTTTATTTCCAATTTCAGACCAATTTCTAATGGGTTCAATCCCAGAAATTTGACATAACTGTTCCCATAATCGTTTTGGAATATCAAACAAGGGATTGGAATAGATATTCTTTTTAGGATTTTTAATTTTAAAACGTTCTAATTCTAAGCTATAATCGTCTGAATTTAATGTACAATTCCAACAAATTTTTATTTTAAAAGTGTATTTTTTATCGAATAAGTGCTTTGCAGCAAATGCAGATAGTTTTAAAATTGCAGGTCCGCTAAAACCCCAATGCGTGATTAAAAGTGGTCCACTAAAACAAAAATCAGCATTATGGATTTCAACTTTTGCATTTGGCACAGATACTCCTGCAAGATGTTTAAAGAAAAGATTTTTATCATTAAATGTAAATAATGATGGGATTGGGTCAAGTATTGTAATTCCTAACGGTTGCAAAAACGCATAACCATCCATTTTATTACTTCCACCTGTTGCCACAACAACACATTTTGAAAAGTACTGGTTATCGATAGTTTGCAAACTAAAAATTTCTTTTTCTTTGTTAATCGAAGTGATAGTTACTCCCATCTCAATATCAATTTTTAGCTTTTTTGATTCAACTAAAAAACAATCAATGATGGTTTGCGAATTATTAGATTCAGGAAACATTCGTCCATCGGACTCTATTTTGAGTTTTACTCCTTTATTTTTAAACCACTCAATAGTTTCTTTAACTCCAAATTGCCTAAAAATGGATTCTAATTCTTCTTTTCCTCTAGGATAATTTTCTAAAAGTTTGTTACTCTCCAAACAATCATGGGTTACATTACATCTTCCACCCCCAGAAACTTTAACTTTTGACAATAATTTATTCGTTTTTTCAAGAATAAGTACCGATGAATTAGGCAATCTATCTTTGATTGATATACCAGAAAAAAAACCTGAGGCTCCACCTCCAATAATAATAATATCGTATATCAAACTAATGATTTTAAAATTAAACTAAACAAAAAGGCATACAAGAACGCTCTTGTATGCCTTTTAATGATTCAAAAATATAATTAATTTACTCCTTTAATTACAAACTCCACCCTTCTGTTTTGTGCTTTACCTGCAGGAGTTTTGTTATTTGCAATTGGTTTTGTAGATCCAAAACCATTGAAACTCACATTATTAGCTGCTACACCATTTTTTTCTAAATATTGCTCTACAGCCCTTGCTCTCCATCTAGACAATTGTAAGTTTTTATCTGGCTTACCAACATTGTCTGTATGTCCAACAACTTCTACAACAATAGTAGGGTTATCTTTCAAGAATTTAGTTAATTTATCAAGCTCTGGAAAAGAAGCTGGTTTCAAAACAGCCTTACCTGTTTCAAAATAAATATTATTAATTCGTATCGTTTGTCCAACTTCGATTGGAGCTACAATTAAGTCTTTAATAAATTTAATATTTCCTTTTTCTTTGGTTAAATCCACAACTTCAGAGATTGGATAGTATTTTTCTGCTTTTGCACTCAAAACATAAGTTGCACTTGGAGGAGCTTCAATTGTATATTCTGCTGTTGCAGGGTTTAAAGAGATTGGAATATCTGATCTACCATCAACTAAAACACTGTAAACTACATCCGAGGCTAATGGTTTGCCCGTTTTCTTGTCAATTACCTTTCCTGTTATGATCGCTTTTGAAGCAACTGTAACAACTGCAATTGGATCTGGAATTTTATCTGCAAACAAAGGCTTGGTTATTTCTTGATAAGATTTAACTTTAGACAACGATAAGGTATCGGTAATTGGATTATATTTTACAGCTTTTACACCCAAAGTATAATCTTTACCATGAGGTAATTTGATTGCATAAGAAGAAGTACCTAAATCAATTTTTGCAGTATCGTTTTCAACACCATTTACAATAAGCTTTGGATTTGCAGTTCCAGGAATCAGCAATCCTGATGCTTTGTCAATAAATGTACCAGAAACCAATACATAAGACCATGGCATTAGTGCCAAATCTTGTTTCACTTCTCTAAATTCATTTATTTTAGTTGCATCATAAACAACAGGAATAGAAGTGTAGTTTTTAACAACTGCTTTAATATTATATTTTTTAGCAAAAGGTAATTTCAATTGATATTTTGCAGAATCATAATTGATTTTTAAAGAATCTGCATATTTTTCGTTTACCATGATTTTATAATCTTTCAGGTTTGTCATTTTTTCGCCAGTATTGGCATTTACAACATACCCAGTCATTAAAATATATGGTCTATCTTCTTTTATTTTAACTTTAAAAATATCAGCACCACCCAAACTACCTTTTGTAGAAGTGAAATAAGCAAAATTGCCATTTCCTACAACTTTAAAATACGATTCGTATTCTGGACTTGTAACCGTATCAGGAAAAGCCAAAACAGGATCTGTGAAATCAGTAAGCCAGTTTTGTCCAGTTAGACTTGATTTGTAAATATCAAAACCACCTTTACCACCTTCTCTTTTAGATGAAAAATACAAAATCTTATCATCGGGAGACAAAGAAGGAGCTTCGTTCATTTTTATATCATTTATTCCACCTTCTAATTTTTTAGGTTTTGTCCATTTGTTGGCATTCATTTTACTTTCAGAATATCTTAAGTAAAGTTTTTTACGATTAAAAGCTTTTGTACAAGCAATTATCATTTTTGTAGCGTCTTTATTTAATGTCATATTAAAATTGCGTCCTTCGCTAATTCTTCGCAAAGCTCTAACTTTCATTTTTTCTGGGTCGGATAATTCTTCGCCTACTCTTTTTGTAATAGTAATACCATTTTTATATCGTATACCACCTTTTGTATGCCAACCGTTAATGAACAAACGTCCATCTGTAGAAATAGCTAAAACGGCATTATATCGACCAGAATTAATATAATTTGACAAATGGCGAGCTTTTGACCATGTGCCATCATCTTGCATTTCACTATACCAAACATCTTCCGAATCGTTTACGCCATAATTGTTTTCTGGGTGATTTTTACGATTAAAATATAATTGTTTTCCATCAGGAGAAAGAACAGCATTATACTCATCATACTCAGAAGTATTTACATTAACACCCAAATTTACTGGTACAAAACCTACTCCATTTTGTGAAAAAACGTTTAAAAAACTTAGCAAACAAAAAATGATTAAATATGCAGTTTTTTTCATAACTAATTGAATATAAATATTTTATAAATTAATAACTTACTGGTTGTGCTTGTGGTACTCGCTCTTTGCCAAATACTAAATTAATACCTGTTCTGATATTAAATTGATTTGTGCTTAATGGTGCTAACCCAGCAAAACTACCTGTGTCTTCATCTTTGAATGATTGTATACTTAATGGAATATTATCAGTTGCTACATATATTTGAAAAGGACCAGGCTTAAACACGAATCCAAAACCTAAATTAACAGCAGTATATTGGTATTTAATATTCCCTGCTAAGCTCAACAAATTACCAAGTTTTAATTGTGTACCAGCAGAAATACCTAAGCGTATGGCATGGTATTTTTGTGCAAACATGGTTGCAGATACAGACCAACGTGGTGTAATATCATATTTTGCAATAAAATATAAATTGGGAATTAGAAATTTAGAATATGAATCAATTTTTCCTCTAACTGCGTTAAAATCAAGTTTATATTTCAATGAATCAATATTCTGTCCACTTAAAAGAGGGTCGATGCTTTTAATACCAGTAAAAGACACATTAGCATTTATTTCTTCTGTTCTTCCATTTGTACTCCAACTTATAAAACCAATATCATTAACAGAAAGAGCAAAAGTTAATTTTTGATTAAATTTATATGCCAAAGACAAGTCTGTAGCAAATCCTTTATTATCAAAATTTGTAAAATAATCTTTTTCGTTATAACCAGTTGGCACACTATTAGTTGTATCAGTTGGTGAGGATATGTTAGCTCTAATGTATCCACCACCTCTTACATGAAATTGGTCGTTGAAATTGATACTCGGATTATTACTTTCTGTTGAAATGTTTGACAAGCCTTGCAAAAACTTTACTCTAAAACCATAAGAAAACTTTTTTAATGTAGTTGATAACCCAAATGCATATTCATTATAATGGGTTACATCAGCACTAAGTCCAGCTAAATCCCAATTTTTAGGTTTATTATTTACATCAACATTTTCGCCAGTAATAGCTAAGCCTAAAGCAGATGGTAATCCCAAATAACTTGAAAACACACTTCTGATATGAAACGATAAAAAGGTGTTTCTAGCTTTTAGTCTAAAATGAAAAATATCAGTAGAAGCAGAACCAAAAACCATAGTATTGGATGTTAGCTTTGATTTAATATTTGCCACATCCCACCGTGTTTCTCCATTTGGCAATACTTTATATAAATCTTCCACTTTAAGTCCAGTAAATGCAAAGCCAGCATAAACAGATGACATGCCTGGCAACCCAATACTTACTTTATGCGATGGTTTTGCTGTCATGTTGATGTATGACGATTGATATACATGCTCCATCATACCGAGTGTGAACTCAGATTGAGCAAATGAGCTAAAAAAAGTTAAGCTCAAAAATAGGTGTAATATTTTTTTCACAGAATAGTTTTTTTGTATTAACAATTATTTTTGTTCAATTTTAGTTTTTGCAATCACAGACATTTGAATATTCAACTTGTCTGTTGGGAAAATTTTTACAAAATTAGTACTACTTTTATCATATCCAGTAGTTTGGGGACGAGCCTTTAGCCTAACAAATTTACACTTGGAATTAATCACATCAAATCTACCCCTATCGATTTCTGAAGTTGTAGAACTGAATTTCGAAGCATTTGATCTAAGTGTAGTTGCATCAATATCTGCCCCATCAACTTTTACAGCAGGCACATTTACTCCAGAACTTATTTCGTCTATAAATACTTTATTTTCATCTAAAAACTGAATGCTAATTTCAAAAGCAATAGGAATAGAATTTGTAGCTTTCAAAATAAATAATGCAGATTCTACACTTGCCGAAATACTATCTGTAAGATTAAATTTACCAGTTCCTTCTGATGCACCGGGATAAGCTACATCAGTTTGCAAGTTAAAAAACTTACCTCTTCCATGAAATGGCAAACGTAATTCTGATTTTGCAGATATTTTACTATCATCATGTATAAAGTCTGTAACAGAAGAAGTACCAGTGATTGAGAGAACTAAACCATAATTTAAAGTTGATGGACCTGGCTTTAATAATGGATTTAAAGTAGAACCTGTGATTGTATTAATCTCATCTTTAGGTGTGATTGTAAAACTACTAGGATACGGATCATTTGGTCTTCCGATTTGCAAAACTACGCCATCAACACTTGAAGTAACTCTAGAGCCATCTTCGCTCAAACCTTTTAGAGGATCTAAAATTACAGAACTACTCGTTCCAAACTCACTCAAGAATGTAATTTTTAAGCTAGGATTTACGAAAAGAAAATCCAATGTTGGACCAACAGTTGGGCTATTATTATCAGTATTTGAGCTAAATGGAGAAACGCCAAATTTATAAATCTGTTGTGTACCATTTTCAACTAATGGAATTTGCATATTGCCAAATTTGCCTTCAATACGTTTCCAACCCAAATTATCAATACTAAAATTTGACAAAGAAATCCCGCCTGTAGTAGCATTTCCACTTGTAATTGTAGCAGATACTTCAATAGGAATAGAAGAACCAGATGATAAATCCATATGGTAGCCATTCAAATCGCCAGTAAATTCAGTTGAAGTGTTGCTAGCAATTGCGGATGGAACGGTTAATACTAAAATAGAATTATCAGAAGTAGATTTAATACTTGAAAAACGAATAGAAACAGGATTTAGTGTCCTACCTCCATAAGTATGCGATAAATTAATTTTTATATTTCCAGCTTTAAAAAACACTTTTTTAAGATCTGTACCTGGGGCAGAGAGTACGCTTGCCGATGTAAAATCTACACCAACAGAGGTGCTAAAAGTAATAGTACTTTGAGAGCCAGTAACTGGAGCTTCTGGAGAAGTACCAACTACTGAGCTATTTACAAGTGGGTTTGGAAGTTTAATTAAATTTTCAGCAGTTATAAAATCAAATTTATCTGGCTTAATAACCATTTCATAAAAACCTTCGCTATTTACTTCTACTGATGTAAATTTATTGATTGTACTTGCAAGCGAAACATCCGCATCAACCAATGGAATGCCAGTTTTACTATTAATTGTATCGAATTTTTTAGGTAAGTTTATAGCCTCTTTAATACATGAAGTAATAAATAAGAATGCTAGTGAAATAAGTGTTAGTATATGTATTTTTTTCATCATAACGTTGGTAATTGCTTAAAATGTTGTTATTCTATTCATTTTTTAAAAATATTAATTATAAATAACAAAAAGTGATGTAAAGATTATTGAAATTTTAAAATAAACAAAATTTGATGTATTATTTTTATTGTTTTCCTAAATATTTTCTACTAACCCACTCCAAGAAAAGCAATAATAAGAGTAATAAAAATAGCATCTTAAAATTTATAACTTCCTGATAACTTTCGATATAATGCAAAATATCACTTTTTTTATTTTTAATTATACTTCCTTCAAAATCTATAATAGAATTTACGTCAATATATTTTGCATTTGTAGAAGTAGAAAGCTTTTTTAATAGTTCAAAATCAGCTAGCGTATTGATAAACTCAAAATCGGTTTCAGAAATACTAAAACTACCTTGAGCAATTTCTTCTTTATTATTAATCTTTGTCTTAGCAAAAAACGTGTAAACTCCTTGTGGCAAACCGTTAGTCTCAAAAACAGGATTTGCATTAGTGTTTGTAAACATAAAATCGTATTTCTTTTTTGATTCATGTGTGAGTGTAAGCGAGATTTCATTGCCAGTGATTTTTTCAAAAATATCGTTCAGACACTCAGTTTCGAATTGAGTAGGTTGATTGCTATCGAATTGAGGCACAACTGGAGAAAATCGAAATTTTCGTTTGTCTTTTTTTGAAACTAATAACAGTGAAGTTTTTAAAATCAACTGATCAAAAGCGGCTGTATTTGAATTTGTTGCATTTTCAATCATTCGCCATTGCCAAAGTCCCTCACCTATCCATACGGCTTGACTCGGATTTTGGCTCGAATTTATACTCAAAATAGGTTTATTTGTTAGTACACTACCTACTTTTTGAACTAAAATTGTTTCCCAACTTGGCATATTATATTCTCCAAAAGGCACCAAAAGTGGTGGAAAACTAGCAAAACGAGGTTTTAAATCTTGCTCAAACGAAAATTTTTCGAAAGTTGCAGAAAAATCGCCTTGAACTTTATCTTGTTGGAAGCTACTCATAATCCGAAAACCATTCAATGCTTGTGATAAAAGTCCAATATTAGTCTGGTTTCCAACAAAATACCATTGTGGGATTTCAAGTTTTTTTATTTTTTCAATATAATTATTTCCTATTCCAATCGAATTTGGTATTTGATGAAAAATAACTAAATCATACTTTTTATCAGCCCAAACCGAAATTTCAGGAATAAATAAAGTAGTAGCATATTCTTGATTTTGGCTCAACGCAGCTTGCAATGCCTTCAAATCGGGATGTGGAGCGGCTGCAATTATCAAAATTTCTGTTTTTGAATCTATTACTTCTATATATATATGCTGTATGTTGTTTTTAAAAGTATTTTCATTTTTAATTGGTGAAATTTCGATGGTATAATGCAAAATTTTATCTCCTGATGCAGTTGCCAAAAATTCGACTTCTTTGAGTGATTCATTTGTAGCAAATTTTATGGTTTTAGTAGCTATTATCTGGTTATTTTGAATTAATTTGATTTCTATATTTTGATTCGAGAATCCAATATTTTTGATTTCTGCAACAATAGGAAACTTATTTCCATTTGTTACAATTCGATTGTATTTGACAGTTTTAATGGCTAAATCCTGCCTTTTTATGGTATCTCCAAATCCAAGTGTGTAAATAGGAAAAGTATAATTTTCGTACAATGGCGAACTACCCAAATTAAAAATTCCATCAGAAACCAAAAGTGTTCCAGCCAAATTTTGCCCATCAAATTCGGTACGAATGTTGTTTAAAATTTCTGACAAATCGGTAGTTCGTTGGTTAAACTTCAACGTGTTTATAGAATCTATATTTTTATAGGATTTTAAATCAGTAAATTTTACATCAAATCCATTTTTTTGAAGTTGTTGAGCTGTGTTTGCGATTTTTGATTTTAAATCAGTTTGTTGTTTGGAAGATGCATTAGAAACCACAGATTTTGAGTTATCGATTGCAAAAACAAAAATTGGTTTTTCACTAAAAGCAGTATTTTGTTTTTGCTCAGGTGCCAATAACATCCAAACCAATAAAGCAATGGCAACAAACCGAACAGCAGACAAAATATAATTGACTGATTTCGACCAAGGATTTTGGGTCGAATACAAAAGCCAAGTAAAAAAACTTGCCGTTGCAACACAAATAAGTATGATTACAAATGGATTCAATCTAAAAAAGCGAATTATGCAAAAGTAATCATCACTTTTCTATTTTTTAAACATAAAAATTGATTTTATTTTTATTGTTTTGCAAGTGAATACAAAAAGTATAGTTTTTTTGCTTTCAAAATACAATTTGCAATTATAAAAACGCAAATTTAGCCTCTATAAAATATGAAAATTTTAAAATTTGGACAATCCACACTTGACGACATTCATTCATTTGAACGTGTGTTGGAAAATATTTTACAATCTAAGAAAACTGAAAAACATATTTTGGTTGTTGTTTCTTCGATGAAAAATGTGGCTCAACAACTCCAACTGATTTCTCAAAAATCGAAAGATGGCGACAATTCGTATAAAACACTTTTAGCAGAAATAGAAGAACGTCATTTTCTGGTTGTTAAACATTTTATTGATGTAAAACATCAAGCAAAAGTGTTAGCAAACTTAAAAGTTATGCTCAATGATTTAGAAGACATTTTGCATGGCATTTATTTATTGTGGGAACTTTCGCCTCGTACGGCAGACCATATCAGCACATATCCACTAAAAATGATGGCTTATTTGGTTTCTGAATGTTTGAAACAAAAAGGATTTGATTCTGAATATATTGATACACAGAAGATTATAGCCACGGATAATGTGTATCAAAATGCTTCAATAGATTATGGTACAACAGCAAGTTTAACAAAAAAAAACATTGCAAATGCAGATATTATATATGTTTTGACTGGCAATTTGGGTGCAACTGCAAAAGGCGAAAGCACTTCGCTAGGCAAAGCTGGCGGCACATTGACTGCAACTTTGATGGGTTCGATTTTAAACGCTTCGGAAGTTATAATTTATACCGACAGAGATGGTGTAACCAATACCGATTCGAGTTTAAATGCAAATGCGTATAGTTTACCCATACTTACTTATTCCGAAGCCAAAGAATTATCAAATTTTGATACAAAAGTAATTTATCCGCCATCGTTGCAACCTGCTTTTGCACAAAATATACCTGTGATAATCAAGAATTTATACAACCCAGCTTTTGAAGGCACAAAAATAATTGGGACACAAATGGCAAATCCATCAAAACCAATTAAAGCCAACTCAACGATTCAAAACATTACACTTTTAAATATACAAGGTAGTGGAATGATAGGCAAAGCTGGTACCGCATCACGTATTTTTAAAGTTTTGGCAGAAAATAAAATAAGTGTGATTTTAATTATTCAAGCTTCGTCTGAACATTCGATTACGTTGGCAATAGCACCTGAATATAGTATAAAAGCACACGAAGTACTTTCTGTGGAATTTGAAGAAGAATTAAAAAATAATAAAATTGATAAAATTGGAATCAAAAATGAAATGGCAATTGTGGCAATGATTGGCGAAAATATGCAACATACGCCTGGTATTGCTGGTAAGATTTTCTCGGCTTTAGGAAATAGTGGAATCAATGTGGCTGCCATTGCTCAAGGTTCGTCAGAATATAATATAACTATTGTAATTGAGAACCATTTGTTAATCAAAGCTTTAGCTGTTTTGCAAGAAAAATTCTTTTAAAACCGCAACATTATATAATTATTCGAGTATATAATATTAAAATTTCAATATTATGCCTCGCTTAGTAAAAAATAATGATAATACATATAGTGCTTATTTGGACTTCAGATTGATTTTCATAGGCACGTTTGAAGACTGTATGAGAGAGTTGTTTTATGTTTCTTTAGACAACTAACAAACACTATTCTATACTACTATTTAGGAGCAACTTTGGAAACGAAGTTGCTTTTTTTGTA
This sequence comes from Bacteroidota bacterium, assembly GCA_004293915.1. GTDB lineage: Bacteria > Bacteroidota > Bacteroidia > Cytophagales > UBA9547 > REAG01. The sequence goes on along the minus strand of RDZG01000054.1, from coordinate 141,023 downwards.
AAATACTTTTCCAACTCTATTTATGTGATTTTTTAAGCTTTCTGAAGTTAATAAATCATAAATTGATAAATCAACTAAATAGGGTGTATTTAATTCATCTATATCGAGCCAAACTTTTGCTGATAGTAATGGAGTTAAATTATTGCCTTTCAACGAAATATCAATATCGCTTCCGTTTCTAAAATTGCCTTTTGCACGTGAGCCATAAATTATTACTTCTTCAATCTCTGGATAATTTACAAAAACAGAATAAAATTTATTAATTGTACTTTCGCTTAATCCAAACATCATATCATTTTTTTCATTTTTATGTAAAATGCTTCAAAAAGTGGATAATAAATGGTAATAATTTTTGATTCAATTAAATTTGCTGTAGTTTCATCATATGTATGAACTGTTAAAATTCTGTCGTTAATCATTTGCATCCAAGTTTCCCCATCTTCTATAATTTCTTTATTATAGGATTGACGTATGGCATCTCTACTTCCAGTTACGCCAATAATACCTTGAAAAACAAGATAATCTTTCATTAAATTCCACGCTAATTCATAATTGTATTCAAAACATTTAATTAAACCTTGCTCTTCAAATTCGTTGAGTTGAGGTTTATCTAAAAAACGTTTTAGTTGGAAAAATGCTTTTTCATAATTTAAAAAACGTTGTTTCCATCTTATGTCTTCTTCCATTGTTTCGAATCGTTATTTATTTTGGAATTGGATAGCTGTGTAAATATAGTGTTAAAAAAAATAAATCAAATCAAATCCTAATTTTTTCCAGCCAATTGCCCACAGGCAGCATCAATATCTTTGCCTCTACTCATTCTAATTGTAACATTCACTCCTTTGTTTTGAAGATATTGCTCAAAAGCGTGGAGTTTTTCAATGTTTGTGTTTTTGTAATCTGCGTTTGCAATGGGGTTGTATTCTATAATATTAATTTTGCACGGAACGGCCTTTGAAAACTGATATAACTCTTCGGCATCTTGCAGGGTATCGTTGAAATTTTGAAAAACAATGTACTCGTATGTCAATCGAGTTCCTGTTTTCCTGTAAAAATATTGCAAAGCCTCCTTTAAAGCATCGAGCGAATTGGTTTCGTTGATGGGCATAATAGTATTTCGTTTCACATCATTTGCAGCATGAAGCGAAAGTGCCAATCGGAATTTTACTTCATCATCACCTAATTTTTTAATCATTTTTGCTACCCCAGCAGTAGAAACAGTAATTCGTTTTGGACTGATATTCAGTCCATTAGGCGAAGTAATTCGTTCGATTGATTTCATCACATTAGTATAATTCAAAAGTGGTTCTCCCATACCCATGTATACAATATTTGTAAGTGGAGTTTGGTAATGTTCTTCTGATTGTTTGCGAACGGCAACTACTTGGTCGTATATTTCAGCTGGATCTAAATTTCTGGCTCGTTCCATATAACCCGTTGCACAAAACTTGCAAGTAAGCGAGCATCCAACTTGCGAACTCACACAAACGGTCATGCGGTCGTCTTTTGGAATCAAAACAGTTTCAATGATATTACCATCAAATAATTTAAAGGCAGACTTTATGGTTTTGTCTTCACTTATTTGTTTATTATGCAACGAAAGCACATTAAAAACATAGTTTTGATTCAATAATTCTCTCGTTTTTACCGAAATATTTGTCATTTCATCAAAACTAGAAGCAGATTTTTCCCAAATCCATTCTAAAATTTGTTTTACACGAAATGTTTTTTCGCCATTTTCAAGTAAAAATTCGGTTAAATCTTCTTTAGAAGTTTTACGAATATCAATTTTTGATTCAATTTCTTCCAACTTTAGTTCAGTTTTTACGTTTTGTTTGAAACTATTTTACATTTTTAATGATAAAAAACTATGGAAACCAAATCTCTTATTCGTTTACAAAGTTACATCGGAAAATCCAAACTTGAAACTCCATCACAATTTGGGAACTGGATTGCATACAAAGTTTTAGAAGCAAGTTTTGGAAAAACGATTACAGAAATAGAAATCAGAAACGAAATGTTAAACGGTGCAGGTATGTTGCACGGTGGAGTAATGGCAGCAATTATGGACGAAATGATGGGACTTACCATTGCTTGTGCTGACGAAGAAAACTATCATGCAACTATAAATTTAGCTGTAGATTTTTTGTTTGGAGCAAAAACTGGCGAAAAAATAACTGCAAATACGGTAATTATTCGTTCGGGAAAACATATTAACAATGTGCAATGCAAACTTACCAATTCAGATGGCGTTTTATTAGCTAAAGGAACAAGTAATTTAATAAAAACTTCAAAGCCTAGAATTTAAAAACATTTAAGCATATAATTTTTGCATTCACACCTATATAATGTATAGATTTGCAAAAATTTAATTTTAGAAATGAAGTTAGCAATTATTGGCTGTGGAAATATGGGTTTGACTTATGCCAAATCCTTATTAAGAGACAAATTAGTAGAGAAAAAAAACCTTTTTTTAATAGAAAAAATCGATACATATAGAAATACGCTAACCGATTTAGGCGTTTTATCTGGAAAAATTGACGAGCGAATTTCGCAATACGATGGTATTATTTTGGCAGTAAAACCACAAGATGCCAAACCAACTTATGAAGAATTAAAAAAACATATTAAGCCAAATCAGTTGCTTTTGTCGATTATGGCAGGAATTACTATTGAAGTTTTGCAAGCAAATCTCAATCATAAAAATATTGTGCGAGCTATGCCAAACACACCAGCACAAATTGGAAAAGGCATTACAGGTTTTTCGGCTGCTACAGAAGCAACAGATGCTGTAAAAAACATGGCAGAACAAATTTTGGCAGCTACTGGCAAAACAGTTTATTTGAAAAACGAATCTATGCTTGATGCCGTTACGGCTATAAGTGGCTCTGGACCAGCATATTACTATTACTATGTAAATGCCATGATAAATGCAGGAATAGAAATGGGCTTGGATGAAAAAACAGCTTCTTTATTGGTAAAAGAAACCATGAATGGCTCTTACCATTTGATGCAAAAATCGGATAAAACACTATTAGAACTTATTTCTGCTGTAAAATCAAAAGGCGGCACTACCGAAGCCGCATTAAATGTATTGGAAAATAAAAAAGTTGACGAATCAATCCAATTAGCCTTAAAAGCTGCCGAAAATAGAGCTAGAGAACTCTCCAAAATATAGTATGATTAGTATATTATTTAAAGAATTTAATGCTTTTCTGCATAGCCTTGTTGCCTACTTGGTTATTGGTGTATTTTTATTGGCTATCAGTCTGTTTATGTGGGTTTTACCCGAAGAAAACATACTCGATAGTGGTTTTGCAAATCTCGATACACTTTTTAGTGTTGGTCCATACATTTTACTTTTTTTGATTCCCGCCATTTCAATGAAATCTTTTGCAGAAGAAAAACGAAACGGTACGCTAGAATTACTTTTCACAAAGCCTATTTCTGTTTTTGAAATTGTTTTAGGTAAATTTTTAGCCTGTTTTCTTTTGGCAATTTTAGCCATTTTGCCAACATTAATTTATTATTTTTCGGTTTATAAATTAGCTGATCCAATCGGAAATGTCGATTCGGCTGGTATTGCAGGTTCGTATATCGGACTGATTTTTTTGGCTGGCATATTTACTGCAATAGGTATTTTTTCTTCGGCATTGGCTGATAATCAGATTACTGCATTTATAGGAGCTATTTTTGGATGTTATATTTTTTACACTGGTTTTAGTTCGATTTCAAATCTTTTTGGTTCGGGTTCTGTTGCCGATTTTGTAGATAAACTGGGAATTTCTTATCATTATGCTTCGCTTAGTCGTGGCTTGATAGATAGCCGAGATTTACTATATTTTATAAGTGCCATTGCAATTACACTACTAAGCACACAGTATATTTTAGAAACAAAAAAATAGATTTTTAATTACTTTGAACAAAAAATCAAACTTAAATCTGCATTTTTTACTTATTTTAATAACCATAATTTCATGGAATATTATTGCAAGTCAATATTTTTTCAGAATTGATTTGACAGAAGACAAACGCTTTACTTTGGCTGAACAATCAAAAAAAGTATTACAAAACCTTGATGATCAAGTATATGTAGAAGTTTTTTTAGATGGCGATTTGCCAGCAGGTTTCAAACGTTTTCAAAAATCCATTCGTGAGTTTTTAGACGAAAGTAGAATATATGCCAAAGGAAATATTCAATACACTTTTTCGGATCCACTAGCCGATGATAATGAGCAAGTTCGTCAAAAATATTTCCAACAATTAGCCAATCGAGGACTACAACCAACCAATATTTTTACAAAAGAAAATGGCAAACAAATCGAAAAACTCGTATTTCCAGGAGCGATAATTAGTTTTAAAGGTGTTGAATTACCAATCAATTTATTAAAAAGTGCAACAGGAAGTTCGCCACTCGAAGCCCTCAATCAATCTGAAGAAAATATTGAATTTGAGATTGTTTCTGCCATAAAAAAACTTTCGGAAAAAAAACTAAAGCGAATTGGTTTTACAGAAGGACATGGCGAATTATCAAACTTGGAGTTGCAAGATATTTCGCAAACCTTATCTCAAAACAATAAACTTTCTCGAATTAACTTATTGAAAAACAACAAGTTAAATTCTAATTTAGATTTACTAATTATAGCCAAACCTACCTTGCCTTTTTCTGATTCCGAAAAATTAATTTTAGATCAATATATTGTAAAAGGAGGAAAAGTGATATTTTTTATTGACAAAATTAATGCTTCGCTCGATTTTTTAGAAAACGGAAAAACTGTTGCTATTCCTTACGAATTTAATTTAGAAGACTTGTTTTTTAAACTTGGTTTTCGTTTAAATCAAACCTTATACCTTGATTTACAGAGCAGTATGATTCCTATGGTGGTAGGTATGCAAGGCAATCAACCTCAAACGCAGCTTATGCCTTGGTTATATTATCCTGTTTTTACACATTTTTCTGCACATCCAATTGTTAAAAATATGTCTGCCGTTTCTGGTAAATTTTTAGGGTCGATAGATACTGTAAAAGCCATAGGAATTGAAAAAACACCTTTGATGTTTACGTCAAAATATATCAAAGAAATTCAAGTACCTGCCGAAATAGATTTATCATCTGCCCGAAAACAACCAAATCCACAAGAATTTTCTAAAGGCGAACAAGCTGTTGGGTATTTAATGGAAGGAAAATTCAAATCTATGTTTACTAATAGATTAACAGATTCAAAAATGGATTCCATTCAGTTTAAATCGATTGACTCAGATTCAAAAATTATTGTTTTTTCCGATGGCGATTTGATTAGAAATGATGTTTCTCCAGATGGAAAACAAACTTTGCCTTTGGGATATGATAGATATGTTCGCAAAAAAATGGCAAATAAAGATTTAGTTTTAAATTGTATAGATTACATGCTCGACAATTCAGGAATTATTTCACTTAGAGCTAAAGAACTAAAATTGAGACCGTTAGATAAACAAAAAACGGAAACCGAACGCACAAAATGGCAATTTATAAATGTAAGTTTGCCATTATTATTATTACTGCTTTTTGGATTGGCAAAAGTCTATTTTAGAAAAAAGAAATTTGAGATATGAACCAATATACAAAACAAACAAAATTACTTTTTTTAATCACAGCAATTAGTGTTGTTTTGGCAATTTTAAGTCTAATTAATACTTCAAAAAAAGGAACTTTAGATAGTGAAGAAACCACTTTTGCTATTATGGATAGTACAAAAATATCTGCAATATTGATTGAAAATAAAGGCAAAAAAATTAAATTAATTTTAGAAAACAACAAATGGAAAACAGCAGAAAATGTATCCATTGATGATAATTTAATGTACAATTTTTTAGACTTTTTAACAAAAACTACGGTTAAAAAACCAATTGCAAACGAAGAAGAGAAACAAACTAAAAAGCAAATCAGCGAAAATGGAATTTCAATAACTGTTTTAAAATCTGAAGAAGTCTTATCAAAATTCAATTTATTATTCGAAGATGAAAATACAGTAGCTTACAAAGATGGATTTTCAAAACCATATATCTTGAACGAAAATCTAACAGAAACAACAAAAAACGCGTTAAAAATTACAGAACTAAACTGTTGGAAAAATACAGTAATTTTTTCTAGCAAACCAAATACAATAGAAAGATTATCAGTTAGTTATACCGATAGTGTTGAGCAAAATTTCACAATCAAAAGAGGAAAATTTCAATTTGAAATAGAAAATATGAAAAATGTAGACTCGTTGAAAACATCAGCTTATCTGAAACTATATGAAAAAATAGATATTAAACGCTTTTGTATCGAAAGTGAACAATATAAAAAAGATAGTTTACTCAAATCCAAACCAACATTTGTGATTTCACTTACCGACAAATTTATTGAAAAATCAAATTCGATTGCTATTTTTTATGTAAATGGACAAAAACAACCCATTTTTGGTTTAGTAGGAACTCAAAAAGAGCTTTGTGTAATCAAACCAAGAGTTTTTGAATATTTATTACAAAAGCGAAGTTTTTTTCAACAAAAGTAAATTTCCATATTCATAAATTTTAAGATTATATCGAAATAAAAATAATCAATATTTTTAAAGGATTGTATCAAAATATCTTTAAATTTGTGGCTCTAGTAACGCCTATGGCTGCTAAGTTTTTCTGTTAATCAATTATTAATCAGCACATTACCATGAAATTTATAATTTCTTCATCAACCCTTCTAAAACAATTAACTTCGGTTAGTGGTGTTATTGCTACCAATCCATTAGTACCAATTTTAGAAAATTTTTTATTTGAAATTGAAAAAGAAAAACTAACCATTACAGCTTCGGACTTACAAACTACCATAATTACAACCATAAATGTAGAAAGCAAAGAATCTGGAAATGTATGTGTTCCTGCAAAAATTTTGCTTGATACACTTCGCAATTTGCCTGAACAACCCGTTACATTTAGTATTGATGAAAGTTCTTATGTAATAACTATTCGTTCAAACAATGGTAACTATAAACTTTCGGGAGAAAATGCAACTGATTTTCCAAAAGTACCAGCTATAAAAAATGCTTCAAAAGTAGATGTAACATCTGAACTTTTGACAAAAGCACTTGCAAATACTATTTTTGCTACCAGCACAGAAGATTTAAGACCTGCCATGACAGGCGTTTATTTTCAGTTAAATGAAACGAATTTAACTTTTGTTTCTACAGACGGGCATCGTTTGGTTCGTTACCGCAGAGTTGATGTAGCTTCGGACAGTGCATCATCAATCATTGTGCCACGCAAAGCTTTGTCATTATTGAAAAACTCGTTGCCATCTGAAAATGCTCCAGTAACAATGGAATTTAATCAATCAAATGCTTTTTTTGAATTTAATTCTACAAAATTAATTTGTAGATTAATAGATGAGCGTTATCCAGAATACGAAAATGTAATTCCATTAGATAATCCTAATGTATTAACTATCAATCGTTTAGATTTATTGAATTGCCTAAAACGTATTTCAATTTATGCAAATAAAACCACACATCAAGTACGCTTGAAAATGAGCGGAAGCGAGTTGCAAGTTTCAGCCGAAGATTTAGATTTCTCGAACGAAGCAAATGAGCGTTTGGTTTGCGAATTTTTAGGCGAAGACATGGAAATTGGTTTTAATGCTAAATTTTTGCTAGAAATGCTTTCAAATTTAGAGTCTGAAACAATAGCCATAAATATGTCGGTTCCAAGCAAAGCAGGATTGATTTCACCTGTAGAGTCAAACAAAAACGAAGATATTTTAATGCTCGTAATGCCTGTAATGCTTAATTCTTATGCTTAAGTGTAATTTTTAACACCATTTAAAAGAACACGCATAGATTTCAAAAAATAAAATAATTATGAACTTAGATCAAGTCAAAAACTTGAATAGCCGTATAGAGGCTTTGGGGAGGTATCTTTGACTACGATATCAAACTTGAAAACATAAAAGAACAAGAGCGAAATACCACCGCACCCGACTTTTGGGACAATCCACAACGTGCTGAAGAAATTTTAAAAACCATTCGTTCGATGAAAACTTGGACAGATGATTTTACTAACATTCTTACTCAACAAAGCGAAATTGAAATACTTTTTGAGTTTTTAGATGCTGGCGAAAGCACTGAATTAGAAATAGAAAAGGAAATTGCTAAACTCGAATCTTTGGTCGAAAAACTCGAACTAAAGCGTATGCTAAGTGCCGAAGAAGACCAAATGAATGCTGTTTTGGAAATAAATTCGGGTGCTGGAGGTACTGAAAGCCAAGATTGGGCAGAAATTCTCATGCGTATGTATATTATGTATGGCGAAAAAAATGGTTATAAAGTTAGAGAAATAGATTTCCAACAAGGCGAAGCTGCTGGAATCAAATCTGCATCGCTTGAGTTTACTGGTCCATTTGCTTATGGTTATTTGAAAGCCGAAATTGGTGTTCACCGATTAGTAAGAATTTCTCCATTCGATTCAAATGCACGCAGACATACCTCGTTTGCTTCGATTTTTGTTTATCCTGTTGCTGATGATACCATCAAAATCGAAATCAATCCTGCTGATGTAGAACTTCATACTTCACGCTCAGGAGGTGCAGGTGGGCAAAATGTAAATAAAGTTGAAACCAAAGTACAACTTACGCACAAACCAACTGGAATTGTTGTGGTTTGTCAGGTTGAGCGTTCGCAACATGCCAACAGAGAATTAGCAATGCAAATGTTAAAGTCCAAACTTTATCAAATGGAACTCGAAAAGCAAAATGCTGAGCGAGATAAAGTTGAAGGAACGAAAAAGAAAATAGAATGGGGTTCGCAAATTAGAAATTATGTGATGCACCCATACAAATTGGTAAAAGATGCTCGAACGGGTGTAGAAACATCTGATGTTCAGGGTGTTATGGATGGAAACCTAGACCTTTTTATAAAAGCTTGGTTGATGGAAAACTAAAATAGAGAAGCAATCTTCTAAAGTTAAAATTGCTTCTCTATTGATTTTATGCTATTTCAAAATTGAAAAACCACAATTACCAAACCACTACCCCACGTTCTGTGGCACACAGACCATTAATTTGTCCTATGTGCCACAGACCACGGTATGTAATTTTACACCACGTTCTGTGGCAGATTATAATGTTTTTTGTTCAGCCCAAGAGATTACTTTATCAGCTGCCTCGAAGCCTATTTTTATGACTTTTTCATTACCATAGCCATCATAACCCATTACTAAATGGAGGTGTTCATATACATCGTTAAAATAGTTGAGGATTTTTCTGTCTAATTTGCCTATTTCTTCTTTGTACCAATCTACGGATTTTCTGCCTTTTTTGGGTCTTTTTAATGCTTCGTCTAATGCTACCAATACACCTGTATAGGCTGTATGTCCCGCCATTTTGATATATTTTTTATCTTGGTAATATCCATCTTCTTTTTGAGCTTTGGTACTCAAAATATCTTGGGCATTGTTTATATGTCTTTTTGCTTCTAGGATATGTTTCAATTTTTTGTACGTTTAAGAAGTAAAAATTAGAAATATTTTGAGAAATAACTTTTTCATGGATAAGTTGCCTGTATTAGGCTTTTTAGGATTATGTAATTTTAGTATTACAAAGATATTACAAGCTAAGATATTTAGCAAATTTTTTAGACCTTATAGGTCTACTTTTATCGCTGAGTAACGTTTTTGTCATGCTGAGGAAGGAAGCAACTAGATTCTTCACTCCGTTCAGAATGACAAAGAGAGCGTTCAGAATGAAAAAGTAACCAAGTGTTTTAACCATTTTCTATTCTATCGCCAATATTGTTGCTGTGGCTTTTTCGTCTTCAATAATAACTAATTTATAGATTCCTTTCACCCATTGACTTACTTGTATTTCGTGTCGTAAGAGTCCATTTTGAGTATTTACAAAAGGCTTTTCATACATTAATGTTCCTTTGGCATCATAAAGTTTAATAGCAACTACACCCGTTTTTGAGTGCGATTTATAGGTTATATTTACAATGTCTCGAGCTGGAACGGGTGAAATTACCAGTCCATGTTGCGGTACTAACGTAATGGTACTATCTGTTTCTTCAAACGTAAAACGAGAAATATCTTCAAAATCGGCATTTGAAACCACATAATCATCCGAAAACTGGTTACAAACATCACGAATTCCAACGCCAGTTTGCACACGATAATTAGCATTATAATATGCCTGATAGGTTTGTGCATTGGCTCCGACAATGGCTTTTTTGCCAACATACCATTGAAAATAAGCTGCAGACGAAGCATTCAGGATTACCTCTGAGCCACCACCTGTTTGCGTAATGGTAGGTTTTGGGCTATTATTCCCTAAATTTACTTGTATAGGACCAGCCGTAGCCAAACATCCCCTACCCGCTTGCACCTCAGCCGAATAGCTACCGTTTAAAACAGGTTTATAGCTTTTGCCCGTTGCCCCAGCAATGATTGAGTTACCAAATTTCCATTGTTGGCGAGTCGAAAATCCAGAAACAGAAAGTGTAGTATTGGTTCGGTCGCAACCGCTACCTGGCGTTTTGTTCACCAAAATGGTTGGTCCAGCAGCCGTTTGTTGCACCAAAATTTTTGCACCATTTTGCAAATCAACCGTTTTGCAACCTTGTGCTTTTACTGTGAAATCATACACTCCTTGGTTTGTAAATGCACTACTTGGTATGGTTAAAACCACATTTTTATCGACCGAACTAATAATATATTTTATGCTTGCCCCAATAGCATTATTTGCATTATCAAAAGCTTGGTACGATACATCGTTATCGGCACTTAGGACTGTAATTAAACCAGAACCTGCACAAACAGTATCTCCCAACACAAGTAAATTAGGTGTTGGTGCACTCGAAACGGTAACATTTACCGTTGAAAACGAACCACAAACTATTCCATAAGAAAGAGGAGGATTAATCGAAATACCATAAGATAATATACCACTTCCCGATAGTGTTCTAACAATTGGGTTTATACTTACACTAGCACCAATGCTTGGTTCGCCAGCAACTGAGCCAGATAATATACTTGGTGCCACATCAAAAGTTGCACCAGTTATACTTGAAGTGAGTTGCAAATTCAATATTTCTCCACTGCATATTTTAAGTCTAGAAGCAGGAATTGGGTTTAAGGTTGGTACTCCCAGCACATCCACATTAATCCCTGCTAACGTTGCTCGCGGACAACCAGCAACTGTAGCCACAATTTTTATATTTTGAAGCCCTGTTGGTGTTTCAAATGCAGGTACAATCAAAGTAAATGGACTGATAATATTAACAGGATTAATGAAACTAGCACCTAAGCCTTGCGAAGTCAAATAGTTATAGGCAATATTGGTTTGAGCACCAATAATATTAATGGTATAATCATCACTTTGACATTGTTTTGGAATACCATTAGCACTAATTGTACCATAATTACAAACGCCAGACACAGTGATTACAAACGAACCTGTAACCGTGCCTATTGTACCAACCAACGTTACCACACCATTGCTTAAACCCGTAACCTGACCTGTGAAGGTGTTTATATTTGCAATGCCATTTGGAGGTGCCGGTAGCAAAGTCCAGCCTACTAAACTATTATTTAATGTGCCGCCAGTTGTGCTAACAACAGGTGTTATTGTGCCTCCTGTAGTTGTTATCGTATTGATACCACCAGCACCGCCAATAGTAAAGTTTGGAGGAATATTATCACCAGCAATGAAAGTGCCATTTATAAGATAATTATTTACTGGATTGCCTGACAAAAAAGATACACTAAATGACGTAGTAGATATACTTGTAGAAATTGAACCAGGATTTGAAACATCATTTCCATTAATCAATACTTGTGTTGGCAAGGCACCCACTTTTTCAGAAGTTGCATAGCTAAAGTCAAATTTTATATCGCCAGAATTACTACTAATTCCACCAATATCTCTTGTAATATTAAAATATCGATTTACATAATTTATAAAACCAGTAGTGGTAAGTCCAGTTCTAAAACCAATTGGATTGCCTGTGGCAAAATTACTTGCCGTTAATTTTGCTGGTGCATATACGCCATTTGAGCCAATTGGAAATTCGTAAACAGTTGAAGTACCTGTGTTTATTGGAATATTTCTATATAAAAATCCTGTACCTGTGGTGTTGATATAATTAGAGTTTGAGAATGTGCCAGAAAGTGTTGCATTTGCTCCTGTCAAACTCAAGTTGTTATTTCCAATATCAATAACAGCACCATTAAGTATCAGCAATTGTTTTATGTTTATGCTTGAAGTTAATTGTTTTAGATTACCAGAAACTTCGAGGTTATTGTAATTCAATGCTAAAATTTGCTGAGGAATGCTTGTATTTGTACTTTTATAAGCTACAGTACCATTGCCTGCTGTAAAAGTTCCATTTATTATACTTGGGTTTACATTATTTGTAAGGCTCAAACGGTGTGGTTGGTTCCCTCCCGACATATCAAATCCTGTACCGACACCAAAATTTATAAAATTACTACCAACTAAAGTAATAGGATTGCTACCAGAAAAACTTAAAACCGCAGTTGAACCAGCTACATTAGACATATTATCACACAACATGCTTTTACTCAGCATTTTAATTCCACTTCCCGACAATTGTATGTTTGTATAAGTACTAGCTTTAATATTTTGGTCGCCATTTCGAGCATAGTTGAATGATGACAAAGTAGGTCCGAATGTCATTTTTCCGTTTTTCATTGGCATTTCGCCTCCAAAATAATTTATACTAGCATTGTTCTCTACATAAATTTCAGAAGTAAGCGTATTCACTCCGTCAATTGGTCCATTTATTGTGTTATTTAAGTTTTGAAAAAGCACTCTAATTCCATTAATAGTTGTGTTTCCAAATAAAGAAATAGCACTAGTACCGCTACATGTTTGGAAATTAGTAGTAAAATATCCATTTGCTAAACTAAAGTTAGCACTGTTATTGCTAATTCCGTTTTGAATTTCAGCCATTTGGCAAGTAGATAAGTCAAAAGTCCCATTATTTGTAATTTTTCCTTTGAATACAAATTTGGCATTTGCAGAGCTTGATGCAATTTTAGCTTGGCTTGCATTGATTTGTGTAGCACCAGTTACTGATAAATTACTTGCTCCCGAAAATGTTAAAGTTCCAGTGATGCTTAATCCAGCCAAAGGTAAAGGAAGACATCCTGCACAAATCACAGTATTTCCGCCTGTGATACTCACCAAATCGCCAACAGTAAATCTTCCTGGGTAATCAGACCCAGCACTTGCCCAAGTTGTACCACCATCGTTTGAAACCTCCCAAGCTGGGTCTGTCCAAGCCATGCTTGTAGCAGTTGAGCGATAAAAAGCAGGTGCTTTACTTTGAACTGTAAATGCTTTAGTTGCTCCATACGCAAATGCAGGCGATGTGAAAGTTGAGGCATAAAGTCTTGTTGTGTTATCGATGATAGATTGTGCTGTAATATCTGTGGTTCCATCTAGCATTGCATTTGGCAAACCAATAACTGTTGGAGATTGGAATTGGAATTTAAACGTATTCATGCCTAATGCAGTGTTTGCTCCACTTGCAATCGTGATTTTGTAAGGTACATAATCGCTTGCACCTACAAAATCATCTACCCGAACGGATAAAGAATTATCTGTATTGATTGAACCTCCAAAACCTAAAATTGTAACGGGTGTAAATGCCGTACTAGTCCCAATTGGGAAAACAAAATTGGTAAACCCGATGGCTGTGTTTTGGTTTCTAATCAAATTACCAGTACCTGAATTTACAATTTTATTTGTATTTGAGAATGGAACTACTGGATTTATGGCTGAACCTAAATTACCAGATATGCTTAGGTTAAATGCTCCTAATGCCAAGACCGCACCGTTCATACCCAAAGTTCCTGTAACGGAGGTATTGCCAGTGAGCGATTTGGCACCACCCGACAATACAAGATTATTATAAGTTCCTGGAAGCAAGTTAGCATTATTTCCAATATAATGTACCGTTCCAGAAGTGGCATTCATACTAGCTCCATTATTTATATTAAAACCGGCAGGAACAGTGAAATTATGTGCAAAACCACTCATGGTTACAGAAGCAAATATGCCAATATTTAAAGCCGAAGTTACATTTAGGTTAATAAGTCCTGTGTTTCCAAAACTTAAAGGCGCATTTAGGTTAATTTCGCCTGTAGTGAGGTCGCCAAAGAGGGTTTTAAGACCCGTATTTAGTAAAAAAGCAACTTTACTATAATTTCCTCCTTTTACAAGTTGTGGTAAATTACAATTATAAGCAATAATAGAGCCTGAAAGAGTAGAAACCAATTTACCAACAGGCATAGGTTCATTTACAAAATTAAACCATACACCATTTTCGTTATTTAAAACAGAATTTGCTTCTGTACCAGTAACGGAGGCATTGAACTGCCATTGGGTAATTTTATTTGTAATTGTAACACCAACAATTGAAGTCAAATTAGAAGCTATTAGTCCTGTTCCAATACCAGAAACGGTTTGGTTGTTAGTTGTAAAAAACGAATTTCCATTGAGGTTAATCGAATTGGCAGATTTTTGTTCTAATCCATTTCTAAATTCTGATTCTCCATTTAACAAAACTGTACCACCAGTATTATTCAATAAATTACCACCAAAAATAATTTTTGTGCTTGTAGCCGAGTTTAAAGTTCCTGAAACGGTAACGTTACCTAATGCTAAAGGACTAACATCTAAAGTTACCGTGTGTAAACCTGAAATACTTACTAAATCATTATTTGCTAATTTTCCAGGATAATTTGAAGTAGTAGAAAAACTTGTTCCGCCATCATTTGATTTTTCCCAAATGGCTGTGTTAGACCAATTTCCACCTGATGCAACACTTCGATATAAATTCCCCGTAGTTACAGTTAGCACTTGATTTGTAAGTGCATTGCCGCAAGCATTTAATCCTGATAATGTAACAATACTTGACTGAGCGGAAGTTGGAACTATTACCACCACTTGCGAAGCAGTTGGGTTAAGGGAACTTTGAGAACCGCCAAAGAAACCAGCATTTGTAATTTGACCTACAAAGTTTGTACCAAAAAAGGTAACTGGAGTGCCTGGTACGACTGGATTTGGTGCAACTCCTGTGATAGTTGGAATACCTGAAATAGTGTATGTACCTCTATCCCATAAATTGGAGCAACCTGTGAGCGTATTTATCCCTGTTAAACTAACAGATGCGATACCTGATGTGGTTGGGATATACGTTGTATTTGGTATAAATCTATTATTGTGGTATTCTAAATTTGAACCAAGCCAAGTATAACTTACATTAGGATCCCCACCAACTTGTACAGCTTGGATTTGTTGATTTACACATTTTAAAGGTTGAATAACAACTACTGGAGTTCCTAAACCAGGCAATGAATTTACCACCACAGTAGTGTTGTAAAGTGGTGCAGTACAACCGTTTTTAGTAATGGTAGAAGAATAAATTTGAGTACCTGCTGAGGCACCAAAAACTGTAGGGTTTGAAATTGCAGTGCTACTCAATGTACCTGTACCACCTGTCCAAACATAGTTTGCACCAGCAAAAGTAGGAGATTGGAGAGTGAAAGCTGTACCTTCGCAAACTTGCGACCCTTGATATAAAGCAGCTATTTCGGCATCGGAGAGTACTCTGTTGTAAATACGGATGTCATCAAGTGAGCCTTTGAAGTTAAAACCAGTATTATTCAAAAGTGCGTCTTGAATTCCTCCGATTGCCAAATCAAATGTATTGGAAGAAATTTGAGCCAATGGTGAATTTACAATATTTGTTAACTGCCCATCGTAATAAAAATAGACATTGGTTAAATCGTATTTGACAGTAAGATTGACCCACTTATTCAAACTATAATCAACATTTGCTTCTTGATCGACCGGTAAAGCTCCATTACCTGATATAAATCTAGTTCTTTTTCCTGTAACATTCGTAGTTCCCCTAGCGTCAATTCGATATCCTCCATCAGAAGAATTCCACAAAGCTTTGTCTAAAATTACATATCCACCTGATGGGATATTTTCATCACAACCTGATGCACAATTCGTAGCGGTTTGTTTTAGCCACATTGATATTGTTATTCCTGTATTTATACTATTAAGTGAGCTTGAATTTGCAACTCGTACAATATCTGAACCACCGTTAAATAACATGGACCCCGAAACCTTCCCAAATCTGTCTGGTGCTGGTACTACCCCACCCGTAATTACCCCATTATTTCCATTTCCACTCGCATCGTTGGCATTGCCATCAAAAGGATAGTAAGCTACTAAGCCTGAGTTGAGGTCGATGTTTAAATTAGTAATAGTTAGATTTGGTAAAAGGTAGAGGGTAGAAGGTAGAGAAGAACTCACACGAATATTATAGGCAGTACCTTCTAAAACACCTCCTGGAATAGTTATACCTACAACCGTATTTGGTAAAATGCCTGTGAATGAAGTTAAGAAGGTATGTGCTCCAAAATTCCCGGCATAATCCGAAAGTTCGATTTTAAAGATATTACCGCCTGTAAATGTGCCTGTACCTGCTATGCTTAGGTTGTAGGTACTACCTGCACAAAGGCTAGAACCTGTAAGGGATATGCCTGTGAGGGTTGGTGTAATACAAACATTGGATGTGCATGTACTACCTGTAACTACTCCACCGCCAGTAATAAAATTAGATATAGAACCATTTAAGCTAAAATTATTCAATGTACCAGTGTTGTTATTTCCACTAGCATCCGCAAGGGTGTTGATGCTGGTGTTAGAACCAGAGCCTAAACCTTGATTAAAATCATATTTAGCAACTAAACCACTAGTAAAAGAAGGCGTTTCGCAACTTGAAATGCTTGTAATTTCTGTTGGGCAAAGGGCTCTATCCCAAATGCGTACTTCGTCTATTATACCATTAAAAAAGCTGCCAGGTGTATTATCAGAACCAATATAAGAGTTAGTAACTCCAGATATTGTAGTAGGCACACTATTGTTTACAGGAGTTAATGTTTGCGCTAATCCATTTAGATAAAGTGTCCATATGCCAGCTGTATTAACAACTACTATTTTGCTCCATACATTTATAGGAAGTACAGCACCTGTTGAAATCCATTGAACACCTCCTACCAATATATTTAATGAATTAGCACTTGCTGCCTCAATTACAATTCCATAGCCATTTGCACCTGCATTGCCATTGTAGATAATGGCTTGATTAGAACCTGTATTACCTTTCCATAACACACTGGCTTCTAAGGTAAAGTCGCTAATCAGAGTAAGCCACAAGCTATTGGTTTGGACATAATCGTTTGCGCCATCAAAAGCCAAGGCTTCTCCAGGTGTAGTTGGGATTACTATAGCTGCCACACTAAATGCACTTGTACCACTTGTACCATCTGTTGCAGTGGCGGTAATTCTACTTGTAACTGTAAACACTCCTGCAAAACTCCAATTTGTGCCAACGGTAACAGCAGTACCCAAAAACACTCGTCCTTGGTCTGTTGTGCCACTTTGTGGAGAATCGTAAAATACTTCTACAATATCACCAGCCGTGCAAGTTCCTGAAATGAGGGTTGGGAAAGCAGAAGAAATAATGGGAGCTGACTTGTTGTTGTTACCGTTATTGGATAAAAGAATTGCACCATTTGTATTATTAAAAATACTATTTCCAAATATTTCATTATTAGTATTAGAATTATTTATAACAATACCATAACCAACATTATTCGCAATTATATTGCCATCCATTGCTCCATTTCCGCCAATTTTATTTGAATTATTTGCGTCAATAACTATTCCATTTCCGGCATTTGGAAGAGTTCCTGTGCCATCGGCTAGAGTTCCAATTCTATTGTTAGTGATAATTATATTACTACTTGTATTTGAACCAATTGTAATACCGCCACCTGCGTTTCCACTTATAACATTACTTGTAATGGTTGTATTGAGCGACCAAATAATTGAGATTGATGGTTGAGCCATTGTATTAGATAAAGCAGCTGTACCTTGTGCATTTGTGCCAATATAATTATGCATGATTAATCCTGTTCCAAAACCGTTTAAATCAGGTAATGCAGTTTGATTTCCTGAAATTAAATTAAAATCTTCAATATTTGAACCTCCTATAGTGTTTAAAGCTCTAGTATTAGCAGTAGTGCTAGTTGCCCTTATGGCTAAGCTATTTGTAACAGCAATGTTGCCTTCTCTATTTGTCCCTATAAAACACCCTGAAATTTGATTGTATCTTACATCAGGCAATGCTGTGTTAAATTCCACAGCTGAACTTGAAGAAAATCCATTAATTACCAAACCCTTCAACACAGCAAAATCTCCAGCGAATAAAAATCCATTATTAGTTCCAGCACTAACTCCATTTATTACCACATTCAATTTGGCATTTATTGGCAGCCCAAATGCATTTGAATTTGGAATAGAATTTTCTCCTGCAAGGGTATTTAACTGCGAAAATCCATCAATTAATACAGGTTGTGTTAAATTATAAGTTGTGGTTGGCTGTATAGTTTGCGTTCCGCTAGGCAAACTAAAATCAATATAATCTTTATCTGCATCTGTATTGGCATCAATGATGGCTTGGCGAAGAGAGCCTAGTCCTGCACCTCCGTTGTCGGAATTGTTGGTTACACGGAGTGCACGAAGTGGTTGGTCTATAAATGTTCCATTAGATGGTGCTCCAACTGTACCTGCATTTAACAAAGTATTTCCTGTCGTTTCATCAAAATTCCAGTAACCCACGGCACCGTTAGGTAAAGTAGAAGACATATCCGCTTGTATTTGTGCTTGTGTACGTGGCGTATCAAACGAACGTACCTCATCAACTTGACCTTTGAAGAATTTATAAATGCCGTTGTTTCGTCCCCCAATATTTAAAAAATTACCATTAATAGCATTTGGAGTTGAATTTGACGGAATTCCAGTAGATGTGATAGGTTCTAAGATTCCATTTACAAATACATTCCAAACAGATGCATTACGCACAATAGCTATATGAGTCCACTGATTTGGAGTCAAAGTATGACCAGTAAATAAATATCCAACTCCACTAAGCTCTATCGATACTGGTGAATGGAAAATTGCATATCCACCTCCTGTTTGTCCTACTCTAACGATTTGCCCTCCTAAATAATCTGGCGACATTTTTACCCAAGCTTCTAAAGTAATATTATCAAGGTTTGTAGTAGGAGCTGGAGCAGATATTTCATCATTTACCCCATCAAAATAAATGCCTCTGTTGCCTAGTGGCATGGTAGGAACAGGTGGATTAGAAACTAAAGCAGCCACACTAAATGCACTTGTACCATTAGTAGCATCGGTAGCAGTAGCTGTTATGCGATTACCAACTGTAAATATACCAACAAACGACCAGTTTGTACCTGTCGTAGTGGCTCTACCTAAGAATGTTCTACCTTGGTTGGTAGTGCCACTCTGTGGAGTGTCGTTAAATACTTCTACCACATCTCCTGCTACGCAAGTACCTGAAATTAAGCCTGGGTTAGCCGAAGTGATAAGTGGAGTAGGTTTGTTGTTGTTTCCCGTTCCTTGCAGAAATATACCCACGATAGTGTTATCATAAATATTGTTACCAGTAATGGAATTATTCAAACTTTGATAAGAAAGATTTCCATCTACAATTACACCAGTTGATTTATTCGCAATGATGTTATTTGCAATTAACACATTGGAAGAACCTCTCGATTGACTTGTATTTCCTATCTGAATGGCTTGTGCACCATTTGTAACTACACCAGTACCGTCAGCTTTTGTGCCAAACCTATTATTAATAATTTTGGTATTTGAGATGGCTGATTCTATCAACAAAGTACCACTAATCACATTATTTTGAAACAACATGGGTGAATTACCCCAAATGGATGTAATTATAACATTTGACAGATAAGTGTCGCCCGCTGCATTAGTACCAAAGTAATTTCCTGTAATGGTATTATTCGTACTGCCATTCCAAAACAATTCACCAGAAGAAACCAAGTTCCGGTCTGCATCTGAATTCCCACCAAGAACTAATGCACTGGTTGAAAGGGCCAACAAACTCACATTATTAAGTTCTGCCGCAGTTACAGCAGTTCCATCTCTGTTTACACCTAAAAAGCATCCTGAAATTGTATGATTGTTGGAATCTGAAGCTAAATTGAAAGCTGCTGTACTTCCATTTAAGCCAAAGTGGTTCACGACCAACCCTTTAAAAATACTTCCACTTGATGTATTACCCAAATCAAAACATGTGGCATTTCCAGGTGCAGGACCAGAAATAACAACATTCAATTTGGCATTTATTGGCAGTCCAAAAGAATTTGAATTTGGTATAGAATTTTCTCCTGCAATGGTATTTAATTGTGAAAATCCATCAATAAAAACAGGTTGTGTTAAATTATAGGTTGTGGTTGGCTGTATGGTTTGCGTTCCACTTGGCATACTGAAATCAATATAATCTTTGTCATTATCTGAGTTTGCATCTGTAATCGCTTGGCGAAGAGAACCAAGCCCTGCACCTCCGTTATCGGTGTTGTCGGTTACACGCAAAGCCCAAAGTGGACCGTTTGTTAAAGTTCCATCATTGGTATTGGCTGTCACATCGGTAGCAATAGTTTGATTTCCAACCGCTGCATCGTCTTCAAAGTTCCAATATGCTACCATGCCAGCCGTACCTGTAGCTGTACTGCTCATATCTGCTCGTATTTCTGATGCAGTGCGAGCGGTGTTGAATATTTTGATTTCGTCTGCTTGAAAATTAGAGTAGACCGATAAAAATTCACTTCTGCCTAAAGTTGCACCAATATTTGATGGATTTATAGGACTAATTGTTGAATTATGAACCAAGACTCCATCAACATAAAAATTAACATTTCCAGCTCCATAACTCACTGCTACATGATACCATTTATTAACATCTGTTAAAACACTTGGAGAAGATACAACAGCAACATTCCCAAAAGAAAATGATAGCTGACCACTTCCTATACTTACTGAAAGCCCATTATTCGAAGTTGTTCTGTTAGATAAAATAATATATTCAGCATTTACTTTGGGAAGTTTCACCCACGCCTCAACTGTAAATGCAGTAGAATGAAGAACCGTATTTATTGAGCTTCCACATGAAACATAATCATCTACTCCATCAAAATAAATACCTCTATTGCCTAGTGGCATGGTGGGAACAGGATTGCTTTCTGCTACCCAAAGTCCAGAAACGGACAAAGCTCCACTCGCAGTTTCATTTACAGTATATTTGAATAAGCCAAAATCTACCACACCACTAGCAATGGCATTTTGAGTAGGGCTATACCTATTTACATTATTTGGAGTACCTACAATATCACTTGGTACAAAAATAAATTCCGCAGTAAAATTATTAGCAGGTTCTAAGCCATTTGTACTGATATTGAAGGCTCTGTTTATCCTATTAGTGCCTCCTGTTAATGTTACAATTTGAATACGAACTGACTTTTCCGTAGAAATCAAACTAGAATTAAGTGTGCTAAAGAAAACAGGAGTATAGTCGTTTGCGGTACCTACAGGATATACGATTTCAAAACCAGAAATAGGATTTCGTAAGCACAAAATACCCAAAGTAGTAGTACCACTCATCCGTATCATGTTCAGAGGAGAATACACGGTAGTAGGCGTAATTCCAGAAGTAGTTAAACTATAAATTCCAAGGTCTAAAACTCCGCCATTCATATTCAAAGTACCTGATATGGAGGTGTTTCCTGTTAGAGATTTGGTGCTATTCCCAGATACTTCGAGATTATTATAATCTAAATCAATGATTTCCTGACTGCCCGTACCGTTATAAATAATATTTCCGTTTCCAGCAGTAAAAGCACCAGAAATAGTATTTGTAGCTCCTCCAATATATAATCGATGTGCAAATCCACCACCAGACATATCCGCTCCATTGGTGTTATAATTAAGATAAAAATCACTTGTTACGGATAATACAGAAAGCTGTGCCCCCGAAAACGAAAGTGTAGCAAATCCAGAAATATTTCCTAAAAAAGTAGCATTTACTTGTCCTTCAATAATTTTAGTACCAGGATTACCAATTTGAATAGTATAATAGTTTGTGTTTTTTATTTTTTGATTATTACCTAAATAGGCAACAAATGTGCTTGGCAACGTAGCGTTCAAAATACCGCCTTTCATTAACTCAACACTACTACTTGTATAAATTGCATTATTATTTGAACCTAATCTCCAAGTAGAATTCGCATTTAAACCTATCAAAGAAGTATTTGCAGCCAAATCAACAAACCTAGATTGGCTCTCGACTGTTACATCATTATCTACTTCTAATAAACCGTAGCAAAAAGTATAGTTAGCTAATGAACCTGAAATTGTTTGATTATTTAATGCAAACTTAGTGTGTCCATTCAAGCTAAAATCAGCAGGAAATGAAGTATTATTCACAAATCCGTTTTGAAATTCTTGATAGGCATTTGCTCCAGTCAAAAATTGACTACCTGCACTCATAAATACTTTATCAATAAAATAAGTTCTTGGAGCTGCAATTCCAGTAATGTAACCACCACCCGAATTAATCAATGTTTGTCCTGCAATGGTGTAATTATTAGCTCCTATATTCCAAGTTCCACTTACCGTTATCGAGGCTAATTCCAAAGGACTTACATTTCCAGTAATAGTGGTTGCTCCACTGATACTTACCATATCCCCACTTGCACTAGCTCCAGGATATTGCCCACTCACTAAACTATAATAGCTTATGCCGTCAGCCGAACCTTCCCATTTGGTAGGGTCGTTCCAGTTTCCTGTAGCGATAGAGCGGAAAAAGGTAGGAATTGGGTTTGCAGTTGCAAACCAAGTACCGTTAATAGAGGAATTATTAGCTGCGTTAATATATCCAAAACTTGCACTAGAACCATCTACAAAGCTATTTGGCAATGTTATTCCATTTATTTTTACTAAATTTGGTGTGCCATTTACTTGACTTGGATCTACAAAAAATTGCGTTTTAAAATCTGTAATTCCTACGATACTAGCACTAGAAATTTCAAACATTCTGCTCATATAATTTGACCCCAAAATTGTATCTATGGGTTTTATCCTAATTTCTCCTGTGCCATTATAACTTGATGCATTTATTCCCACAATAGAAACTGAAGAATAAATTCCATTTACGCCAATAGGGAATACAAAATCTTTGAATTGATTATTGGCAGTGCCTAATTTCACAAGGGTTCCTCCAACGCCAGAGGGATCTGCACTGACCATATTATTGACATCATAAACGACTGAACCCGTAATAGAATTTACATACAAAAGTTTTGGAGAAACCATTTGCACTACTGCTCCATCCAAATGCAAGGTATTAGCTTTGGTATCATTCAAAATACTTTTGATACCTCCTCCACTAACTACCAAATTGGCATAAGGATTTGTATTTAATTGGGCTATATTTTGAGTGATTGTTCCTCTATAAGCTACAGTCCCATTAGGATTGGTTGAAAAATTTGATTGATTGATTGTATTATTAGCTCCAAACAAATTCAAACTATACGGAGCAGTTGCAACACCAGTCATATTTAATGTATTGCTACAATTAAAATCACCTAGCACATTTACATTGTGTGCAAAATTGTTGGCAAAATTCAATTGGTTAGTAACTAATAAATCGCTATTAAACGTAACTGCAACCAGTTGGGTAGTAGCTCCTGTAAATTGCAATACACCATTTACCGTACTTGCCCCTATCACATCAAGATTAGAAACAGAAGTATTGAAATCTAAATGTCCATTTTTTATCCATAGGCTACCCAAAACAGTTGTATTGCCATCTAAACTTTTTACAATTCCAGAGCCATCTATATACAGATTTCCATAGGTAGGCACTGCACTTATATTTTGATTGATAAAAGATTGATAAACTACTGTACTGGCTGGAGCAAGGTTTATATTGGGTCTTGTAAAATTAGTTGGAAATAAAACAGCTGTGGCATTTGCAGGGTTTCCCAATATCAAACTAGTGCCGCTTTCCATCAGCATTTTTTCTGTGACTGTACCCGTAATTTGTTTGTCGCTTGTGTATAAGGTAGAAGTGCCAGTAATACTCAAACCGCATACATTTATAGCAGAAGTTACAGTTTTGGTGCCTGAACCAGAAATCAATAATTGATGAGTTATTGCATTTGCATTTCCAAAATCAAACATACGTTGGTTACCCAAAAGTGCATATTCTAAGGTGTTATTGCAGTCAGCACTTAAATTACCATTTGTAGCTACATTATTTGCTCCGTACATCACGGCTTTGTTGCCAATTGTTAAACTAATATTTAATCTAGCATCGTTTTTAATTTCAAAATCGCCTTTGAAAACAAATATTTGCGGACTTGATGCGTTTAGTGAACTTAGTATTGCGGTAGAACCATCCAATAAAGTATTTCCGACTACAGTCAAAATTTCGCCATTTGCAGAACCTGTATTGAAAGTTGCACCTGTTACTGTCAAATCACCATTGATTAAACTCAAAAAAGTTTGTTGTTTAGGGCTTTGTCCAGACATCAATACATTTGGATAAGCATTTATGCCATTTTTGGATGGCAAAGGTTGTCCAAAGACCATATTATCTTTTGTAAAAGCCACCACACTTGGCAAATCAGCATCTATGGTTCCTGTAAAATTGTTGTTATCGAGTTTATTATCCCAAACATGAGCCAAACCTGAACCTTTCATGCGGATGGTACCGTTTCCAACTAAATTTTGAATTCCAACATCGCTACCAAAAGCCATGGTATGCACAGTAGTTCCAAAATCTAACATACCATTGATGGTGGAATTTCCTAAAGCAAATAATATATTTTGATTGGCGACATTTGAACAAGAAAGGGTGGCATTGGTGGCTATATTTAAGTTCCCAGTGATGGTGGTGCTGTTAAGTAGATTTTTTTGAGAATTAATTAAAATGAGATTATTGTAAGTAAATGGTAGAATATTTTGTATGCTAGCTCTGTTGTAATGCACCGTTCCACTTCCCGCCAATAAATTTAACCCTGCTAAAGAGTTAATCGCATTTGCAGAGATATACAATTGATGAGCAAGCGTGCCAGACATATCAATGGTATTGCTAACGGTAAGTGTACCTGTAACGCTCAAAGTACGAGCAACCGAATTTCCAAAACTCAACGCACCATTTATTCCAATTATGTTTGTTGTTACATCTCCGTTTAACGTTTTTGTACCTATTCCAGCAAGAATAATAGTATAATATGTCCCCCCTTTTATGGTTCTAATCCCTGTATTTTCGTACCATAAAATAGAACTTGTGGAGGTAGAAACTAAATTTCCTATTGCCATAGGTTCTGCTGCAAATCTAATGGACAATAATTTATCGTTTTCCAAAGTTGAATTAACATCTGTACCCGTAACTGAACCAGTCATAACCCAAATTGGATTTAATTGGTTGGTTACTATAATGCCAGCAATCGTACTTGCGCCAGTACTGAAATTAGAAGTGCCAATACCACTAATGGTTTGATTATTAGTTGTAAATAAAGTATTTCGATTTAAGGAAAAACTATTTGTAGAATTATAGATTATTCCATTTTTGAATTCAGCATCACCATTTAATGCAACAGTACCAGTGCCAATACTCGACATTTTTTGTCCAAAAGTAATTTTTGTGTTGGTATTAGAATTTAATGTACCACTTACCGTTACATTTCCTAATTCAAGTGGTGTTACATCTAAAGTTACAATAGTTCCAGCATCAATATCTACTACATTGCCAGGTAAATATTTTCCAGGATAATCTCCAACAGGAACTGAAGTCCACCCATTAATACCATCTGGAGAAGATTCCCAAATCCCTCCTAAACTGTTTGACCAATCACCAAAAGTTGCAATGCTTCTAAAAAAATTGGACCAGCGGTAAAAAGCATCACACTGGTAGCACCTGGATTCACAATACTAATTTCGTTTGAGGCTGGGGTTACTCCTGGTGTTCCAACTACCCAGTTTGCAACACTCGTTTTATATGCAGATTTGTAATTTGTTTCCAAACCTTGAATATCGGCATCGTCATATTTAAAAGTATAAGTACCGCTGGAAATAGTACAACCAACACATGTACTCACCCAATGGCGTTTTAACGAAGACAATGAATTAATTTGCAAAGGAGCTTCTGTGGCTTCTGTACGGAAAAATAGAGTGCCATTAGTAGGTGCGATATTAAAAGATGCACCAGTAACACTTGCTAAAAAGCCATTTGAACCAATGGGATATAATGGAATAATCGCACCGGGACCTTTTCTACCTAAAGAACCCAGCCCGTTGGTTTCTACATAATTTG
The DNA here is from genome assembly GCA_004293915.1 of Bacteroidota bacterium. Classification (GTDB taxonomy): domain Bacteria; phylum Bacteroidota; class Bacteroidia; order Cytophagales; family UBA9547; genus REAG01. The sequence goes on along the minus strand of RDZG01000054.1, from coordinate 114,708 downwards.
CGGTGGAATAAGGTGTTATTTCAGCAATGCCACTTGCATTATTTATTATCAGGTTATTATCTCCTAACACAACTTTAGCCCCAGCCATATTTAAAGATGAAGAATTAGTGCCATCTCCAATAGTAACATTACCTATCAAAATTTTATCTCCACCGCCTCTCACTCGCATATTGGCATAAGTTGTGGGTTTTACATTTTGTGTGTTAGAACCAAAATAATCTATAATTGAGCCAACAGCAGGTGTAAGTGTGCCTGTGTGATCGAAATTTCCTGCCAAAAAAAGTGTAATATTATTTCCAACTGCAAGAGTACCAGCACCCAACACATCGCCTAAAGCGGTTGTGTTTGCAGTTATAGATTTTGTGCCAGTTCCAGAAACAGCTAAGTTAAAATAGGTAATAGGTTGGATAGTTTGATTTCCATTTAATGCATATTCAAAGGTATTGCCTGTTGAAGTGGCATCGAAGATACCTGTACCTGACCATAATGTACCAGAACCTTTATATGTAAAAGATGAGTTATCATCGTTTTTCCAAACAATCCCACTTCCTCCGTCATCAGTTAACGCACCTGTAACAGTCAACGCTTGTGCTTGATTAAGGACATTGGCAGTTCCATTCATCAATCTTACTCCATTAAAAATATTCTGTCCTATACCTGATATTGTAAATTCAGAAAGTGCATTTAATTCAACATCATTACTTGGATTGAAAAACAACCCATCATTTACTAAATAATCAGTAATATTGAATGCATTATCTGTGCCTCCTTGTATTTTCCCTAATGAGCCAATGCTAGTTTTTCCTAATATTATATTTTCCCCGGCAGTACCTCCTGCCCTTAATTCTCCATCTACAAAAGTTTGTCCCGCCACCGAAAAAGCATTATTTGCCAAATCCAACAAAGCCCCACCCGAAATGGATAAATTTTGAGGAGCAGCATTGGTATATCTATTTGTTACAGTATGGGTTGGAGATATAATGACAGAATAAATTTCACCACCCGTTGCACCAGGGGTTTGAGCTGCTGGAGACCAAGTTCCTCCATTATCAGCACTTTCTTCCCAATTGGTGTTAGAGGCTGTCCAATTGAAAGGGGTGGAAGTTACAGAACGATAGAGTTTGTTGGTGGTGCTATTAAAGGTAAATGGAGAAGCTCCCATGTTTAATAATATAGTATGACTCAATTTATTTGCAATAGGATTGCTAACTAAACCTAAATCATTGAGACCAACCCCATCAAAAAGATGCAAATTACCTTCATTACCTACTGAAGAAGAAGGAGTAACTTCAATAGTGAAATTGAAATTATTAAAAACAGAAGATGGGTTTATAAAATATTGGTGTTTAATATAGTCTAAATAAGCCGAGGTATAGTCCGTAACTGCATAACTAAGAAATTGATTACCAACAGGATAATTGAAACTTGTAACTGTAAGTGGAGTATATACAGTAGGTGTAGACAATGGAAAAACAAAATTTATAAAATCAGATATTACCGAGCCATTCTTAATTAACGCATTAGCACTTGTACTCGCCACCACCGCATTCCCAAATCCAAAAGGAACAGAACCACCAATATTAACAGAGCCATTAAACAAATTTAAAGTAGTTGACCCATTCAAAACTAAATTTGCACCACTTAGCGAAAGTGCTTTATAGATATCGATAGCACTATTTACAGTTTTATCTCCCCCGTTTTTTACTTCTAATGTAGCATAGTTACTGGCATTTACAATTTGATTGCCTGAACCAGCATATATAAATTGATTGTCGCTCGTATTTCCCACTGAAAAATTATTTGAACCACTATAGTTTCCTCTCACTTCGATTACTGTATTTGTAATAGCATTGGCAACTGCTAAAACGCCAGATCCAACAATATCGCCTCTGATTTTGAGCGTAGTATTTGATGATAAGATTCCCAAAGGCTGAACAGCTTGTGTTTCATTATACAAGTTGCCATCTACATTAATAACTCCAGCTTCTAAGGTCATTCCATTTGAACCTACACCAACTACAGAAAGATTATAAAAATTGATAGCTGGAATAGTTTGTGAATTATTAGTATTATTAAAAACTGCTAAATTGTTTGAAGCAGAAAAATCAAGATATGTCAATGGAATGGTAGCCCCTTTGTATATAAATGTGGCATTAGTAGCATTTACAAAATTTCCTAAACCGATAAGGGTGGTAGCATTAATAGTAGATTGGTTAGTAAGTGTACTTCCCGATGAAACAGTAAATGTATTTGAGATGGTAAATGATGAAGTGCCTGAAAACTCAGTATCAGTAGTTACATCTACTGTAGCAGTCCCAAAATTGATGGGTTGATTAGCTACTACACTTTTAGGATTTGTGTTTGAGAATGTGATATAATTGTCTGCTGAAGAGGTAATATCTACATATTGTCCATTGTTTATAAAATCTCCTTGAAAATCAAGTCCTATTCCATCTCCTGCATTATCCAATACCAACTTTCCTGTAGGATAAGTTTGTACTACTTCTCTAAATGCTATATTCCAACCATCTCCTCCTGCTTGTGTTTTAAATTTTAAAGTTCCAGAAATATCAGAAGTACCTGAAATTTGGGCAGATTGATTCCCATTACTCAATCCTGTAAAAGTAGCATTTTGAGCCACTACAAGATTATTTACTCTAAAATCTGCATTTATGGTTTTCTCTCCAAGTCCACTTATATTTAGGTTTTCGTATCCATTAGAAACAAAAACCGTTTGTGCTGTATTGGCATTGTAGTGTATAGTGCTTCCTGCACTTGCTGATAAAGTGCCACTCATACTGTTATTCAATCCTCCCAAATACAAGTTATGAGGAAAACCTGTAGTCATATCCAGTGTTCCTGCACAAGTGAAATTCCCAGTTACGGTTAAGTTTCTAGCAGTAACAGCTCCGCATCGCATAGTAGCCCCTGCATTTATTCCTACTGTAGAAATTGAATACGGAATAGCATTATCAATAATTACAAAATTATTGATTTCTACTTCATCACCAGCGATACTCATCCCTGGGCTAGTAGTGGCAGGTATCCAGTTTGTGCCGTCCGAGCTTTGTTCCCATCTGCCTGTAAAATTCCAAGCACCACTAGAAATAGAGCGATATTTCTTAGCCACAGGTGTATTTCCAGCAGCAAAATAGGTGCTTGGAAATGTAGGATTAATTTGATTGGAAGAATAAGTATTATTTGGCTGATTAACTACACCTGTCGGTTGTAGGACGCCATTTGCCAAAATATTGGTTGGATTTCCTACCCAAGAAGTACCTGGCACGGATACACCAACTGTAAATGAAGTAGCACCACCTGTTCCATTTCTATCTGCCCAAAAGCCATATTTATTATAATTTGTACCAATAGTAGTGGCTAATGGTTTCAGACTAATGCTATTGGTTGTTCCTCCACCTATGTTTGAAATTCTGTATTGCACAAAATCGGCATCTGAGTTCAAGGCAAATGGGAGTATTACTTTATCGTAATCCGTAGCTATATTTCCTTTTTGCAAAACAACCGCTCCGCCAGAAATTAATCCGTTCGAAGAAATACATCGATTGGCATTTGCTCCTACTATGGTGGCATTATTGCCAGAAAGTATGATGTTATTATTATTTAAAATATAGTTTCCATCATCGTTAAATCCCAATGTACCTGTAACTGATATAGATTGTTTTAAGTCAATATTTGTGTTAATATCAACAAAAATATTAGCAAAATTAGAAATAGCTGTTCCTGCAATTGTTTGAGCTGCAAACCCATCTCCAATAAAATAAAAATTAGCAGTAGGAGCGGTATAGCTTAGTAATCCATTGTTAGTAAGTAATTTTCCAGAGAAATTAATATTGCTCGTTCTATAATCTGTATTATTTTCAACAGTCAAATTGCCATTTACATTAGAAAAACCTCCTGTTTTTATTCCTCCACCTCTCAAAATTAAATTTCCAAATGGAGCATTAAGGATTTGAGCAGATTGGTTGGTGTTGCTTTGGAAAATAATAGTGCTAGTTAAATCAACCATTGTATTCAAGCTATTAAATCCTGGCATAGTAATATTTGCACCAGATGTTGTATTTCCCAAAATTAAAGTTGTATTGGCATCTAATAACATTGAACCTGTTACTGTGTTTCCTGTTATTTGATTACTACTTGCATTTAAAGTAGCACCGCCAGTTACCGTAAATCCAGTTACTGAAATACTTCCTACTTGTGTTTTTGTGCTTGCCTTATCAATAATCAAATTATTATAATTAAATGGCATTACGTTTTGAGCCATAGTTCCGTTGTAAATAACAGTGCCTGAGCCTTTTGTGAACGTACCAGAAATGTTAGTAACAGGTCCTGAGAGGATGAGTTGGTGAGGTTGATTTCCGAAAGACATATCAATGCTTGTCATTCCTGGTAGATTGGTAATTCCAGCCACAGAAAGCATGCTTCCAGAGATGCTACTAAATCGCAAAGCCCCATTTGTGGAGTTCACAGCTGTAAAATCATTTACCACATTTATGTTACCTGTAAACTCTTTTATTGCATTGTTATTGAAAGTCAAATCATAATAATTAGTAGCTTTCATGATTTGCGTTCCTGAGCTTGAAGCATAATATACGTTTGAACCCGTAGCATTTGCCACAAGCTGACCCGTGTTCATGGGTGCGGCATTACCAGCATAAAAGAGTTGTTTATTACTTCCTAGTATATATTTTGAATTTGCTCCTCCACCGTTAAGATTTCCAGTTATTTGAACCGGAGAAATGGTTTGTGTTACTTCTATACCACTATTGATACTTACTAATCCATTTACAAAAAGTACAAAAGCAGCTGTGCCCGATATGGTTTGATTATTGAGCCCAAAAGTATTATTTCCATTTAATACCATTGAACCCGTACTTGGATTTATACCATTATTTACAATCCCATTTCTGAATACAAACAAAGAATTTGAGCTTGACATAACCTCACCTCGATTTATCAAAGGTCCATTAAAAACTATGCTTGAAAATGTATTTAAGCCGTTAAGCGTTCCAGTTGCCATCACGTTTGTGGCTCCCGCAATCCGCAAACTATCTACGCCATTGTGTTGCAAATTGCCCGAAATGGTAAGGGAATGTAATAATTTATTAACCAAAGCACCCGTAATTTGCACATTTGTACCTCCTGTAATACTCACCAAATCTTGTGGAACTAAAGTTCCTGGTGTATTAATAGTAGTTCCCCAAGAAATTCCGCCATTATTAGAAACTTGCCAAATACCTGCTGTAGTCCAATTTCCAGAATTAACTGAGCGATACATGGCAGCACTTACGTTGATAACAGTTAGGACTGCACCTGTGGAGGTAATGTTTGGTCCACAAGCACCTGTAATCACAACTCGGTATTGTTTGTTATTGAGCGATAAGGGTACATTTGAAATGCTTAATGTGTTTGTATTTGTACCTGTATAGGTAGCATTGGGACTTAAAAAAACAAAAGGAGTTCCTTCTTGCCAAGCGTAAGTAAGACCTTTGCCAGCTGCCACAACCGAAAATATAGGATTTCCACCAATTCCTTCTACATCTCCGACTGGTTGTGATGTAATAGTAGTATTAGGAAAAACTGTAGATATAATCTCAGCACTTTTGCAACCTGCTTTGATATAACTTACACTTACATTTACATTAACTGTGTTACCAACTCCTGGAGTATAAACATTACTAGCTATTGAACCAAAATTTAACACTGGCGTACTTGTGGTTGTCCAAACACCTCCGGTTGCACTTGTTATTAAATTTAAAGTTTGACTAGTACATAATAAACTACCTAATGTTGCATTATTTGGAATATCTTTAAAAGCAAGGCTCAAACCTGGACTTGTGCATCCGCCAGTTACAGCACGAAATATTGTACCAGTTGTAGTTGCATTGCCTTCAAACAAAGTAGGAGTAAAAACATCACCAACAAATGTTCCTAAATTGCTTGGCACTACTATCCAAGACGTTCCACCTGTTGGAGTTAATGAAATGGTGCTTACACCATCTCTACAAATACTAGTATTTACAGAAGATATAAAACTCGGACTTCCGTTCACAGTTAACACATAGCCAGCTAAACTACTAATATAAAAAGGATTAGTGGCTCTTATTCTTAGTCTATAGAAATTGCTTGCAGGCAAAGTTGTAGGTATGATGGTAGAAATACCCGAAGCTCCTATACTGGTAGCGGAAATTGTACCTAAAGAATATATAAAAGATGTAAAACCAACCGTTGTAGAAACCTCTATGATAAATTGATTTCCACCCACAAATGCAGTCCCAAAACTTTGAGCAGGAACAGTAACTACTTGCCCTTGGCAAAAGCTTGGAGTAGCAATATTGCCGAGAGAAATAGAAGAGTTGAAAGCAGCGGGGTAGGCAGCGGTAAGATTTCCGTTGAGAGCAGTTGCACTAGTAAAAGTGGCACTAACTGTGTTTGCAACCGAATTAATAGGTTGTTGAATTTGCCATGAAGTATTATTCCACCATCCTCCAACATAACTGGTCTCAATTCCCCTTAAATCAGCATCAACATACGAACCAGTTAATGTAGCATTTATTGCACTAAGACCAATTGAGCTTGTATTCCAATATCTGTTTAGTGCGTAAGTACCATCTCTCAAATTGGGGGCAATACTTCTTTTTACTGAAGCCAAAATAACAGAGCCTGCAGCAAAAGAGGTAGTTCCAGTGGTTCTCATTACTAATGGAGAATAACCTGTTAAGCCAATTGGAAAAAGAAACTCCTGTGCTCCCGAAATTGCTGTTGCATATCTTTTTATCAAATTACCAGTACCAGAAGTTTTTATCATATTGGCAATGCCAAAGCCACCAATACCAATCACAGTAGAAGCATTGTTTGAAAGCGTAACATCGGTATTAGCAATATCAAAAACAGTATTAAACATAGTTAAATTTCCACTTATGACAGGGTTAGTTACTCCTGTTGAAAATATTTTAGTATTAGTAACACCCGTGCTTGAAAGCACCAAATTTGGGTAATTAACACGTGGAATGTTTTGGCTATAATCATTGGAAACAAAATGCACACTAGATACAGTATTAGAAGCCGTTCCCATCATTGATTGAAGCGAATTGTTTTGACCATAAACATATAAATTGTGTGGATTTATTCCTGCAAAACTAATGGTAGAGTTGGTCGAATTGCCTAGAAGTTCTCCTCGCAGATTCATGATAACTGTAGCGTTTGGACTAAAAGTTAGGCGAGAACTATTGCCAATAACCAAATCAGAACCAATATCAACTGCCACTGAACTCGGGATTATTCCCAATAAAAAATCGGTGTTTGTACCAACAATGCTGCAATTTTCAAGCACTCTAAAAGAAGATTGAGCCACTTTTCGCACCCCTCCACTGATAAGGAGATTCGCATATACTGCGGAGCTATTGATGGTGTGATTAACTAAACTTCCTGCGTATTCAAAAGTGTTTCCAGTAGCTGAAACATTGAACCTTCCTGTCGCCATTGGAATTGAAGACATACATCTTGTATGCGAATTTGCTAAGTGTACAAAACCATTCAAAGCAGTAGCTCCATTTAAAATCCCCACAATTGTATTTATTCCTGTGGTTGAAATCGTTAATGAATTACTTGCTCCATTAATAGTTACATTATCTCCAAAATAAAAAGGATTACCAATAAGGGTAAAATTATTATCTACACGTACCTCTCTGTTGAATGATACAGTTCCTTGATTATTAAAAGTTCTTACGCCACCACCCATCTGATCGTAACTACCTGCCCCAGAGATGCTAATAATACCTTGATTTAATACATTATTTGCAAACCAAAAGCGAGTTTGTCCATTTCCAATCATTCTACCTGTGGGTAAAATATGTACATTACCACCCAATAAATATATTTCATCAGATAGCACACCCGTTACATCTTGAAAAGTACCCCCTACTGTTAGATTAGCAGTTCTAAATGTTTGTAAATCACCTGCATCAAATGTAGCATTACTTCCAATTACCATGTCATTATATACATAGGTTAAACCAGAACCAGTCATAGATTTAACTCCTAATTCCGAGATGATGAGTTTGCAATAATCTCTATTGAGTACGGGTTGAGTACTCGGACCCGAATATTCAATCGTATTTAAACAGCCTGTAGTGGCAGTAGGTAATATTTGGGTTGGAGTTATAGAATTGCCATTACCTCCAAATTTCAAGTAATGTGCAATTGTATTGCCACTTGTCATATTTATATTGGCAGCACCATTTACATTCCCTTGCAAAAATACTCGTTTGGCTGGTGTTAGAAATTGAAATTCTCCACTTGTAAGTGCTGTAGTCCCCTGATTCCAAAAACTCCAATTAGTGCCAGATGCTGTTGCCATTGCTCCTAACTGAACTGTAGAATTTTGCAAACTAAAAGCAGTGCAAATTAAAGTACCTGTAATTGTTTTTACACCTCCTCCAGATATGTTTAACAAAGGATAATCATTACTTCCAAATACAGTTTGATCTCCAACACGGTCATATATCACAATTGATGTTGCCGAAGAACTTAGTGTGCCAGCAAATGGATTAGTAGCTCCTCTTAAAGTTAAATAACTTGTAGCCAATCCCATATTAACGCTTCCGTTTCCCAAAAAAGCACCTACAACAGAAACAGAATTCCCGTTACCAGAACCAAAATTAACTATCCCATTAATGTTTGCTACACCAGAAACTAAAAAATCTTTCGCAGTTGCACTTCCAAAAATTTGAAAAGTTGAGCCACTTGCCACATTCAAATCGTTAGCAACAGTTACTATATTGAGAGAGTAATTGCTTATTGTTTTTGTACCACTTCCTGCAATGTAAAGATTGCCGTAGTTTATGCATCTCATATTTTGAAAACCAGCACCATCATAATAAAAGTAACCAAAATTATTGTGTGTAAATATTCCTGTATGGTTGTTATCGCCTCTTAAATAAATACTCCCAAATACTCCAATAAAAGCAGTAGTGGCAATTGTGCCGTTGCCAAACATATCTCCTGCAATGGTAATAGATTTTGTACCTGGTATGTTTAATGTACCAGTACCACTTACAGTAAGATTTAAACATTGAGAAACTGGTACAGAGCCTGTGGCAATATTTACAATTTTCCCTGTTGGGATGATCACATCATCTAAAATAGTTGGTGCTATTCCACCACTCCAGTAACTTGCTACATGCCAATTTCCATTAGTAGGCCCAGTATATGTCCGAGTAGCACCATGCGACATCAATGCCCAAGCCCCAAAAATAAGTGTAAATAATATTTTTTTCATCTATAATAAAACTGCTTTAAAAAACATAAAATAAGTCTTTTGAACTTTGTATACAAAAATATGTACTTTTCGTCTGCAATATATACATTTTGGAAGAAAAAAGTAAATGGCAACTGATACTTTCCAAGTTTTTGAAATTTGGAAAGACTAGTAAACATTCTGCTACGATGTCGCAGAATCCTCAATCTCATACATACTTCTTTCTTTTACATCATTCAAATTAGCTTCATGAAATTTCAGATACCCTTCCTTTCCACCAAACCATTCCAAAATTTCATTTTTCATAAGTTTTGTTGGCTTATCAATTAATATTCTTCCATAAGAACTATGGGGATATAATTTGTAATCTTCACAAATGCCATGCGATTGTGGATTGGCATGAATATAATGCACTACAGATGTAAAATAGCTTTCACTATCGATATGTTTTCTTTTAAAATTTTTCTGGAATAAACTGCCCACACGAGATTGCTGTTTGTTGATGGATTGGGAATAAGAGATAAAAAAGCGTCTGAACTGCTCGCTGATGATAGACGAAACTAAGGATTCCATCCCTCCTTGACGAAAGCGAGAGAGGGATGGAATCCTTTCAACCGCAGTAACTACATCCTCGCTTGATTTTACCCTGACCAACAAATGAAAATGATTGGGCAGCAAACAGTAACAGTATGTTTCTAAAAAAGGGGAAAGATATTCGTCATATTTTCGCAAAAAATAGGCGTAGTTTTCGTGCTTAAAAAAAATAATATCACGGTTGTTGCCACGGTTGTAGATGTGATAAAACTCGTTTTCGAGCAACGCAGGATAGAAATTTTCTTTCATAGAACGAAAGTAGTAAAAATTAAAAAAACATTCCAAGTTTTAAAAACTTGGAAGGTATAGCGGCTACCGCAGGTTTTCGTAAAGATACCATCCCTCCTCGCTGATGCAAAGGAGGGATGGTATCTTTTGGTTGGTTTACATCGGCAAAGGAGACCTTCCAAGTTTTTAAAACTTGGAAGGTCTGGTGGCTAATGTCTAGTGACTACCGCAGGTTTTCGTAAAGATACCATCCCTCCTCGCTATTGCAAAGGAGGGATGGTATCTTTTGGTTGGTTTACATCGGCAAAGGAGACCTTCCAAGTTTCAAAAACTTGGAATATCTGGCTAAGCGATTTTTTTAAAATTGTTAAAAAGCACGAACAGCACGAACACGCGTAATCGTAGTATTCTTGCCAGACCAACCATAGACGTTGCCATTGCCAAACCAGACATCCCAAGCATCGTTAACATTGTTTTCTGAACTACTCCAATATAAAACAGTATTAAATCCTCCTACAGCTGCTCTGTTGGTATATATCTGCACTAATTCGTCTTTTGATGGCAAAAACCAGTCTGAATATCCCCCTAGTGTTAAATCGGCACATAATTGAGCGGCATAGCTTCCTGTTCCTTGGGCAGCTACAATGGCGTTGGTGTTTACATTCCCAGATCCTATGGCAGTTGCAGTTGCTCCTGTAGTAATGTAGCTTCCATTATACCATACTATGCCAGTGCTTTGGTCGCTAGGGGCAGCAATTAAGCCATGTTGCACATTGGCATCGTAGCCTGGGTCGCCAGATTGTAAAATATAGGCTACAATTCCACCTTGGTGGCTGTCGCCAATTGAAACAGGACAAAGACCGCCTGAAGGCAACCAAGTAGGCACGCCTTTGCAGTAGGTAAGTACTTGGTTGTCTAATCCTGGTTTTACATTTGCCCAAATAGTACCGTTCCAATAGAGCATCTGTCCTGATATGGTGCCGTTTTTAATTCCAGAGGTAACTGTAAAAGCAGGGTAAACACCAAAAACAGTAACGTTTACACCTGTAATACTCACGGTGCGGTCGGGTGCTGTATTAACTATTTGGTTTGAGCCATTTATTGTTATGCCATTGCCACCTGTAAAAGTAGTTATCATGGGTTTGTTTATTAAATCATTATAACTTCCTGTAGTAGCTACAATTGCAAAATTAGGTTTATTAGTTAAGCTTAGATAAGAACCTGAAAATGAAGCAGGAATTATTGGTTTATTTGTTAAATCTGTATAACTACCTGTAAATGTGTTGTTTACAATTACGGGTTTGTTTGTCAAATCTAAATATGAACCTGAAAACGAAGCTGGAATTGTTGGTTTGTTGGTTAAATCACTATAACTGCCTGTAAATGTATTGTTTATGATTACGGGCTTATCAGTCAAATCTAAATAAGAACCAGAAAACGAAGCTGGAATTGTTGGTTTGTTGGTTAAATCACTATAACTACCTGTAAATGTGTTGTTTGTAATTACTGGTTTGTTTGTCAAATCTAAATTAGAACCCGAGAAAGAGGCAGGAATAATTGGTTTGTTAGTTAAATCACTATAACTACCTGTAAATGTGTTGTTTATGATTATTGGCTTATCAGTCAAATCTAAATAAGAACCTGAAAATGAAGCTGGAATTGTTGGTTTGTTGGTTAGGTCGGCATAAGAACCCGAAAAGGTATTTGAATTCATGCTTGGTTTATTTTGCACATTTGCCCACTCTATACTACCAGCACTAGAGGAATGCAAAGCGTAGGGTACACTCAAAAGTTGACTTGTAGATACTATATCATAACTCGTTCCGCCAGTGGCATCTATTTCTGATTTTAAGAAATAGGGTCCATTTGTCCAATTGATAGCTACAAATGTGCCAATAGTGGCTGTGCCTCCGCCTACTTCTAGAGTAAACAAGCCATTGGCATTGGTGGTGGGTGTGTGCGTTTCGCTATAGCTTACACTGCCACTTGCAGAGCCTTGTAATATAGTAAGCCTTACGCCTACGGTGGAGTTTGCCACCAAGGCAGTACTTGCTGAACGTACTACCGCTTGGTAAGTAAATTTGTCGGGACTTTGTGCCATGGACACAAAAGACATGGTTGAGATTGCGATTGTTGATATGAGTTTTTTCATTGATTTATTTATAGGAGTTATGAATAATGAGTTATTCTAGTTTTTGATGAGATTAAACGATTTGATAAATTTATTTTTAGTATCATATACAGTTATGATATACATGCCCGTGGCAAAATTGCTAACTTCAATTTTGGTTTGGTTTTGTGCAGTTGCCGAAACGATATTTTTGCCGTTTATGTCCGCTATTTTATAGTTTACAGAAGATACTTCAAAACTTGCATCCCAACCTAAAACTACAAAATCAGAGCTTGGGTTTGGATGAATATTGCATGAAATCGTTAATCTCTCAGAACCTTTGATGCCTGTAATTGGGCTGATAATCAAAGGTTGTTGCACACCCAAACCAATAGAGCCTTTATTAGAAACCGATGTCGATGCATAATCTATTTGCCCTACCGAATAAGAAACCGAACCCGAATTTCCTGTGGCATTTCCACCAGCACTCAAAACCTTGCTTTGGGCATTGGTAACAACCGAAAATGTGCTAAAAATGAAAGTTAGAAAAACTGCACTTTTTATCTGTAAACTATTTTCAAAAAAAGATGTTATAAAAAATGTGCTAATTTTTAGTAAATTAATATAAAAAATGGGGGGGGGTAAAATTTAAAGTCATGATTTTTGGTTGTTTAGATATAAATAATGATGTAATATTAAAGATAACTTTTGAATAAAAAAATAAGGACGATATATTTCTCAAAAAAGATATTTATTTTTATTTTCTAGTCCATGTTAAACTTGAAACGTAAAATCAAAAAAATCTTTACAATAACATTCAAACATTTTTTAAAACTTTGCATTTTCCTTAAACTATATATTTTCTACGAAAAAGTAAATGGCTAAAATCAAACTATTAAACGCAGACTGGGTTTATCTTCATTCAAACTTTTCGAGGGTTGAAAAAACCGCTCGAAAAGTGTTTAGCGGTTTTTAAGTTATTATTGCGTTAAATTTATAGTTCAAATAAACCGTTGATACAAATCCCTACTTAATTTATTTTCCCTTAATTTTTTTGTACAAAATATATGATGCCATAATGAGTGTACAAAAATTGGCTATTACTATGGCAATATCTTGTTTCAAAAATCCATAAATCAACCAAAGTAAAACACCAAGCGAAAAAAGCACAAACATTTCGAGCGAAATAGAGGCTGTATCGTTCGTTTTCCAAATTTTAATTACTTGTGGTACAAACGAAATGGTTGTTAAAATGGCTGCAATAATTCCAATATATATCATTTCAAAATCAGTTTTAAACACTACTCAACTCAACTTGTCGCAAAATATAGCGAGATATAATATTGAATATCAATACAATTAAAAACAATACCAATGCCACAAACATCAAAGCCGAATCATAAAGTGGAATAGAAAGCATTTCGCCAAAATTGTTGGCAATGAGTGATGGAAGTGGATATGCAGGATCGAAAATCGAACTTGGCACAATGGGTACATTGCCCGTAACCATTATAACCGACATGGTTTCGCCAAAGGCTCTCGAAAAGGCAATGACAACTGCTGAAACCACTCCAGGTCCTGCTTTTCGCAACATCACAAATTTAATAGTTTGCCATTGTGTTGCTCCAAGCGAAAGCGAGGCATTTCGCAAATCTTCGGGTACTGTTTTGAAAAGCTCAATTAACAATTGCAGTACTATAGGAAAAACCGAAACGGCCAACACAATAGCACCTGCCAAAACGGTATAACCCGATGTATGTACACCAAAAATAGGAGCTAAAACATCTCTAATAAACGGAATAATTAAAATAATGCCCCAAACTCCAAAAATAACAGATGGAATACCAGCCAACACATCAATCACAGGTCTAACAATGCGTACTACTCGTTGATTGGCATATTCTGTAAGATAAATAGCAGCTAAAACACATGGTGGAATGGCTATTAACATGGAAAGAACTGTTACCCACAGTGTGCCAGTGATAAAAGGAAAAAGTCCAAATTTCATTTTTCCAGGAACCCATTCCGAAGAACTTAATAGTTCAAACGAACGAAATATTTTGAGCAAAGGCACCGAACGAGAATACAAACCCAAGCCAATAAAAAAAGCAATAGAAAGACAAAAAACTACTAATGCGAGCATCAGCATTTTGCCATATTTATCTTTTAAAAGCCTTGATTTTAAACTCATTATGTGGATTTTAACTAATCTTAACTTGTTCTTGATGATAGATTTTCGTGAATGGCGGAATAGATTTTGTGAGCCAAACATTTCCACCAACAATACTATCGTGTCCGATAATAGTTTCGCCTCCAAGTATTGTTGCACCCGAATAAATTACCACATTATCTTCAATAGTTGGATGGCGTTTGAGCGAAACCATGTTTTTGCTTACGCTTAACGCACCCAAGGTTATAGCTTGATATAATTTTACATTCTTACCAATATGACATGTTTCTCCAATTACAGTTCCAGTGCCATGATCAATATAAAAATATTCGTCAATTGTGGCAGCAGGATGAATATCAATACCTGTTTTAGAATGTGCATATTCTGTAATTACTCGTGGAATAAGCGGTACATCAAGATCATAAAGCACATGAGCAAAACGATAAAATGCAATGGCATAAAAACCCGGATAGGCACGAATAACTTCGTATTCGCTTTTTGCAGCAGGATCGCCACTAAAAATAGCTTGAATATCTGTATTTAAAACACGATAAGTTTCTGGAATAGATTTAAAAAACTTGTTTGCAATAATATCACTGTTTTCTGATAAGTGAACTTGCATGACACTCAAAATAGTTGCCAATTCGGTTTCGAGTTGTACAAAAGCTTCGGCTAATTTGTCTTGCGAATCAAAATGATTTTTAGTTTGTTCTGGAAACAACAACAGCAAAAGTTTGGTTACAAACCTCGAAACTGCACTTGTTGATGGATAGGCAGGCGTGTTGGTGTGTTTCTGAAAAAGTAATTGTATAAATTTTTGTTCTATCACAGTAAAATATTATGGTGCAAAAATATAAAATAATTATTGCGATGTAGCTTAAAACACAAAATAAACTACCAAAAAATGTTTGAACTGCATTTTTTTACTTAATTTGGTATTAGAATTGTAAAATAATCATGAAAACTCGTGTTGAAATATTAAATGACATCCGAAATTCGCCAGAAATTGCACTTTTGGCAAACGATATTCACGCCATTATCGAAAGTGAAAGGAGCGAAAGAGAGCGTTTTTATAATTTAGTTCATGAAAATGTAAAAGCAGAATTTATAAATGGACAAATTATTTTTCATTCGCCAGTTAGAGGCAGGCATTGGATGGCATCTAGTGGCATTTTAGGAAAACTTATCCCCCATGTTGTTTCAAACAAACTTGGCAGGGTTGGGGTTGAAAAAGTCATGATTAGGCTCACACGCAACGATTACGAACCTGATATTGTGTTTTTTAGAAACGAAAAAGCGGCAAAATTTACTGGCGAGCAATTGATTTTTCCTGCTCCTGATTTTATTATCGAAATTTTGTCTGCTTCAACAGAAGAAATAGATAGAGGCGAAAAATTGCTAGATTATGCTGCACATGGAGTGGAAGAATATTGGATTATAGACCCCGAAAAAGAAATCGTTGAAAAATATTTACTTCATAATGGATATTACCAAATTGCCGAAAAATTGCTACATAAAGGAAGCATTGCTTCTGAAGTTATCATAGGATTTGAAATAGATTTAAAACAAATTTTTGAACAATAGAAATGCGATTTAAAATACCTTTTTTCGGTTTAATAATGCACAAACCCTTTTGTATTTAATTTAATACGATATACATATTTATCTGCTGTAATGTATAATTGGTCTAAATTTTGACCTCCCCAAGCTAAATTTGAGGTATTTTCAAGCAAAATAATTGTTCCTAAAAATTTTCCATCGGGAGTAAAAATCACTACGCCATGGTTTCCTGTTGCATATACATAGCCATTTATATCTACTTTAATCCCATCAGGATTTCCAGTAATTTTATCGGATTTATGAAATATTTTACTACTCTTAACCATTCCATTGGTATCTAAATCATAAACTTTCCAGAGCCAATCAAACTCTGATTGAGCCACATATAACTTTTTTTCGTCTGGCGACAAGCAAATTCCATTTGGTCTAACTAAAGAAGAATCTATCAAAATAGTTTTGTGATGTTTATGGAAATATACACCTGAATAATTCATTTGTCGTGTAGTTTTTCCATTAAATTGGTTGTGTCCATATGGCGGATCTGTAAAATAAAAATCGCCATTGCTTCGCATCACAACATCGTTTGGACTATTAAATGTTTTGCCCTCAAATTTATTTAAAATATTATGTAGTTTTCCATGTTTTAAAGTTGCAACTCGTTTATTAAACTGGTCGCAAACTACCAAATGTCCGTGCTTATCAAAAGTCAAGCCATTTGAATTTCCAGAAGGAATATGATGTACTGTTTTTTCGCCATGTTCTGTTAATTTAAAAATTGTGTTTGCTGGTATATCGCTGTAATATAGGCAGTTATTTACTCTATCCCAAACGGGACCTTCGGTAAAAATATGGCCTGATGCAACTTGCTCAACCATTCCATCTTTCGGAACAATTTTATAAAATTCATCTGTTTCTGGTTTAAATACCGATTGCGAAAAACTTTGTATAGATACACCTACCGCAAGGTATAAAAACGGAATGCTAATTTTCATATATATTATTATTCTTACTATTTCTAATTTATTTATTCAATTCATTTACTGCTAACCAAGCCATCAAACCAGCTCCCAGCTCAAGGGCAGATTCGTCAATATCGAAAGTTGGCGTATGCACAGGCGAAGTTATACCTTTTTCTTCGTTTCTAACTCCCAATCTGTAAAAACAAGCATCAGTATGATGCGTATAAAATGCAAAATCTTCTGATGCCATCCATAAATCTAAGTCAATAATATTCTCACTACCAACATATTCGGTTGCATAAGCCCGAACTCTTTTGGTCAGAGCAGGATTGTTTTCTAAATAAGGATAGCCAGGTGCAAAAGTCAATTCGCATTTGGCACCCATTCCTTCAGCCATCGATTCAGCCATTTTTTTCATTCTTGCTTTTGCATCTTCTCTCCATTTTTCGTTCATGGTTCTAAAAGTTCCTTCAATTAAAACTTCGTTTGGAATCACATTTGTTGCTCCATTAGCCACAATTTTACCAAAAGAAAGCACAGTTGGCATTTTCGGACTTGCAAATCTACTCACAATTTGTTGCAAGGCTATTATTATATGTGATGCAATCACAATCGGGTCGATATTATTCTCGGGCATGGCTGCATGTCCGCCTTTTCCAATCACTTTTATATAAACCTCATCGGCACTTGCCATGTAAATCCCTTCTCTAAAACCAATTTTTCCAGCCGTGATTTGCGGTGCAACATGTTGTCCTAAAATGCCATTTGGTGTTGGATTTTGCAACACCCCTTCTTTTATCATCAACGATGCTCCACCTGGTGATTTTTCTTCTCCAGGTTGAAAAATAAACTTTATAGTTCCTTCAAAATCAGATGTGATTTTACTCAAAATGCGTGCCGTACCTAGTAATGAAGCCGTGTGTACATCATGTCCACAAGCGTGCATAACACCTTCATTTACAGATTTATACGAAACATCATTTGCTTCTTTTATGGGTAATGCATCCATATCGCCACGCAAAGCAAAAGTATTTTTTTCTGGATTTTTACCTTTTAAAATACCAATTACTCCTGTGCCAGCTACTTGAGTTTGAACCTCAATTCCAAATGATTTTAATTGTTGTTCTACAAATTTTGCGGTTTCGAATTCTACAAAAGATAGTTCTGGATGCTGATGCAAATGCCGTCTATTATGCAAAATTTCTGATGCATATTCTAAGGCTAATTGTTTTATTTTTACTGCTAAAAGTTGCATTTTTACTCGTATTTTACTTTTCTTTTTATAAAAACATTATCACTTATCAATAGAGCTTTTGGAAAAGGTTTTTTGATTTTGCTATCTAAAACTCTAATTGCTTCTAACTTGTCAATAAAATCGCCTAATTTTATACGATAAGTTGGTTGTTTATATATGGTGTAAATATCTGCATTCGGAAAAATTTTATATACCAATTCTTTAGCCTGATTTGCCAATTCTTTGTTTTCGCCACTATAAACTTGTATGCGATAACCTTCCATAAATTTGATTTGTTTATTTGCCGAATAAATAGAATCTAAAAGTGAATTTACACGCAACGAATGATTATAACTTGGCAGAGTAGGTTTTTCTCTGCTAATTACTTGTTCTATAATATTTGCCTGATTCGATTGTTGTTTATTATATTCAAAACTAGGCGAATATTTATCTATGTCATCATCAATTTGAGCAAAAACCAACGACTGAAAACAAAGGACGAAAAAAAATATTACATTTTTTAACTGATTATCAAGCATATACGAAGGGTGTTGTAAAATATTTCTCAAAAATAACACAAATAATTAATGTTAGCTTTGGTAATCAAAAAAAAGTTTCTACATTTGCAGTCCTTTTTGAAGAAATAGATTCTAATAAGAATAAGCAAGTGGATATTCAAAGTTACAAAACAACATATTTAAACAGCCAAACAGTTAAGAAAAACTGGGTTGTTGTAGATGCAGAAGCGGCAATCTTAGGTAGATTAAGCAGCGAAATCGCAATGGTATTAAGAGGTAAAAGAAAACCATCTTTCACACCATTCGTAGATTGTGGTGATAACGTTATAGTTATCAATGCAGAAAAAATCAGATTAACAGGCAAAAAAATGAACAATAAAGTTCATGTTCGCTACACAGGCTATCCTGGTGGTCAGCGTTTTGCTTCGCCAGCTGAAATTTTGGATAAAAATCCAAAACGCTTAATCGAACTTGCTGTAAAACGCATGTTACCTAAAAACAGATTAGGTCGTCAGATATATACTAATTTATATGTATATGAAGGTACAAATCACCCTCATGTTGCACAAAACCCTAAATCAATCACCCTCTCATAATGTCGGTAATAAATACAATAGGTAGAAGAAAAACATCTGTAGCTCGCTTGTATATGCAACAAGGCACAGGTAATATTACAGTGAATGGCAAACCATTAGAAAACTATTTTTCGACTGAAATCAAAAAAATAGTTGTTAACCAACCACTTGTTTTAACAGAAAAAATAGGAAAGTTTGATATCACAATCAATGTTGATGGTGGTGGAATAACAGGACAAGCTGAGGCAATCAGACTTGCAATATCAAGAGCATTAGTAAAAAATGCCGTTGAAGAAAAACCAATCATCAAAAAAGAAGGGTTTTTAACACGTGATTCGCGTATGGTTGAACGTAAAAAACCAGGTCGTAGAAAAGCACGTAAAAGATTTCAGTGGGTTAAAAGGTAATATTTTTCTGTTATTTATAGAAGCGATACAAAAATTATGGCAAAAGTTGAATATAAAGATTTGTTAGATGCAGGTGTTCATTTCGGACATCTTACCAGCAAATGGAATCCAAAAATGGCTCCGTATATATTTATGGAGAAAAATGGCATACACATTATTGATTTGAACAAAACAGTAGTTTGTATTGACGAAGCTTATAATGCAATGAAAGGCATTATTAAGTCTGGTAAAAAAATTATGTTTGTAGCAACTAAAAAACAAGCAAAAGAGATTGTTGCTTTAGAAGCCGAAAAATATAAAATGCTTTATGTTACAGAAAGATGGTTAGGTGGTATGCTTACCAACTTTGCTACTGTGCGTAAATCATTGAAAAAAATGTTTTACATCGATCGTTTAGTAAAAGAAGATACATACACTGGAATCAACAAAAAAGAAAAATTGATGTTGACTCGTGAGCGTGAAAAACTTCAACGCGTATTAGGTGGTGTTGCAGACCAAACTAGACTTCCTGCTGCTTTATTTATAGTTGATGTTAAAAAAGAGCATTTAGCTGTTGCAGAAGCAAAAAAATTAGGTATTCCAGTTTTTGGAATTGTGGACACAAACACAGACCCAACTCATATTGACTATCCAATTCCTGCAAACGATGATGCGTATAAATCTATACAAATTATTATTTCTGCTATGGGAAGAGCCATTGAAGAAGGTTTGGCTGAACGCAAAATGGATAAAGAAGCACAGTCAGAAAAAGAAGAGTCTACTGAAGAGGTTTCAGAAGTTGTATCAAATTAAGATTTCAAATACATTAGCAATATGTTAGTTATAAATATCAAAGAAAACGAAAATATAGATAAAGCATTAAAACGCTTTAAGAAAAAGTTTGAAAAAACAGGTGTTTTAAAAGAGCTTCGCAGAAGACAAGCTTTTGAAAAACCATCTATTACCATCAGAGAACAATGGAAAGATGCTGTTTATAAATCAAATAAATTTGGGCATCATAACGATTTGTAACCCAAACAAGTTTTATTCGTAAAACGAAAACAGAGCCAATTGCATTGGCTCTGTTTTCGTTTATGATAGATTCATTTTTAAATTTTATTGCTTTTGAAAAACGATATAGCAAACACACTATCAGCTCGTATTCAATAGATTTATCACAATATATTATATTTTTAGAATCAACATTTTCGATTTCAAATCCAGAATTGGCTGATTATCAAATGATAAGAACATGGATTCTATCATTAGTAGAAAATAAAATTGAACCGAGAACTGTAAATAGAAAAATTGCTACATTAAAATCTTTTTACAAATATTTGTTGCGACAAAATAGAATTACTATTAATCCAGTTGACCGAATTAAAGCTCCTAAAATCCAAAAAAGGCTTCCCGTTTTTATCGAAGAGTCGCATATTGATTTATTATTCAAAAATATTGTATTTAAAGATACATTTGAAGATATCAGAGATAGGTTAATTTTAGAACTTTTGTATGCCACTGGCATCCGACTTTCCGAATTGTTAGCTTTAAAAAACGAACACATTAATTTGATAGACAACTCCATTCGTGTATTAGGAAAAGGGAATAAGCAACGAGTGATTCCGATTCACAAAAACGCAAAAGAAATTATACAAAAATACAACATTATTAAATCGCAAACGTTTCAACAATTAAATACTGAAAATCTGATTCTTACTGATAAAGGAGAAAATGCATATCCAGTTTTTATTCAGCGAATTGTGAAAAAATATTTAACAATGATAAGCCCAGCCGACAGAAAAAGTCCACATGTGATGCGACATACTTTTGCAACACACATGCTCAATAATGGTGCAGATTTAACTGCTATTAAAGATTTGATGGGGCATTCTTCGTTAGCAGCTACTCAAATCTATACCCACAATTCGATTGAAAAGTTAAAAAACATATTCAAACAAGCACATCCAAAAGCGTAATTATTTGTTCCACCCTAAATATAAGTTGTCATGAAACTAAACATCCAATCTATTCATTTTGATGCTGACGAAAAACTATTAGAATTTATTCAAAAAAAAGCGACAAAACTTCAAACATTTCATGATAAAATTATTGATGGCGAAGTCTTTTTAAAATTAGATAAAGATGCACATCAAGAAAATAAAGTTGTAGAATTTAAAATAAACGTACCTGGACATCATTTTTTTGTAAAAGAGAAGTCAAAATCTTTTGAAGCTGCAACGGATGAAGCCATAGAAACACTTAAAATTCAAATTAAAAAGCAAAAAGAGAAAAATTTGGCACATGTTTAAATTTATAATAATTATATTAGATTGTACTGCAATTTCATATTACAATCTAATATAATTATTTTTATATTTTTTTTTACTTTTTCGTGAAACATCCTTAATTCTTAAACGTATTATTACAACATACCGTGTTAAGTTATTTGTTACTTTGAGTATAACCCATTAACTTTAAATTGAAATATGATAAAATTTTGACATGCTTAATAAAAAAACAGTTACTAATTTTATTTACTTTTTATTAATATTTTTAACCACGCTAACATTTGGAAACAATGTCAGTAGTTTGGCACCTATTTCTGAAATTTATGAAGCTAAAGAACATGACAAGCAAATTTTAAATATTGCTGAAATTGTAAAAGGTAATGGCTTTGTAAAACTAACTGATTCGGCAATCGACAAAAACAATAGTGTACATTGGTTGCGATTTAATCTTCAAAACAATGAGGCAGCTCAAATAGAAAAATACATTAGTTTTGGTTATACAAACGAAGAAATAACACTTTATCAAATCATTGGTAACCAAATAATTAAAACTTATCGTACAGGTTTAATTGTAACTAATGAAAAGAAAAGTGCACAAAATCCAAGAACAGAGTTTATTAAAATTTTACTTCCAGCAAATAGATCTAGTCTTTTCCTTCTAAAAATTCATAACGAAGGCATTTTCTCAAAACAACTATTTGCTTATTCTACAAAAGACTTTAATCTATACGATACTGAAGCCTATTTTTATACTTTTGGCAGGATTAGAGATATTAATTTATTGTTTTATGGGGCAATGATGGTATTGCTTTTGTATACTACTTTTTTATCTTTTTCTATCAGGAGCAGAGCATATATGTATTTTTCTTTTTATATTTTGCTTTTTTCTGCATTCAATTTTGCAACCGATGGATTTTTATTTGTCGATTTTGAAGGTAAGAGCGGACTATATTTTAAGATGTTACGCTTTTTAATTGCACCATTAATGACAATTGCATATGCGCAGTTTTCGAGAGTATATATTGATACAGAAAAAATATTTCCAAAACTCGACAAGTATATACTAATTAGTATGTTGCTTACAATTTTATCTTACGTGTTTTTTATGCGTAGTTTATGGGCTGTTGGAAGGATTTACTTGTTTGCATCGATAGTTTTATCTATGTCAATGATTTTTTATGTTTCTATTATTTATGCAAAGAAAAAAACGCTTCCAGCCAAATATTTCTTTTTTGGCACTACAATTATATTCTTAAGTTGTGTAATCTATGTTGCTTATTTAACTTCAATTATCCCACATGTTCCAAGCACAAAATACATTGAATACCTCATTCAACTTTCATCCATTTTTGTAATTGGTGTTTTTTGCGTTGGCTTATCAACTCGAATCAAATCACTAGAACGCGACATTGCTATCCAAAAAATTCAAAGTGAAAATGAACGGAAAGAATTGATTGAAGAAAAAGGGATGGAACTCAAATATAAAATATTGGAAAGTACAAGAGAATTGAGAAAACAACGTGATGAGATTTCAGCTATGAATGCTCAGCTAGAAGAAAAAGTAAAAGAAAGAACCAAAAAACTGCAAAAAGCCTACCGAGATTTATTAAATTTAAACTATGAATTAGATTCGTTTATTTATCGTGCTGCTCATGACATTCGTGGACCAATTACAACCATTATGGGTTTGTGTAACATTGCTTTACTCGAAAAAGATTTTGGAAAATGTCAAGAATATTTAATGATTTTAGATAAATATTCTAAAAGCACACAAGCAACTTTAAACCGAATTTTGGGAGTTAATGACCTGAAAAACAATCCATTACATAGAACTACATTTGATTTACAAGATTTAACAGAAGGTGTATCTGCACTTTTGATTGCAAATCCAGATAGAATAAAAGTAAATATTCAATACCAATTGCCTCTTAACACAGAAATTTACACAGATTATAATCTTTTACAAACTACAATTCAAAATTTAATCGACAACTCTATTCGATTTAGAACTACAAACAAAAACGAAAAACCATTTTGCAAAACCATTATTGAAAAAGCTGAAGATGAACTTGTAATTACTATTTTAGACAATGGGGATGGTATTGATGAAAAAATTAAAGATAAAGTATTTGATATGTTCTTTAGAGGTTCGGAATACGCTAGCGGTTCTGGATTAGGACTTTATATTGCAAAAATTGCAACTAAGCGACTTGGTGGCGATGTAAAATTAATTAGCAGCAGAGTTGGAGAAACGATTTTTGAAATTAGATTGCCAATACTTTTAGACAAAACGCAATTAAAATTAGCTGAAATGGCATTAAAGACTCCAATAAACTAAGTTTTTGATCTGATTTTGATAGACTCCTTTTAAATCAATTAAAATGCCTGTATTTTTTGTTAAATCTGTAAAATATTGTTCTGTTTTGTTTTTGTATTCTTTATGTGCGACAGCTAAAATAACTGCATCGTATTTTCCAGTAGGTTTTTCAACTAAATTTTGTTTGTATTCGTGTAAAAACTCATCCTTAGAAGCATGAGGATCAGTAATTTCGACTTGCAAATTAAAAGATTGCAACTCACGAACCATATCCACAACTTTTGAGTTTCTGATATCAGAAACATTTTCTTTGAAAGTTGCACCCAAAACCAAAATTCTTGAATTTAAAATATCAATTTTTTGCGAAATCATCAATTGTAGGGTCTTTTTGGCGATATATGCTCCCATACCATCATTTATTTCTCTGCCACTCAAAATTACTTTTGGAAAATGCCCCATGTGAGCAGCTTTAAAAGTAAGATAATATGGATCTACACCTATGCAATGTCCGCCAACCAAACCCGGGAAAAACTTCAAGAAATTCCATTTCGTTCCTGCTGCCTCTAAAACTTCGTAGGTACTTATGTTGAGTTTATCAAAAATCATTGAGAGTTCATTCATCAATGCAATATTCAAATCGCGTTGGGTATTTTCGATTACTTTTGAGGCTTCGGCAACTTTTATTGACGAAGCTCTATGCACACCAACTTCGACCACCATTTCATAAACAGAGGCAACCGCAGCCAAACTTTCGGCATCAGAACCCGAAACTACTTTAATAACATTTTTTAATGTATGTTCTTTATCGCCAGGATTTATACGTTCGGGAGAATACCCAATTTTAAAGTCTTTATTGAAAACTAAACCTGTTTCTTGCTCAAGTATTGGCACACATTTTTCTTCTGTACAACCTGGATAAACAGTACTTTCAAAAACCACATAATCTCCTTTTTTTAAAACTTTAGCAACAGTTTGTGTAGCTTTTAACAAAGGAGACAAATCAGGTTGATTATACTCATCTATTGGTGTTGGCACGGCAATTATAAAAAAAGAAACTTGAGCCAAATCTTTACTATTTGAAGAAAAAAGAATATCAGCATCTTCAAAATCAGCAGCAGGAAGCTCACCAGAAGGATCAATATTTTTTTGCAAACTTGCTATACGTGAGGCATTTATATCAAAACCAACAACTTTTATTTTTTTTGCAAACGAAAGTGCAACAGGCAAACCAACATAACCCAGTCCGATTACAGCTAAAGAAGTTTTTTTGTTTTTTAAAGAATCTAAAATCAAAATAAAAGAATTGAATGAGTATGAAAAATGTATTATTTATAAAATTCTATTTTTATCATATTTTGAATATAAATAGCGAGACAAAATGCTGATAATTAAGATAATAAGA
Source organism: Bacteroidota bacterium (assembly GCA_004293915.1). GTDB lineage: Bacteria > Bacteroidota > Bacteroidia > Cytophagales > UBA9547 > REAG01. The sequence continues at coordinate 89,090 of RDZG01000054.1, read as the reverse complement.
GTTAAAATGACTGCCGAAGCATAGGCTCTATCTTGAACTTCTTTTATAGGTGCTGCGAGTTGAAAGAATATGGAAAGCGGCAATGAACCAACAGGTTTCATTATCGAGCTTGGCAAACGGTCGGTATATCCTGCTGTAAAAATAACAGAAGCCGCATCGCCAATTGCTCTTCCAAATGACAATAATAAAGCAGTTGTAATTGCTGGAAGTGCCTGACGAACCACAACTTTAAAAGAAGTTTCCCAACGTGTGGCACCTAACGCTAAAGAAGCATCAATCATTCCTGTTGGAATCATTTTAAAACCCTCATCCATAGCTCTCATAGCAATAGGGATAATTAATAATGTTAAAATAGAAATACCAGCCAAAAGTGAAGTTTTAATTCCAAAAAATATCATAATCGAAAAGCCAAAAGCCCCATAAACAATTGACGGAACTCCCCACAAAACATCCATTGCTAATCTTATAAATGATGAGTATTTAGAATTTGCTTTGCGATATACATTTATATATAAAACCACAGGTAAACTTATAATAAAAGCCAAAATTGTTGCCCCAGAAGCCAAATAAACCGAACCTAAAATGGCATTAAGCACACCACCCTCTTTGCCCATATAATACCCACCAATCGGACCTTGGCTTACCATTTCCCACGATAAAGATGGCAAACCTTTTATCAAAACAGCTAAAACAACCGATAATAACAAGCCAATCACAAAAATTAGGCTTATAATCATCAATGATTTAAAAATATTTTCTTCTATATGTTTTGCAGACATGTTGCAAAGTTATTTGAAAAAAGTGTTTGTATGAAAAAAATATGTATTTCGTTTTTAAGATTCAAAAACACTTAAAACTTGCTATCTAATTGCCAAATAATTACTTAAATTATTTTTACAAAATCTATAAAGTTGATTTTTTTAGTATTTTTGCCCCATGCTCGAAAAAATACAAAAATATAAAGAAGAAATAACTGCCTTAAATATCCAATCAAAAGCAGAATTAGAAGATTTTAGACTTAAATTTTTAAGTAAAAAAGGGTTGATTCCAAGTTTATTTGAAGATTTCAAATCTGTACCAAACGAACAAAAAAAGAGTTTAGGAGCAGAAATAAATATACTTAAACAATTTGCAGAACAAATTTTTGCTGATTTACAAGCTAAATTTGAAGATGCAAACGAAGGCGAAAACGATGCGTTATTAGATTTGTCTTTACCAGCCATTCCAAACCATACAGGAACAAGACATCCTTTAGCTATAATCAAAAACAGAATTATTGAAATTTTTGCTCGAGTAGGTTTTTCCGTAGCAGAAGGTCCAGAAATAGAAGACGATTGGCATAATTTTTCGGCTCTTAATTTTCCTGAAAACCATCCTGCAAGAGAAATGCAAGATACTTTTTTTGTGATGCGAAACCCAGATTTGGCACTTCGTACGCATACTTCATCTGTACAAGTTCGCACGATGGAAAAACAAAAACCTCCGATACGAATTCTTTCGCCAGGTCGAGTTTTTAGAAATGAAGCCATTACCGCTCGTGCTCATTGTTTTTTTCATCAAATAGAAGGGCTATATATTAACGAAAAAGTTTCTGTTAAAGACCTCAAAGACACCTTATTATATTTCGCAAAAGAGCTATTTGGAAAAGAAACCAAAATCAGAATGCGTCCAAGTTATTTTCCATTTACTGAGCCAAGTGTGGAAATAGATGTTTCGTGTATGATTTGTGGCGGTAAAGGCTGCAATGTTTGCAAACATTCGGGTTGGGTGGAAATTATGGGAGCAGGAATGGTTGATCCTAATGTGTTGGAAAACTGTGGAATAGACTCCGCAACATATTCAGGTTTTGCTTTTGGAATGGGAATCGAACGAATTACAATGCTAAAATATCAAATCAAAGATTTGCGATTGTTTTCAGAAAATGATGTACGCTTTTTACGCCAATTCCATCATGTGGTTTAGGTTAATTTCGCCACAAAAAAGGAAATAAGATATACGAAATAGCCATTACAATAGCGTCAATGGCTAATAAAGTATATATTTCATCTAGGCTTACCGACCAATCTAAGCCATCCATTGCATTTTTGGATAATTTAATTGCCAATAATAATAAAGGAATCAAAACTGGAAAACTTAGAATTGCCATCAACGTCCCGTTGTTTTGGGCTTTTGATGCAATGGCGGAAACCAAAGTTAAAATAACAGAAAAGCCTAAAATGGCAATAAATAAACCTAAACTATACAAGCCCAAATCTTGGATTGGATTTCCTAAAACCAAACTATAAAATCCTAACCCTGCAAATCCCAAAAATAGTAGTAACAAAAAACCATATAAAGTTTTGGCAATAATCATGGCTTCGGGTCGGCAAAGTTGATAATAATACAATAACCTGCCCTCTTTTTCTATTGAAAAACTTTTTGCAATAGCATTAATAGCACTAAAAAGTATAATAATCCAAAAAAGTGCATTCCAAGTAATAGGATTCAACACTCCCCTTTTTACTTGAAAAGATAAATAACAAATAAAAATTGAGCCGATTAAATAAAGTAAAATACCATTTAGGGCATATTTATTTCGCCATTCTAATTTAATTTCTTTTAAAAATAAAGCTATAATTTGATTTTTGATTGTTAATAAAATTTAGTCGATAAATCGTTTTGTTAAATCTCCATAAAAATCGATTCTTCTATCTCTAAAAAAGGGCCAGTGCGTACGTGTATCGTCAATTTCGGATAAATCAATTTCTACAACAAGGGTTTCTTCTTGTTCGTGTCCAGTATTAGCAACAATTTCTCCCATGGTATTACTCAAAAAACTACTGCCCCAAAATTGTAAATCGCCTTCTGTTCCAATCCGATTTACAGCACAAACAAAACACCCGTTAGCAATGCTATGGCTGCGTTGAATCGTTTGCCAAGCATCTAATTGTGAGGGTTTTATCGCATCTGGCTCTTTTGCATCCCAACCAATTGCTGTAGGATAAAATAAAATTTGTGCACCTTTTAATGCAGTCAATCGGGCAGCTTCTGGATACCACTGATCCCAACAGATTAACGTACCAATAGTTGCATATTTAGTTTTTATGGCTTTGAATCCTAAATCACCAGGTGTGAAATAAAATTTTTCTTCAAAACCAGGATCATGCGGGATATGCATTTTTCTATAAATGTCTGTGATTGAGCCATCAGCGTCTATTACGGCTATGGTATTATGATATAATCCATCTGTACGTTTTTCAAATAGTGGTGCAATAATAACAACATTATTTTCTTTCGCAATTTTAGAAAATAATTCGGTAGAAGGACCAGGAATAGTTTCGGCAGTTTTGAACTGCTCATAATCTTGGGTTTGGCAAAAATACAATGTGCGATACATTTCGGGCAAACATATAATTTGTGCACCATTTGAAATCGCTTGCTTAATTGCTCGTGTTGTATTTTGCATATTTAGCTGAATATCAGCCGTACATGATGTTTGTACAATACCAATTTTTACTTTCGACATACAATCTATTTTGTACAAAAATAATTAAAAAGATGACATAAGAAGCAAAAAACAAAGAAGGGAATTCAACTTTTGGTTAAATTCCCTTCTTGAAGATGTTAAACTAAAATTATCTTTTTGCGATAACTGTAAAATCTCTTTTAGTTGCTCCTGTATAAATTTGGCGAGGACGACCAATTGGCTCTTTGTTGGCTCTCAATTCTTTATATTGAGCAATCCAACCAGGCAAACGACCTAAGGCAAACATTACGGTAAACATATTAACTGGAATTCCCAATGCACGATAAATTATACCCGAATAAAAATCTACATTTGGATATAATTTACGTTCGATAAAATACGGATCATTCAAAGCAGCTTCTTCTAAGCCTTTTGCAATATCCAAAATAGGATCGTTTACACCTAATTTATTCAAAATTTGATCGCAAGCAACTTTTATTATTTTTGCACGTGGATCAAAGTTTTTATAAACTCTATGTCCAAAGCCCATCAAGCGAACTTCTTTTTTCTTCACTTTTTCGATAAAAGCTTTGGTAGACATTCCCGTAGCTTTTATTTCATCAAGCATTTCGATAACTTCCTGATTTGCACCACCATGCAATGGTCCCCAAAGTGCGTTTATACCTGCCGAAACCGAACCGTATAAACTTGCTTGAGAAGAACCAACGATTCTAACAGTAGATGTAGAACAGTTTTGCTCGTGATCGGCATGCAAAATCAACAATTTATTTAATGCATCAGAAACTACTGGATCTACATGATAAGCCTCAGAAGGTTGAGCAAACATCATTTGCAAAAAGTTTGAGCAATAATCCAATCCGTTTTTAGGATAATTAAAAGGCAATCCTTTTGATTTTCTATACGACCAAGCAACCATTGTTGGCATTTTTGCTAAAAGTCTTACGATGTGCAAATCCATTTCGTCATCAGTAGGCGTTGGATTCAATGATTCGGGATAAAACGCTGTCATTGAACAAACTAAAGAAGACAAAACACCCATTGGATGAGCATAAGATGGAAAACCATCCAAAATTATTTTCATATCCTCGTGCACAAGCGAACGTCTGTTCATACGAGTAGTGAAACTTTCGAGTTCTTCTTTGTTAGGCAATTTGCCATAAATTAATAAGTATGCAACTTCTATAAACGAAGAAGTACCTGCTAATTGCTCAATTGGATAACCACGATAATGTAAAATACCTTGTTCACCATCCAAAAACGTGATTTCACTTTTAGTTACACCTGTATTTTTGTAGCCTACATCATAAGTAATGTATCCAGTTTCGTCACGAAGTTTGCTGATATCGATACCTTTTTCGTTTTCGGTTCCAGTAATTACTGGAAATTTATACGACTTGCCTTCCAAGATAATCTCTGCGGTTTGGTCTGCCATTTTGTATAGTGTTATGATTTTTGTGGTTATATATTGAGAATTGTTACAATATTGCGAATTAAATATAAAAAAATCAAATGCAAACCAAAATATTATGCATTATTGTAGTTTTGATAGTTAAATATGCTAAGCACACTTCTGATTTATTTGAAATACTTTCATAATCATTACAAATTTCATAATTAACTTTAATAAATTTCAAATACTTAATTAAATACATTTTGAAGCCACTGGATATACTAAAAAAAAAATCGTTTATAAATGATGTAAACGCAAATCTATTTTTAAAAATATTACTATTTTATTTTTTTTGTATTTTGATTTTGCCAAAAAATCAACTAATCAATCTAGTTGCTGCTAATAAAATTAAGCGTATTACGGATTTTACTTTTGTTCTAAAATATTCATAAATGGATTTTTATTATCTATAAACATAACTTTTGAGTTTGGAGATTTTGAAAGCTCTAACATAGCATCAATTTGTTTCATTTTTATGATGTTAGGTGTAATACTACTATTAAGTTTATCGTTTGCCATTTTGTTTGCATCTGCCTCAATTTCAATAACTTTTGCTTTTGCTTCAGCTTCTATAATTTTGGCTTTTTTCTGCCCTTCTGCTTTAATTAAAATACGCTCAGCCTCTCTTTCTTCTTGCTGTTTGATAAACACCATTCTGAGTGCATCTTGTTCTGATTCTAATTTTTGCTCAATAGCTTTTGATAATCCTGTGGGCAAAGAAATACTTTTGAGCAAGACATTTTCGATTATAAAACCCCTTGGTCCCAAATATTCATTCATTAAATCATTAATTTTTTTCTCGATATTTCTTCTTTCCCCACTATGCATATCTTTGGCATAATATTGAGAACAAGCATCAGATGCAGACGAACGAAAAACGGCTGTAATGATTTTATCAAAATCAAGACCTACTTCTTTAATAACAGTTATAACTTTGATTGTTTCTATCCTATATAATATAGACACATCTGCAAGAATTGTTAAACCCTCTTTTGATGGTAAATTCATCGACATTTCTCGATTTATAGTTCTAGTTGGTACTTTAATTACTGCTGTTGCAAAAGGATTATAAAAAACCGCTCCACTCTCAAAAGTTTTTTCTTTTAGCTTACCAAATGTAGTTTTAACACCTATTTCTCCTGGACGAATAACTGAACAAGATGACAAAAAACACAATGCAATCGCACTTAATAATATATAATGAGTTTTCATTTTTAGTTTTTTTTATAAATATAAAATTGATTTTGGTATAGAATGTTTAAAAAAATTTACATTTCTGATATCAGTGTATCTTTTGTGTTAAATCTATACTTTAAAGTAATTCAATCCTAAGGCATTATAAAATAAAATTGTCTTGTTACAAAATCATTGTCTAAAGTTTAAAATAAAAATATTTCAATTTATTAACTAAAAAGTTTGACTAAAAATTTTATTTTTTCTATATTTGCGGTCTTCTCATGGGAGTAATACGTTTACTCTTAACTAAACATTTGGTAACCAAGCAATTATGGCTTTAAGAAAAAACAAAAAGTTTAATCCCGACTTCACAAGAGTCACCATTAGTTTAGCTTCACCTGAATCAATATTAGAAACTTCGTATGGTGAAGTTACCCAACCAGAAACCATCAATTACAGAACCTACAAACCCGAAATGGGTGGTTTATTCTGCGAAAGAATATTTGGTCCTGTAAAAGATTTTGAATGTCATTGCGGCAAATACAAGCGTATTCGTTATAAAGGTATTATATGCGATCGTTGTGGCGTTGAAGTTACAGAGAAAAAAGTACGCAGAGAGCGTATGGGACACATCGAATTAGTTGTGCCTGTGGCTCATATTTGGTATTTCCGTTCTTTGCCAAACAAAATTGGGTATCTTTTAGGAATGCCGTCTAAAAAATTAGATCAAATTATTTATTACGAACGTTATGTAGTTGTAAATCCAGGTATCAAAGCCGAAGATGGCGTTGCTCAACTTGATTTTTTAACTGAAGACGAATATTTAGATATTTTAGATAAACTTCCACGTGAAAACCAAATGCTGGAAGATGCTGATCCAAATAAATTTATAGCAAAAATGGGTGCTGATGCGCTAGAAATGCTTTTAAATCGTTTGGATTTAGATAGTTTATCGTATTCATTGCGTTACCAAGCTTCGCACGATACTTCGCAACAACGTAAAGCTGATGCTTTGAAACGTTTGAAAGTTGTAGAAGCATTCCGTGATGCAAATACTAGAATTCAAAACAAACCAGAATGGATGATTATCAAAATGGTTCCTGTAATTCCACCGGAATTGCGTCCATTGGTTCCACTTGATGGCGGTCGTTTTGCTACATCAGATTTGAATGACCTATATAGAAGAGTTATTATAAGAAACAATCGTCTGAAAAGACTAATTGAAATCAAAGCTCCAGAAGTGATTTTACGTAACGAAAAACGTATGTTGCAAGAAGCTGTTGATTCATTATTTGACAACTCACGTAAAGTAAATGCGGTACGTGCAGAAGGAAATCGTGCGTTGAAATCGCTTTCAGATATGTTGAAAGGAAAAGCAGGACGTTTCCGTCAAAACTTATTAGGAAAACGTGTAGATTATTCGGGTCGTTCGGTAATTGTAGTTGGTCCAGAGTTGAAATTACATGAGTGCGGTTTACCAAAAGATATGGGTGCTGAGTTATTCAAACCATTCATTATCAGAAAGTTAATCGAAAGAGGAATTGTTAAAACTGTAAAATCAGCTAAGAAAATAGTAGATAGAAAAGATGCAGTAGTTTGGGATATTTTAGAAAATGTATTGAAAGGACATCCGATTCTTTTGAATCGTGCTCCTACTTTGCATAGATTAGGTATTCAAGCTTTCCAACCAAAATTGATTGAAGGAAAAGCAATCCAATTACACCCATTAGTTTGTACGGCTTTCAATGCCGATTTTGATGGTGATCAAATGGCTGTTCACGTTCCACTTGGACATGAAGCCATCTTAGAAGCTCAATTATTGATGTTAGCATCGCATAATATCTTAAATCCTGCAAATGGTGCTCCAGTAACGGTGCCATCACAAGACATGGTTTTGGGACTTTATTATATTTCTAAAGGCAGAAAAGGTTCGCCAGAAAAACCAGAACTGGGTGAAGGGCATACGTATTATGGTTTTGAGGAAGTAATCATTGCATTAAACGAACGTAAACTTTCGAAACATGCACATATTAAACTTAAAACTAAAGTTAAAAATGCAACAACAGGCGAATTAGAAAACAAAATCATAGAAACTGTAGCTGGTCGTGTGTTGGTAAATCAATATGTTCCTGCCGAATTAGGATATATTGATGAATTATTAACAAAGAAAAAACTCCAACAAATTATTGGAACAGTTTATAAAGCAGTTGGAAATGCAAAAACAGCTGAGTTCTTGGATAGAATCAAAGAATTAGGATTCCAATATGCATTTAGAGGTGGTTTATCAATGGGTGTTGTAGATATTATGACTCCAGATAATAAAATCGAACTTATTCAAAAAGCAAAAGAAGAAGTTGATATCGTTTGGAATAACTATTATATGGGTCTTATCACAGATAATGAGCGTTATAATCAAATTATTGATATTTGGACTCGTGTAAATTCTCAGATAACAGAAACGTTGATGAAAAAACAAGAGTCTGATCAACAAGGATTTAACTCAATCTATATGATGATGCACTCTGGTGCACGTGGTTCGAGAGAGCAAATTCGTCAGTTAGGTGGAATGAGGGGCTTGATGGCAAAACCGCAAAAAAATCTTGCAGGTTCAGTTGGAGAGATTATCGAAAATCCAATTATTTCTAACTTTAAAGAAGGATTGGATGTATTAGAATATTTTATTTCTACACATGGTGCTCGTAAAGGTTTGGCAGATACGGCTTTAAAAACAGCAGATGCTGGTTATTTAACTAGACGTTTGGTCGATGTTGCTCAAGATGTAATTATCAATGAAGTTGATTGTGGTACTTTGAGAGGAATTACAATGACCGCATTGAAAGATAATGAAGATATCGTTGAGCCACTTTCAGAACGTATTTTAGGACGAGTTTCAGTTCATGATATTTATCATCCAGTTTCAAATGAACTAATTATCTCTTCTGGAAGTGAAATTAGCGAAGAAATTGCAAAATTATTAGAAGAAATAACAGAAGAAGTTGAAATTCGTTCGGTATTAACTTGCGAAACTAAACGAGGAATATGTGCAAAATGCTACGGTAGAAATCTATCAAACGGCAGAATCGCACAACGAGGCGAAGCAGTTGGTGTTGTGGCAGCACAATCGATTGGAGAACCTGGCACACAGCTTACTTTACGTACATTCCACGTTGGGGGTACGGCTGGTAACGTTTCTGTGGAATCAAACATCAGAGCTAAATTCGATGGAAAAGTTGAATTTGATGAGTTACGTTTTGTAGATTCTACAAATGCTGAAAACGAAAAAGTTGCAGTAGTAATTGGTCGTTCTGGCGAAATAAAAGTTGTTGATAAAGAAGGTCGTACCTTGATTTCAAACATTGTTCCTTACGGTTCAATCTTGAAAGTTAAGAACGGAGATAAAGTTAAAAAAGGCGAGGAACTATGTTTCTGGGATCCTTATAATGCAGTTATCGTATCTGAAGTTGAAGGAACTATTGAATTTGATGCAATCGAAGAAAGTATCACATACAAAGAAGAATTTGATGAGCAAACTGGACATAGAGAGAAAGTTATCATCGAAACAAAAGATAAATTAAAAAATCCAGCCCTTTTAGTAAAACAAAAAAATGGAGAAATAAGAGGATATAATATTCCTGTTGGTGCTCGTTTGGTTGTAGAAGAAGGCAAAAAAATAAAATCAGGAGAAGTACTTGCCAAATTACCTCGTTCTATTGGTAAAAACCGAGATATTACGGGAGGTTTGCCAAGGGTAACAGAGCTTTTCGAAGCACGTAATCCTTCTAACCCAGCTGTAGTATCAGAAATAGATGGTGTAGTTACTTATGGAACTATCAAACGTGGTAACCGTGAGGTAAATATCGAATCTCGCGATGGAGTTAAGAAAAAATATTTGGTTCCTTTGGCTAAACATATCCTTGTTCAAGACAATGATTATGTAAAAGCTGGTGCGCCAATGTCAGATGGTGCCATTACTCCTTCTGATATTCTTTCTATCAAAGGTCCAACTGCGGTACAAGAGTATTTAGTAAACGAAATTCAAGAAGTTTATCGTTTGCAAGGTGTAAAAATCAATGATAAACATATTGAGATAATTGTACGTCAAATGCTACAAAAAGTAGAAATTCTTGAGCCAGGCGACACAAACTTCTTGCCAGGACAAGCTGTTGATAAATTTACATTCCGTGAAGAAAACGATGCTATTTTAGATAAAAAAGTGGTTGAAGATGCTGGAGATTCGAGCTTAAAACCGGGTCAGATAATTACTTCTCGTAAATTAAGAGATGAAAATTCTTCATTAAAACGTCAAGATAAAAAATTGATTTCAGTAAGAGATGCACAAGCATCTGTTTCAAGTCCGATGTTGCAAGGTATCACTCAAGCTTCTTTAGGTACAGAAAGCTGGATTTCGGCTGCTTCTTTCCAAGAAACTACAAAAGTATTGAGCGAAGCTGCTGTACGTGGTAAACGTGATTTACTACAAGGTTTGAAAGAAAATGTAATTGTTGGACATTTAATTCCAGCAGGTACAGGATTGAAAGACTACCAAGACATAATCGTTGGCTCAAAAGAGGAATACGATCAATTGGTAGAAACCAAAAAATCTTTCAAACGCAGAAGAGAAGTAGAGGTTTCTGAATAGTTTTAAAGCAAAAAACCACTTTCTAATAAAGTGGTTTTTTGTTTTAAAAATAAAAATTTATTATTTGTATAAATGAATATTAAATTAAGAGAAGAGTTAGCTAAAACACTTATTGATATTGGTAAATATATATTTGCAGGTGTAGTTTTATCTTTAATAGTTCAATATAATACTATTGATAAAATTTATTTAATATCTTTGGGTGTAACATTAACCATTTTATTTATTGTAATTGGATTATTTATTTTAAAAAAAGAATAATATGGCACCATATATCTTATTCGTAATTTTATGCTTGTTAATGGCATTTGGAGCATTGCTTTTTGTACAAATTTCGGACAGAAAACAAAGTACATCCTCTACCAAATCAAGTGTTAGTTAAATGCAAATTCTTATATTATTTTTATTCTATTAATAATAACAAACTTAAGAAAAAATTACACATTTCAAAATGGCAAAACAACAACAAAACCCAGCAAATAATCCAGAGAATCAAATCAATATCGAACTTTCTGAAGAAATAGCAGAAGGTGTATATTCAAACTTAGCCATGATAGCTCATTCAAATAGTGAGTTTGTGGTAGATTTTATTCGTATGATGCCAGGTTTACCAAAAGCAAAAGTAAAAGCTCGAATTGTTTTAACTCCTGAACATGCGAAAAGACTTTTGCAAGCGCTTGCAGATAATATCAATAAATACGAAGAAAATTTTGGTTCAATAAATATGCCAAATCAATTTCCAGCATTTCCAATGAATTTTGGAGGTACAATGGGTGAAGCATAAGTTGCTCAAAAGATTACAAAGAAAAAGCCTTGCTTAGTAACTAAGCAAGGCTTTTTCTTTGTAATTTTCACAAAAAAAGGTCTAACTTTCGATAGACCTTTTTTGTAAATAATTTGATTGAAATCAAAAAGGCTTGTTACCAGTTACAGTTAAGCCCATAGAGCGAGCGGTACCAGCAACCATACTCATTGCAGATTCTAATTTAAAACAATTCAAATCAGGCATTTTGATTTCAGCTATTTTTTTAACATCATCCCAACTTACAGAACCAATTTTATTACGATTTGGCTCGGCACTTCCTTTTTGTTTTTTAGATACATCTAAAAGCAAATTAGCTGCTGGTGGCGTTTTAATTACAAATTCAAACGATTTGTCTGAATAAACAGTAATTAATACGGGTAATACTTGTCCTGGTTTGTCTTGCGTTCTTGCATTAAATTGTTTGCAAAACTCCATGATATTCAAACCTTTAGAACCTAATGCAGGTCCGATTGGTGGAGATGGGTTAGCAGCTCCTCCTTTTACTTGTAGCTTTACATAGCCAGTTATTTCTTTTGCCATTTTATATTTTCGATTAAAACTTAAACTTTTTTAAACACGAATTGAGGTGTCACCGGTTGATTATGAAGCTTTCTCAACCTCTATATAGCTCAATTCCATTGGCGTGTTTCTACCAAATATTTTTACAATTACTTTTACTTTTTTCTTATCGTCATAAACTTCTTCGATGTTTCCAATAAATCCACTGAATGGTCCATTCATTACTTTTACCGATTCGCCAACAATGTATTTTGTTTCAGATTTAATATTAGCAAGATTACCTTCTTCTATTTTACCTAAAATACGATTAATTTCAGATTGTTTAATGGGTTCGGGAACTTTTAATGCTTTTGTTTTGCCTTCGCCTAAGAAACCAAGCGAACCAGGTGCATTGTTTAATAAATAAAATGTTTCTCCATTTGACAAATTAGCCGAAACATACATGTAGCCAGGAAAAGAAATTTTCTCACGAATCATTTTTTTTCCATTACGCATTTCGTATACTTTTTCTGAAGGAATAAGTATTTCGGCAACATGTTCCGAAAGATTTTGGCGTGTTAGTTCGGTTTCTAAATAAGCTTTTAACTTTTTTTCTTGCCCACTAACAGCTCTTAGAATGTACCAATTATTTTCCATTGTTATACTCATAACTATCTTAGAATGAACGATAAAACCAAGTCATTCCATTTTCGAAAACGAAATCAACCAACCCAATCAAAACGGCAAAAACAAGAGCCGAAACCAAAACAATAACAGTACTGTTTTGTAGTTCTTTGGCTGTTGGACAAGTAACTTTGTTTTTTACCTCATCCGCAGATTCGTTTACGAATAATTTTATTTTTTCAAACATTTGTTTTAAAAATTTTAGCACGGAAGGCAGGCATCGAACCTACAACCTACGGTTTTGGAGACCGCCACTCTACCAATTGAGCTACTTCCGCTTGTGTTTATTAATCAACAAAAGGCAGTTGGCAAATTTTACTTTACCTAACTGCCATTTGAATATTTATTTTTGTAAAATTATTTTACAATTTCAGTTACCTGACCAGCACCTACTGTACGACCACCCTCACGGATAGCAAAACGTAAGCCTTTTTCCATAGCAACAGAAGCAATAAGAGTTACATTGATTGAAACATTATCACCTGGCATAATCATTTCTACACCTGCTGGCAAATCAATTTCACCTGTAACGTCTGTAGTACGGAAATAAAACTGTGGACGGTATTTGTTAAAGAACGGTGTATGACGACCTCCTTCTTCTTTCGACAATACATAAACCTCAGCTTTGAATTGCGTATGTGGTTGTACAGAACCTGGTTTGCAAAGAACCATACCTCTACGGATTTGTTCTTTATCAATACCACGAAGCAATACACCTACATTGTCACCAGCTTCGCCTCTGTCCAATAATTTACGGAACATTTCAACACCAGTACAAGTAGATTTTAAACCTTCAGCACCCATTCCAATGATATCAATATTGTCGCCAACATTAACAACACCTCTTTCGATACGACCAGTTGCAACAGTTCCACGACCAGTGATTGAGAACACATCCTCAACAGGCATTAGGAAAGGAAGATCAACCAAACGTTTTGGAATTGGAATATAACGATCTACTTCGTCCATTAATTTTTCGATAGTAGAAACCCACTTAGCATCGCCATTCAAACCACCCAAAGCAGAACCTTGGATAACTGGAATTTCATCACCAGGGAATTTGTAGAATGTAAGCAATTCACGTACTTCCATTTCAACAAGTTCTAATAATTCTGGATCATCAACCATATCCACTTTATTCATAAACACTACAAGAGCAGGTACACCTACTTGGCGAGCCAAAAGGATATGCTCACGTGTTTGTGGCATTGGACCATCAGTAGCAGCAACCACAAGAATTGCACCATCCATCTGAGCAGCACCTGTAACCATATTTTTCACATAATCCGCGTGACCTGGACAGTCAACGTGTGCATAGTGACGGTTTGCAGTCGAATATTCAACATGTGAAGTATTGATTGTAATACCACGTTCTTTTTCTTCAGGAGCATTGTCAATAGAAGAGAAATCTCTTTTTTCGGCAAGACCTTTGTTTGCAAGCACCATAGTAATTGCTGCTGTCAATGTGGTTTTACCATGATCAACGTGTCCGATAGTACCGATGTTAACGTGAGGTTTCGATCGGTCAAATTGTTCTTTAGCCATTTTATTTAAAATTTAATTCAGATTTAAAGATATATTAATTTAACGTTTTTACTTTTTTAATATGAGCTGTTGAAGAGAATTGAACTCTCGACCTCTTCCTTACCAAGGAAGTGCTCTACCCCTGAGCTACAACAGCTTTTGGGACTTAAGACAGAAAACATAAGATAGAAATGCTTTAAATTCTTTATATCTCAAGTCTTCTATCTTATGCCAAAATGAGCGGAAGACGAGGCTCGAACCCGCGACCTATAGCTTGGAAGGCTATCGCTCTACCAACTGAGCTACTTCCGCATGTTGAAATTTTGGATTTTAATTTCTCAAATTTTGAAATATTTTATAAATTATTCAAAATCTAAAATACTATTTTCCTCTATTTCAAAGTGGGGAGAGAAGGATTCGAACCTTCGAAGTCATTACAACAACAGAGTTACAGTCTGTCCCATTTGGCCACTCTGGTATCTCCCCAAATTATTAATTATGTATCAAAGAACACCCCTCTCTCTCGAAAGGGAGTGCAAAATTAATTGGAAATTCGTTATAGACAAATCTATTGTAAAAAAAAGTTTTTGATTTATGATTTATTTTTGACAAACGTAAAACAAATCGAAGCTTTTAGTAAAATCATTTGTTACAAAATAATCGCTCAAAGCTATATCTGACACTAATTTAACATCATTTTTCATCATTTTATTTCGATTAAATCGATTTAAAATATCGTACGGTATTCTCAAAATAGATGCTGGAAGATTATGTTGTAAATTAAAAATATCCCAACGTGTGATGTTTTTTACTGATTTTTTATTCAATTCATAATAATCCATCACTTTTTGATTGCCCGAAATACCTTTATCTTCGATATTTGAAAAATATTTTGAAAGCAAGTCTTTGAGCTGCTTAGGTTTATATTCTCTAATATGCCAAGGATTGCGACTCAAAGTCAAATCAATATTTGGGGTAGATATTATGGCTTTGCCGCCAGGTTTTAGCACACGAGCAATTTCGCTTACAAATAGATTATCGTTTTGAATATGTTCGATTACTTGAAAACAAACAATAGTGTCAAAACTATTGTCTGCAACATTTTCAAAAGGCGGAACATTTGTGTGAATAAACGAAAATGTTGGATATTTTTTAGCTAAAAGTGCTAATAGTGCATCGTTTTTATCTAATGCTGTATAAGATTTACAATTTGATGCAATGGTTTCTAATCCCCTACCCTCGCCACAGCCAACTTCAAGAACCGAACCATTAATGTATTGATTTGCAGCTTCGTAAGCAAAAAGCAAACGCTGATGTATTGGATTATCAGAAGCAATTTGCGATGATGTGATTTCAGTTGTAATTTGCATAAGGTCGCAAAATTAGGTAAAATTTTTTCTGTTTAACAATTATCCATACTTTTATAGCATATTTATATCAAAAATGAAAGTTAATATTTTTGTAACCATATACTTTATTTCAATAGGCTTAAGTTTTGCACAGTCATCCAACAAAAAAGCACAAAAATTGTATGACGAAGCCATCACAAAACTTTCGCAACGCCAGTTTGACGATGCTACAAAATTATTTGTTTCCGCCACCGAAAAAGATCCCTGTTTTGTAGATGCACATTATCAATTAGGTATTTTGTATAAACAATATGTTAGAACGCCAGAAAAAGTAAAAATGCATTTTGAGAAAATTTTAAGTTGTAATCCTACTTATTCAAATCCAAGTATCAAAAGAATTTTAGGAGAAATATATTTGCACGAAGGCAATTATTTGGAAGCAAAAAAATATTTTTCTGACTATATATTAAATGAAAAAGAGCCTGCAAATTATCTCGAAAAATCAAAAATATTGCTTCGCAATTGCAATTTTGCACTTGAAAACAAAAGTAAAAAAGTAGACATTCAAGTAAATGCTTTGCCAAATATTGTAAATAATCATAGAAAACAATATTTTCCAGTTACAACTGCTGATCAACAAAGCTTGGTTTTTACAATCCGAGATTTTATAGGTTTTCAAGAATATGAAGATATTTTTATTTCAAAAAAAATAAATGGAGTTTGGACACAGCCCGAATCGATTTCGGACAATATCAATTCGCCAAATTTGAACGAAGGCACATGTAGCATTTCGGCAGATGGCAGAGTGTTGGCTTTTACGATTTGCGGAGGCAAAAGCAAAGGCGACAAAGATTGCGATTTGTATATTTCGTATAAAGAAGGTGAAATTTGGGGCAGACCATATAATATGGGAGATCGTGTAAATTCACCATTTTGGGATTCGCAACCTTCACTTTCTGCCGATGGAAAAACACTTTATTTTAGCTCAAAACGCAAAGGTGGGATGGGTGAGGAAGATATTTGGATGACACAGGCAGATGCAAACGGAAGATGGAGCGAACCCATAAATCTTGGCGATTTGATAAATACAAAAGGCAGAGAAGTTGCACCTTTTATCCATCCAAGTCAAACTACATTGTATTTTTCTTCTGATTATCATCCCGGATTTGGCAGTTTTGATTTATTTGTAAGTTACAGAGATTCAGTTAATTGGCTCGAACCTCGCAATTTGGGCTATCCTATAAACACGCATTTAGAAGAAAGCTCTATATTTATTACTTCTGATTGCAAAAAAGCATATTTTTCTGGCGAAGCAACATCCGACAAAATTGGTGAACGCTATTTGTTATACGAATTTGATGTGCCAAAAGAGGCTGGTTGTCAGAACGTTAGTACTTATATGAAAGGCACTGTTTACGATGCCTATACAAAAAAAAAAATTAGTGCCGATGTTGAAGTTATAAATTTAAAAACAGGAAAAACCGAAAGTTTATTAACTTCTGATGCCGTAAACGGCACATATTTGGCTGTATTAAATGAAAATACACAATATGGAATTTACACCACCAAACCAGGCTATTTATATAAAAGTCATGCTTTTGCGTTTGAAAACATCACAACTTTCGACCCCATAAATTTAGATATTTATTTAGAACCCATCCGAAAAGGTTCGTTGATAACGCTAAATAATATATTTTTTGGAACAGGAAAATACGAATTAGAAAAAAAATCGCAAGCCGAACTAGATAAATTGGTAAATTTCTTAAACCAAAACCCAACACTAAAAGTCGAAATAAGTGGACATACCGATAATGTTGGTTTGAAAGCCAATAACCTAAATTTGAGTACCCGAAGAGCCGAATCTGTTTTCGATTATTTAGTAGAAAAAGGTGTAGAAGAAGGCAGAATCACGCACAAAGGATATGGCGATTTGCAACCCATTTCGCCAAACGAAAACGAGGAAACACGAAAATTAAATCGTAGAATTGAATGTAAAATTCTTTAATTCAATTACCTAAATTAGGTCGTTTTCTTGGATTTTGTTTTTCATGAAAACAAGAAATTATTTTTACTACTTTTTTATTTTCATCTATTGTAAAATAAAAAGAAAAAGGAAACTTTTTAATTGGTATTGATCTGATATTCTTGTATCTAACATTATAAAATGGATTTACTGATAGCAAATCAAAAATTTTATGAATTTCGTTTATAAAAAGATTAGGAGCGTAAGAACTTTTTTGATTATAGTATTCAATAGATTTATAAATTTCTTTTTGAGCTTTTGGGGAAACAAAAATTTTATACTCCATATTTTTCTTTCAGCAAAGCTACTGATTCTGATGCCGTTAAATAATCTGAATCATCTTCGGATAAGCGCAAATCCAATTCTTTTTTAAACTCATCTGTCAAGTCATCCGACACAAAATCATCCTCAATTTTTATAGAAATAGGCTTGGACTGATATTTAGACTTTATTACATCTAAAATCGAATTATTTACATCTTGGGCTGACTCTAAATAAAATGTTGTTACCATGATTTCTTAATGACAATTATGAGATTATAAAGATATACAATTTTGAATCGAAAGCAAACAGAATTTCAAAATTAAAATTCTTTAATTCAAACGTGGATCAAGTGGATAATTGGCATATTGTTTAAATTCTCCACCTTGATTTTTGAGAACTTGCCGCCAGAGATTTTGTGGCTCGATTTCAAAAATATCTTTTTTAATATTTTTGATTTGAAACCAGCTTTTTTGATTGTATTCTGTTTGTAATTGACCTTTTCCCCAGCCCGAATAGCCCAAAAAAAAGCGAATATCAGTTTCTTTTATAATTCCTAAGCGAATCAAATTTAGAGTATCTTTCAAATTTCCGCTCCAATAAACCACATCAGAAATAGGCACAGTTTGATCTATTTTATTACCTAAAGTATGTACAAAATGTAATGTATTTTGTTCTACAGGTCCACCAATATAAACTGGCAAATCGATGTTTCGAAATTCTTCGCCAAGATCTTCTAAAACCATTGTTGATTTATTATTGAGTACAAAACCAAGCAAGCCACCCTCGCCATGTTCAGCAAGTAAAATAACCGATCGTGTAAAATTTGGATCAGGTAAAAAAGGTTCGGATAATAATATTTCGCCTTTGCTAAACATGAGATATTATTTTTTTAGATTTATATCTCAATTTGCAATTTGGTAACTCATAAAAATAAAAAAAGCAATTATTTTTAAAGTCTATACTATGAAAATATAAATCAGAAATTTTATCTAATTTTGCATTTCAGAATACAAAAAATGATACTCGAATTAGAAAAAATTGAAGCAGCCTATCAACGTCTTAAAAACGTTGCCAAACATACACCCATAGAATTAAATCGTAATCTTTCTGAATATTATCAAGCAAATATTTACCTCAAAAGAGAAGATTTGCAGGTGGTACGTTCGTACAAAATCAGAGGTGCGTACAATAATATAAGTAGCCGTTCGGCAGCCGAAACCCAAAATGGAATTGTGTGTGCTAGTGCGGGTAACCATGCACAAGGTTTTGCTTTATCGTGTAGTTTGCTCGGTATAAAAGGCTTTGTGTATATGCCCATCACAACGCCAAAACAAAAAGTGAACCAAGTAAAAATGTTTGGAAAAGACCGAATTGAGGTAAGGCTCGAAGGCGATACTTTTGACGATAGTTATGCCAAAGCCATCGAATTTTGCAATGCTAACAACATGGCATTTATCCATCCGTTTGATAATTTAGATACCATTGCTGGGCAAGGTACAGTTGGTTTAGAGATTTTAGCAGATATGAAAAACACACCTATCGACTATCTTTTTATGGCAGTAGGCGGTGGTGGATTAGCGGCTGGTGTATCGAGTTGTTTTAAGCATAAATCGCCTAATACTCAAATAATTGGAGTTGAGCCAACTGGTGCTCCATCGATGAAAAAAGCACTAGAAAATGGCAATGTGGTTTCGCTCGAAAAAATAGATAAATTTGTGGATGGAGCAGCAGTGAAACGTGTGGGAGATATTACATTTTCGATTTGTAAGGAAACCATAAAAGAAATGATTTTGGTGCCTGAGGGCAAAACCTGTACCACTATTTTGCAATTATACAATACCGATGCCATTGTTGTTGAGCCTGCAGGTGCGCTATCTATAGCTGCATTGGATTTTTATAAAGATCAAATTAAAGGCAAAAATATCGTTTGTGTGGTTAGTGGAAGCAACAACGATATCGACCGAATGCAAGAAATAAAAGAACGTTCGATGCTTTTTGAGGGTTTGAAAGAATATTTTATTGTAAACTTTCCGCAGCGACCTGGTGCTTTGCGTTCGTTTTTAGATGATGTTTTGGGACCAAGCGATGATATTGTGCGTTTTGAATATTTGAAAAAAACCAACAAAGAAACGGGTGCAGCTTTAATAGGAGTTGAATATAAAAAAGCCAAAGATTGCGAAGCTTTACGCACAAATATGCAAAAATTTGGTTTCGATTTTATCCCGCTAAAAGACATGCCAGTTTTATATGATTATTTGGTATAACAATGAGTTTTTTGTGTTTAATTGATTACATTTGATAAACAAAAACATAAATCAAACACATACAGTATGAAACCATGTATCAAAATCTACAGTTTAAAAACTCTATATTTATTTGGAATTTTAATTTCCAACCAAGTTTTTGCAGATAAAATAATTAACGTAACTAGTTTTTCATTTTCTCCTTCTGCCGAAACCATAACGCTTGGCGAAAAAATAACATTCAATTTTATTAGTGGATTTCATAATGCCGCCACCACTTCTATACCAAATGGAGCTTCTGCCTATACTTCTGATGCATTGAGTACAAATGTGCGTTCTGTAGATTTTGCTCCATCGGTTGCAGGTGCGTATTCTTTTGTTTGCCAAGCACACCCTAGCATGACATTTTCTTTAACAGTAAATCCACCACTTGCAATTAATATTAGTTCGAGCAGTAGCAATACTTTTTGCATTGGAAATACGATAAGTTTTACACACACCCTTACTGGCACATTTGCGGGAGGCAATGTGTTTAATGTTGAATTGTCAAATAATTTGGGGAGTTTTAGTAGCCCTACAACAATTTTGCCAACTATTTCGGGTGCAAATGTACAATTTACTTTGCCAACAATTTCCTCGGGAACTGGTTATAGATTTAGGTTAGTTTCTTCAAATCCTATAATTCAAAGTAATAACAATGGAACAGATTTATCGCTTAATGTTACTGGAAATCCAGTTGCAAATATTGTTTCAAATGCAGCTGGAAGTATTTGCGTAAACACTCCAGTAACTATAACTGCCAATAGCTTAAACATATCTGGAAATATAAATTATGGCTGGAAAATCAATAATTCAGTTGTGGGAACAAACAGTAATCAATTATCTACCAATACATTAGCAGATGGAGATAATATTATTTGTACTATCACTGCACAGCCAAGTGGTTGCAGTAGTTCGGTTGTTACAGTGGCATCAAATACCATAGTTACGACAGTTTTGTCAGCTGTAGTACCAAGTATTTCAATTACTGGTTTTAGAAATTATCCTCAAAATTGTAGCGAAAGTGTAACAACCATTTCAGCAAACATATCAGGAGGTGGAACTTCTCCAAACATAACTTGGACAATTATTAATTCTTTTTGGGGAAGAACAACTATTGGTTCGAATTTTAATACTACAACATTAAGTATGTTTGGCGGAACTGTACAAGCAAATTTGACATCTTCGCTTAGTTGTGCTAATCCGAGTTCGGTTACTTCTAATGTTTTAGTATTTGAAAATTTACCAATACCATTAGGCGAGTTATTTGTAGCATTAACATCAACGGGAACAACTATATTTACTTACGGTAGCACAAATCCTCCTATATTAAATTGGTATTATAATGGTTCGATTATTTTAACGACATCTACATCTATAAACTCAACACTTTCTGGGCTTTATAGTGTGAAATATTCAAACTATGGTTGTCCAGCTTATAGTCAAGATTACAACTTTCAATACAATCCAACTTCTGTAATTTCTTTAACCGAAGAAAAATCAAAAATCACCATGTATCCAAATCCTGCGAAAGAAAAACTGCTAATAGCTTCTTCGGGTGGAATTAAAAAAAGTGGTTTGAAAATTTTTATTTATGATGTAGGCAATAAAATCGTTTTAAATTCAACTTTTTATGAAGGAATTTGCGAAGGCGGAAAAGGTAAAGATTGTTTATGCCCGGGAACTAGCGAAATCGATATTTCTAGCTTACAAAACGGTATTTATTTTGTTCGTATTTTAGATGCTAAAAAAACAATTTTCAGCGGCAAACTGTTGAAAGAATAAAAAGGAATAATAAAATTATGTCAAACGCTATCGAAAAACATACACAAATTATATTTTTTGATGGCGTTTGTGGTTTGTGCAATGGTTTTATAGATTTTTTGATTCAGAAAGACAAAAAATACGTTTTTAAATTTTGTTCTTTACAATCTGAGTTAGCAAAAGAAATTTTAACAAAATATAAATTTGATGCTAGCGAACTCAATACCGTTGTTTTACTTGCTGATAATGAACTGTTTATAAAATCAAATGCTGTTTTACGCATTTTTAAAAAACTGCCATTTCAATATGCTGTTTTTTATTATATGTTGTTTTGGATTCCCCATTTTGTTCGAGATTGGGTATATGATTTTGTTGCAAAATATCGGTACAAATTATTTGGCAAAAAAGAAACATGCCGAATTCCAAATTCGGCAGAAATAGAACGGTTTCTTTTGTAGATTATTTTTGTAATGCTAAACTAAATTTTTCTAAGAAAATATCCATTTCGGTTTTAGAAACTGCCAACGAAGGCAACAAACGTAATAGATTTTTGTTTGAAGAGCTGCCAGTAAAAACGTGATGATTGAAAATCAATGACTTACGAATTTCGTCACAAGGTTCAAAAAGTTCTATGCCAATCATCAAACCATGTCCTTTAACTTCTTTAACTTCTGAAAACGATTTGAGTTGGGACATTACATAATTACCTACTTTTTCTGCGTTTGCTATTAAATTTTCTTGTTCAATAACATCTAAAACTGCCAAAGCAGCTGTGCAAGCCAAATGATTTCCACCAAAAGTTGTTCCCAACATTCCCATTTTTGGTTTCAAATGCGAAGCAATTAAAGTGCCACCAATAGGAAAACCATTTCCCATTCCTTTTGCTGTGCAATAAATATCGGCTTTAACATTTGCAAAATCATGTGCAAAAAACTTACCCGAACGGCCATATCCGCATTGTACCGAATCGGCAATAAAAACTGCGCCATATTGTGTACACAAGCTTCTGATTTTTTGTAAAAATGAATCTGAAGCAATATTTATTCCACCCACACCTTGAATTCCTTCAATAATTACAGCTGCAATTTCTTGTCCTTGCATTTTGAAAATAGTTTCTAGTGCATTTATATCATTAAATGCAGAAAATATAACGTTATCTGTCTGATTTACAGGAGCTATAATACTCGGATTATCCGTACAAGAAACAGCCAAAGATGTTCTTCCGTGAAAAGATTTTGAAAAAGCTATAATTTTTTTTCTGCAAGTTGCAAACGAAGCCAGTTTGAGTGCATTTTCGTTGGCTTCGGCACCAGAATTAGATAAAAAAAGTTGGTAATCTTCGCAATTACTTACTTTTCCGAGTTTTTCTGCAAGTTGTTCTTGCAAAGGCAAACGCACAAAATTTGAATAAAATCCAATGTTATCTAATTGATTTTTAAGCATTTGCACATAATGCGGATGCGAATGCCCAATAGAAATTACGGCATGACCGCCATATAAATCTAAATATTTTGTGCCTTTTTCGTCCCAAACATAGCTTCCTTTTCCTTTTACAACCGAAATATCATAAATCGGATAAACATCAAATAGTTTCATTTTTATTCAAATTTTCAGTTCAAAACTAGAAATTAATAGTAGAATCAAAAAGTTAAATCCAACAAATTGAAATAAAAAGGGTTAAATATTCGAAAAAGTATTTTTTATTGCATAAAAATCAAATAAATTGAATAATTACTACGAAATATTAGGGATAAAACGCTCTGCCACAGATAGAGAAGTTCGTGCCGCTTTCAAAAAGTTGGCTTTGGCATTTCATCCAGACAAAAATCAGGGCAATAAAACAGCTGAGGAAAAATTTAAGTTAATAAATGAAGCGTATCAAGTTTTAACAGATGCTGAAAAACGCTATGTTTTTAATCAAAAATTAGATAATCAAACCTATTCACAAGCTAAAAAGCCAGAAAACACAGTAGATGCAAAAGCCGACTGGCAATATAAATCGTACAGCGAAATCCAAAATATGCCCGATTTTAATTCGGGAGATTATTCTGGACAAGGCAAATTTTATGAATCGAAAGAAATTCCTAAAAAAGAAAGCAACTCACTTTATTATATCATTGGATTTACACTTTGTGTCATTATTGGAGCCGCTGCAACACTTTTTGGCACATACATGAACCATCTTGCAGCCGAAGAGCATTATGAAAAAGCCGTTTTATATTATAATTCTGAAAATTATTTTAATGCTTTTAGAGCTTGTAACGATGCCCTAAAATATGAAGAAGATTATCCAGAAGTGTTAGAAATGAGAGGCAATATACGTTTTTTGCAAAAAAAATACAAAATGGCTTTACTAGATTATCAATTAGCCGAAAAGAATTATAAAAAACCTCAAGAAAAGTTAAAATTAAAAATAAACAACACCCAAAACCTAGCAGAAAAAGAACAAATTAACCTAGATTTTTAAAAAAATAATTATGCTTTACAAACATAATGTTTGTAAAGCATAATTATTACAAAAAAAAGAATTACCTTTGTGGAAAATAAAGGGATTATGATAGATTTTCTTGACCGAATAGACGAAAGAGCCACATTTGACCGCTTACTAAACAAAGAAGAATCTGCATTTGCAATAGTATATGGCAGACGTAGAATTGGCAAATCGGCACTTTTAAAAAATGTTATTGCCGACAAAGGCATATATTTTTTAGCAGATTTTACGGAAAAATCAATGCAAATCAATATGTTAGCAAAAGCCATTGCTAACTTTATCCCAGATTTTGACCAAGTAATTTATCCAACTTGGGAATCCATTTTGAGGGCATTAGACAATTCTACTAAAACAAGAATTACATTGGTTTTAGACGAATTCCCTTACATGGTACACGCAGCACCTGAGTTGCCAAGTGTGATACAAAAAATAGTAGATTTGGAACTTAAGAAAAACTATAATCTGGTTTTGTGCGGTTCATCACAACAAATGATGCGAGAATTGTTTTTAGGAACAACTTCGCCACTTTATGGCAGAGCAGATTCTGTGTTAAATATATCTGCCATGAAAATTTTCTGGCTGAAAGAATATTTGAATTGCAGTGCAATAGAAGCAGTAAAAGAATATGCAACATGGGGAGGTGTGCCTCGATATTGGGAAATTCGCAAAAACTATAATTCTTACGAAGAAGCAATTCACTATGCTGTGTTTGATAAAAATGGCATATTGGCAGAAGAACCTATGAGGCTATTTTTGGATGATATGCGAAGTGCCGTTCAAGCCTATTCAATAGTTAATTTAGTTGGGAATGGAAATCACAGAATAAGCGAAATAGCAAATAAACTCGAAAAACCGACTACACATTTTTCGAGACCTATGTCGAATCTAATTGAAATGGGATATTTACGAAAAGAAGTGCCTTTTGGAGAACAAGAAAAAGATTCCAAAAAAAGCTTATATTGGATATCAGACCCATTTTTGAATTTCTACATGCAATTTGTGGCATCCAATAAATCGATGATAGAAATGGGACTTTGGAGTGTGATAAAAAAGCAATTGGATATAAAAATCCCACACCTTTACGCAAATGTTTGGGAAGAATTAGTTAGAAATGCCATTCCATACTCATCAATTGGTGGCATAGACTGGAGTATGGCATATCGCTATTGGGGAAAGCCAGACAAAGTAAACGAAATTGAGATTGATGTTTTGGCAGAATCATACGATAAAAAATCGCTGTTGATTGGCGAAGTTAAATGGAGTAGTAGTGTAAAAATATCAGAAATTTTGGCTGGGCTTCGCTACAAGCTAGCCATTTTGGGTATTGCAAATCGCTACGAATCCATACATATAGCCATTTTTGTTATGGATAAATCTGCTATAAAAAAAGAAGATTCGATTTATATTCTTGATTGTGAGGATGTTGTATCGATTTTAAAATAATTATGCTTTACAAACATTATGTTTGTAAAGCATAATTATTTAAGTTTGTCCAATTCGTATTTCATTCTAGATATTTCTTTTATCATTTCAGTTTCTCTCAAACTAGAGTCTGTTAAATCAACGGATACCCCTAATATATTATTTTTTCCCGTTTGCTTGTTATAAAATGGTACTTTAGAAGTTTTAAATACTCGAATAACACCATTATGCAGTTTGATTTGTTGCGAAGGAAAATATACAGGTTGATTTTCCTCTACAATTTTTCTATCTGATTCTGCTATTCTGCGCACTTCATTTTTATCTGTAATAAATTTACTATCATCAAAGCCTATAAACTCGTCTTTACTAACCCCAAAAATTTCTGCTTCAGATTTATTTACAAGTGTATATTTCCCGGTTTCGTCCTTAATAAAAACAGGAAAAGGTATATTATCAATAATTAAATTTAACATTTCTGTTTGACTTTCATGATCTGCATTTTTACGTGTTAATTCTTCTTGCGTAGCCATAATTTCTTCCATATTCTGACGCATTTCTTCCTCTTGAGCTCTCAATTGTTCGGTTTGAATTTGTGAGCGTTCGAGCAAAACTTTGGTGTTCTGACTAATTTTTACAGATGTTATTACAGAAGAAATACTTTCAGAAATTTTATGAACAAATTCAATCTGATGAGGTTCGATAGGATGAAAAGATGCTATTTCTAAAATGCCTTCAATTTCATCTTTAGCAATTAAAGGCATAATCAGCAAAAATTTCGGGTTGGCATCACCTAGTCCAGACTCAATTTTGATATAATTGTCTGGTATTTTGGTTAAATAAACGTGATCCTTTTCTAAATACACCTGCCCAACGAGTCCTTCACCAGGTTCTATTCTTTTATTGATATACTTTTTTCGGTTGTGTGCATAGCAAGCAATCATCTCAAGATAAGCATCTTGTGGATTTTCATCATTCAAATCCATATAAAGTGCTGCCTGATTTGCACCCAAATATTTTACAACATTATATACAATTTTATCGCCTAAAACATCCAGCTTATCTGCATTGCTAAAAATAGTTGAAAATTTGGCTAGTCCATCTGTAATCCAAGTACGTTTTTGTTCCTCTTCTTTTTTATTATTAATTTCAGTAATATATTCATTTAGTTTGTTTTCATTTTTTTCGAATTCTAAATTTTTGTTTTCAAATTCTTTGAATAAAAACTCGTTTTTATCAATTATCTTTTTGTTATTGCTTAATAAGAAAAACATTCCAGCACCCAAAGCAATAATGGTTGTGAATATATACAATGTAATTACAATTGTGTTTTTTAGAATTGTGTTGTCATAAACAGTATCAAAATAAATATTTAAGAATGGAATAGAAATACACAAAATTGTAGAAAAAATGACTCCAACAATAATTTTTGAGCGATTAGAAATATCGTATAAAAAAAATGAAAGCATGCACATTCCAATTTGAATTGAGTAAAGTGAGGCAATTGGCTGGTCATCTTTTTGCATTAAACTGGCATGATAAATAGTATATAATGTTGGTAAAAGATAAACAATGAGTATGCATGCCAAATTATGCATATTCAGTAAATTAAATACTAATACACTGATAGCCAGCAACATAAATAAAAGTGAGATATATTCTAATCCTGGAAAATAAAGTATACTTAAAATTAAAAAAGGGATGCATAAAGGCAAGAAAAGTATTGCCAAATAATTAGAAACTTTGATGCTTTCGTTTTCTAATTCTGTAAAATTTTCGCTTGTGCCAATTTTAACAAATCTATATAAATCCATTTTCATTTTTAATTTACAACAAATAAATAAAAAATATCAGATTAATACATAATGTGTAAAAAATATTATCTGATTAATGATAAAAAATAGTTAAAAATGTGTAGTATTTTATATATTTACAGCTTGAAAATTCTATCTTAAGGAATAGTTTTTTGTACGCATATTTTTAAAATTAATAATGAGCGATTTAGTAACGGAAGTTAAAGAAGAGAAAAAAAATTACGGTGCCGATAGCATCCAGGTTTTAGAGGGTTTAGAAGCTGTTAGGAAAAGGCCCGCCATGTATATTGGCGATATTGGGATGAAAGGCTTTCATCATATGATTTGGGAAGTAGTTGATAACTCCATTGATGAGGCACTTGCAGGACATTGTGATACAGTAAAAGTAACCATTCACGAAAATAATTCGATTACAGTAGAAGATAATGGACGTGGAATCCCTGTGGATTTGCACGCTAAAGAAGGTCGTTCGGCTCTCGAAGTTGTTTTGACAGTTTTACATGCAGGTGGTAAATTCGATAAAGATTCTTACAAAGTATCGGGAGGTTTGCATGGTGTGGGTGTAAGTTGTGTTAATGCACTTTCAAAATACCTAAAAGTAAATGTGTATAGAGATGGAAAAGTGTATGAGCAAGAATATGCCAAAGGAGCACCGCAATATCCAGTAAAAGAAATTGGAAAATCAGATAAAAGAGGCACAACGGTTCATTTTTTGGCTGATGATAGTATTTTTACTGTAACCGAATATAAATACGAAACAGTTGCTACTCGTCTTAGAGAATTATCTTTTTTAAATAAAGGAATCACGCTTACGCTTACAGATTTAAGAAATTTAGACGAAGCTGGCGTGCCATTTTCGGAAACTTTTCATTCGACACGAGGCTTAATTGAGTTTGTGGAATATTTGGATAGCACAAGAGAAAAATTAATTCCTGAACCAATTTATGTAGAAAACACAAAAAGTACGATTCCGGTAGAAATTGCTATTTTATATAACACATCGTATGGCGAAAATATTTGCTCATATGTAAACAATATCAATACCATCGAAGGCGGAACACACGTGGCTGGTTTTAGAAGAGCATTGACACGGACACTAAAATCGTATGCAGAAAAATCAGGAGCATTAGAAAAAGCAAAAGTTGAAATCAGTGGCGATGATTTCCGTGAAGGATTAACAGCCATTATTTCTATAAAAGTACAAGAACCGCAATTTGAAGGGCAGACAAAAACCAAATTAGGCAACAACGATGCCATGGGAGCAGTTGATGTTGCTGTTGGCGAAGTACTAAATGCTTATTTGGAAGAACATCCAAAAGAAGCCAAATTAATTGTACAAAAAGTGGTTTTGGCAGCTCAAGCACGTATTGCAGCACGCAAAGCCAGAGAAATGGTACAACGCAAAAGTGGACTTTCAGGAATGGGATTGCCAGGCAAATTGGCAGACTGTTCTGAAACCGATCCAGCAAAATGCGAAGTTTATTTAGTAGAAGGAGACTCTGCTGGCGGTTCGGCAAAACAAGGTAGAAGTCGTCATTTTCAGGCAATTATGCCACTCAGAGGTAAAATTCTGAATGTAGAAAAGGCAATGGAATATAAAATATATGAAAACGAAGAGATTAAAAACATGATGATGGCTCTTGGTGTTCGTATTGGAACTGTTGATGATGAAAAAGCATTGAATTTGGAGAAATTGCGTTATCACAAAGTAATCATAATGACAGATGCCGATGTGGATGGAAGCCATATTCGCACCTTGATTTTAACTTTCTTTTTCCGTTATATGCGTTCGTTGATTGATAATGGCTATGTATATATTGCCCAACCACCACTTTATTTAGTTAAAAAAGGAAAAGAAGAAAAATATTGTTGGACAGAAACGCAACGTGAGCAAATTGTGAAACAATTAGCCGCTGGGGGCAAAGAAGATTCGGTACATATTCAACGCTATAAAGGTTTGGGAGAAATGAATCCAGAACAGCTTTGGACAACAACAATGGATCCTGCAAAACGCACATTAAAACAAGTTACGATTGAATCGGCTGCCGAAGCAGATCATTTGTTTTCGATGTTGATGGGTGATGAAGTGGCTCCACGCAGAGAATTTATTGAGAAAAATGCTCGATACGCTAAAATAGACATTTAAAAATAATGGAGAATGGAGAATGGAGAATTTTTTCAGCTCCATTCTCCATTCTCCATTCTCCATTCTCCATTATAAAACTATGGTTGAAATATTTACAGATGGTGCGTGTGCTGGAAATCCTGGCAGAGGTGGATATGGTGTGATTTTAAGTTTTAAAGGACACATAAAAGAACTTTCAGCTGGTTATAAACTCACAACTAACAATCGCATGGAATTATTAGCTGTAATTGTTGGGCTTGAGGCATTAAAAGTTGATAAACAAGATGTTACCATTTTTTCGGATTCGCAATATGTTGTAAACTCAGTTGAAAAAGGTTGGATTTGGGGATGGGTAAAAAAGAATTTTAAAGACAAAGCCAATGCCGATTTATGGAAAAGATATATTGCAGTACACCAAAAACATAATGTAAAATTTAAGTGGATAAAAGGACATGCTGGACATCCACAAAACGAACGTTGCGATAGGCTTGCTGTGTCTGCATCGCAATTGCCAAACTTGCCTGATGATGTAGGTTTTTTGAATCGAGAACAATAAAATAAACAAAAAATCACACAATATATACAGCTTTGTAGCTATAATTTATGTGTGATTTCTGCAAATGTGTTTTAACATTGATTATACCTACATTAACTATATATTTTGCTATGGCGTCCCAAATTTTATGATAATTTTTAAAATATTTTTTACAAAACAGCATAAATAATTGATAATCAAATACTTATTTTATTTTTATTTTCAAATAGTAATAACATTTTTTGTTGATAAATCTATAATTAAAATTTTTAGATATTTATAAACTACATACATTTGATTGATTTTATATAGATACAATTATGACAATAAAGGAACGCTACAATTCGGTAATAGATTATTTTCTTACACATGCACAAGATGCAAAAACAGAACTCAATCATACAAATCCTTTTGAGCTTTTGGTTGCTGTAGTGTTGAGTGCACAATGCACCGACAAACGAGTAAATATGCATACACCCTTGATTTTCAAAGACTTCCCTACTCCAGAAAGCTTAGCAAATACCGATATAGAAACTCTTTTTCCTTATATAAAAAGTATTTCGTTTCCAAATAATAAAACCAAAAACTTGATTAAACTAGGTCAGGTTTTAGTTAAAGATTTTAATTCAACAGTACCATCTGCAATTGAAGATTTAGTGAAAATACCCGGAGTTGGCAGAAAAACAGCCAACGTGATTGCATCTGTAATTTTCAAACAACCCGCAATGGCTGTTGATACACATGTTTTTAGGGTTTCTAAACGATTGGGTTTGGTGGCTGCAAATCTAAAAACGCCACTAGAAGTAGAAAAAATATTAGTTAAAAATATTCCCAAAAAGCACATTGCAGATGCACATCACTGGCTGATTTTGCATGGCAGATACATTTGTATAGCTCGTACACCCAAATGTAGTGAATGTGGATTGACAACTATTTGTAAATATTTTGAATCTGTACAAAATGGCAAACCAATGAAAATTGTAAGCATAAAATAGACATAAAAAAAGCTACCATTTCTGATAGCTTTTTATGTATGACAAATTTTATAAACTAAGAAGCCATAACTTTTTTCACAACCTCTTGAAAAGTTGCGTTGTTATTCATAGCCAAATCAGCCAAAACTTTTCTATCTAATGTGATTTGTGATTTATTTAATTTACCGATAAATGTTGAGTAAGAATATCCCATCTCACGAACACCAGCGTTGATACGTTGAATCCAAAGTGCACGGAATTCACGTTTTTTTGCTTTTCTATCGCGGTATGCATATTGCAAACCTTTTTCTACTCTATTACGAGCAACTGTATAAAGACGGCTATTGGCTCCATAGTAGCCACTTGCCATATCTAAATATTTTTTTCTTCTAGCTCTCGAAGCTACCGTATTGACCGAACGTGGCATAATTTAATTAATTTTTGATGAAAGGTGGTAGATGTAAAATTTACTCTTTTTGTACCAGACATCGGGTTGAACAATAAACCTGAGGTAGATTACAATAAACCTCTGAATAACATTTCAATTCTTTTCTCATCCGCAGGATGTAGAATTGATTTGTGACCTAATGCACGTTTTCTCTTTTTCGACTTTTTAGTCAAAATGTGATTAACAAATGCATGCTTTCTTTTTAATTTCCCAGTACCTGTTATTTTAAAACGCTTGGTAGCAGAAGAATTTGTTTTAATTTTTGGCATTTTATTTACTTATATATTTAACTCACTAACAATTTTTATTTTTTTGCTTTTGGCACCAACATCAACATCATGCGTTTGCCTTCCAAAAGTGGCATTTGCTCAACTTTTGCATAATCTTCTAGAGCTTGTGCAAATTTTAATAACAACAATTCACCTCTTTCTTTATATACAATTGCTCTACCTTGAAATTGTACATAAGCTTTCACTTTTGAACCTTCTTTCAAGAAATTTTGAGCATGTTTTAATTTAAAATCAAAATCATGATCATCTGTATTTGGACCAAATCTAATTTCCTTAAGCACAGCTTTTTGTGCTTTTGCTTTTATCTCTTTTTGCTTTTTCTTTTGTTCGTATTTGAACTTAGAATAATCAACAATTTTACAAACTGGCGGTTCTGCATTTGGTGCAATTTCAACCAAATCCAAACTCATACTTTCTGCCATTTTTAATGCATCAATCAGATTCATTACTTTTGGCTCCATATTATCAGCAACTACACGTACATTTGTTGCACGAATTTTGTCGTTGATTTTATAAGGCTCTTCTTGTGTTGGTCGTCTCGGACCTTTATAAAAAGGAGACCTGAACTGGTTAGGAGCACCAGCACTGGATGAATTATTAGGTTTAAATGGAGCTGCGATAGCTGTAAATTATTTAAAGTGACACAATTTTAAGACTGCGAAATTACTAAAATTTATTTATTCAACAAATTTGATTTGTATTTTTATTAAGAAGCGACAAAATAATCCACATTACGAATTATTTTTTTCCATATTTTCTATTCGTTGCAAAAGTGTAGGGTGCGAATAATGCAAAAACACATACAATGGATGTGGCGTTAAGTTACTTAAATTATTGGCTGATAGTTTTTTAAGAGCCGAAATCAACGGTGCCGCAGCAAATGTATTTTTTGCAAAATCATCTGCCTCGTATTCGTTTTTGCGAGATAAAAGCATCATAAATATACCTAAAAAAGTAGAAATCGGACTATATAACAATCCAAAAGTCATTAAATTAAGGTGAATATAACTTTTATCAGCACCCAAAGTAGTTGATAAATCGGCATTGAATGCAAAAAAAGAAAACAAAAAAAGCATAATTCCTGTCTGTAAAATGCCAATTATTAAGGTTTGAATAATGTGTTTGCGTTTGTAATGCCCCACTTCGTGAGCTAAAACTGCCACAAGTTCGTCTTCTGTATGGTCTTTTATTAGTGTATCATATAAAACCACTTTTTTCTTTGGACCTAATCCAGAAAAATAGGCATTTGCCTTTGCCGAACGTTTTGAACCATCAATTACAAATAAATTA
Source organism: Bacteroidota bacterium (assembly GCA_004293915.1). Lineage (GTDB taxonomy): Bacteria > Bacteroidota > Bacteroidia > Cytophagales > UBA9547 > REAG01. The sequence continues at coordinate 55,780 of RDZG01000054.1, read as the reverse complement.
TCTAACGAAAAATTTACTTTTTGGCAATAATTTGTAATGGCAGATTTTAAGTTTCCATCTTCGAGTGGCTCAAGTTTATTAAATATGGGTACAATAAGTGTGGTATAAAACATATTGATAAATAAGATAAAAACTGAAATCAATACCCAAGCTGCTATCCAAAATTGTGGACCAAGCCACATCACCGTATATAATAATGCCGAAATGATAATTCCACCCAAAACAAATGTTAATCCATAGCCTTTGATTTTATCTAAAACAAAAGTTTTGATAGTCATTTTATTAAACCCATATTTTTCTTCAATCACAAATGTGCCATACAAAGCAAATGGTAAGGTAATTATATCATTTATAATAAACAAAACAGCACTAAAAAGTAAAGCCAAAACAATTGGATGGTTGCTGAATTGGGTTAAATAATTGTTTAATGCTCCAAATCCGCCAAAAACTAACATGAGTAAAGATAAAATAAATGAAAAAGAGCTAGTTAAAAACCCAAACTTTGTTTGTTCAGCTTGATAAGCTTGCGATTTTGCATATTTTTCAGCATCATAAACATCGGCTAATTTTGCTGGAATAACATCTGTTTGGTGTTTCCAGTTTATAAATTCGACTATAAAATCGAGGATAAATTCAACAATAATGATGGAAAGGATAATAACTAAAAGCGAAGAAGCAAACATGTGTTGAGCTGGGAATTAAAATTTTATGCGAATATGAGAAAAATTTTGGTAAATTAAACATTTTCCATAGTTTTGCACTCCTTTCTGAAAAGAAACAATGCCCAGATGGCGGAATCGGTAGACGCGCTAGTCTCAAACACTAGTAACTTCACTGTTGTGCCGGTTCGACCCCGGCTCTGGGTACGATTAGTTTAATGCAAAACCTCTGATTTTTCAGGGGTTTTATTTTTTACGGTTTCTATGAAAATTTTAAGCCTATTACGCCAACAATTATTAACCCAAAACAAGCCAATTGGATTGCTGAAACTGGTTCGCTCAAATAAAACACATCTATAAGCTTTACAAAAATAAGCGATGCACTCATCCAAACGGCAAGGGCAACGGATGCAGAAATGGTTTTCATTGCCAAGGAAAAAAATACTACATTTAATATCCCAAAAACAATATATCCAACCAAAGGATAAAGTGAAATAAGATATTGTGGCACTAAATTTAAGTTTAAAAATGGAAAATTCTTAATTTCGTTCCATTTAATAAACTTTACACTATACACCCAAAAAGCTTCGAAAAAGGCGGCAATGATGAGATAAATCCAAGACATTTTTATAATTGAGAATGGTTATAATTGAGAATGGAGAATTGAGAATGGAGAATGGAGAATTATTTAGTTTTGGGTAATAATACTTTTTCAAATACTTTTGGTGATTTTTTAATTGCTCTTATCCTGATAAGATAAAGTTCTCTTAATATTCGTTTTTTAAATAGTTTACGTTCGTCAAATCTTTTGATAGCAAAAACGTGTTGAGCAAAGTAATCTTTTGGAAACAAATATGGCAAACCCCATTGAGTAGGTTTATAATCAGGTACATGTGCTGTACCAAATAGATAATCCCAAAAGGAGAATTTTGTTGCATAATTGGCATAAAAAACTTGTTTATCATCGGCATGATGCCATTGATGAGCAACTGGAGTATTGATAATTTTTCCCAACCAACCTAATTTAATATTTATGTTTCCATGAATCCATAATCCAAATATGGCATCCAAAAACGCTTTTATCGGAACTACTTCTGGTGATGCCCCCAACAATATTATTGGTAAAAACTCAATTGTTTGATTAATGATGATTTCAAAAATATGTGAACGAGAACCAGCCAACCAATCTACTTCCTTTACAGAATGATGTGCTTCGTGAGTGCGCCAAAGCCATTTGTTGTTATGTTGCCAACGATGAAATAAATAAATATATAAATCATGGGTAATTAAAAAGAAAAGAACTTGCAGTATAATGGAGAATGGAGAATGGAGAATGGAGAATTTTTCTAGCAGATTAGGTATAATTGAAAATGATATATTTGATGTTTCTAAGTTTGATTTAATGGGCAAAATGATAAAATCAAAGATCAAAATCTTTAGAAAATAACTCTGGATAAGTGTGTACCAAACAAAGTCTATCCAAAATCCTTCTCTAAAAAAGGGCAAACCCAATCGAAAAGGATATTTCTTTTCCAACAAGATTATAAATCCAATCCAGAGAAAAAGTACAGGCGTGAGAATTATTTCTAACATTTATGTAATGGAGAATGGTTCACTAATGGAGAATGGAGAATTGAGAATTGAGAATGGTTCTCTAATGGAGAATTGAGAATTATTGTTTGTGTTTGTATTCATATATCTTTGTATTTTAATAATAATTTTTAAAATTGTTTAAATGAAAGATAATATTGTTAAATCAAAATCATATTTATTCGCTGTAAGAGTGATAAACCTTTATAAATACTTGGTTGAAACACATAAAGAATTTGTGTTGTCAAAACAAATTTTAAGATGTGGCACTTCAATTGGTGCAAATGTAGCCGAGGCAACAGATGCACAATCACATGCTGACTTTATACACAAAATGAGTATTGCACTTAAAGAAGCAAGAGAAACTGAATATTGGTTAAGTTTATTAACAGATACTGAATACATTGATAAAAAACAGCATGATTCATTAAATATTGATTGCACAGAACTTTTAAAGTTACTTACCACGATTATTAAGTCTGCAAAACACAAATAAATTAGTGCCATAGATATTCATATTCAAAGATTCTTATTTCTTTTATTCTGCTTCAATGCCGCAGAATCTCCATTCTCCATTATCCATTATCCATTATCCATTATTTTATTCTGCTTCAATGCCGCAGAATCTCCATTCTCCATTATCCATTATCCATTATCTTATTCTGCTTCGATGTCGCAGAATCTCCATTCTCCATTCTCCATTCTCCATTCTCCATTCTCCATTCTCCATTAAATAGCTGTCCAGCCTCCATCTACTACCAAGTTTGCTCCTGTCATATAACTAGATGCATCTGAAGCAAGAAAGATTAACGCTCCTTTGTAATCAGAATTTTTTGCCATTCTATTTAATAATGTTTTTTGACTATACTTTTCTACAAACCATTCATCTTGACTATTTTCTACACCACCAGGCGAAAGTGTATTTACTCTTACACCATTTTTTCCCCAATAAGCAGCAAGAAATCGTGTAAAGTTGATTACTGCTCCTTTGGTAACTGGATATGCTGCAGATTTATAAAAGGCTTGATTACCTTGTTTATCAATATATAAAGATTGATCTGGACCAACAATGCCATACGTTGATGCTACATTGATGATGCTGCCACTTCCTCTTTGAGCCATTTGTGTTCCAAAGATTTGTGAGCAATTAAACACGCCATTGATATTAACATCAATAGATTTTTGAAACATTTCCAAAGGATAATTTTCAAATTTAGATTGCTCGGCTGCCATGGCAGGATTTTCAAACATATCGTTTATTGCAGCATTATTAACCAAAATATCAATACTATCATATTCTGATAAAATTTCTTTTTTAGCTGAATTTACACTTTGTTGGCTTGTTACGTCTAAATAAATTCCCATATTTTCGCTCCCTAGTTCTTTGGCAAAGGCTAGTGTTTTATTAATATCTAAATCGGCTACTATAACATTTGCACCAGCTTCTGCCAATGCAATGCAATGTTGTTTGCCAATCAATCCACAAGCACCAGTAACTATTGCTGTTTTTCCTTTTAAACTAAAAAGTTTGTTTAATGGAGAATGGAGAATGGAGAATGGAGAATCGCTTTTGTCTGTGTTCATATTTATTTATATTTAAATTGAGAATGGAGAATGGAGAATGGAGAATCGCTTTTGTCTGTATTCATATTTATTTTTATTTAATTAGTCTTTAATTACTTAAAATCATTTTCAATTATAATCATTCTCAATTATTTTATTCTGCTACGATGTCGCAGAATCTCCATTCTCAATTCTCAATTATACATTTATATAAGCTCTTCTCAACCTTTTCATAGGTGCTAATTCGCTTTCGTAAACTTTCTTTATTCCATCTCCGAATGCGGCTTCGGCATCTCTAATATCTTTAACTAAACGCGACATTCCACCTGGTTCGACCGAAGCTGCTTGATCAGATCCCCACATGGCACGGTCTAATGTAAAGTGTCTTTCGACAAAGTTTGCTCCCATTGCAACGGCAGCAACAGTTGTAGCTAATCCAACTTCGTGTCCCGAATATCCAATTGGGTTGTTTGGAAACATAGCTTGCAATGTGTTAATCATTCTTAAATTTAATTCTTGTGGAGGGCAAGGATACGAAGATGTGGTATGAGCAATCATCAAATTATCTGTTCCAATGGCTTCTATAACTGTTTCAATTTCGTTCATGGTGCTCATTCCGGTTGATATCATCATAGGCACGCCAGTTTGTCTTACCTTTTTCATTAAACTAATGTCTGTTAATGAAGCAGAAGCAAGTTTGATGATAGCAGGGTCGAATTGCATTAAGAAATCAACCGAAGGTTCGTCCCAAGGCGAAGCAAACCAATCTATACCAAGCATTTTGCAATAGGTATCTATTTCAGAATATTCAAGTACACCAAACTCAACTTTTCTGCGGTAATCAATATAAGTCATTCTACCCCATGGTGTATCTCTTTGTATTTCCCATTGGTCTTTAGGAGTACAGATTTCAGGTGTACGCTTTTGAAATTTTACTGCATCGCATTTGGCTTCTACAGCTGCATCAATCATTTTCTTTGCCATTTCAAGCGAACCGTTATGATTAATGCCTATTTCAGCGATTACATAACAAGGATGACCATCTCCAATGATTCTGTCCTTATTTATTTTGATTGTATTCATAGTTAATATTTAATTTAAAAATTTTTGGTTATTTTTTGGTTGTTTTTATGTTAAGTGATTTTTGTTTTTATTTATTTCTTTATTAATTATATGTTTTAAAGTATTATAATTTACCTTTTTACTTACCTTTTGAACCTTTTTACCTACCTTTTGAACCTTTTTACCTACCTTTTGAACCTTTTTACTTACCTTTTGAACCTTTTTACCTACCTTTTAAACCTTTTTACTTACCTTTTGAACCTTTTTACCTACCTTTTGAACCTTTTTACCTACCTTTTGAACCTTTTTACTTACCTTTTGAACCTTTTTAGTACTAATTAGATACTAATAAGCACTAAATCGAACTTTTTTACCTACCCTATATTAAAGTCTTCAAAACTCCGAAGTGGGAATTGCTGCAGCATAAAAGCATAGGTAACATTCTCCATTATTTTATTCTGCTTCAATGTCGCAGAATCTCCATTCTCAATTCTCCATTATCCATTATCCATTATCTTATTCTGCTTCGATGTCGCAGAATCTCCATTATCTTATTCTGCTACAATGTCGCAGAATCTCCATTCTCCATTCTCCATTCTCCATTATTTTATTCTACTACGATGTCGCAGAATCTCCATTCTCCATTCTCCATTCTCCATTATCCATTATTTTATTCTACTACGATGTCGCAGAATCTCCATTCTCCATTCTCCATTATCTAACTACTGGTTTCATGTTAAAATCTGTAACTTTTCTAAATACAGCTTCAACAGGCTCTCCTTTTAAATATTCTACAGGATTTTTGCTTTCGATGGCTTCTTTCAAGTAATTTAAACTATGACGATAAGCAATTAATGTATAAGAAATATCTTCATCTGTATGACTAAAAGACATATTGTGAAATCCACCCCAAAGAATACCTTGTTTAATCATTTCTTGTTGAACAATTGATTTTAAAATAAGAGGATCACCACCTGATGCATCAAAAGTTATTATTGTACGGCAATCATATCCTGTGCATTTAGTATAATTTGCAATTCCAAGTTCTTGAGCAATTCGATTATAACCATCTTTTAATACCTTTCCTTTTTCACGTAAATAAGTTGGTACATTTTTATCTCTTAGTTCTGTGATGGTTGCAATACAAGCAGCAAGTGATAATGCTTCGCCACCAAAAGTGGTAAAGAAAAACACATCTTTCTCAAACAATTGCATCACATCTTTTCTTCCTGTAAGCAAACTAATTGGCATTCCGTTTGCTAATGCTTTTGAATACACTGCCAAATCAGGCTTAATATCAAAATACTCTTGAGCACCACCAAGTGAAACTCTGAATCCAGTCCACATTTCATCGAAAATAAGCAAAGTACCATTTGCTTTGCACAGTTTTTGTAGTTCGTGCAAGAAGTTGTTTTTAGGTTCTTCAAATACGAATGGCTCAAGTATCACACACGCCACATCTTCGTCTAAAGCTGCTTTTACACTTTCAATATTATTGTATTCAATAGTAAAACTCATGTCTTTGATGTCTTCTGGAATACCTGCATGACGACTAGTTACAGCGATGTACCAATCGTGCCACCCATGATAACCACAACACAATACTTTTTTGCGACCTGTAAATGCTCTTGATACTCTGATGGCAGCACTACAAACATCTGCACCTGTTTTAGAAATGCGAATAGACTCTGCATTGGGAATGATTTCATGAATTAATTCTGCCAATTCTACTTCCAAACGATGCATCATTGAGAATGTAATACCTTTTTTTAGTTGATTAATGATAGCGTTATCGACTACATCATAACAATATCCTAATGAAAGAGGACCAACAGCCATGGTGTAATCTATGTATTCGTTTCCATCAACATCCCACACATGCGAACCTTTACCAGACTCCATATACTTTGGAGCAATTCCTTTTACCCACTGACCAGGTCCTTTAGCCAAAGTTTGTGTTACTGGAGTCATGATTTGAGAAGCTCTAAGATACAAATCATCTGAGATATTTGTATCAGGATATGCTTCATTATATTGAACTTTGTTTTTCATGTTTTAATTGTTTTAAAAGCCCCCAACCCCCCGAAGGGGGCTTAGCTGGCGCATTATAATTTTAATTAAGTTTTATATACTATTTTATGTTTTGATTAAATATAGATTTGAAGAGCATAAGCCGTTCCCCCTTCGGGGGTTAGGGGGCTTTTACTCTGCAAACTCTAAGTTTTTTATAGTTGAATTTGAATCAGATTTAAAATGATTCTCACCCAAGTAATGCATGATTCTTTCAGCTATTTTCTCGCCTGTCATTCCTTCATAGTTTAATACTTCATTCAATAAAGCAGGTTTGAACCATTTTTCGTTGAATGAAATCGGCAAAACATCTGCAGTAAGTTGATGTTTCATTAATATTTCAGCTACAATAGTGTATAAACCACCAGTTTGAAAATGATCTTCGATGATTACAGTTAAATCACTATTTTGAGTAGCTTCTACAATTGCTTTTTCATCAATTGGTTTAAGACTACGCATATTATATAAACCAACAGACTTGCCTTCGGCTTCCAATATTTGTTTTGCTATCATAGCAAACTCGAACAATGGACCATAAACTAGTATAGAAATGTCTGATCCTCTTGAAATAACTTCTGCTTTGCCAATTTCAAATGAGCTGTGCTTATAAACACTCTTTCTCGTATTTGCACGCAGATAAGCAGGCTTATTTGATAGCCATATTTTCTCGACCATCAAAGCCATGTCTTGCTCATCAGCTGGAGCAAAAACTGTCATGTTTGGAATGCCTCGCATAATAGAAACATCTTCTATGGCTTGATGCGTAGGACCATTGGCATCAGATAAAATGCCAGGGATAAAACCTGTAAGTTTCACTGGCAAACCAGAAATGCCAACATCAGTTCTTATAAACTCAAATGCACGAAGTGTAAGAAATGTAGCCAAAGCATGAATCACAGGGATGCGACCACGCAAAGCCAAGCCAGCAGCCATACCTACCATAGTTTGTTCTGTGATGCCAGTATCAATAAATCGATTTCCCAAAGCTTGAGGCAAATTGCGAACCAACGCACGATTTTCGGCTGTCATTACGACAAAGCGTGAATCGGTTAAGGCTAGGTTTTCTAAGATTTTTTCGTAATTGCTCATATTCTAAATTTACCTTACCCTAAATCCCTCCCCAAATGGAGGGACTTTAATAAGGACTTTCTTAATGTTTTATTAAAGCCCCCAAACCCACGAAGGGGGCTTTTGCTTACGCATTCTCTATTTTTTATTCTGCTTCAATGTCGCAGAATCTCCATTCTCCATTCTCCATTCTCCATTCTCCATTCTCCATTCTCAATTCTCAATTATCTCGCTACAATTGTTTCTGATTGAAGTTTTGTAATTTCATTTCCATGCAATTCATTTAACAATTGACTTACCTCATCGTGTGTAAAGTTCACAAACCAACGATCTGCTTTTGCTTCTATGCTTGGTAATCCTTTTCCACGAATGGTGTCACAAATCACAACTTTTGGTTTACCAGAAGATTTTGAAATAGTATCAAAGGCATTTTCCATTGCATCGAAACTATGTCCATCTACTCTAAGCACTTCGCAACCAAAAGCTTCGAATTTCGATTCTAATTTTTCCAAAGGAATCAAATCTTCGGTAGCTTTATTTGCCTGAAATTGATTTCTGTCAACAACTATATATAGGTTATCCATTTTGTAAGCCGAAGCTACAAGTAAGGCTTCCCACACAGAGCCTTCGTTCAGTTCTCCATCGCCAGTGATAACTACAATTTTATTTTTTTGCTTTTCAATTTTGCAATCCATCGCCACACCCAATGCCACAGCAGGTAGATGTCCCAAAGAACCTGAATAAAACTCTACTCCAGGAATACTTCTATTAGGATGCCAATACACAGAGTCATTCGCTTTAAGATGATTATCTAATCTACTTTTTTCGATAAAACCCAATTCAGCAAATAAGCCATACATGGCAGGCACATCATGACCTTTTGAAAGAAACAAATAATCACGATTAGGATCTTTCAAATTATCTTTATGAATATTTAAAAAATTGGTATATAAATAAACAAGTATATCTACACATGATAAACTTGCTCCTATAAAACATCCCCCATCAGTAGACATTTTAATGATTGTTTCTCTTACTTTTAAGGCAAGAGCATTGTTTTCAATATTTTTATTTTCTATATTCATGTCTTTTTGTTCTCTATTCTCTATAAGAGCCCCACCCTAGCCCTCCCCAAGGGGAGGGAATCTATCGGACTTTTTTTTGTTTTTTAGGTTACACCTGTTTACCATCATACATATACTTCAATGATATTGAAAAATAAGAAATCAAGCGTAAGCAAAATTCTCCATTCTCCATTCTCCATTCTCCATTATTTTATTCTGCTTCGATGCCGCAGAATCTCCATTCTCCATTCTCCATTCTCCATTCTCCATTCTCAATTCTCAATTCTAAATTCTCCATTCTCAATTCTCAATTAATCTATTCCACCAATATTGTCCAGCAAAACGGCTATTAATATCTTGAATATCAGGTTTTAGCATGATGAGCTGTAAAATATCTTCCAGTGAAAAATCAGGATTCGAGGGGTATAATTCTTCGTATACACGTCTGATAAACAGATAATCTTCTGGATAATCTATTGTCCAACGATGTGTAGCTGAATAGTCCAAACCTGAATTCCAACACACATTTTTTATTTTGAATCCATTCATTGGATTGGTAATGAATGGGGTTGTATGCTCACGTTCATTGGCAGATTTTGCTTCTATCCAAGCTTGTTCAAGCGTATGGATAGGCATCACTTCTACATCATTTCCATCGGGCCAAGTGCCAGGTTTTAGATTTGTTACAAAATCATATTTATCAATATTCTTCAAATATTCTTCGATGACTACATCTATAATTCTATGATCGATCAAAGGACAATCTGAAGGAATCTTGAGTACTACATCAGCATCATAGCGAATAGCCGCTTTATAGTGCCTGTCTAATAAATCATTTAAACTCCCTCTAAAACAAATATATCCATATTTTGAGCAGAATTCAGAAACTGCATCATCTTCTATTTGGGTAGAAGTTGCTATAATAATTTTATCAATTAGTTGAGCCTTTTCCATGCGTTCCAATTGGCGGAATAGCAAAGGTTTTCCCAATACATCGAGCATAATTTTTCCAGGCAAACGAGTAGAACTCATTCGAGCTTGAACTATAGCTACAATATGTAATTTAGGCAGCTTCATATTTTTGATTGAAAATGCGTTTGTATATCGAAGATTTTTTAGGTTCTAATAACTCTCTGCCAATTTGAGCTATTTTCTGAGCTGACTTTCCTCCGTTTTGAACCATAGAAAGCCCTTTTAAGAAATTTATATCAAAATAAGAATCTACTTTTTTGCCAAGTGCTAATCCAACAAAAACTACTGTTGACCACTGCGTAATGAGTTCATCACAATTGGCAATCATTTCATTTGTATTTCCTTCTTGAAAAACAAGTGTCCCTGATGGTGTATTATCTAATATTTCATTATTTGCTCTTTCAAACTTTTCGTTTGGATGCAGTTTGAAAATCATCTTTCTGCCTTTGGCTTTTTGCACACATTTTTTAATAAAATCTATTCTGTTTTCTGATCCGCCTAATTCTCTAATATCTGATGAACAAACCAATACATATTTAAAGTGTGGGAAATTGTTATTTAACGCCACAGAGAAGTTATCCATATTTGGAGTGCCTGTTACAATAATTTTATTTCTATTAGTACCCATTTTAGAAATATAATTTGCAAAACCTTCAGAAGCAGCACAATACACATCACATATATTTGTAGAGCCATTTAAGGCAGTGTTTCCTGCAAAATATCCTGGCAATCCTAAAAACTTCACTATTCTTCCCCAAGTATTTAATTTGTCAATCATACCCTCTTGTACCCAAACTTTTTTTACATTTTTTAAGTGATTTGGTACAAGCATATCTGTACACATAAAAACTAATTCATATTCATTTTTATACTTTTTTGCTTTGTAATCAAGTTGCAACTCATGGTATTTTAAATAACTTAATGCATTATTAAAGATTCTTCCAGCCAATATAGTATTGTCAAATAGCCCTGCCCATTTCATAAACATACCTATTGGATTATAGGTGTAAAACGGTGTAAAATAGCAATCATAGTCATTTTTTAAGTGCATATAAATTTTATGCATTTGGGTAGTTTGGTTCATTGACCCTGCGATAAAGAGGATTTTTTTCATATCGTTAATTTTTTACAAAACTATGAAAACTTTTAACATAACAAAAGTTTTTATAGTTTATTTTTTATTTATTTAATTTAAAAAGTACATTGTAGGTTGGTTTTTAAAACTTACTATCTTAAAAACCAGTATTTGTACCTAATAAATCTATTAAAAACATATTCTTGCAAAGGTATGTATTGAAAATGTCCAAATAGTTAAGCTAAAATTATTAAAATGCTACCTTAATTTTAACTTAATGTTATCTCATAACATTAAGTTTATACAAACTAAATTGAATGATAAATAATCTAAAATAAAACTATTGCGATTAAAGACAGAAAAAATGCGACAAATGAAATATAGAGTTAATATATAGTATTTGTTATCCCTATTTTGCCAAAAAAGTTGCTTGAAAATTTGTGTTATCTTCTAGCAATGATAAGCCTGATTGATTAATTTCAATATCAGCTTCAATAGCATAGTGATCGGATAAATCAGAATGCTTAGCATCCCATTTGTGTTTAAATATCTTGATAAGTTTATTTTTAAAACTCACGTTAGATTGATTTTTTCGGATTAATACATAATCAATCAAATCCTGCTTTTTTGAAATTTCGGTATGTAAATCATTGTTCAATCTATCATATGAAAACTTTTGAGAACCCGATAATTCAAAATCATGAGCGTCTAGTATTTTTAGCATATTATTATATTGAACAGAAGCATCTTTTTCGATATTGAAATCTCCACAAATGATTTGCGGCACATTTTCTATTTTATAAAAATCAGTCACTCGGTGTGTAAGCTCTACACATTGACTTTCTTTGAGCCAATTTTCGCCAGAAGATTGAAGATGGGTAGCAATAATTTGTATACGTTGCCCTTTTACACAAATTTGTGCCATCAATGCCCCTTTTCGAGAAAAAGCATCGATGCCAGATTTAGTTTTAAATTTTATTTCTTGAGAAAATTCAATGGGATGTTTACTCAAAATCCACAACCCACTATTAGTCCGAAGCGAAAATGTTTGCCTATTGGCTGGTCCAGCCATATATGGATAGCTATCTTGCAATGCTTTTTTTATTTTTTTTCTTGCTCCATTGTGAAAAGCTTCTTGAAAAACTATAATATCATAATCTGAATTAAGTAGATTTTGTCCGATTTTTTCAGCACGTTCTAGTTTTCCTGTATTTTTAATAAATCTTGGAAGCATATAAATGTTCCAAGATAATATTTTTAGCGTAGAATTTTGTGTTAATCCTGATATCGGATTAAATATAAAACACAAAATATTGAATAAAAATATAAGTCTAAACACAATACAAATTTTTGATATGCAAAATTGACTTATTAAAGTTAATTGAATATGTTGGAATGTTTACTAAATAATGAATTAAAAATCAACTAAATGTTAAGTGTATTGCTAAACTATAAACTACTTTGTTTAAAAAAATACAGTAATATTTAGTCTATGCTAAAAAATAAATCAATATTTTTTGATTTGCTTTGTAGAAACATACAAAGCAAATCAAAAAAGCAATCTAACTATTTACCAATCATGGCTTTATAGGCTGAGGAATCCATTAACGAATCGAGTTCGGCTGGATTTGAAAGACTAATTTTTACAATCCAACCTTTTGCGTATGGGTCGTTGTTTACACTTTCGGGAGCATTGTTCAATTCTGTATTTACTTCCAATATTTTCCCAGAAACTGGCAAAAACAAATCTGAAACTGTTTTTACAGCTTCTATGGAACCAAAAATATCAAATTGTTTTACAGTTTGACCAACGGTGTTGATGTCTACAAAAACAATATCGCCAAGTTCGCCTTGTGCAAAATCTGTAATGCCAACTAAGGCAGTATCGCCAGTAATTTTAACCCATTCATGGTCTTTAGAATATTTTAGGTCTGCGGGGAAATTCATAAATTGTAATTTTATTTTTTAAAACTGATGCAAATCTAAAAAAATGAATAGATAATTGCGAACAACAATTCAAATCTTTTAAAAAAGATTAGTTTTGCATCATAATTTATAAAATGTTATTTCGTTGTTAGACAAATATATTCTTGATTTACAGATTTTTACACCCGAAATACTTTTAGGTATTTTGTTTTTGGTGCTTATTGTTTTGGGCTTAATCATAAAAAAAAACAAGCCCGAAATATTAGGTTTTGTATTTATTTTTGGCGTTTCAGCTTCATTATATATTGTATCAAAACAACTTACGCTTCCGAATTCTATTTTTTTATTTAGCAAAATGATTTGTTTAACAAGTTTTGCCGTCCAAATCAAGATTTTGATTTTGGTTTCTGCCATTGCAATAGCCATACATTCTTTAATTAAAAAATCGATAAAAGACTATGAATTAGAGTTTTATGTTTTGATTACAGGTACATTATTGGCAGGAAATATATTAGTTATGGCAAACAATTGGCTAGTAGTTTTTGTGTGTTTAGAAACTGTTTCGATTGCATCTTATGCCTTGGTGGCTTTGCGTTGGAAACAAGAATCAGCCCAAGCTTCGGTTCGTTATATTTTGTTTGGATTGGTTTGTTCGGCAGTAATGTTATATGGAATTTCGCTTTTTTATGGCTTAAATGGCAGTTTATTTTTTGATGAAGTAAAAACCTTGCCCGTAAATTTGCCAGCATTGCCAACCATAATCGCATTTTTATTTATTAGTGTTGGCATATTTTTTAAACTCTCTTTATTTCCATTTCATTTTTGGGTGGCAGATGTGTATGAAGGAACTCCACCTTTGATTGTTTCGTTTTTATCAGTAGTAATAAAAATAATCGCAATTGGCTTATTAATAAGCATTTATAGTGGCTATCAACCTTCGTATTTACCAATTGTACCTCCCGTTGGCAAATATTCACTTTTCTTATCAATTTTAGCAATTATTACGATTACTATCGGAAATTTAGGTGCTTATTTCCAACAAAATACCATGCGTTTGCTGGCATTTTCGTCTATTGCACATGTTGGATTTATGTTTTTGCCTCTGGCATTTGGCAACGGTGGATTTTCGACCGTTTATATGTATTTGATTATATATGGGATCATGAATTTTGCTGTTTTTTTTCTAGTTGATGGCACAATTTTAGTAAATAAAATTACAGCATTTTCTGGATTGGGCAAACAAAAACCCGTTTTGGCAATTGGCATTACACTGTTGTTTGTAAGTTTGGCTGGCTTACCTCCCATGGCTGGTTTTATGGCAAAGTTTTTTATTTTTTCTAGCCTTTGGCAAGTATATGGATTTTCAGAAAACCCAGTTTATGTATTTATATTTATTGTGTTGATTATCAATACCGTAATAGGCATTTTTTATTATATCAAAATTCCTTATTATATGTATTTTAAAGAAAAAAATGAAGAAAATTTTGAGTTTTCAAAAACAGAAACCACCTATTTTTTAGTACTTATTTTGGGTTTAATCATTTTGTTTTTTGTACCAAGTTTGATTATTTAATGTTAAAAATAAAGTGACTTTTAAAATTTATAGCCAATTTTTTATACTTTTGTTCAATGGCATGTGTCTTTATTTGACTTGGTTTGATTTGTGTCAAGTGAATACATCTGCCACGAGATAAAAACGGTTCAAAAAATCTATGATAAAGCTTAGGAATTATAAATTCCAAAGAGCGAGGTTCTAACAAACCAAGTGCTAAACTATATATCTCTGTGCTGTTATGGCTCAAACTTATTTAATTTTTATATTTAACCACTAAAATTCATTTAGAGCCGAAATTATTTATGAGATATTTAAAATTAAACATTCTATTTTTAACCATAAATATCTTAATAAGTTCTTGTGGTTGTGATTGTGATTGTACAAGAAATTTAGGTTGTATAATTTTGACAGAAAAAGTAAAGTCAAGTAACAAAATTAAAAAGACAAAAATGTTTTGTTCTAAAAATCTGACGAATTTCTCAACCGATTCTGTATTATTAGATTCTGTAAAAACAAACAAATTACTTTTTCAAACCGACAGCATTATATTTATCCAACGAGATTCGATTTATAAATATGAAACTATAGGCAGATTAAAGTGTGAAGAAATAAAGAATTATGTAAATATTGGATTCTATTGTAATTGTGCAAAATGAAGTTCTACCACCGCTATCAAAACTTTAGCGTAGCCGTAACTTGTGATAAAAAGTTGCAAAGTTTGCAACTTTACATTAAAAAACTAACCAATATTTTGTAAAGATTAAAAATCTTATCTTTTGATAAACCATTTTGTATTTTGTACCATGTTTGGTGATTTAATCTTAAAAATCCTTTAGCTTTTAAAACATAAAGCCAACTTTTTTATACTTTTACAGTTATTCTAACAGATAATATTTAGCCGTGTCCCAAAAATCTAATTTTCAGTACTGTCATTCGCTGACAGCATATAAACGCAGAGAAACCATAGAAGTAGCCATTGGCGATGTTCCTTTGGGTGGAAACAACCCAATTCGAGTACAATCGATGACCACGATTGACACTATGGACACATTAGGCTCTGTAAATCAGTCGATTAGAATGATTGAAGCGGGTTGTGAATATGTTAGAATTACTGCTCCAAGCTTAAAAGAAGCTCAAAATTTACAAAACATAAAAGATGAATTACGAAAACGTGGTTACAAAACACCGCTCGTTGCCGATATTCATTTTACACCCAACGCTGCAGAGTTGGCGGCACGAATTGTTGAAAAAGTACGAATAAATCCTGGTAATTATGCAGATAAAAAACGTTTTGAAACCATAGAATACACAGATGCTAGTTACGATGCCGAACTCAATAGAATTAGAGATAAATTTTTGCCTTTAGTCAAAATTTGTAAAGAATATGGCACAGCCATGCGAATTGGCACTAATCATGGTTCGCTTTCGGATAGAATCACGAGCCGCTATGGCGACAGCCCTGTTGGAATGGTGGAATCTGCACTGGAATTTTTACGAATTTGCGAAGACGAAAAGTTTTTTAATATCGTAATTTCAATGAAATCGAGCAATACGCAAGTTATGGTAGAAGCGTATAGATTGCTTGTAAATCGCTTATATTCAGGCGGTTTCAAACCTTACCCTTTGCATTTGGGAGTTACAGAAGCTGGCGAAGCCGAGGATGGACGTATAAAATCTGCTGTGGGCATTGCAACTTTACTCGAAGATGGTCTTGGCGATACCGTGCGTGTTTCACTTACCGAAGAACCCGAATTTGAAATTCCTGTTGCTCGTGCATTGGTCGATAGATACACAAAAAGAGAAGCACATAAAGAAATAAAACCGATAGAAATTTCGCCAATTAATCCTTTTGAATATGCACGCAGAAAAACACATGAAGTATTTAATTTTGGAGCTTCAAATGTGCCTCGTGTGCTGGCTGATTTTTCCAAATTTGATTTTTCGGAACAAAAATTTGATGGGAAAGCGGGTTTAAAACCAATTGGACATCATTATTTTGAACCTACCGACAAATGGAACATGACTGACACGGGTGCAGATTATATTTATACAGGTTCAAATCCAGCTCCGTTTATGCTACCAATGGGCATAAAAGAAATAATTGATAATGAAGTTTGGCAAACTTTGGCTGATAAAAAGCATAAATATCCGATTTTAGATTTTACTCAAAATGGATTTGAAAAAGGGGAACGTTTTGAAGGATTTATAAAAGTAAATTACAAATCTTTTGTGCCTGAATTTTATGATTTTTTGCATCAAAATAAAAATATTGTTTTATTGATAGAAACATCAAACATACATGCTATGCCAGCTTTGCGAAGATTGTTTTTTTATCTTTTAGAAAATAAAATTTCGCACCCAGTAGTAATAACAAGAAAATATGAAAACATTGATTTACAGACTTTTAGCTTAGATGCAGCTTCGGATTGTGGTGGTTTGCTTATTGATGGATTTGGAGATGGCATAATGATTTCGGCTCCCAGCGACTATCAATTAATAAACCAAACAGCTTTTGGAATTTTGCAAGCGGCTCGCACACGTATGAGTAAAACTGAATATATTTCTTGCCCAAGTTGTGGCAGAACATTGTTTGATTTGCAAGAAACTACAGCCATGATTCGCAAACGAACCGACCACTTGAAAGGTTTAAAAATTGGCATTATGGGTTGCATCGTAAACGGACCTGGCGAAATGGCAGATGCCGATTTTGGCTATGTTGGCGTTGGAAAAGACCGAATTGCACTTTACAAAGGAAAGGATGTAATCAAAAAATCTGTACCAGCCGAAAATGCTTTAGACGAACTTATCGAACTCATCAAAGAACACGGGCAATGGGTTGATGCAGAATGAGTTAAGATAATTTTTTCTCAACCTATCTTTACTCATACTAACAATTACTTAATATCAATTATATTTGTAAAAACACTAAATAGAATTGTAGCCAATTAATAAAAAAGTTAGACTAAAAAAGGTAAAATCCAGTAATGGAAGTAATTCATTTTCATTCTTAAATTATGGGTATTGTAAAAACAAAAATCAAATTATCAAATCCTAGAATATCAAATTTAGAACCAATCGAGGTTGATTGTTTAGTTGATACTGGTGCATTGCATCTTTGCATTACTGAAACACAATGTATTCAATTGCAACTTGAAGAATTTGAAAAAAGACCTGTAACTTTAGCAAATGGAAGTACGCATAATTTGCCTTATGTTGGTCCTATAAAAATTGATTGGAACGGTAGAGTTAGTTTTTCGGGTGCAATGGTACTTGGAAATCAATGTTTGCTTGGAGCAATCCCGATGGAAGATATGGATATTTTAGTACATCCAGCAAAACAAATTGTAATAGCCAATCCTGAACATCCAAATATTCCTGCTTCTGTAGTTTATTAATTATTAAACAATTATAAATGTATTTGGGTCTTAAAATTTATGTAATACTATTTATAAGTATAACTTGTAACTATATTATTACGGATTTCTAAAATAATTTCTTTAGCAGATTTATTGGTTTCAAAAGCACCAAAAGCCTGTTTGAAATCTTATTTTTTTGTTATAATATAATCTTAAATAGATGCTGTAGGTTTAGAAATAATATGAAGTTTGCTAATAGATGTTATTTTGTCAAATCTTCTACATTTTATCCAAATTTAAAAAAGACCTGTAACTTTAGCAAATGGAAGAACACATAATTTGCTTTATTGCTAACAAATAAATTTTATTAAATCATTTTAAAATAACTAATTTTGAATTAGAATAGAATTATTATGGAAACATTTATAGTTAAAACCAAAAATAAAGCTGCTTCGATACAAGCAAAAAAAGTATTAGAAGCTTTAAATGCTCAAGTTGTGGTATTGAAAAATTTGGAGGACTTTACGCTTGGTAAAATGATGGAAGAAGCTGAAAATGAAGGCTATTTATCCACGCAAGAAAAAGAAAACCTACTTCAATCGATGCGAAAAAAATGAAAATTGAAATTTCAAGAAAGTTTTATAAAGACTTGAAAAAAATAAATCAAGTTACCCAAAACGAACTTGTAGAAGTAATTGACAAAATCGAGCAAGAAAACAATATTTCCAGTTTAGATATTAAAAAAATGATTGGCTATGAAAATTATTTCAGAGTTAGAATAGGGAAATATAGATTGGGTATTAAAATCACAAACGAATGTGTTTATATTTTAAGAGTTGCAAAAAGAGATGAAATTTATAAAATTTTTCCTTAATTTCAAATCAGCAATTAAATCTTCAGTGGTTTATTAATTTTTAGGCAATTATAAATGTATTTGGGTCTTAAAATTCATGTAATACTATTTTATAAGTCTTAAAAATGATTTTTTTCAAAATGTTATCAATTTTTCAAGTGCTTCTGCATATTTTAAAGCTAATTCTATTATTTTTGTTCGATTTTAGAAAAAATACATCAAATTTATGGCATACGATATTATTATAATTGGTTCTGGTCCAGGTGGATATGTAGCGGCTATTCGTGCTTCTCAATTGGGACTTAAAACTGCAATTGTTGAAAAAGAAAATTTAGGAGGGATATGTTTAAATTGGGGTTGTATCCCAACAAAAGCACTTTTAAAATCGGCACAAGTGTATGAATATATCCAACACGCTGCCGATTATGGCATTACCGTAAAAGAACATAAAGCTGATTTTGAGGCAGTTATCAAACGTAGCCGTGGGGTTGCCGATGGCATGAGCAAAGGAGTTCAGTTTTTGATGAAAAAAAACAAAATTGATGTTATTGATGGCTTTGGAAAATTAACAAGAGATAAAAAAGTTGAAGTTACTTCAAAAGATGGAAAAAAAACGATTCATGAAGCCAAACATATTATTTTAGCAACAGGAGGCAGGGCAAGAGAATTGCCAAATATCAAAATTGATGGCGAAAAAATTATCGAATACCGCAAAGCTATGTCGTTAAGCAAACAACCAAAATCAATGGTTGTAGTTGGTTCAGGAGCCATTGGGGTTGAGTTTGCCTATGTATATGCTACTATGGGGACGAAAGTTACTATTGTGGAATTTATGCCTCGCATTGTGCCAGTAGAAGACGAAGATGTGTCGAAAGAACTCGAAAAACAATACAAAAAGAAAGGTTTAGATATATATACCAACTCTTCGGTTGAAAGTGTAGATACCAAAGGTGCAGGTTGCAAAGTAAATGTAAAAACCCCGACTGGAAACATTACTATTGAGTGCGATGTGGTGCTTTCGGCAGCTGGCGTGGTTACTAATTTGGAAGGTATTGGTCTTGAAGAAGCAGGTGTGAAACACGATAAAGGTAAAGTTTTGGTCGATGATTTTTATAGAACTAATATTCCTAATGTATATGCTATTGGCGATATCGTAAAAGGTCCTGCGTTGGCACATGTGGCTTCGGCAGAAGGGATTATCTGTGTAGAAAAAATTGCAGGACATCATCCAGAACCGTTAAACTATGGTAATATTCCTGGTTGTACTTATTGTGTCCCAGAAATCGCTTCGGTAGGTTTGACAGAAAAAGCAGCCAAAGAAGCAGGTTATGATATTAAAGTTGGTAAATTTCCTTTTTCAGCATCAGGAAAAGCAAGCGCTGGAGGTGTGAAAGAAGGTTTTGTAAAAGTAATTTTTGATGCAAAATATGGCGAATTTTTAGGTGCACACATGATAGGCTCAAACGTTACAGAAATGATTGCCGAAGTGGTAGTGGCACGAAAATTAGAAACAACAGCACATGAAATTATGAAAGCAGTGCATCCGCATCCTACTATGAGTGAGGCAATTATGGAAGCCACAGAGCAAGCATACGGAGAGTGTATTCATTTGTAATACTCAATGTTTTTGTCGTAAATTTGTGTAATGAAATTTGTAGATGTAAAAAACGATGTAGCTTTTCGTAAAATATTCGGAAACCAATACAGGACTGAAGTTTTGATTTCGTTTATTAATGCTGTTTTATGCCTAGAATTGGAAAACAAAATTATAGAAGTTACTATTTTAACACCTTACCAACTACCAGAATTACGTGGCGGAAAAGTTACAATCATTGATGTAAAAGCAAAAGACAAAAGCGGGAAAACATATATTATAGAAATGCAAATAGCTATGATGGATGGATTTCACAAACGCGTACTTTATTATGCTTCTAAAAGTTATTCTTCACAAATTAGTCGTGGTGATGATTATACAAATTTAATGCCTACTTTCTTTATTGGAATTCTAGACTTTGTGGCTACTGAAAATAAAAATTTCATAAATCGTCACATCGTAAAAGATTCTGAAACCGGAGAGCATTTTATACAAGATATTTCATTTAATTTTATTGAACTCCCTAAATTTAATAAACAATCAAACGAGCTAAAATCAATTATTGACCAGTGGGTTTATTTTATTAAAAATGTAGAAAATTTAGATGTTATTCCTGAAAATATTATTGATAAAGGGCTAAAATTTGCATACGAGGATGCCGATAAACACAATTGGACACCCGAAGAACTTGAGGCTTATGATAAAGTTTTTATTAGAGAGCAAGACGACAGAGGTAGAATTAGTTTTGCCTTAAAAAAAGCAGTTTCTGAAAGAGATCTTGAATTTGCAATTAAACTATTAAAAAGAGGAAGACCTATTTTAGAGATTGCAGAAGATACTGGACTTACTATTGAACAAATAGAAAACTTAAAAATAAAACATAAAACATAGCGTCTTTATTAGAAAAGATTTGTTTTACTTTGAGAAATAATTCATTTTATTTATGATGTATAAAATAGGCTATTATATTTCTGTGGCTTTCACAGCTCTTACTTTGTTTTGGTTGGGACTATTTAAGTATACCCCCACTGAAGCAAATAGCATTCAATGGTTAGTTTCAAACCATTTTGCCATGAGTTGGATGTTGAAAACTTGGACTTTACAAACCGTTTCAAATATTATTGGAACTATCGAAATACTTTCTGCAATTGGGATGATTTTAGCTTTATTTATACCAAAATACCAAAAAATATTGGCTATTCCTTCTGTTGTTTTGTTCGTGGTTGTGGTTAGTTTTTTGTTTACCACACCCGGAATGTTTAAGCAAGTTGATGGCATGTGGGTAACCGAATTTTTTATTTTTAAGGATTTTGTACTTTTAGGAGTTTGTATGATGATTTTCGGAAAAAACACCATTACAAACGAATAAAATATCCTTTTTTTTAAAAGATAAAGTATTTTAACATTAACTTTGCAACATAATATTATGAAATTGCAATACAATACAGTAAGACAACACATCGTACTTCGCGAATACGGAAGAAATGTTCAGACTATGGTAGAAAATCTGCTACAAGTCGAAGACAGAACCAGAAGAAGTGAACAAGCCAAAGGAGTTGGGACGATATTTTTATCATGTCAGATTTCAAATTAGATGTAGATAGCCCGTTTCCAAAACCCGATGCATCGGTACTTACAAAAAAACCAGAAAAATTGGCTTATGGCACTCGCACACCGTATTTTAAACATTATGGGAAAAATGTAGAGCTGCTTGCAGATCAAATTATGGCAATGACAAATGCCGAAGAAAAAGAACAAGCAACCATATATTTGGGTCGGTTGATGAAAAATTTTTATTTACAATACAGCAAAGATATTGTAGAAGATTATGTCATAAAAGACCAACTCGAACGACTAACAAAAGGAAAATTAACTTTTGATATTGAGAAAGTTAAAGAAAATAATTTACTCGATTTATCTTCAAAAGATCGCAGACCAGCTGCACCTCAAAATGGAGAATTTATTGAAAAACGAGCAAACAACAACAATCGTTTTAACAATAATAGAAATCGAAATAATAACAATCCAAGAAATAACAATAACAACAATAATAGAAGAAAACCTATTTAATTGATAATTGTTAATTGTTAATTGTTAATTGTTAAAAATATAAGCTATTTGAACAAAAATTATTTAAAAAATATTCATAATTCATAATTCATAATTCATAATTCATAATTCATAATTCATAATTCATAATTAAATTGTGTTACGCAAAAAAATAAAAGATATATTAAACTCTACCGAATATGGCTCTTTGGTGTGCATCAAAGGCTGGGTACGTTCAAAAAGAGATAGCAAAAATGTGGCTTTTTTGGCTATCAACGATGGCTCAATTATTCATAATATTCAAGCAGTTGTTGATACACCAAATTTTCCAGAAGATTATCTAAAAGATGTTCAAACGGGTGCTTGTGTTTGTATCACTGGCTCGCTTGTGCAATCGCAAGGAAAAGGACAATCAGTTGAGATTCAGGCAAAAACAATAGAAATATACGGAACTGCTGATCCAGAAACTTTCCCTTTGCAAAAAAAAGGACATAGCCTAGAGTTTTTAAGAGAAATTGCACATTTAAGACCTCGCACTAACACTTTTGGAGCAATTTTACGGATGCGTCATGCTATGGCATTTGCCGTACATAAATTTTTTAATGATAAAGGATTTGTTTATGTACACACACCAATTATAACGGGTGCAGATTGCGAAGGAGCAGGCGAAATGTTTAGAGTAACAACTATGGATTTGAAAAAAATCCCTGTGGCTGATGGACAAGTAGATTTTTCAAAAGATTTTTTTGGAAAAGAAACAAGTTTGACTGTTTCTGGACAATTAAATGGCGAACTAGCGGCAATGGCGCTTGGCGAAGTTTATACTTTTGGTCCAACTTTTAGGGCTGAAAACTCAAATACATCCCGCCATTTAGCAGAATTTTGGATGATCGAACCCGAAGTTGCTTTCAACGAGTTGGAAGATAACATGAATTTGGCAGAAGAATTTTTGAAATATTTAGTAAAATATGCCCTAGAAAACTGCAAAGATGATTTAGAATTTTTGAATAATTTATATGACAAAGAATTGATTCAAAAATTAAATTTTGTGGTTGATAATAATTTTATCAGACTTACATACACCGAAGGTGTAGAAATATTGAAACAATCGGGTCATAAATTTGAGTATAAAGTAGAATGGGGAACAGATTTGCAATCGGAACATGAACGCTATTTGGTCGAAAAACATTTTAAAAAACCAGTAATACTTACCAATTATCCGAAAGAGATCAAGGCTTTTTACATGAAACAAGATGCTGATGGCAAAACTGTTAGAGCAATGGATGTGCTTTTTCCGGGTATTGGCGAAATCATTGGCGGTTCGCAACGAGAAGAAAGTTATGAAAAACTTTTGAATCGAGTTAGAGAACTAAAAATGAACGAAAAAGAGCTTTGGTGGTATTTAGATACCCGCAAATTTGGCACAGCACCACATGCTGGTTTTGGTTTAGGTTTTGAAAGATTGATGCTTTTTGTAACTGGAATGAGTAATATAAGAGATGTCATTCCTTTTCCAAGAACACCACAAAACGCTGAATTTTAGTATTTTACAACTAGTTTTAATAATATTTACACTTAAACAATCGACATGCTAATTAAATTTTGATTATATCAAATCGAAATAGTAGTTTTGTCTAAAATTAATTTTAATGGAATTTAAAGACATTGCTGCCGTAACAGGTAGACCTGGTTTGTTTCAAATATTAAAACCAACACGTTCAGGAGTTATTTTAGAGAGTATAGACTCTTTAAAACAAAAAATGATTATCAACTCAAATAGCAAAGTGTCTATTTTGAAAGATATTTCGATTTATACAACTACTTCGGAAAATAACGTACCACTCGAAAAAGTGATGCAAAATGTACACAAACTTTTTGCTGGAAAGCTCGATATAAGTTCGAAAAGTTCGGATACAGAGTTGAGAGCTTTTATGAAAAAAGCTATTCCAGACTATGATTCTGAAAGAGTATATTTATCAGATATTAAAAAACTAGCAACTTGGTATGGCGTTTTGTCTGCAAATTGTCCTGAGGTTTTTTCTGAAATAGAACCAGAAGCAGATAAAAAAGCAAAAGAACCAAAAGCAGAAGAAGCTAAAGTTGATGCCCCAAAAGCTGAAAAACCAAAAGCAGCTGCAAAAACTAAAACTGCTGATGCTAAAGAAGAAAAGCCAAAGGCTGCTTCAAAAGCTAAAACTTCAAAATAATTGTTCTTATTATGATATAAAAACCGAAGTAGAATAAAATTACTTCGGTTTTATTTTTATAATTATATCACATCCACATCTAATTGCAAGATTGTATTTTTAAACTTTTTATCTTCTCTAATCAGATCTAATTGATTGATTATTAAAGTTTTGCATTTTTTAATATCAACACCAGCTTTTTCTATTTTAATAAAAATCTCTCTCAAATAAAAATCTCTAATTTTATCAATCAATGGTGGTTCTGGACCCAAAATACGTTTTGAACCGAGTGTAGTTCGCAAAAGTTCTGCCAATTTATGTGCTGCTTCATCTGCCAAAATACTGTCTTTATCTTTTATTACAATTTTAATAATCCTACTAAATGGCGGATAATTAAATTTTTCTCTTTCTATGATTTCCTCTGAATACAAACCAAAATAATCATTTTGAATCACTTTCAAAAAAATAGGATGCGTTGGTTGAGCAGTTTGTATAATCACATTGCCTTCGGTATGTTTCCTCCCTGCCCTACCCGCAACTTGGGTAAGCAAATTAAACACACGTTCGTTTGATCTAAAATCTGGAAAATGTATCATTCTGTCAACATCAAAAACTCCAACCAAGCTAACTTTCTCAAAATCAAGCCCTTTGGTAACCATTTGCGTGCCAACTAAAATGTCAATTTCTTCGTTTTCAACTGCATTTATAATTTTTTGATACCCAAATTTTGTACGAGTAGTATCCAAATCCATTCGTTGAATCCGTGCAGTTGGCAAGTGTAATTGAGCATCTTCTTCAAGTTTTTCTGTTCCAAAACCTACCGTTTTAAAATTAGAACTACCGCAAGCCACACAAACTTTTGGAGTTTTTTCGTGATGTCCGCAATAATGACATGTAAGCTGATTGCGGTATAAATGAAAAGTCAAACTTACATTACAACTCTTACATTCAGGCACAAATCCACAAGCTTGACAACTGATATATGGCGAATATCCTCTACGATTTTGAAATAATATTACTTGTTCTTTTTTATCCAAAGCTTTTTTTATTCCTGTCAATAATTCAGGCGAAAAATTATCAATAGAAAGCTTATCTTTTTTAACATCAACTAGCTGAAATTGAGGCATTTTTGCATCAGAAAAACGTTCCGAAAGATTGACCAAAGCCCATTTTTCTGTTTGGGTATTATAGTAAGATTCTATGGCGGGAGTTGCAGAACCTAATAATGTTTTGGCATGATGTAATTTTGCCAAAACCAAAGCTGCATCGCGTGCATGATAGCGTGGAGCTGGGTCGTGTTGTTTGTAAGATTGTTCGTGTTCTTCGTCAATAATAATTAATCCTAAATTATCAAATGGCAAAAAAATAGAAGAACGAACACCAACTACAATATCAATTTTACCATTTTGAATTCCTTTCCAAACTTCAACACGTTCGTTATCAGAATATTTGCTGTGATAAACACCAAGCCTATTTCCAAAAACACGTTTTAAACGCAGCACAATTTGTGTTGTAAGTGCTATTTCGGGAAGCAAAAACAAAACCTGACTTCCTTGCTCTAACACATTGTGAATGAGTTTAATATACACTTCTGTTTTGCCACTTCCTGTGATTCCATGCAACAAAACTGTATCTGTTTTTTCAAAATGATTTACAATTTCATTATAAGATTTTTGTTGTGCAGCCGATAATTCGTGCATTTTATCAAAAACATGAGTAGACGAAAACTCATCAATTCTTGATTGAATGATAGAAAATTCTTCTAAAACATGTGTAGAAATCAAGGTATTTAATGCCGTAGAAGAAAAAAGTGCTGTTAATTCTGATTTATCTATTCCAGCTTCGTTTTTAATATTGGATAGCTCAGAAAATGGTTTTATCCGATTAATACATTCTAAAATAATTTCTAAGCGTTTAGGTTGTTTCTCGAGTTGGTTTAAAAGGTATTCAAAAGCTGATTTATCATGTAAATATTTTTCTGAAAAGCGTACTTTTTTAATGATTTTAGGTTTGTATTTTTCTTTTATTTCATCAAAAATCAATACAGCTTCTTTGCGAACTAAAGAATGAATGATTTTATATGGATTTTTGGTTGTTAAGAGCGATGCAACTTCCACATAACTCATTGTTTCTCTTGCCTTTAATTCACTAATCAGGAAAGATTCATTTTCTGTAAAAGCAATAAACTTGAGCCATTTTTCATCTTTTTCGAGTAAATAAAGTTGCGGATTGATTTGCACACGCATTTCTGAACTAATTTTTAATCCCGAAGGCAAAGCTGCTTGCAAAACTTCGCCAATATGACACATATAATATGCTGATATCCAGTTCATAAACTGAATTTGTATGGCATTTACCGATGCTTGTTCGTCCAAAACTTCAAGTACAGATTTGGCTTCGTACTTTTGAGGTGGCGAATGATGAATTTTGACAACTAAAGCTGTAAGCACATTGCCTGCACCTTTTCCAAACGGAACCACAACCCGAAATCCAACCTGAATTTTGCTTGTTAGTTCTGATGGAATTCGATACGTAAATAAATTAGGAAAAGGTCGAGGAATGATTAAATCCGCAAAAAGTGTTGAACTAAATAAATCTTCGCCTTTAGCCATTTGGATTTTGCTTTAAATAATCATCTATCAAAATCACATCTCTATAATCTAAATCTCTACGAGCCAAAATTTTACTTTCTCGCAATTGATTAATATGCAAAAAACGACAAATCGATTGATTACTTAATTCATGTATTTGGCTTTGCTCAAAACAAAATTTAAAATCTAAATTTGGGTGAATTTGGGTAAGAAAATCTAAATATCCTAAAGCAGAAAACACAAAGTAAGTGGTAAAATCATGTGCTGAAATTTCATGCAAATCAGATTGATTATATCCTAATTTTATAAAAACCTCAATTAACTTTTCTTTATTTTCATTTGTTGGTTCTAGCCAAATATCCACATCTTCTGTATTTCGCTTTATTCCATTGAGATACATAGCAAAGCCGCCAATTATAATATATTTTAATCCAAAATTTTCTGCATTTTTAGCAAAATCCAAGAAATCATTATCCTCCAAATCCATCTATAGACTTAATTATTATACTTCTGTTTTTTTGTAGTGGTTTGCCAATGATTGCTCTCAATCTTTTTTGCATTAAGAAAAATGATTCATACCGTTCTTTAACCGTCATTTCGGCACCATCTTTAAGCATTTGCCAATAGGGATCCGAAGCGTGTTTATGTATTTTGATTGGCTGCATAACTACGAAAGTATTAAAAATAAGCGTTTTTTCAAAAAAACATTTAAAATTTATCTATAGATTACAATTTCAGCTCTTCTGTTTTTTGCTCTAGACTCTTCCGTATTTTCTGCAAAACTTGGCTTTTTCGACCCAAGTCCTATGTCTGAAATTCTATTTTCATCTATACCTTTAGCAACCAAATATTTTTTTATGTCTTTTGCCCTTTGAGCTGATATTTTCATATTTATTTCATCTGTACCTGTATTATCAGTATGCCCTATCACTAAGATTTTACTTCTATCGTCTATTTTTAAAAGCATTACCAGTTCATCTAACAATTCGTAATATTTAATGGGGAGCAAATGAGAGCCTTTGTCGTATTTTACAGGTTCTCCTAGTTTTTTTACTAGTAATTGTTCTTTGAAAATAATACTTGAGTCTATATCAAATACGTTTGATGTGTCGCTTATTATGACTGAGTCTAGTTTTGAATTTGTATCAATTTTTATATAACTTTTGGAGTAAGCAATTGTATCTAATGATTTTTTTGGCATGAAAGAGTAGCTTAAGATGGGCTTTTCGGTTTTAATGTATGGCATGCGTGGTTTCAATATCAAAGCATATCTATACTTGGGTACAATTTTTAATTTTTCTTGTTTTTTTATTTTTTTGGATTGTTTTTTACCAAACTTAATAGTAGGAGCATATGTAACTGCCAATTCTAAAATATTTCCGGGAGATATACTTTGATCATCTAAACTCTGTCTATATCCCAATGCAATGCCATAATTTTTATAGTCTAATTCTAGACTTGCGGCTATATTTTTGGGAGTACTTATCCACAATCCCATATTAAGATTTAGTTTTGATTCATTTTGTAGAGGAAATTTTTTAGAAAAAACAACTCCTGATGTTGCTAATATTTTACCAGCATGATATGACAACAATGCTTGAGGTGAAATATCAACCAAATCTGAACGAAAAACAGTTACACCACCATTGAAACAATAAGTGGGTAATATTTCTTTTTTTTCATCATCAATTGATTCGGGTCTTGACAATGGCAAGTTTGCACTAAATCCTATAAAATATTGTGGCAATTTATTAATAGTATATTTTGTGAATTGTAAACCAGGCTTAACAGTGAAATAATTTTGAGAAAAAATTTGGCTAAGTTCTCCATTTGGAATATTGGGATTATATCCTTGCTGTGCAACATACTGGCTTCCTGTCGATTCTTGAGATAAATCATACCTAGCATTTACATAATTGCCCTGTATACCAAAAGAAAGTGTTTTATTTTCTGCAATTGTAAATTTATAAGCCAAAGCAAACTTTGCATAAAAATTCTGTAAATTTCTGGTAGCTTGAAATCTATCATCGATAATATTGGCTGCTACAGAAAAAGTATTTTTTTTATCAGAAAGAGGAGTGCTAAAAGTAAAACTATTAGTATAATAATTTACGCCTGGCAAAATCATCTGATTTCGATGATGAAATACAAATTTCATTTGTTTGTTTATTCCTATACTTGCAGGATTTACGGCAAGAGGTTCTAAATTATAAAGCACAAAATGAAAGTCTTGGGCAAAAGATTCTACACTTAAAGCCATCAAAATAGATATAGCTAGCTTTCTCATGTATTATCTAATTAATTTTAAAAAACCATTTTTCTTATTTTTTGTAGACAAATCGGTACCATCAATAAATTGCCCATCTAAAGACCAAAAATATACTCCTTCTGGTTGTAAAATCCCACCTGAAGTGCCATCCCAAGTATCTAATAATCTAGCATCAAAGGTTGTAAATACTTGATTGCCATTTCTATCATTGAGTACAAATTTTAGTTCTTTCACACCTTCTCCATAAAGTTTAAACTTTTCATTATTCCCATCAGAATTTGGTGTAAATAAAGATGGTATAAAAAAAAGTGAACTATAATTAGGATGTGTTACTCTAATTCTGAAATAATCGGTATTAAAACATCCATTTACTTTTCCGGTTACTGAAAAACTATATAAACCTAAATCATTTGAAAAAGAAAAAGTTGGACCGTAAGAAATTCCTGCATTGCTCGTCCAAGTGAAATCTTGAGAAAAATTTGGTAATACAAGTATGTTTTGTTGTTTGATAACTGATGTATCAGTCCATGAAATAATGTTTACACTATCTATTTTGTTTATCTGTTTTTGGTAAATCAATTGGCAATGTTTTTCTGTTTCTATATTTGCTCCAATCATAAAATTTTTGGAAATAGAATCTATTCTAAGATAATTTTTTGAAAGTTTAAAGTTAAATTTAGCGAGACTTGAATCGTAAATCCAGTGGTTAAGTACAGATTTTGCAGGTATATAAAAATCAAATTTATCATTAAAACAAATCGAAGTATCTAATGGTGTACTAACAATTATAGCTGGGTTTTTATTAGAAATTGCTAGATTATATTTTAAATAACACACTTTATTGGAATTGGCAATAGCGTGGTATTTTTTATTAAAATTTACTGCTCCTGACACTGTGATTGTTTTAAAATTTGAAACAAGTGTATCATTAACAAACCATTGAATATCTTTAGTAGAATCAGGCATTGAAAGTTTTAATTCAGTGTTTTTACAAACTTTAAACGAGTCTAGAAATCTATCTTTTTGAACAGAGTTGTCGAAACTGACCTTAGTGCCTCTTTGTGCCAAGCATTTATTTTGGTCAAATCCTTTTGCTATGTAATAGCCTTCTGTATTTATTTTGAAATAAAAAGCACTTTGATTAGCAATTGAGTCTGGCTGTTTTATTCCTTTGTAAACCAAAACATCAAAGTTTTTTTCAAATTTTAGTTCTAGTGTGGCATTTTTACAAACAGTTGTTTCTAAAGGAATCGAAGTTGGAATAGTGTCTTTTCCAAAAATTACATTTAATGCAAAACTTTTTTCTATTTCTATTTGGTTAATAAAAACGAGGGTGTCGTTTACATTATTGGTTGGCAATAATTCAAAATATCCCTTGTTTTCAAGAAAACCTCTTCTTGCACTGTTTACAATATAATTTTGAGATTCAGGTAAATAATATCTAAAAGGAACATTTTTGCAAACAACTGTATCAAATTGTTTTATTTCAAATTCTGAAGCATTTACGCCTCCTACTGTTCCACCACCTCCTGAGCCTGCACCACTTGCAGTAAATACTAAATAGATATATTTTATTTGTTTTGTACAATCAATGTTTTTAAAAAGCTGTTTGCCAACATTTCGGTTAGTATTAACACCAAAAACATTATAAGATTTAATTTCTGTAAAATCATTTATCTCTTGTTTATTTATACTACCATTGCTACCATATTTTCCTGTTAGTTTAAAATTGTTTGCAACATTCACTTCTGGTGTTTTAATAATACCTGTATTTGTGCATAAATTTGCACTACTTAGTAATGTTTCATAGGTAATTTGTTTAGTATTATAAAATTTATCTTGACCATTGATCCAAGAAATAAAGGAATTATTTTTAAAAACATATATTGTTTGTTTCAAATCTAAAGTTTCATCAAAAATTGGCTTTTGGGTTATATTTGTAGCATTTGAAGCAATGAAATAAATATTAACTTCACCAAAGTTTAGATCAATAGCATCAACTACTCCATCTCCGTTTATGTCGCCAATATCAAAAAATCCTTCAAAAATAGATTCATTTTGTATAATTCCTAATATGGCATTTTTATTACTAAAATCAATTTGTAATTCTTGCGTTTTATATACGATGTTATTATTACTATTTTGTTGATATTTTATTAATAAATTTGCGTTTGATAACGAATCAAAATTATTGATCAACAAATTTTTCATCAATTTATCTTCTAATACGATTGGGTCTATTAAACTATGAATAGAATCTTTGTTATTTAGATAAAATCGGGTTTCAAATTTTTGAGAATTTATGTTCAATCCTGAAATAACTACATCAAAATAGCTATCTTGATTTATAAATCCATATTCAATTTGCTGCCCTTCGAAGTTTTTGATTAATTTATTAAGTTCATTGTCTGCAACAAATTTACCTTTGTCATATTCATAAGAAATCAATCCATTTGAAGCATCTGGAATAAATAAGTTTACTCTACCGTTTTTATCATAGTCAAAAGCTTGCAAATTGACATTGATGGGCAATTCGTTAATGTCAGTTTGGACAATACTAAACCCATTTTTGTTTTGTATCAGAAAAGAACAAAACAGACTATTGTTTATTCCAGAACTAAAAAAAACATCATTATAGCCATCTCTTGTAAAGTCTGCAATGGCAATATGAGGTAGCGTTTTGAAATCAAAAATTTGATAGTGTAATAAAAAAGTAAGACCTGTATCTTGAGTCATTATATCCAAATTTATGCTATTATTTACCTTGTTAAATATTAATAAATCGAGTTTATTATCATTGTTAACATCGGAAGTAACAATTTTTAAAATTGGTTTATTATAAAAAATTTCCTTTTTAGCACTATTACCCAAAAGTGGATTTTGATGAAAAAGTATCACACTAGTATCACTTTTTATATTCTCGAACATTACCAAATCATGGGCAAGAGTGCTATTAGTCTGATTATTAAACTCTCCTACACATAAACCTGAATAGGTATGATTTGTAAAATAAATTTTAGTATTATTAAAAGTCTGACCAAAAATCAAACTAAAATTCAATAGCAGAAGATTCAAGCAAATTGGTTTCATTTTTAGTTAATTTTAAATTCAAATGGTAATACAACTCTGGTAGTTATTTTTTTTTGATTATACTGTGCTGGTTTCCAAGTTGGCATAACTTTTAAAAGCCTAATAGCTTCATTGTTTAGTTCGTCATTTATGCCTTGTAGCACACTAATTTGGGTAGCATTACCATCATTATTTATATAAAACTCTAATATTACAGTACCAGAAATATTGTTCTTTTTGGAATTTTCAGGATAATGCATTTCGTTTTTAAAAAATTCAAATAGATTTTCAAATCCATCTTTAGGAACAGCATCTGAGTATAACTGATTATTTTGAGGCAAAGGCGAAGTTTTTTTAATACTATTTTTTACCTTAATAGATTTTTTTACTTCATTTATTTTCAATAGCGTATCTAAAATATTTTTTGAGTTTACTGATTTTGTTTTTAGTGTCAAATCATTATTCGATTCAGTATGCTTAATCGCACTAACTGGTTTTGTTAAATTAGGAGTAGAACCACGAGTAAAAAAATAAATCACAATTCCCAAAGCCATCAATACTATCAACGAAGAATAAAAAATAGTATGTTGTTGTTTTTTCTTCTTTTTTTGCTGATACTTTTCGAGCAAAAAATCAAAGTTTTTAAAACTTTTTAGTTCGCTATCTGAAATCTCTTCCATATTATTTACTAATTTTATGTTATATTTTTTCATAATCTATTTTAATAGGATTCTAAGTTTTTCTAAAATGCGCCAAATTTGTGTTCTACAGGCTGTTTCAGACTTATTTTTTATAAAAGCTATCTCTTTAAAAGATTTTTTTTCTTTAAATCTTAATTCAATCAAATCCACTTCTTCGTAATCAAGCGTTGTTATAAGTTTTTCTAATTGTGTATATATTTCTTCTAATTCTAATAATTTAGATTCTTCTATCATCGTATCAATAAAATGCTCATCTATCAAGATAAATCGTTGATTTTTGCTCTTTTTAAAAAACTGAAACACTTCATTGGTAGCAATTCGGTATAACCAAGCTGAAAATGGCAATCCTTGTGGTTTATAGTTTTGAATATTTTCTATAGCTTTCAAAAATACATTGGCAGTAATATCTGCACTTGTTTCTTTTTCATTGATTTTATGATAAATGAACAAATAAATTTTTGAAAAATACCTCTCATATAAAACTTCAAAATGGGCAATATTCTCTTGTGCAGATAAAATATCTTTTACCTCATTTTCAATTTCAACAGATGTTAAAGTATTAATATTCATTCTTTTCGAGAATATTTTTCTATTTTACAGTTCATAATTCAAAAACATGTAAATGTTACATAAAAAAATACTTTATTTTTAAGAATAGCTTTATTTAACTAAATTTAGCCCTTTTAAAAGTTAAAAATTTATTTCATCAACTAATCCCTATACAAAAACAAATTTATAAAATTAAATAAATGGCTTTCTTTGATTCCAAAATAGCAAGCGCAAATCATTTTATAATTAGAAGATAAAATTTCAAGATTCTTATCTAACAATTATAGAACAAAAAATAAAAAATCTTCTGCTATAAACTCAATGAACATTTTGCATTGCTCCCCAATTTATTATTTAACTGATTAAATTCATTTACCAACATTTTGAATAATTTTGCATAAACATTTTTGCAAATGCAAACAATTATCCAACAATTTAAGATTAGTTATCAATATCCAGTAATTTTTTCGGAACAAATTTTTTCTATTTCAAACGAAAGTTTAGCAAATATCATAAAATCAAATCATCCTATTCCAAAGATTTTAGTTGTTATTGAGCAGAATATCAATAGATTATATCCAGAATTACAAAAAGAAATCACTCGCTATTTTGATTTAAAATTAGTAATAAAGTGTACGTTTTTAGAAACTAAAAGTGGAGAAGAAGCCAAAAACGATGCAGAAACTATTACTAAAATAACAGATGCTGTAAATCAATTTGGAATTGATAGACATTCGTATATTTTAGGTATTGGAGGTGGTTCGGCACTAGATGCAATTGGTTTTGCTGCCACAATTGCTCACCGTGGCATACGATTAATACGAATCCCGACTACAGTTTTGGCACAAAACGATGCAGCTATTGGGGTAAAAAATAGTATAAACGCATACGGAAAAAAGAATTTTACAGGCACATTTTCGCCACCTTTTGCAGTAATCAACGATAGCAGTTTTTTGAAAACCTTGTCAATTCGAGATTGGCGAGCAGGAACAGCAGAAGCAGTAAAAGTTGGATTAATAAAAGACATTTCTTTTTTCGAAGAAATAGAAAAAAATGCAAATCAATTGGCTAATAGGCAATTAGAACCAATGTTGCAACTTATTTACAAATGTGCAAAATTGCATTTGGAGCATATTGCTTCTGGCGATGCATTTGAACAAGGTTCGGCTCGACCTTTGGATTTTGGACATTGGGCTGCACACAAACTTGAACATTTATCTAATTTTGAAATCAGACATGGCGAAGCTGTTGCCATTGGTATTGCATTAGACAGCATTTATTCTTACAAATCAAAAATGTTGAGTTTAGAAGAATTGAATAGAATCTTAAATGTTTTAAAAACTCTTGGTTTTGAGTTGTATAATGCTCATTTAATGGCAAAAAACAAAGACAATTCTTATGTTTTACTTAAAGGTTTACAAGAATTTAGAGAACATCTTGGCGGAAAACTTACCATTACATTGTTAGAAAAACTTGGCAAAGGCATAGAAATTCACGAGATAGACGAAGATTTAATGATAGAAAGTTTGGTGTATTTGAAGGATATTTCTAATACACCTCATCAATCAGTTTAAAATATTCTTTGTTTGATTTCATTACTGTAAACTTACCAACTTCGGCTTTTTTGTCTTTTTGGAGAAACACAACTTTGTCGGCTTTCATGTGCAACACGGGGTCGTTTGTTACCAAAACCAAAGACCAATCGCTATCTTTATTAAAAAGTACATCTAAAATTTGTCTTTTTTCGTCAGGAGCGGTGAAAAACTCATCGTCCATTACCAAAAGTTGAGGTTTTTCGGCAAGACTTCGAGCCAAAATAAATTTCTGACGAATATTACTTGCCAAATCATTTCCTCCAGCCACCATCTGTGTACGCAAGCCTTCGGGCTGCGATTTCAAAAACTCAGAAAGTCCCACTTTTTCGATTGCCCACATCAGATTTTCTAAAGAAATTCCTTTTTTGCCAACCGTAATATTTTCTTCAATTGTACCTTCAAAAATCTCAGCATGCGAAATATTTTCGCCAATCATATCCCTATATCCAAAAATATTAATGTCTTTCAACGGAATATTATTGAAACTAAATGTACCTTCATAATCGTAGTACAAACCTGTAATTATTTTAATTAAAGTTGTTTTTCCAACACTATTTTGACCCGCTATACAAATTTTTTCGCCTGCACTTAATGTAAAACTAACATCATGTAACACTTTTTTAGTAGAGCCAGCATAAGCGTAACTTAAATCTTTAAACTCTATAGTAAAATTTTGAGCATCAGGAATTACATCTAGACTTAAACCTTGCGAACTTTCCAATGGCAAATCTGTAACATGTCCCACTTTATCTAAAGCTGTTAGCAAATCATAAATCACATCGAGTGTGGCAATTAATTTTTCTACAGCGGTGATTATCAACACAATAATTAATTCGGCTGCAATAAATTGTCCAATATTTATTTGATTTTGAAAAACCAATAATCCACCCATAATCAAAAGAGCAGCAGTAATAAATGTTTTAAAAATAACAATAGAAATGTATTGCGATTTTAAAACTTTAAAATGTTTTTGCCTCGCTATCAGATAGTTATATAAATATTTATCTGTTTTATCAATTGTTAAATTAGTGAAACCTGCCAATTTGAAAGTGTTTGCATTTCGAGCCAATTCTTCGAGCCAATAAGCAACTTTATATTTAAACTTACTTTCTTTTATGCTCGAATCAAGTCCTTTTTTTCCTGTAAGCCTGATAATTACTAAAATTAAAGCTATCAAAACTATTCCAAAAAATATAAAAATTGGATGATAAAACGAA
Source organism: Bacteroidota bacterium (assembly GCA_004293915.1). Lineage (GTDB taxonomy): Bacteria > Bacteroidota > Bacteroidia > Cytophagales > UBA9547 > REAG01. The sequence goes on along the minus strand of RDZG01000054.1, from coordinate 19,147 downwards.
AGCAAAACCAAACCGAAAAATATCTGCAATACGGCTGCTGTGATATCTATCAAAAATTTTGGAAGCGATTTTTGAATATTCAAAACATCAAAAAAGCGATTTACAAGTTCTGGACCATATTCTTTACTAATGGCTTCGAGTTTTATTTTGGGAATCCTAAAACTAAACTCGTAGGCAGCTTTGGCAAAAACACGTTGTTGCAAAACCTCAACAAACGAAAGTTGCAAAATTTGTAAATACCCAGAAAATGCAGTCGCTCCCACAATAATTAATGTTAGCACGATCATAGAACTCATCATAGTTCCACCCGAAATCAGGGTTACAATCGACTGAATACCAAGCGGTAAAGCCAAATTCACTATTCCAACAAGTACCGCAAAAAAGTAAATATATCGAATTTCTTTTCGCTCTGTTGTGAGCAGTTTTAGCAAACGTTGAAATGGCGAAAGATGCACCAAATGTCCATCGTTGTCTTTAGTTGGCATTTCAACTGGGATTCCAGTCATAAAAAAAATATCGTTAAGCGATTTATCGTTCGATATTTTATCTCCTCGGTCGTATTTAAAATCAAAACGCTCTTTTAAGCTTCCATAGGTATGCAAGTCTTCTATAATTTGCTCAATTTCAACATGTTCACTACTAAAAATTCTTTCATCTCCGAATGTAATTTTGTATAATTTCCTATTTTCTTTATATAAAATTGCAGGATAAATGATATCTTTTTTGAGTAAAACTACGATTGGATAAGTTAAATCTGAAATCAAATTATTGAACGACAACAGATTTATACCATTATTAGTAAAAATAATGCTCGCATAATTTCCAGCATCATAAACTTCGTCAAAAAAACTTTGTAACGAAGCTTCATTTTTACTTTCATATCTACCTTTGTCAGAATGAAAGCTAAAATGATTCAGTTTATGCCCAGAAAGCTCACAGTATTTTTCAACTAAGCTATTTATCAAGGTGATGTTCATGCGTTGTTTTTTATTCTTTTAACTGATAACTACCTGACGACCAATACAATCCAGCTTTTGCTTTTTCGTATTTTGATTGCATTTCCACTAATTTTATTTGTGATTCAATCAAATTCGACTCACGTGTGTTTACTAAAAATAATGAACTTTCTCCATTATAAAACTTTTCATATTCACCATCTCTAAGTACTACATAATCTCTAACCAATTTTTCTTGTACCAAAAGTAAACCTTGAATATTAGTAAGTTCATTATAAAATTTATTGATTTCATTTAAAATCGAACGATTCAAAAAACTCAACTCAAATTCGGTTTGATTGATTTTGATTTTATTTAATTGTTGTTTTGCACGTTCTTTTCTCAAAAAAACAGGAAAAACAAAATCGAAACCAGCTTTATAATTATTTTTTAAAAAATTAACATCGCCATTTATGGGCATATTCAATCCATAAGTCAAAAAATTATAGTTTAAATTTAACGTTGGTTTCAAATTCTCATTTGCCAATCGCCTTTCGATGGATAATTGTTTAAGTTTTGCATTAATTTTCAAGATTTCGGGATGATTTATTTTAGCTTTCTCAATAAATTGGTTAATACTAATTCGTTCAATATCAACCGCATTTTTATATGCTGTTGGTCTTAAATTTAGATTTAATTCAAAACCTTGTTCGTTATCGTCCCAAATATGTAAGTTTAAATCTATAAAACTGTTTTGAAACTCCATTTCAGCAGTTTTATAAACCACAAACCTGTTTTGAAGCAAAATTACAGCTTCTGTAGAATCAATTCCAGCTTCTTCGCCATATTGAATTCTACTTTTTACAAATTTATACCTATTCATTGCTAATTGATAGCCTTCCTCTAGTTTTTGGTATCGAAAATATCGTGCATACCACTCCCAATAACTTTTAGATGCTTCATAAAGAATTTTTATAACCACTTTATTTCTCTCAGCTTTATTCATTTCTCTTAAATTTTGAGCAATTCTTAAATTTGCCCTTCGTTGATCCATAAATAAACCCTGTCCAATTGGCACGCTTACACCAAAATAAGTCATGCCATTAGTTGGCATGGTTCGGTCTGGGTTGATAAGCGTTCCGCCTGTTTTGTCGTATCCAAGTTTGAATTCTGCACCAAACCAAGTAGGGAGTTTTAATTGATTTTGCCAATATTCAAAATAGCGTTTTTCGCTAAATGTTTTTACATCATAATTTGATTGGATTTTTGGGTCAAAGCCCTCTCCCCTAGCCTGTTGTACTTCTCTTTGTGCTAAATCGTCAAGCAATTTTGCTTGTTTAATAATCGGATGATTTTTCAAAATCATACCAAAATAAACATCAATATCAAACCGAATCGAATCTTGTCCAAAAGCCGATGCAAAAAATACTATCAAACTAAAAAGTAAAAAACGTAAGCTATTTATCATCTTCATCTGCATCTTTTGAAGATTTACTGGTAGATTTATATTTTTTAGGTATTTTTTTAGTGAAATCAGGCGGAAAACCATTGAACTGTCGCCAAACTTCGTACCCTACCATCACATTTTTTAGCATTGCCCATCCCATCACGCCAGTCCCAATCCTTATTTGATCGGGCCAAGCCTGTTCTTCAGGATCTGGACTTACCAAAAGCCTAAACTTTCCGTTTGTAGAGTTCACATAATCAACCACTTGCACCACACCACCGTATGTACCAGCCGAAGCTCCGGGCCAACCGGCAAACACAATTGCGGGCCAACCATCAAACTGTACTCGTACTTTTGTGCCTTTTTCTATTAATGGTAAATCAACAGGTTTGATGTATAATTCCACCGCCAAACTACTTTTTGAGGGCATTATTGTTGCAATTTCTTCGCCTTCTTTCACTGTTTCTCCCAAACCTTGTTTAATAGCTTTTACCACATATCCATCTTGTGGAGCTCTAATCACATATAAATTATTTCGCAATTGCATATTCGATAAATCAATTCGTGTCTTAAACAACATTGATTCTGAATCAAAAACATCTGCCAAAGTATTTTCGCGATCACTTTCTGCTTTTGATATTTTGTCTAAATACTCTGCTTTTACACTATTAAGCTCAATTTCAGATGATTGCAAACCCGCTTGCGATGCCGAAAATTTACTATTAGCCGACATATATTTGGCATTGGTCTGTTGAAATTTCAAATTTCGTTGTTCTAGCAATGTAAGCGATACCAATCCTTGATCAAACAATTTTTGTTGCCTATCCATTTGATTTTTTGAAATGTCATTATCGGCTTTTGCAGCAATTAATTCTACACTATCTATCGAAACATACAAACGAGATTGTTCAATTTTATTTATTGCTTTTGAAACACCTAGCGTTAAACCTTGCCTCAATGCTCTGATTTGATTTTCAAGTGCTTTTACTTTTTCTTTTTTTGATAAAATAGACGATTCTTTTGCAAGCAATTGTTTCTCCATTCTGTCTATCATTTGCGGGTCAAGAAATTTATCTTTAATCTCAGTAATTGTCAAAATAGTATCGCCTTTATTAACTAATTTACCTTCAGGCACATACCATTTTTCAATTTTTCCAGCAATCAATGTTTGAATTGTTTGTGGTCGTTCAGATGGATTTAAGGCTGTTACAATGCCATTTCCATCAATATTTTGTTGCCAAGGTAAAAACATTGCTAAGATAAAACTTAAAAAAATTCCTGCTAACCAACGTACTATTGTATTTTTTTTAGAACCAACATTTACGAGCTTTATGGCATAAAGTCGTTCGATATCAATGTCTTTACTTATAGATTCTTGCGAAATATTTATCATACATGCAATGTTATTAAAAAAGAATTAAAAATACTATTCTCAGTTGTAAATATGGAAATTATCACTATAAAATTTGCAATACAAAAATAGTACTTTGTAATATAGTATGCCTGCTTTTTGAATAACTATTTTAAAGCAAAAAAGTTGGGTTTTTAGACAACGAAAGTTAGAATTTATTTTTCAACACACATTTTTTGTAACAAATCAATGGTAAATAATTACTATTTTTATAATATATCAGGGGGTATTTTACTATTTCATAAAATTAATACAGTCCAAAAAAGCCTATTTTAAACTAATTGGTTAATTTTAAAAAAAAGATTTAAAATGAAAATACTTGGAATTATACCTGCTCGATTTGCATCTACCAGATTCCCTGGCAAACCTTTGGTAAAAATAGGTCAAAAAACGATGATTCAGCGGGTATATGAGCAAACTTTGAAATCAAAATTGATTGCTGATGTAATTGTAGCTACCGATAATCAACAAATTTTTGAGCATGTAATTTCATTTGGAGGAAAGGCAATAATGACTTCTGAAACTCACCAAAGCGGCACCGACCGATGCCAAGAAGTGGTTTCAAAACTCCAAAGCAACTATGATTTTGTGATTAATGTTCAAGGAGATGAACCTTTCATAAATCCGCAACAAATTGATGCACTTGCTCAAAGCCTAAACGAAAACACACAAATTGCTACATTATACAAAAAAATAACTAGCGAAGACCAGCTTTTCAGTACCAACACACCCAAAGTTATCAAAAACATTAACCAAGAAGCCATTTATTTTAGCCGACATCCTATACCGTTTTTGAGAGGAGTAGAGAATAAAAATTGGCTATTAAATCACGATTTTTACAAACATATTGGTTTGTATGCCTACAAAACCCAAATTCTGGAAGCCATAACAAAACTACAACCATCAAAACTCGAAAAAGCCGAATCGCTAGAACAGCTGCGTTGGCTCGAAAACGGTTTTAAAATCAATTTAATTGAAACCAATGTAGAAACTTTTGGCATCGATAGCCCCGAAGATTTGCAAAAAATACAACATTTGATTTAAAACAATTGATTGGTCTGTGTAGCTACATTTTAATAGTAAATACAAATATTTTTTCAAAACCCAATTCCTAAGGAACGATACTCAAAAACTTTGTTTTTTGAGTATTTTGTAGTTAATTGGGCTAACCATAAAACAAAAAAGCCTCGAAAATTTCGAGGCTTTTTTGTTTTACAAATTTTGCAAATGATTAATCTATCACAAAACGAATGGTTTTTGACGACAAATCAGCCCATTTGATTTTAGCTAAATAAACTCCTTTTGCCAATCCATAAGTATTAATCGTTGATACATTTGAAATAGGTTTAATAGATTTTTGTAACGAACCTACCAATGAATAAATTTCAATTGCATTTGCTACAGCTAAGCCAGTAGAAACCGAAAGCTCATCGCCACCAGCAATTGGATTTGGATACAGTACAACCTCAGCAGAAGTTTGTTTTGTTAATGTTTCTGACACACCAGTCAATGTATTTGCAATCAATTTGAAAGGCACACCTTGCTCTGCAACCACTACCGTATAATATTTTGTAGTACCATTTTGAGCAACAATTTTGAAAGTAACAGGCTCTGTAAAATCTTGAACAGATGATCCATTAAATTGCAACACATCGTTTACATATACTGTTACATCATTAGAATTTGAAAAGAAATCAAAATCTGCAGCAAAGCGTTTGCTGGTGTAATTTTTATCCAAACGAATATAAATCACATCATTTGCAAAATAGCCATTAGAATTACTTGGTTGATTGTAATAATAAACAGTCGTATTAGTAATAGACAAACGAGATACACGAGCATCCGAACTTAGTGATGGTGGCGAAACAGGGTCTAAATCGGCTTCGTCATACGGATGCACAATTACTCTACTTGTAACAGTACTGCCATTTTCTGCAATTAAGGTAAATACAATTGGTGATGTGGCATTAAACGCACGGTAACTGCTATTATTTGTTGGTATAAACTCTCCATTAAACTTTATTTTAGCATTTTTACCAAATAAACCATAATATATAGGTGCATTAGAAACCGAATATCCCTCATTTAAAAACAAATGTGTGATAGCAGGATTATCGACATCTTGCATTACTTTATGAAAAGCAAAGTTTCTAAAATAGTTTATGCCTACAACACTAGACAATGGGGGTACAAAACCCGTAATAGTATAATATGCAACATTACCTGCTTCTGCAAAAACTTTAACAACTTTTGGTGTTGTAAGGTCTAATCTAATTGTTTCACCAGCATTAAATGCTTTACCAGGTATAGAAAAACTATTAACAAATGAACCAACTTGATAGAAATAAATTGACACATTACTAATATCTGTAATATTAGCTAGTTCTGGCAATAATATATTATTACCTGAAACTGTAAATCCTCTATTACCAGCCCAAGAGTACTTATCAAAATTGTATAAAAAATTACCATTATATACTATGTAATCATTTGCAAATCCTGTGGAAGTAGATGGCATATAAGCAGGAATCGGAGGCAATGTTTTTTCTACCACCAAAGTATATTCTTTTCTGAGTCCTTGATTGTTGTATGCATAAAGCGTAATTGGGTTTGCTAAATTAAAACGGCCACCACCAGAAGCAAGCTCGCCAATTTGAACATTATAATTTCCATACACATCTAAGTAAAGATTTTCTAAATTGTAATTCCTAGGCACTTCAATTTTAAATTCATTGCCATTTTGCACAGCATAATAATATCCATTGTCAAGCGGATTACTACTAATGTAAGCACCATTAACAATAGGTAAGTCTTTATCTACTTCAACTATCGGCACAAACGGAACACCATTATCTTGTGCAGATGTTGTAGAAATTTGCATTACTTTAATCGTAAAAGTATTTTCTTTTTTATTATCAAACGATTTTATGGTTACACTATGCGGTTGAGTCCAATCTAAATTTTGACGAGTAAATAATTCGCCATCCACATAAACTTTGGCTAGATTACTACTATAAATACGAGCCGAATAATCAGACAATGTTTCATACGTACTAGAATCTACACCAATAAAATAGGTGTTGCCAACTTTTTTTCTATCATATTCAAAATCTAGACCATTAAAATCGGCATTGTATGTCATATCACTTACAATCGTTCCCAATGGAGCAAGTACATAAAGTGTGTAATTTGCAATTGAACCATCTTCTGCTTTGGCTATCACAGGATAATTCATACCACTAGCAATAGCAATAGGAGAACCACTAATTGGTTGAGAATAGCCAAAGTAGGCATTTATAGTGCTGAGTGCTATACCATTTATGGTTAAGCCTAGGTAATTAGAATGATAAATTTCTCTTACACTGATTCCATTTGTAGAAATACGCATATATAAATTGCTTTGGTCTTGTATAACTTCTGACATATTATTGTAAGTGTCATCATAAATTTGAATTATTTTTTTTGCAGAACTCTTAGGATCCGAAACAATGGTATCTACATACAAATTGTATTTACGAGATACACCATTTGTGCCCGTAACTGTAAACGTTTTTGGCATATTTACATTTACAGTAGTTGGTGTATAATACTGTGATGAAGAGCCGTTTCTGATAATATTAAAATCAGTAGATGTAATTGTAGAAACAATATCATTTACATTAGCTGCTAAAGCCAAATTTCCACCAATTGCTGTGGTATATTGATATTTACAAAAGATATTAAGGTTTTTAACTTGGCAGTTACCAACCGAACCTGATAACGAAGAAGTATATAAATTAAAACTATTTACTCTAGGTTCTATAATTTCATTTGCTGTACCTAAGGTTGGATTAGTGAAATTTGTAAAAAGCGTTTTGTATCTGCGGTTTACACCACTTTCGGTATGTGTAAGAATAATATCAGGATTTGAAGAATAATCATAAACTACACGTTTAGGATTTCCACCTTGATAGAGTACTTCGCCAGAAGAAAGAGTTATTTCTACACCTGCTGTTACAGATGGATAAACAGTGAGAACATACGAAGTATAATTTGATGGCGAAGCAATATTTAGAACTATAAAATTACCGGTAATACTGTAGTCTAAATTATTGCCATAAATATTGTTAATCCTAAGTTCTTGTGAACCTGGACGAGAAAAACCTAGTAAGGAAACCAAACTAAATAGTGATATTATGGGAAGAAGATATTTTTTCATTTTATTTAGTTATATAAATTAATATTTTTTAACATTTCTATGCGAAACGAACTGTGTTAGTTTTACTATTTTTTGTGAATTTTAGTGTGTTTTTCATAAATTTTATAAAAAAAATGGAGCATGAAGCTCCATTTTTTTTATAAAAGACTATTTTAGAAATAGAAATGTAAGTTTACAGAAGCATTGAAAGAATCAACACCTAAACCAACATAACCAACATAAGTATTTGTACGGATAGTACCCTCAACTGGAGCACCAGGATTAGCAGCATCAAAATACAAATTAGTTTGAGTGCCTCTACCAGTAAGTGAAATACCAGCAGTGTAACCTACTTCGCCACCTATAGAAATTTTTGGAGCAAAGAAATATTCTACACCTACAAAACCACGAACACCAGCAAATATTGAATTACCGCTAAACACAGATTGTGGTCTGCCATTAGGAAACACTGTTGCATTATCTAATGGTTCAGCATAACGGTAATTAGTTTTAGAAGTGCTAAAGCCTAAAAGACCTTCTGCACCATAAACACCTTTTACACGATCTTTACCTCTACGTTTTTCCATACCTAAACCTAACATTACAGAAGTTTGTCCAGATGTTATAGTGTTTTCACCATAAGAAGGAACAATACCTTGTGTACCATTGTTAGCAAGGATAACGGGAGTACCTGTTTTGTTTGAAGATACATTGAAAGCTACTCTCATTCTATAAGCAGTAGATTCTGTTTTCATGTATTTCAAATAAATAGAGTTACCTTGTCCACCGCTTAGGTTTTGAGCAAAAGTTGGAGATACAACAGTTGGAGCTTGATTTGTAGAAGTTGCACCACTGAAAGCATTACCTACATATTGCAAAATAGGATTAGCAGATATACCCAAAGCCCACTCTCCTTTTTCAGGAAAAATAGTTACGCCTCTTTTAGATTTGAATTTATCAAAATTTTGTTTCAGACCTTCGGTTGAAACTGTGTCTTGTGCGGAAGCAGCAAACGCTACAACGGCAAAAGATATTGCGATTAATTTTTTCATTAAATTTTTTATAATTAAAGGTTTTTTTAAAATCATTTATCAAGGAAAACCCTTAATTAATCTAATTCATATTCAGATTTATAAGTTTGCGTTGGCAATACAACAGATCCTGGATAAACAGTGATTTGATTATCAATTAAAGTTAAAGATGTACTATACATTTGTTTTATAATAACTTTAGCTTTGCTACCCGCTACATTGGTGTTTCTATAGTATGTAAAATCATCTTCATACTTAACGGCAGTAATTGTAATAGGAGTACCTTTACCAGAAGCTGGAACTTCAAAAGAATAAGTACCGTCTGTATTAACAGTTACAGTAATAGCTTTTGAAAGGTTAGAAGCTGGATTAGAACTAGTAACTGGATTAACAGCGTTTTGTTTGTAAGTTACTGTAAATGTAACTTTACCTGCAGGGAAAACATTATCAAATTTAGCTTCAGTATCTGAAGTAATTAAAATACCGCTTCCTAAACCTGTAGTAGTTCCAGAAACAGTTTCAACGCTCAAACCTGTAATAGTAACCTCATCATTAGTGAAGTTTGTATTAACTTTAAATTTACCCGATACTTTAGCTGTTCCAATTTCAGAAGCTAAGTTTGGATTTACGATTTCAGAGCTTCCACAAGAAGATAAAAGAATTACAGATGACGCAACAGCTGCAATAGATAGAATTGTTTTTTTGATAGTAAACATAATTTAATAAGTGTTTTATTTAGTTAAACATGATGCAAAGTAAAAGCTAGAAATTGAATTATGCTAATAAAATATCGAAATAAGTAATAAAAAAAGCATAATAGGAATACTAAAACTAACTTAATTATTGATTACCAATAAGTTAGATTTATAAAAAAAATAAAAAAATAAAAAACTACAACTCAAAATAAAATAAAGAATTGATTTAAAAGTGGGTTTTAAAAACCATAGAAAAATAATAAAATTGTACTATTTCAATAATTACTTGTAAAAAATAGATTGTGTTATAAAAAATTAGGATTGTTCAAAAAACTTTGTTTACAAAAACTCTGATTCAAATTAAACCACTATCCTAATCTAAAAATCATTCTGCTACGATTTCGCAGAATCCAATGGGGAAAGGGCTTTAAAACTCCTCTATGGGAGTTTTGGGGTCAGGGCTTCCGCATTTAAAACTATTGATTAATAAAGCCCCACCCTAAATCCAATTTCTGCTACTAAGACGCAGAATCCAAAGGGAGGGACTTGCTTCGCAAGCATATTTTTATAATAATTATAAAATAAAATCAATAGTTACACTTTAGTTATTTTAAATGCGGAAGCCCTGGTTTTGTGGTGGTATTATTTTTTTGTTATTTATTTTTGTATCAAAAGGTAAAAATCAGTTATCTATTATTTTATTTACCAATTAAAATAAATGGAGCCCAATAGTATGGATTAGAATAAATAGGATCTTTTAGTAATTCTAATTTTGATTTTCGCAACGAGGCAGTTAGAGTTTGGTTGGGGCTTGTTAAAGATTGATAAAAATCGACCATTAATTTAGAGGTTGAAGCATCAGAAACTGTCCACAACGAAACCACCACATTTTGAGCACCAGCAAAAAGCAAGGCTCTCGAAAGTCCAATTATACCTTCGCCTTTGCTCACTTTACCCAATCCTGTTTGGCATGCCGAAAGTGTAACCATTTGAGCATTAAGCTTTAAGCCGTATATTTCCCACGAAAATAAATTGCCATCTTCTTTTGTGGCTGTCGAATCTGGATTCAAAAAAATTTGCGAAAGTTCGGGATGATTTTCGTTTACAGAGCCATGAGTAGCTAAGTGAATGTAACGATAATCGGTTAATTTATTGGTTTTCATAACCGACTCTTTGGCTTGTTTTCCAACAAAAGTTCGGGTATCAAACTTATTGAGCATCAACAATTTGCGAATATCCATACACTCGTTTTCAGTAGCGGGCAATGGCAGCAAATTTTGTTTGGAATAAAACATCACTGGTGCACAAATAAGAGCCATTTTACTCATGTAAGGCAAATTTATTTTATTGGCATCTCTATATAAAGTGGCAGAATAGGCATAACTAACCGAACTGTTTTGCAAAAGAAATGGAGCATTAATATAAGAGTCCGAATTGTATTTTTTTGTTAAAAGCGATTCAAAAGGAATCGTACCAAGTTTGCCATCCGGAATAATTACCAAATTATCAACCGATTGTGATACTTTAAATGGAAATAATTGTTTATATAACTTGAAAGCAAATTCATTAAAGGTATCTGGAAGGTTATATTTAATTCCATTTCGGAGGGCTGTTACTTGTTTTTCGATTTCAAATGTAATGGGAGCAGAATACACTTTTAAGCCATTATTATTAACATAAAAACAATATATTTTTTGAGTTTCTTCGCCAACAAAAAAGCTGCAAAGTGCCACATTTTTAGCCATTATTTTTGCCAATTCACTAGAATTTGTAATCGATTGCGAAAATTTTAGATTATAATATTCAGGATAATTTTGGTTTAAATTTTGGGTAAATTTTTCGTATAATCGATTGGTAACAAACAATTTATCTCTTAATGTTTTTTCTTGTTTAGCATCGGGTTTTTGAGCTAATTGTTGCGAAATAAAACTAATGGTGGCTTGCATATTTTTTTCGTACTGGATGAGCGAATCGGGTACACCCGAAAATTGTTTTGCATTGGCATCGGAAATGGATTCTAAAAGCACAGCGGCTTTTGATTTTTCATTGAAATAAAAGGCTTCTTCCCAATATTTTTGTTTAAAAAGACTTACATCCGCAAGCGATAGATTTACCGAAATGGCATGTTCGTAAACATTTGAAGCTTCGGCTCCTAATGCAATTTTATCGGCTTTGGCGATGAGCGATTGGCGAATAGAATTTATCAAGGTATCGCAAATGCGATATATAAAAGCAGCCTGAACCAACTCCTTTTTTTTGAGTGATTTACTAAAATGATATGCCTCAATGGTTTTAGCTTTTTGATCTAAGGTATTGAGCATAAGCATTTTGTTGTATGCTGTTTGCGATTGTGGGTTAGTTTTCCAATCTTGATTTTCGAAACTAGCCGAATTGGCAATCAGTGCTTTTTGATAATGTGCCAAAGCATCTTTAAATTTTCCATCTTTGAGTGAAATATTACCCAAAATATTTTCGATGTTTGCAATTTCAGGATGCTTGTTTCCATAGGTTTTTTGATAAATAGTTTGTGCTGCAACTAAATTATCTATTGCTTTAGCAGTGCTGCCACGCTGTAAAAAAACTTGTGCAATATTGGTTTTAACAAAGGCAACAGTTGGATGGTTTTCGCCATAAATGGCAGTGTTTATTCGCAAAGCATTTTCAAAATTATCTAATGCCAAATTATTTTCGGCTTTGTTTTTATATATCACACCTTTATTGGTGTATGCAATTGCCAAAGCAGGGTGATTAGCATTTGGAAATAGTTTTTGATAAATAAGTAATGCTTTGTTATAATTTTCTAAGGCATTTTGAGGCTCTGTACTACTCAAAATCAATCCCAAATTGTTGTATACTGAAGCGGTTTTGAAACTATTTTCGCCAAACTTTTCTTGATAAATCACTAAAGTTTTGTGCAAATGTTCTTTAGCCAATTCGTAGTTTGCTGATGTCCAATAAGCAATTCCTAAATTGTTATAACATTCTGCTGACAATATTTTTTGAGTTTCAGAACATGAATTTAGTGCTTCCTTAAATAAATCAATGGCATTGTCGGTTCTGCCTTTTTTGAGTTCGATATATCCTTTTGTGTTTTGAGCTGCAATTTTTGTATTTTGAGTAATTTTGTTGCTCAAACATAGATTAATTTCGGTTTCAGCTTCTTCTATTTTGCCTAAACGAGATAAACATTCGGCATTTTTTTGTTTGAAATCAAAAAATCTACTTGATTTTGAATTTGATTCGTATCTGTTTATACATTTTGAGTATTCCAGATTTGCAAGCTCATAATTTCCAACTTGTATAGCAGAATCAATTTTTAGAAAAATGGATTTAGAGAAAATCGTATCGGCTTGAGTAAGACAAGAAATCAACAGAAACCCAATATAAAAGTATTTTTTCATCCGTTTTGATGCTATTTTTTCTACATAATTAGTCAAAATATTGGAATTACAACTAAATAAATTGAGAATTATTTTATAGACTTAAATCCAAAATTATGAAATAAAGAATTATTTTTTTATTTTTGAGATAAACTATCGTTTATTATGCCTGTTTATACTGTTTCGATTACCGACCCAAAAAGCGAAAAGGATTTTGTAGATTTTTTAAATAGCCACACTGATATAGAAGCCAAAGAAAATAAAGCCATTGAGTACGACCCCAATATGTATGACAAAGATGGTAATTTTCAGCGAATGAACTTGGCAGGACCTGGCTTGCCAGTTACAGACGAATATATGGCATGGAGAATTGAACAATCGAGAAATTCTTTATTAGCAGGTAAAGGAATGACTTTATTGGAATTAAAAGAAAACTTAGCAAAACGTAGAAAAGAAGTATTTCATAAATAACTATGCAATTTACTTACGAAATCAGTCCTGAGTTTGAACAAAGTTTATGGGAGATTGAATTTTATCTTTACAATGTTGAAGGAATTGTTAGATGTGAAAAAATCATTCATTCTATTTATGAAAAAATTCAATATATTATTTCAAACCCATTTCAATTTCCTATTTATAGCATACCTTATAAAAATGGTAATTATAGAAAAGCTATACATCATAAAACTTATATTATAGTTTTCGAAATAATTGATACCCATATTAATATATTGGATATTAATCATGGAAAAAGAAATGTTTAAACAAAAAAACATTTGAAAACAATCGAATATAAATATTTAAACTTGCACTATTATTGGTTTTAAATACAGCCAAAAATTATTAAAAACTCCCAAATTGAAAAAAATATTAATCATTGACGATATGCACCAATCTATAATAGCCGAACTTGAGGCTGTTGGATTGGAGGTTGATTACAAACCTGAAATTACTGAAAAAGAAGTCCAAAATTGCATTCAAGATTATGATGGATTAGTGGTTAGGAGCAAAATATTTATTGACGAAATCATTTTAAACAAAGCCACAAAATTGAAATTTATTGCTCGAGCTGGAGCTGGTTTGGATCAAATTGTGGAGGAAGAAGTAAAAAAACGAAATATTATTTTACTTAATGCTCCTGAGGGAAATCGTGATGCAGTTGCCGAACATGCTATTGGGATGCTTTTAGCATTGATGAATAATATGCATCGTGCCGACTATGAAGTGAGGCAAGGAATATGGAAACGAGAAGCAAACCGTGGATTCGAAATTGGAGGAAAAACGGTTGCCATTATTGGCTATGGACATACGGGCAAAGCTTTTGCAAAACGTATGAAAGCCTTTGACTGTGAGATACTTGCGTTTGATATTCATCACACCTTGCATGGCGATAGTTTTGCAAAAGAAGCTACAATGGCAGAAATTTATGAACAAGCCGACATTGTGAGTTTGCATATTCCGCTGACTTTTCATACAAAATATTTGGTGGATGCTTACTATTTAGAAAAATTCAAAAAAAAGATTTGGCTGGTAAATACTTCTCGTGGACCAGTAATAAATCTCAACGAATTGTTAGATAAAATTGATGAGGGGAAAGTATTAGGAGCAGCTTTAGATGTTTTAGAAAACGAAAAAATTGCAGATTTTAAACAAAATCAATCACAATTATTTAATCGCATGATTTCAAACCCGAAATTGCTTTTAACACCACATGTGGCTGGTTGGACTTTTGAATCGTATCAAAAAATTAACGATGCATTGATTTCTAAAATAAAGAAAATATTGGAGTAAAAGGCACAATTTTAATAATTTTAAATCAAATGAAACTTTAAAATTGTTACAACAATAGACTATTAAATTAGCATTTTTATGGACTTAATCGGCTGATTTGCCAGTTTTTACTACTGTCTAATTCATATAAAATCCTGTCGTGTAAGCGGCTAGAGCGACCTTGCCAAAACTCAACCATATTGGGTTTTAGTAAATAGCCTCCCCAATATTCTGGAATAGGAATAGGCTTTTCGGAATATTGTTTTTCGAGTTCAGCTTGTTTTTGTTCGAGTTCGGCTCTCGAATTTATTTTTTTACTTTGTTCCGATACCCAAGCACCAATTTTACTGCCCAAAGGTCGAGATTGAAAATACAAATCAGATTCTTCTCTCGAAATTTTTGATACACTGCCTTCGATTCTAATTTGTCGCTCCATTTGAGGATAGAAAAAGGTAAGACAAGCTGCTGAATTTTGGCTCAATTCTTGTCCTTTATTGCTTTGATAATTAGTAAAAAATGTAAATCCTGATTCAGAAATATCTTTTACAAGCACCACACGAGCATGTGGCTGAAGGTTTGCATCTACTGTACTCAAAACCATGGCATTAGGCTCTAAAACTTGATCCTTAATAGCTTCTTCAAACCAAATTTTAAACTGCTCGATAGGATTGGGTTGCACATTTTCGATTTCGAGCGAAGCTAATTTATAATCGGTACGTATATCTTGAATTTTCATTTATTAATTATGTATTTTTAGGTTCAAAATCTGCGTATTCATACACAAAGTTTCCTTTTTTATCTTGCAAACTTGCTAAAAGCATATTGTTGGCAACAACCGCACTATGAATGGGCTTGTATTTTGCCAACGGGCCAAACATAAATGGACGCAACAGCAAAGCAACTCCAATACCGAGCTTTTCACCAAAGCGAAATTCGTCTCTACTGCCCATGAGCATCGAAGGTCTAAAGGCATGAAAAGCATCAAATTGGATGTTTTTTATGGCTTCTTCCACTTCGCCTTTTACACGCGTATAATATACCGATGAAATACTATCGGCACCAACCGAAGACACCAACATGCAGTTTGTGGCTCCCGATTTTTGGGCAAATTTTGCCACTTCTACGGTAAAAGTAAAATCAACTTTATAAAATGCTGCTTGCGATTTTGCTTTTTTCATTGTTGTACCCAAACAACAAAACACATCTGTAATAGGTTGTGATAAATGTATTTTTTCGAGATGATCAAAAGATGTAATTACTTGCTCTAACTTGGGATGTTTAATAGCTAATTCTTTTCTAACAAGAATATATACTTTGGCAAAATGGCTATCTTCTAAGAGTTTATACATTAATTGTTTCCCAATCAAACCCGTTGCTCCAGCTACTAATGCTATTTTAGTCATATTATTATATTGCTATTGTTTCGACAATATTACAACAATAAATGTATTTGCAAAACGAAAATCATATTCAAAAAAATGATACATTTTACATATTTTCAAATCAGTAAAAGATAATTTTGTTTTATATTTATCGAAAACGCATTAATTAAAAGTCTGTCTTAAATATATGTTTGTATTTTGAATAATCTACTCGTAAACTTGCATATATTTTCACAAACCTTATTTAAACATGTCATTATTAGTAATTGGTTCGGTAGCTTTTGATGCTATCGAAACTCCGTTTGGCAAAACCGACAAAATCATTGGCGGTGCGGCAACATACATTTCATTATCTGCCTCATATTACAAAAAGCCCCTAAATTTAGTGGCGGTTGTAGGTGGCGACTTTCCAAAATCCGATATCATGTTGCTACAACAGCACGGTGTAGATACTTTGGGTTTGCAAATTAAAGAAAACGAAAAGTCGTTCTTTTGGGCTGGCAAATACCATAACGACATGAACAGCAGAGATACCCTCGTAACCGAATTAAATGTATTGGGAACGTTCGACCCTGTAATTCCTGAGGCATATCAAGATTGTAAATACCTGATGTTGGGTAATCTAGCTCCAAAAGTGCAATCTACTGTAATTAATAGATTGCGGAAGAGACCAAAACTAATTGTGATGGACACCATGAATTTTTGGATGGATATTGCGTATGATGATTTGATGGAAACCTTATCAATGGTTGATGTTTTGACAATAAACGATGAGGAGGCTCGCCAACTATCGAAAGAATATTCGTTAGTGAAAGCAGCAAAAAAGATTTTGGCTATGGGTCCAAAATATTTGATTATCAAAAAAGGCGAACACGGAGCGTTATTGTTTAATCAAGAAAAAGTGTTTTTTGCCCCTGCTTTACCTTTAGAAGAAGTTTTTGACCCAACGGGAGCTGGCGACACCTTTGCAGGTGGTTTTATTGGCTACATTGCGAATCACGATGACATTTCGTTTGAAACAATGAAAAACGCCATTATCTATGGCTCGGCAATGGCTAGTTTTTGTGTAGAAAAATTTGGTACCGAAAGGCTAATTAATTTATCAGAAAATCAAATTGCTAGACGTGTACAAGATTTTATTGACTTAGTTCAGTTCGAGATCAAATTATAATCCCAATAAATTGCGTGTAAGTAAATGCCTTATGGTGTGTTCTTACACGCATCTTTAAACGATTGATTCGTTAGATTTAAAGACAAATAAGGTTTTATTTCATATTCGATTCTTGCTTTATAAATTAGACAAAAAAGCAATTATTTACCTGATGAATTTATATATTTGCTTATAAACATACAATTAATACACGAAATGTATGATAACAGACATTAACCAACTCGATTTTTCTAAACAATATTCTTATGCAGACTACCTTGCTTGGTGGTTTGACGAACGTGTAGAACTCGTTAAGGGATATATTCGCAAAATGTCGCCTGCGCCAACTAAAAGACATCAAACTATTGGATTAAAATTATTAGGTGCATTGATTCCATATTTTAAAAACAAAAAATGTCAAATATTTTACGCTCCTTTTGATGTTAGATTAACCCGTACAATCGATGACAAAGATGCCATTACGGTAGTTCAACCCGATATTATGATTGTTTGCGATCCCGATATGTTGGACGAAAGAGGTTGCAACGGTCCGCCTGATATGATTATCGAAATTTTATCAGAATCTAACCGCAAACACGACTTGGTTACCAAATATAATTTGTACGAAGAGGCTGGCGTGTCAGAATATTGGGTGGTTTTTCCTGCTGATGATATGATTGAGGTTTATTTGCTCGAAAACGGCAAATACAAACTAGACAAACGCTATATAGAAGACGAAATAATTAATGTAAAAACAATCGAAGGATTGCAAATTAATTTAACTGATATATTTTATTAAGCAAAACTATGATAACAGATATCAACCAACTCGATTTTTCTAAACAATATACCTATGCTGACTATCTTGCTTGGTGGTTTGACGAACGTGTAGAACTCGTTAAGGGATATATTCGCAAAATGTCGCCTGCTCCTACTAAACGGCATCAAAAAATAGGTAGTAATTTGCATCTAGAAATTGCATCTCATCTTAGAAAGACTAAATGTCAAATATTTTACGCTCCGTTTGATGTAAGATTAACCCGTACAATCGATGACAAAGATGCCATTACGGTGGTTCAACCCGATATTATGATTGTTTGCAATCCCGATATGTTGGACGAAAGAGGTTGCAACGGTCCACCTGATATGATTATCGAAATTTTATCAGAATCTAACCGTAAACACGACTTAGTAACCAAATATAATTTGTACGAAGAGGCTGGCGTGTCAGAATATTGGGTGGTTTTTCCTGCTGATGATATGATTGAAGTTTATTTGCTCGAAAACGGCAAATACAAACTTGATAAACGTTATATAGAAGACGAAATAATTACTGTAAAAACCATCGAAGGATTGCAAATTAACTTAACTGATATATTTTATTAGGCAAAACCATGATAACAGACATTAACCAACTCGATTTTTCTAAACAATATACCTATGCTGACTACCTTGCTTGGTGGTTTGACGAACGTGTAGAACTCGTTAAGGGATATATTCGCAAAATGTCGCCTGCTCCAACTAATAGGCATCAAAAAATTATTGGTAATTTGCATTTAGAAATCGGTTCTAAATTAAAAAAGAAAAAATATCAAATTAGATTTGCTCCGTTTGATGTAAGATTAACCCGTACAAAAGACGACAAAGATGCCATTACGGTAGTTCAACCTGATATTATGATTGTTTGCAATCCCGATATGTTGGACGAAAGAGGTTGCAACGGTCCGCCTGATATGATTATCGAGATTTTATCAGAATCAAACCGCAAA
>RDZG01000098.1 GCA_004293915.1 Bacteroidota bacterium | reverse complement strand
TAAGGATAATAACTTTGCGTATGAAATCGATATTTTAATTTATAACTCCAAATATATAGTTGCGATAGAAGTAAAAAATACACTCAAAAAAGATGATATAGATTTGCATTTGGAGCGAATGAAAAAGATTCAAGAAATTCCATTTCCAGACTCGAAAGGCAAAATACTTTTGGCTGGTGTTGCAGGCATGATTGTAGGCAGCGGAGTAGATAAATATGCCGAATCAAACGGACTTTTTGTGATAAAACCAAGCGGAGAAACTATAAAAATTGCTAACAATAAAAAAACATTTAAACCTAGAGAGTGGGAAGTGAAATAATACAATTATTTAAAATATTAAATTTTACAATTAACTTTAATTTATCATAATATATTTAAAATGAAAAAAACAATTTTAACCTTATTTATAACGAGTACTTTAGTTTTTGCACAAAAAAACCAGCCGACACAAGCCCCTACAAATCAACAATCGGATAATGGCTATGCTATAAAAGAAAAAGTTTTTAGAGAGGCGCTCAAATTTGGCGATTTGGTAGTTGCCAAATCTGCACTTTACGAAATGATTGCATTAAAACCTTCCGAAAAAACATTAAAAGATTCTTTGGCTTTAGTCTATATTAATTTGGGACAACCACAACAAGCCATTTTATTAACCAGAGATATTTTAGCCGAAAATCCAACTAATTTAAGTATGTTAGAAGTAAAAGCTATTGCCCAACAAAGTATTGGTATGGCAAAAGAAGCACTTATAGATTATGAAAATTTATATTCCATACAGAAAAATATTTTTCATTTGTATCAAATCGCAACTTTGCAATACGATTTGAAACGTATGGCAGAATGTAATGCTTCGATTGATCAACTTTTGAGTTCACCAGATGCTGATAAAAAAGAAATGGCAATTGGAGTTGGCGGCAATCGTGGCGAACAGCAAAAAGTTTTTCTGAAAGCTGCTGCTTTAAATATTAAAGGTGTTTTGGCAATGGATTTGAACGAAATGGCTATTGCTAAAGTTTGTTTTGACGAAGCCTTAAAACTAAATCAGGATTTTGTTTTAGCAAAAAACAATGCAGAATTTTTACAGAAAAAAATGCAACCAGCAGCAAAAGCAAATGCACCAGCTTCTAAAAATCAAAAGTAATTGCCAGAAAATCATATAAATAATAGGCAATTATTTTTACAACACGTTGCTCAAACTTCGGATTTTCCTTTGATGATAGAAGTAGAAAAAGCCGAAGGTGTTTGGATTTATGGTCCAAACAATAAAAAATATTTAGATTTAATTTCTGGAATTGGTGTAAGTGGTTTGGGGCATTGCCATCCAAATGTGGTAAGAGCAGTTCAGCAACAGGCATCAAGTTTTATGCACTTGATGGTTTATGGCGAATATGTATATAGCCCACAGGTGAGGTTGGCAGAACTTTTGGCAAAACATTTACCAAAAAATCTCAACACAAGTTATTTTACAAATTCTGGAACAGAAGCTACTGAAGGCGCATTAAAATTAGCAAAACGCTATACTAGCAGAACTCAAATAATTGCTTGCAAAAATGCTTATCATGGAAGTACGCATGGTGCTCTTTCGTTGATGGATAATGAAAATTTTAAACAAAATTTTAGACCATTATTGCCTGATATTGAGCATATTACTTATGGTAGTTTTTCTGATTTAGAAAAAATAACTATTCAAACAGCATGTGTGATTATAGAAACTTTGCAAGGAGAAGCTGGTGTAAATATTGCTTGCGAAACCTATTTTAAATTGCTAAGAGAAAAATGTAACCAAACAGGTTGTTTGCTTATTTTTGATGAAATTCAAGTTGGATTTGGACGCACTGGCAAACTTTGGGCATTCGAGCATTTTGATGTAGTTCCTGATATTTTACTTTTGGCAAAAGGAATGGGAGGCGGCATGCCTATCGGAGCATTTATATCGAGCAACGAAATTTTTAGTGTTTTAAAAACAAACCCTATTTTGGGTCATATTACTACTTTTGGAGGCAATCCAGTGTGTTGTGCTGCAGCTTTGGCTACTTTACAAACTATTATAGCATGTAAACCGAAAAGCAAATTTATTTTTAAGCAAACTTAAGCATCCAAAAATTAAAGCTATTCGTAATAAAGGTTTGTTTTTTGCCGTAGAATTAGAATCCTTTGTATTTCTCAAAAAAGTAATTGATAAGTGTATTGAAAACGGTGTAATTACAGATTGGTTTTTGCATTGCGACAATGCCATGCGCATTGCACCTCCTTTAATAATTTCAGACACCGAAATTGATTTTGCATGCCAAGTAATTTTAGATGCTTTAGAAAATAGCTTTTAAGAATCAAAAATATTTTGCTAACTCATTTCAATATATTTTTATGTAGAATTTTATAAATAATATTTTGCAAGTCTAAATACTTCTGATGAAGATATTTCATGAATTGGTTTCCAAAGTGCGAAATGGAAAAAGGAACGGCTTATAATATCAGTGGCGAAGTTTATTTTCATGAAAAAGAAAGCGGATGAATACCCGTTTATTATGAAATAAAAACTTACAAAACAATCAAAAAACATTTTTCAAAACTAAAAAAATCAAGCGTATTTTTGAAATATAACTACATTATGAACATGAAATTAGTCTAGTTTTTAAATAATTTAAAACCGTGATAATTATCGAAAAGCAGCTCCAAATATTGATTTAAAAACTTTGAAGCGGTAAAAAACACAATGTCATTCTAGCGTAAAAATCAATTTTATCAAAGTACCTCTCAAAAAAATCGAGAGGCTTTTTCTATTACTACTTTTGGCTAACATTTTTTCAATAGAACTTATCTATTCAATCAAATATGGTTGCTCAATCAGCCTATTTTGAATGTGAAAAAAGTGTAAATTTGCCGCCAATGAAAGAAATTGTAGATAAAGAATTACGAACATCCGTATTAGAGAAGACTAGAAAAAGCCTTGTCGATGGTAAAATTTCTGTAAGCAGAAAAGAATTAAAATCAGATATTTTTTTTACTACAAAAGGATTAAAAGAGGCTTTAAATCAACCTCATTTTGCATACAATGAAAAAAATTATGCAGTATTAAATATTGTTGAATTAATAAAAGGCAGCAAATATATAGGCTTTAAAAAAGATAGCAAAGAAAGAGCTGAGATTAATGGATTTCATTATTTTGAAATACAAATCTGTGGCAAAAACTCATATATTTTGATAATGGAGCGAAGGACAGGAGAAAACATGTTTTACACCATTTCTGATAAAAAATAAACCGAACAAAAGCAGTCGAGGATACAGTCCAATCTTATCTTTTATTCGGCTTAAGCATCTTTCGATATACAAATATACGAAATTATTTTATTAATTGTTTAACAAAATATAAAATAAGGAAATAACATTTTTCAAAACTAAAAATAGGATTGCGTTTTTTTTGAAAACAACCATTGTTGGAACATGAAAGTAATTCAATTTCTAAAAACAAAATTTTAATTAATAACCCACTAATGAAACCACATCTGGACAGTATTTTTTGATGTTTTCTTTGCCATTTAAAAAAGACAGTTCTATCAAAAATATAAATCCACAAACCGAAGCACCTTGCATTTTTATCAGTTCGGCTGCGGCTGAGGCAGTGCCACCTGTAGCTAATAAATCATCGTGAATCAAAATGCGTTGTCCTTTTTTGAATGCATCGGTATGCACCTCCATTGTGGCAGTTCCGTATTCGAGCGAATAGCTGTATTTGTCGGTTTCGTATGGTAGTTTGCCCAATTTCCGAATAGGGATAAACGGAATTTGAAGTCGTTGGGCTATCAACATCCCAAACCAAAAACCTCTGCTTTCTAAACAAGCTATGGCATCAGGTTTTAATTTAATGGTTTGATGCATCAACTCATCAGTAATATCTGCACACAAAACGGGGTCTTTGAGCAAAGGAGTGATGTCTTTAAACTGTATTCCATCTTTTGGAAAATCTTTAACTTCTCTGATTTTGGCTTTGATTTTTTCTGTGAGATTCATCTTTTGCGAATATTAGCATTTCAACAAAGCATATTTACGGTTTTATTTTCAAAATCCGAAAAAATACAAACAATATTTTAAGACAGTCAAAATAAAAATTTGAAAAAACAGCTATATTTGAATAATTGAAAGCCAAAATATGGAACAAATTACAAGTATTTCGCAGTTAGATTTATCCAAGCAATACACATACAGCGATTACCTTACTTGGTGGTTTGAAGAGCGAGTAGAGTTAATCAAAGGATTTATTTTAAAAATGAGTCCCGCAGCAAGTCGGTCTCATCAAAGTTTGAGTGGGAATTTATTTAGAGAATTTTCTGTTTTTTTAAAACACAAAAAATGTAAAGTATATCATGCTCCATTTGATGTACGATTAAAAAGAGTAATGTCTGATAATGAAGCAATTACAGTAGTGCAACCTGATATTTGTATCATTTGTAATGATAATTTTTTGGATGACAGAGGATGCAATGGTCCACCTGATTTGATTGTAGAAATTTTATCGCTTTCAAATTCTAAGCATGATTTAGTTACAAAATTTCAATTATACGAAGAAGCAAAAGTTGGTGAATATTGGATTGCTTATCCGTATGAAAAAGTGTTGGATGTATATCATTTACAAAATAATAAGTATGTATTATTCAAAAAATATACCGAAGAAGATATTATAGAAGTAAAAACACTACCTGGTTTAGTGATTGAGTTGAAAGATGTTTTTGAAATATAATCCATTTTGAACAACGAAAAAATAGAAAAACATACTTTTTTAGTCAAACAAATAGCCCAAAAACTTGGCTTCGATTTTTGTGGAATATCAAAAGCAGGTTTTTTAGAAACTGAAGCACCCCTTTTAGAAAAATGGCTCAATCAATCTAAACATGGCAAAATGGATTACATGGCAAACCATTTTGACAAACGACTTGATCCTACAAAATTGGTACCTGGTGCTAAATCTGTAATTTCGCTTTTGCTCAATTATTATCCAGAAAAAGAAATCGGAGTTGATTCGGATTATATAATCTCAAAATATACCTATAATATTGACTACCATATAGTTATAAAAGAAAAACTATTTCAATTTTTAAATGAAATTAAAGTTCAAATTGGCGAAATAGATGGACGTGTTTTTGTTGATTCAGCTCCTGTGATGGATAAAGTTTGGGCAAAAAAATCGGGTTTGGGCTGGATTGGCAAACACTCCAATTTGATAAACAGAGAAATAGGTAGTTTCTTTTTTATAGCCGAACTAATTGTGGATTTGGAGCTAAATACAGATGGACCAATTACTGATTTTTGTGGTACTTGCACTCGTTGTATCGATGCTTGTCCAACAGATGCCATTTCGGAACCATATGTGGTGGACGGAAGCAAATGTATTTCATATTTGACAATCGAACTAAAAGATAATATCCCGACTGAGTTTTCGGGAAAAATGGAAAACTGGATTTTTGGCTGCGATATTTGCCAAGATGTTTGCCCTTGGAATCGGTTTAGCAAACCAACTCAAATAGAACAATTTAAGCCATTAGAAGCACTTACAAACATGAAAACCACTGATTGGCAAGAGCTTACGGAAGAAACTTTCAAACAACTTTTTTCAAAATCGGCTATCAAACGCACAAAATATGAAGGCTTGAAACGCAACATTAGTTTTATAAAATCAGTATGATTTACTTATTTTGATTTGCTAAAATCGTACTAAAAACATAAAATTGATACCCAAAAATAATGGTTGCACACACCAAATGCACAGGTTGAATATAAGATGGGAAACCAAAATAAGTTAATATAAAACCACTCAAAATCTCTAAAACCAAAATTATTGAAAGCATATTTCGCTCAAAAAGAGCTTTATAGCTATAGAATTTATAGATTAAATATGCATTTACACCAACAATTAAATAGGCAAACAAACGATGAACAATAAAAATAGAGCCTAAATTTTCTACCCAAGTATTTCTGAGCGAATAGTTTAACGATTTTGCAACAACATCGACTGCCTGCCTAACCTGAGTGCCTAATAAAATCTGAATTAATGAAAATATCATTGCAAAAAACAGGACAATTTTTATATAATTATCTGATTTATAGCTAATTAATTTGCTATCTATCAGCGAATACGCATAAATTAAAATACCTACAATTACTAAAGCCACAAACATGTGGATGCTAACCATAAAGGGCAAAAGATTTGTAGATACCACTTTTGAACCCAACCAACCTTGAAAACCTACCAATAAAAAAGCAGCTAAAGAATACCAAACAATTTTTCGATTCGATTTCCAAAACGTGAACGAGTATATCAAAGTAAAAAATATGGCAAAGCCAACCAAAACACCAATTAAGCGATTAATATATTCTGTCCATGTTTTGAGTACGTTAAATTCTACACTCAAATGCCCACCTTTTGAATATAATTCCACATAATTTGTTGGCAATTCTGAAATTTCTGTTGGTGGAACCCATCTTCCAAAACATTTGGGCCAATCGGGGCAGCCCATGCCAGAGCCTGTGCAACGCACCACTCCCCCAGCAATAATTACAAAATATACAATTATAATTGTCCAAAAACTTGCTTTTTTGAAATTTGAAATAGAAAATTTAAACATGTTTTTCAATCAATTATTTAGATTTTAATACATTTTCGCATACCCATTTTATACTTTCCGAATAGTATTTATATTGATAATCAAAGGTTTTTATAAATTTTTGATTGTCGTATTTAAAATCATTTGCCGAAATAATAATGGTTTCTTTGGTTATAAATTTCTTTTTAAGAATCCAAGGAATAAATATGCGTAAAATATAATAACCTGCCAATGCAAGGTTTTTGTTTAGTTTATATTTGGGTGGATTTTTTCCAAAGCCCGTTGCAATTTCTGTTAAAAGTGTTTGATACGAAACTTTGTGTGCCGAAATAATATATCTTTCTCCAGAAATGGTGCTTTTCAAAGTTAGCCAAACACTTTGAGCAACATCACGCACATCAACAATATTTACCGTTCCTGATGGATAAACCAAAAGTCCATCATACATGTTTTTGAAAAGTTTGGTACTGCTTTTGTTCCAATCTCCCGGACCCAAAACCACTGACGGACAAACCATTACAGCCGAAAGACCTTCTTCTATGCCTCGCCAAACTTCCAGTTCTGCCAAATATTTGCTTTTGGCATAGCTCGAATTGAGTTTCGATTCAGTCCATTTTGCATTTTCGTCTGTTATGTCATTTTTTGCATCTCTGCCAATGGCAGCAATGGAACTGAGCATACAAAATCGTGAAATTTTGTGTTTCAAGCTCATATTGACCATATTAGCAGTGCCTTCGATATTTATTTTGTGCATCAAATCTTCGGAAACATCACCAAAAGATACAATCGCAGCACAATGCACAACTTCTGAAATACCCAAAAAAGCATTTTCGAGCGAAGGAATGTCTAAAATATCGCCATACACAAATTTGATTTTTGATTTATAATCTTCTAAAAGCGACAAATCGCTATTTTGACGAATAAGCGCAACAAAAGACTCGTTTTTTTCTAAAAACAACCGAGCCACATAGCTTCCAATAAGTCCATTTGCACCTGTAAGTAGAATCATTAAAACAAAATTTGCTTGCGAATATATCAATAATTAAAGCTGCAATACGTAGGAATAAACCAAAATTTTCAAAACAGTTGATTATAGAAAATTTATTTTGATTTTAGTATAGAATGTAAACTATAAATTCAGTCATGGAATCGTCAGAATACATACAAAATTTAATACTATTTTCTGTTTTAACGTTTTCAATCATATCTGCATAATCGGACATTGATATGCTTTCTGTGTTGCAAATAAGTAAAACAAGAACTCCTTCTGATAGCTTTTCTGCTATTGCTTCTAGAGCATCTGCTTTACTTAGGAAACGCATTTTAAAACAATTTTCAAATTCTGAGTCTTCTATCATAGAATTATAAATGATAGCGTTTTCGTGCGTAAGATTGTGGTTTTTTAATAAAGTATTTATAGTCATAATGTTTGAAATAATTTTTTATATTCATTTTTAATATACTCAAAAATTTTTTCTTTTTCGATAATATTATTTATTAAATAATAATCATAAAACAACCGTTCTTCAATATAATACGTTATAAAAGTAATATTTTTGCTTTCTTTAAATTTATTAACCCTATATGTACGTGTATCATACATATATTTTATGATATTATATTTATAATTCTTACTGGCTGCTTCAAAGTTGAATTCTAGGTTACTCAAATTGAAAACGTAAGTTTTTAGCAATAAATTAAATGCAATCTTTAAGTCATTATCAGACGATTTATCTAAATCTAATTCATATCCTCCAAAACCAAAGATATTTATAATATTATTCGATATTTTAACTTTATTACTCAACCCTATAGCTAGTTTAAAAATCAACGTAATAAAATCCGTATTTTTTTCATTATTAATTGTTAGATTATCCATGTAATAATCTACACTAAAAATGCGTGAAGTGATATCTATAATAATATTATTAGAAATGTCATCTAACGTAATACTATGTAAATAAAACATATCTTGTAAAATCATTTTATACTCCATTTGCTTAGAAATATCTGGAATACAGTCATAATGTAAAAGAGAGAATTCAATGTGATTTTTTAAAGTCATAATAAGTAATTTATATTGTAGTTTGATTTTAAAATTTTACACCTTGCCCAAAATGGGCAAGGTGTAAAATACTTATGCTGCTATAAGGCTCACAATACGATGTAATACAGAAGTTTTATATGGCATCAACTCAGCTTTTAATGCTTTATTTTCATTGATTAGGTGTATAATTTTCATATTATTAACGTCTTCTTTGATCTTATGCAGCGTTACATGAATATTCCAACCCAGTTTTGGTGCCTTATTAATTATATCGATTGGAATAACATGCGAATTATTACTAATCTTTATAGCTTCATGTGCTACAAGCCAAAGTTTATTAATGAATAGTTCGGGTTGAAATTTAACCTCTAAGGCATAAATTTCAATGTTATTGATGCAGCCTTGTGCTACGTACAAAACTCCTGGTGCTTCTTCAATTTTGTGCAATTTTAACATATCGAAAATTGCGTTGATTTCGCATTTTATTTGTGATATTTCCATAACTAGTATTTATTTGGTTTATTTTATGTAGTATTTAAAAACTCAAAAAGGTAAACCTGTTTTGTTTTCTGATTCAAAATTCGTTTTATTTTTATAAAATTGAAATAGTTAAACTACTATCTTTATTGCTATTTTGAATACCACTTGCAAAAACTTTTTGCAAGTGGTACTTAAAAGTTGTGTCTAATTAATCAACTCTTCTATTTTTTCAAAAATTCGCGTATTGGTTTCGCCTTTTGTTTTTTCTAAATCTTTCTTTAGATCTGGATGTGCACTCAATAGCTCTTTTAGAATTGAGTTGAGTTGGTTAAGCCCATTTGACAATTCAAGGGCTAATTTATACTCCAAGCTAATATTATCTTGCATTTCTTTTGTTTTGGCATCGTTCTCTATATTGCGAATGGACTCTTTTTTTTCTACATCTGATTTAGCTGTAGCTATATCAATAACATGGTTCTTTGAAATCCGTGCTTGCTCTTGGTTGGTTTCCACATTGCTATCTGCCTCTATTTGTTGGTATAAGTAATACTCAGCTGTGGGATGTTTGTACTTAACAAGAACTACCATAAGCTCTAACATAATCATAAACAACCAAATCAAAATACAAACAATAGTAGAGCTAGCTTCGCTGAAAATAAAAGAATACAGTCTTTGCACATTCGCAGCTAGACCATTTGAAACTGTATTTGCACTGTTTTCAGCTTTTGCAATTTCTTTATTGATTCGTATAAGATTGCTAGAATCTTCTGCTTCGAATTGTTTTTTCAATTCTACCAATTGCACTTGCCTTTGTTTTTCCTCTTCTTCAAATGATTTACGCTTTTCTTTGTAGTTAGGACCGTCACCTCTAATGCCATTTTTGAATAAAACATCTAACTCTCTCGTTGCAACCGATCTACTTTTAGATATGGTATCGTTCAATGCGTTGACTTGTTTTTGGTGTTCAATTATATTTAGATTACGAATAGAATTTAGCGAATCTATAATTACAAGGCTTTTATCTTTAACCAACTCAAGTTCTGCTTGATATTTAGCTTTAGTGTCTTTACCGAAAAGCATTTCGTCAAGCGGAATACAAGTAATTGCTACAATCAACATAGCAATTATGACTCTGAGTGTTGTCTGCCAACCTGAGTTTTTGCCTATTGCAACAAGCCTATCTAAAAAAAAATAAAAACTAATCGTAAAGGGCATTAGCACAATCCCATACCAAAAACTCCCAAGAAACATATTGGCAAAGCTAATAGCCATTATGCTTCCTAGAATTACACTCATAACTACAATCGTTTGGGCTAGGATTGCAAAGTTATTCTTTGTGCCATCTGAGCACATATTCCAATACTTTGGCACTAAGCCTAAAGCACGCATAGCAAATGGTTTTGGGCTCTCCGAGCCATTAACCGAAATTTTGTTTACATTTTCCATTTTGATTTGTAGCAAGTTGTTTATATCTTGCTGATTCAAAATTGGATAATATATTATCTAATTAAAATAGAGAAAGTACTATTTTAACTACTATTCTACTACTACGCAAATTTTAATCTTTTTTAAATGCTAAAAACTAAAAAAACAGCTGAAATAAGCGATTTATTTTTTTTACGTTATAATGGTGATTTTATCATAGATTTAAAAACAGATATTAGTGTAGAAAACAAAAATGATAAAAGTAAAATTCGATTACATTACCCTCTGACAAAAGAGTTCAAAACTTTGTTTTTAGAATTTTTACTTGGAAAGGGCATAACATATAAATTAGCAGAATACAATAATAAATTAGAACACAAACCTCATGAGGATGGTCTTGGATTTCTAAATCCAAATTGTGAAGATGGATTTTTTAAATATGATAATGAGTATACAAGAAACGAATATAAAAATGGAAAGTTCTTCAAAAAACTCAAAGAATTTTTAGCTCTTGATGAAAAGATTACAAAACTTTCTGAAAATGTTTTACACAAATATTATTCAGAAATAGCCCAAACCCATAGGCTTGATATAGAAGCTTATATTACAAAGTGCATAAATTATAAAGGTGTTTTCCCAAAAATTAATGTTGATACCCATCTTTTTGATTTTGATGATATTTGGCTCAAAAATTTTATTGATGATTATGAATGGAATAAAACCTTTGAAAAATTAGAAAAAACCGAAAATAATTTAACAGTAAAATATGTTAATCAAGAGGAGTGGTTTGTCTTAAAAATAACAAAACTGTTTTCTGATAAGCTTCAAAGTAAATTGCAATTTAAAATACCATTACTCATTCGTGGTGCAGAAGGCAGAGGCAAAACCTCCCTAGCATGTATGTTTATGGCAGATGCTATTAAAGATAAAGATAAGTGTTTTTACCTCAACTTCGAAGATGATTCTTTATTGGAAAAATTAAAAAAAACCTACAATAAGGGCAAAGAAAAAGACAACATTAAAGCCATGCTTGATGAGTTAAACCATATTTCAACGAATCATTTGATAGTGTTTGATAATTTTCACAATGTAGAGGATAATTTTAATCAAAATTTCAAATTACATGATAAAATCAAATTACTCATCCTCGAGCGTGGTATGAGTCCTCAATCAAATGATAATAAAGAAAGAAAATGGAATAATAGTCACTTTTATTTTCTCGAACCCAATAGAACTGAAGTTACAGAAATATATAATGAGGATGTTTTTGAAAAGTATAACAAAATATTTCAAATCACAAATTCTAAAACCGAGGATGGTGAAGATAAAATACATGATTATTCACTTCTTAATATCAATATTTCTGATGAAGAAAATAAATCAGGTCTTAATTTGAGGATTTTGCATCATATTTCCAAGCTTAAAGAAGAAGATGTAAATTTTAATGCCCTTTATGATTTTGTGAGAGAACAATATTTTTACACAGAAAAAGCCTCTGAAGGTGAAACAACAAAAGATTATGAAGAAATTATTGCACAAATAGCTACCATAAATGCACTTGACTGCCACTATGAAATAGAGCTTACAGAAACAACAAAATATGAGAAACTATTTAAGAGTGGTTTAGTAAAAAAAACCACTAGCCAATACAATATTAGATTTGCCCACCAAACCGATGCCATAATTATTTTAATTGGTTATTTTGGAAATTCCAGCCAACAAGCACATAAAATTGATAATTTTTTAGCCACACAACTAAAACATTATTTTACCGAAACAGAAGCCATCAATTTTTTTGGTTGTTTTATGAATTTATATCGTACCAAAAGCAAAGTCAGTGAGTATATATTGGGTTCAAGTAAATGGAAAGAATATTATTTGAAATGGCTAGTTGAAGCATTGAAAAAAAGAACTAATATTAACAATGATTATTACAGTTATGCAAAAGCTTTACGTTATATTTTAAGTATAATAAAACAAAATAATAGTACATGTTACACTTCCCTTTGTTTAGAAAAACTAATAATAAATGATTTTAATGCTAATATTAAACAAAATCGTGAATATTATAAAAAGAATGGGAAAAAATATCTTAACATGATTTTTGAGAAAAGACTTTTAAACGATTATATTAAATACACACAATCTTGTTTTATATCACCCCAATACATAAAAGAAACAAATAAGGACCAGCTTGATTTGGTATTGAAAGAATTAACAAAAGAAAATTTTGATAGTTCTATTTTTAATTTATTGTTGGATATAATTTACAATACTTGCAATCGTAAAGAATATCTTGGACTTAAAGATGCTATTACAGAAGTATTTAAAGATAAATTTAGTGTCTTAACATTTGATTCTGATGCTAGACTTTTCATATTCGACAGATTTTTAAATCATAAAGCAAATCAAAACCTTAATTTTTGTGATTTTATCCTGCATATTTTTTTATATAATAACGCAGTTTTTGACGATTATTTATCCAAGAATATAGTTTATAAAGATAAAATATATAGTAAATTAGAAATCTTAAAAGGGATTGTTGAATATAGTTCTCTTAAAAATTATAATTTAGATAAATTAGCTAAATATATTCAAACGTATTTAGCTAAAATTAGTTCTGATATATTTCCTATCCAATTAAACTCAATAACTGAAGAGCAACAAAACCAACTTGCAAAACTTTATCTTTTAATTGAGATTTTTGAAGAAAATAATCATAATGAGGCTTGTAAAACTATTGTAAGTTGTATAGATATAAGTTTAATCAAAAATAACTTAAACAATTGTATTTCAAATGATATAACAAATAATAATATTAATTTAATGCTACATTTTGGTTGTTTGCACTTTTATAAAACTACAGAAGAAGAAGAGGTAGACAATAAAATTAATTCCCAAAACATAAAAGATATTTTAAATGCCTTAAACCTAAATATAAAAAATCAAAACCTTGCAAATGTACGCGATTTGATAAAAATTATAATTTATCTTAATGTTGAAATCAATAAAAATAAAATCGAAAAACTAGATGTAAAAAAATGTTTAGCTAAAGAAGATATGTCGTTTTATAAACTATTAGAATTGTTAAATTCAAACATTGTATTAGAATGTAGTTTATTTAATCAATTCAAAGAAAATATTTTAACAGATGTTTGTAAATTTAATACAGCTGAATTTATTTGGATATATGAAACGAGTTTTAAAAATGAAAATGAAAATGAAACTTATTATTTACCAAGAACGCTTTGTTTAGCCTATGTAGTAATGATTTATAAATGTAAAGTTGACCCATTTATCATTAAAGAAAGCAATAATTTTAAGAGATATTCTGAAAATGAAAAAAATTATCCAATCCCTAAAAAACTAAAAGATACACTTAAAAGTTTTCATAAAACTATAAATGTAGCAGAAAAGCTTGCTGAAAACAAAAATTTTAAAGTTAAAACAGCTAAAAAATGAATCTTTTACCATTTGTAGAAAATGCAGAAATTCCAGAAGATAAACTTTTGGGTTATTGCCTGAATATGAATCACGAGCGAGGCAAACACAAAGCCAATGTATTCTATTTAACATTTGGTATAACCGAAAAAGAAGCAAATTTACTAAAAAATGCTATTTTATCTTCCCTTACAAAATTTGAAGTTACACAAATAAGAGAAAATAATTTTGGCAAAATATATACCATACCATTAGAATTAACTATCTTTGATAAAACTGCAGAGGTATTAACTGCTTGGATAATAGAACACAACAGTAAAAAACCTCGTTTAATTACTTGCTATGTAAACATATAAAACCATGAAAATTCAACATTTAGAAAAACATGATATTGTGGCATTACTAAAAGAAATGCCAGAAAAAAAACTTATGAAAGGGCAAATAGGCACTGTGGTAGAAAAATATTCTGAAACAGAATTTGAAATAGAGTTTTCTGACAACAAGGGCAAGACCATAGCATTGCTTACTTTGCACTCAAATCAACTCATGCTTTTGCATTCCGAAATCGAAATGGCATAAAAATGAAATAGTAGTAAAATAGTAGTTTTGGTAGTAGTTTGGGTATTTTTTAGCATGTTTTTAGATTGTAGAATTGCATCATGTTTCACTTAAATATTTAAAGAACATGAAAAAGCAAGTACTGACAATCGCAATGGTAGCAACTACAATTTTATTATTTGACAGCTGCCAAAAAAAAGAGGACGATTCTGTAAACCCTATTTATAATTTATCAGACGACCATTCAGAACCTCCAAAAATCCCTAACGGTGGGGGAGGTAATCAAGATTGCAATGTGTATAGATGGAATAAAAACACAGTAACTTGGAAGGTGGTTGATCAGTATCCGAATGTTGATGTTCAAAAGCAGAAAGATGTTATTGCTAAATCTTTTGCAAATTGGGCTCAATACATACCTTTGAATTTTAAAGAGGCAGCAGAAGATGCAGATATAGAAATTCGTTTTGTTTGTGGCGAATTTACAGCAAATTCACAATGGGGAAAAATTGATAAAAAAGTATTAAATAGCCAAAGTATTGGTTATGGATTTTACTCACCTTCAATATGTTTTCAAGACATGCCAAGTTATGATAGTGAAGGGGATATATACCTCTACGCCTGTATGAACTACTCGGAATTAAATGGAGGTTCCTACCCTCTAGAATTATTAGTTACTCACGAAATAGGTCATGCATTAGGGTTTAAAGAACACAATCCGGATAATGAGAGTGTTATGAATAGTGCAGCTAGCAAACTCAATTTCACCGCTAACGATATTCGAGTAATTCAGAATTTGTATGGTTCAAATCCTAATGCTCCAAGTCCTGTGCCAACCACTCCAACACAGCCTACTCCAGTGCCACAAGTTCCTGTACCAACGCCACAAACACAGATGCATATTACTCCTTCCGTTGGAGCAAAATCCAATGATTTTTACAGTGAAAAAAATACTAATTCATGTATGTTAGATTTCTTCAATGGAGTTAATTTTGAGATACTCTCTTTAAGTGGGAATACTGTTAAAATACGAGTAAATAAGTATTCTACAGGTAGTTTTCAAAAGGGAGGGAAATTTTATATTAAAACAGGTGGAATTTGCGGCACGCCTTTATATACGCATACTTATCAATCTGGAGGTTCTTTTGATTATAGCTTTACTATTTTCAAAGGACAAAATCTAACTATGACTATTACCTCCGATACTGACGATAGATTCAATTTGGGAGAGATAACTGCTTATTAATTAACAAACAAAAACCCCCAATTCAAAATACTGAATTGGGGGTTTTTGTTTAAAACTAATTTATTATCTAGATCTTGCTAAATCTAGTTCAGCTGCTGTTTTTTTGTCGGAAATTGCTTTTAGTTTTTCAATCTCATCTACATTCTTTTTGAGACCGTAATAATTTGAGTTATAATAGAAATATAAATTTGTACCTGTTGTCGAATTAAATTCTAAAATTTCGTATTGCGAAGCTTCAAATTTTCCATAAAGCATCAATACATTGTCTTTTAATTTGTAATGAAAATTATATTTAGAATCAGCCACCATTTTAATTTCAATATCAAAAATACGATGAATCGAACTTTCAACTTTTTTAGACAGAGGCGAATCATCTGCATCTGCCAACACATCAGCTTGCGAATTATCTTCAAAAGCAAGCATATTTGGAACAGTTTTAGTTAATTTTTTCGGTTCTCTTTTGATAGAAGCAGTTACAATGCTCTGTTTTTCAGTTTGTTGTGTTTTAATTATTTCTTTTTGTTCTTTAGATTCTGAAATAACTTGCGAATTGTTTTGTGAATTACTTTCAGCTACAACTTGAGGTTGAGCAACTTCTACTTTTGATATTTGTGTAGTTTTAGCAGTTTCAGTTGATGTTTGAGAGTAGAAATATAATCCAGCACCAATTCCAACACCAGCAACAACGGCAGCAGCAGTTTTGATTGCAGCACTTCCCATCGACATTATAGAGCCAGAAAATGCAACTGGAGCAACAGGAATGCTATTTAATCGTGCTTTTAATGCCATTTTCCGATGACTTGTAATAGCATTCGACATCATTTTTTCGTAAGCAAGCTCAGCTTTCAATTCAGGATTTTGATTTGAAATGCTCTCAAACGCAGATGCATCTTGAGCTGTAAGCTTTCCTTTTAAGTAGTTTTCGATATGTTCGTTTGTGTATTCCACTTTCGTAATTATTAATCTTTTAAAATCAATCTAAGAAATCTGTAATTTTATATTTTTCTTTTACTAATTTATCAAGTTCTTGTTTACATTTATACTTTTTAGTTTTAGCAGTGTCTGCATTTGCAAACCCCATTTTTTCGGCAATATCTTGCATAGATAATTCTTCAAAATAATAGTACGACAGAATTTTTTTGCATCCATCGCCTAACATGTTTAAACAATCATGTATGGCTTTAATCTTTTCATTTGTTTCCAAATATTGTGTTTCAAAACCTTTGTCTGTCATCTCGTTTGTATGACGACCTTTTCTTTCTAATTCTTTTCGCCACAAATTTTGACACACACTATATAAATATGTGCTTATTTTTGAGGTCATTACCAATTCGCCATTCATTGTTTTTTGCCAAAACACAATGAGCGCATCTTGAAATATATCTTTGGCTTCGTCTTCAGTACCATTGTTTTTGACAATCAGATTAACCATCATTTTGTAATTCTTTTTATATAGATAGTCTAAAGCAGATTCATCACCTTGCTTTATTTTCTCGATTACATCGCTATCCTTATAAAAGAATTTCATGTTTATATACTCTTGGGTTAATTAAAAGTAACTCTGATTATTAACAATTTATTAAAATTTAATTTTTGTAATTGTAATATTATCACAAATTAAATAATATTTCAGGATAAAATTATAAATATTTGAGCATTAGCCGTTTATTAAAGGTAAAAAACGATGTATTATTTTTAAGTTAATCGCACTCTAGGGTCGATTAATGCATACAAAATATCTACAAGTAAGTTAATTACAATAAAAACCAAAGCTATACACAAAGTGCTGCCCATCACAACAGGAAAATCTTTGTTTTCAACTGCATTTATGGTTACTAAACCTATTCCTTTCCATCCAAAAATATATTCTACAAAAAATGCACCAGCCATAAGCGATGCCAACCAACCCGAAACGGCAGTAATTACAGGATTTAAGGCATTTTTTAAAGCATGTTTAATGATAACAGTATATTTTGGCAATCCTTTTGCAATGGCAGTACGAATATAATCTTGTGATAAAACTTCGAGCATAGAACTACGCGTGAGTTGCACAATAATTGCTAAAGGTCTCATTCCCAAGGTTACAGAGGGCAAAATGAGGTTTTTTAATTCTAAATGTTTGCCATAAATGCTATCGATTACCCAAAGATGTCCAGAAATATTTAAGCCTGTAAAATCGCCTAAATAAATGGCAAAAATCATAATCATTAATATGGCTGCCACAAAAGATGGTGCAGAAATACCTAATACTGAAGTAGTTATTAAAAAATGATCAATCCAAGTGTTTTGCCTCAACGCAGCCCAAACTCCCATTGGAATTGCCAAAATTGTGGCAAAAAGCATGCTTGCCAATGCCAACCAAAATGTACCTTCAAAATGCTCCAAGATAATTTCAGAAACTTTTCGATGATTGGTAAAAGACAACCGCAAATAGGGTTTTTTGAGTACCAAAACTTTTGTACTGAAAGAAAAAAGTTTGATATAATTATATTTTTTTTCGTTTTCTTCCATATCAGAATGTGAAGAAACTGGCGACAAATCGTTGATATAATACAGTAATTGTTCGCCAAGTGGTTTATCTAATCCTAAATCTTTTACAATGGCTTCTTTTGTCGAAATATCGGTTCGCTGCCCCTGTAGCATTGTTGTTGGGTCGCCAGGCAGGGCATGAAAAATAAAAAACACCGTAAAAATAACGCCAAGAATGACTAAAAAACCATAAAAAATTCGATTTAAAATAAATTTTATCAAAGCCTTTAATTACTTTTCGGTGAGTTGTTTAGCAAAATCTTTTAAATTAATTCCGTCAAAATTTCCAGAACTCATTAACAAAACCACCGAATCTTTGTGCGACATCGATTTTAGAAAATCTTGCATTCGTTCGCTATCACTAAAAACCATCAATTTTGGTTTTCCAAAAGCTAATTTTATATCTTTTTCGGTTATTGGAGGCAGTTTTTTGTGTTTTACAGTTTCTGGATTAAAATATACAACTGCAATATCTACACTATCGAATTTTTTGTTGTATTGGCTCAAAAATTCTTTATTCAAACTACTAAAAGTATGCAATTCTAAACAAGCCACAATGGTATGTTTGGGATATTGTTTTGCTACTGCTTTGGTTGTGGCTTCGAGTTTTGATGGAGCATGGGCAAAGTCTTTGTAAATGAACGTATTTTCTTTATGTGCCAAAAGTTCGAGTCGGTTTGCAGCACCTTTAAAATTTATGATTGATTCGTAAAATTCAGCTTCTGAAACGCCAAGTCTAATGCATATTTCTTTTGCTGCATTTACATTATACATATTGTGTTCGCCAAAAAACGAAACAGGAATTTTGGTTTCGTCATGTATCAAAAATGTATTGCCATCTTTTATTTTTGATTTGTGTTCTTGGTATGCAACTTTAAGTATATCTTCTCTTTTTATGCCTTTTATGATGCTATTTAGTACTTTGTCATCTTCATTATAAATCAAAACTCCTGATTTTGGTGTTTGATTTATAAATCGCTCAAACTGTAATTTATATTCGTCAAAGGTTTTAAAAACATTTATATGATCCCAAGCAATACCACTTATGGCGGTCATGTGGTGTTTATAAAACAAAAATTTGGGTGTTCGATTTGTTGGACTATCTAAATATTCATCGCCTTCGATTACAATAATTGGAGCATCCGAAAGTTGCACCATTTCATCAAATCCATCAATATTTGCACCTACTAAATAATCAAATTTTTTGTTTTGCATTTTCAAAACATGCAAAATCATGGATGTAATAGTGGTTTTGCCATGACTTCCAGCCACAACTACACGTTGTTTGTTTTTTGACTGCTCAAAAATATATTCGGGATACGAAAATATTTTTAAGCCCAAAGCATTTGCTTTTTGCAATTCTGGATTGTCGGCACGTGCGTGCATACCCAATATTACAGCATCTAAATTGGGATGAATGTTGTTTTCGTCCCAACCCATTTTGGATGACAATAAATTTTTAGCTGCCAATCGCGAAAGCGAAGGCTCAAAGATTTCGTCATCAGAACCTGTGATATGATATCCTTTTTTGTGAAGTGCCAAAGCCAAATTGTGCATTGCACTACCACCAATTGCTATAAAATGTACTTTTTGCATATTGATTTGAAGCATCACAAACATAGTTTATTAGATGCAGATTAAAAAATATTGAAAATAAAAATGACTGTAATTCGTGTCTATTTTTGTTTAATTACGTAATTAAATAAAAATGCAAGTTGGCTATTTTCAAGCTTTTTTTCATTTATACTTTATTATATTGTGCTGAAATATGTTTTAATATTTCAATTTCAAGATTTGATAGGGTTTGATTTCTTCTTTCGAATACTTTTTTTGCTATTTCTATGGCTTTGTTAAACTCAAAACGCATCATTCCCTCTGAGCCACCCCACGAAAAAGAAGGTATAAATTTAGGCGGAAAATGTCCACCAAAAATATTGGCATTTACACCAACTACAGTGCCTGTATTGAACATTGTGTTGATGCCGCATTTGCTGTGATCACCCATCATCAACCCACAAAACATTAAACCAGTATCTTCATAATCATTTGATTTATAGCTATATATGCCCACATTTGAGTAATTATTTTTTAGATTTGATGTATTGGTATCGGCACCCAAATTACACCATTCGCCAATTACAGAATTGCCCAAAAAGCCATCGTGTCCTTTGTTCGAATACCCAAAAATTACTGAATTGCTTACCTCGCCACCAACTTTAGAAAACGGACCAATCGTTACATCACCTCTGATTTTTGAACCCATATTAACAACCGAACCTTCGCAAATCGCAAACGGACCACGAATCATGGCTCCTTCTTGGATTTCTGCATTTTTGCCAATATAAATCGGACCATTTGAGGCATTTAAAATGGCTGCATATATTTTTGCACCTTTTTCTACAAAAATCTGATTTGGATTATAGCATTTTGTAAACTCATCAGTAATTTTTTCTGATTTGTTTTGCTGTGCTATTAATTCAAAATCGGCACGAATTTGAGCTCCATTTTGTTGAAATATTTGCCACGATTTTTGTAATAAATTTACATTTTCAATTTCAATTTTATTTTCAACTTCTATTGTATTTATTTCTTCAAAAGACAGATTTTGGGTTGATTTTAAGGCTATTAACTGATTTTTGTAATATAAACCAGTGTTTTCTTTTAAAAAATTAATTTGTAAAACAGCATCAGCATTTGGAATCCAAGCACCATTTATATACACATTTTGATTTTGATAATTTGCATCAAATTTTTTTGATAAATAGGCTTCTGTAAGAAACGAAACCATACATTTTGCCAACTTTTCCCATTTTTCTGATATGGTAAAAATGCCAATTCGCATAGCCGCAACTGCTCGAGTGAGTGCAAATGGCATCAATGCAGCACGTGTGTTTTTATCGTCAAAAAGGATGATGTTCATTTACTGGCTTTTATTTTTTCAAAATTACTATTTTATTTGGATTACAAATTGATATTGCACAACTCATAGTGCGTACTTCTACCACCAGCAAGTTCTTTTTTCAGTATATTTTTATTCATCAAATCTTGCATATCTCTAAGGGCAGTATCAGGCGAACATTTTGTTATTTTTGCCCATTTTGATGATGTCAATTTGCCTTCAAATCCATCTAGCAATTTATTTACCATATTTTTTTGTCTTATGTTTATGATAGTATTTGCATGAAGTTGCCAGAAACTAGATTTGTGTATCGTGTTTTGTAATATGTTTTCGGTATTTAAAAGTGTATTTTCCAAACAATTCAGAAACCATATCAACCATTTTGTGATGTCGAGTGTGCCTTTTTGAGATTTTTCTAATATTTCGTAATAGCCTTTTCTTTCGATTCTTATTTGTGCCGACATACTATAAAATCGTTGCGAACTTCCATCCGAACGAGCCAAAAGCATATCGCTTATGGCACGAGAAATTCTGCCATTTCCATCGTCAAATGGATGTATCGTTACAAACCAAAAATGTGCAATCGCTGCTTTTATTACTGCATCTATTTTGACATTGCTATTTATCCAAAGCAAAAAACGCTCTACTTCTGCATCGATTGTATTGGCATCTGGAGCCTGAAAATGTATTTTTTCTTTTCCCATTGCTCCCGAAACCACTTCCATATCATCCGTTCGCCATTTGCCAACGTTTATTTTGTGTATGCCTGTGTAGCCAGTAGGAAAAAGGGAATTGTGCCAACCAAAAATCCTTTCTTTAGTTAGTTCATTATCAAAGTGTTGCGTTGCATCCAGCATCATTTCTACCACACCATCCACATTTCTGTCTGAAGGTATTAATCCTGATATATCCATGCCTAATTTTCGGGCAATGGAAGAACGTACTTGGTCTGAATTTAGTATTTCGCCTTCTATTTCGGTCGATTTTAATACATCTAAGGTTAGTGTTTTTAGCACGGCTTCGCCTTTTAGTTCAAAACCATACGATTCCATCTTGCCAACCAATTTTCCTTGTCGGTTGCGTATGTTTCCTATGGCTTCAAAAAGTAAATCATTATCCCAAGTAAAATTGGGCCAATCGGATTTTTGATAGATGTAAGGTTTCATTCTCCGCAATTTATGCGGTAAATATACAATCTATTCTCCGCATTTACAAATTATTCTCCGCAAAATATACAGAGAATAAAGACGTTATTCTCCGCAAAAGAAAAAACTATATTATATTGAATTAAAAAAAGCTAAAAGCTCTTGTTTTTTGGTTGGCGAAACATCCAAAACCGACTTGTCGAACATTTCCAGCTGTCCGCCTTTGCCTTTTAGATACCGAATGGCAAAAGCAATATTTACCAAATGCGATTTATGAATACGCACAAATCCGTTTTCGCTTAACAACTCTTCATAAAACTTTAGCGTTCTGCAAATCATTAATTTTCTGCCATCTTTCAAAATCACATCTGTAAAATTATCATTGGCTTGGCAGCGAATGATATCTTGAATTTGCACAAATTCAAAACCTTCTAAAAGTGGCAAGGCAATTTTATGTTTTGTTTTTTGTGTTGTTTTTAAATTTTCGACTAGCAATTGCGTGTGGCTATTGTTCCAATTCTTTTTTTCTTTGGCATCAGCAATTTTATCTACAGCTTTTATTAATTCGGTAATATCTATGGG
Source organism: Bacteroidota bacterium (assembly GCA_004293915.1). Classification (GTDB taxonomy): domain Bacteria; phylum Bacteroidota; class Bacteroidia; order Cytophagales; family UBA9547; genus REAG01. The sequence goes on along the minus strand of RDZG01000098.1, from coordinate 5,799 downwards.
TTTTAGCAAATAATATGACGCACTTTGGTTCAAGGCTTTGAGGGCATAATGACTAAAAGCGGTTACAAAAATGGTTTCAAAATTTATATTTTTACATTGTTCTAACAAATCAAAAGCATTGCCAAAAGGCATTTCTACATCCAAAAAAACCACATCTGGCTGATGTAATTCGATGGCAATCAAGCCTTTTTGAATATTTTCGCAAAGTGCTAAAATCTCAATTTTGGGACAATATTTTTTTAAATAGGCTTCGAGTGTTTCTCTGGCAATTTTTTCATCATCAATCAAAATGGCTTTCAGCATTTCAAAAATTTATTTCAGCGTTTTGGATATTTCTATTTGTACGTGTGTTCCAAAATTTGGATGTAAATCCGAAACTACAACGGTCATGTTCGAATCAAAAAGTTCGTTCATAATTTGCAAACGCGATTGCGTGTTTTTCATGCCCGTAGATTTGTGTTCGCTTTGGTTTTTGGTTTTTATTTCTTGCGATTTTATTCTGCCAATTCCGTTGTCTTCGATGATTATTCTAATTTTATTACCAATCTCATTTATTTCAACCAACAAATATCCTTGTTCTTGTTTATAACGCAAACCATGCCAAATTGCATTTTCGATATAAGGCTGAATAAGCATTGGCGGAATTTTTATAGCTTCGGTTTCAATCTCAGGATTTATTTTAAAATCATAACTAAATTTATCTTCAAATCGTTGATTTTCGAGCTTTAAATACATCTTTATGATTTCAATTTCTTTGTCAAGCGAAATAAAATCTTCTTGCGAATTTTCCATTACCATTCGCATAAGTTTTGAAAAATCGGCTATAAATTTATTTGCTTCCAATTCTTTGTTTTGAATAATAAAATGATTGACCGCATTGAGCGAATTAAAAATAAAATGCGGATTCATTTGACTACGCAACGATTTTAAAACCAAAATTTGGTTCGATATACGTTTTAGTTTATTAGAACGATAAATAAAATATATAATTACCAACAAAAACGCCAAACCCAATAAATCAATATTTTTTGTTTTTTCAGATTGGCTTCGTCCAAATTTCGTTGATTTTGAAGTGCTGCAATCGTTTGTAGGTTTATTTCTAAGTCTTTTTTAAATATAGAAATTTGATTGTTTTGCCCCGAAAGTTTTTTGAAAGCCTGAATAGAATCGTTTAGTTTTTGCTCTTCGTTTCGCAAAATAGAATCGTGCAAAGCGGTATATTTTTTATAATATTTTAGTGCTTTGTCGTGTTGTTGGATTTTGGAATACGCATCTGCCAAATTTTGTAAGGCATCTTTTTGGCTCGTTTTGTCCCCCGTTTTTTCAGAAACAACAACAGCGTTTTCTAAAATCGGAATTGCCTCTTCTGCTTTGTTTTGTTGAATATAAAGTTCGGCAATTTTTACTTGGTTTTGGTTCATGTCGGCACTCGAACTCGGTGCAGCACCCTGATTTTGAGCACTCGAACGCAATTTTATGGCTTCTTCATAGTTCCGTTCTTTTTTATAAATCTTGCTCAATTTGTCGGTCGATTCATAATCTAAACTTTCTTTTTTATCTTTTTGAGACAGACTCAAAGCTTTATTATAATAGTTTTTGGCGAGTGAAACATTGTTTTGTTCGTAATAAATATCGCCAATTCGGTTATTAATTTCGATTTTGTCGTCATTGGTTAATGTAAATAATGAAGATGAAAACATGTTTTGATAATCCAAAACAGCTTCTTTATAATTTTTGCATTTCCATTTATTGAAAGCCATTTTTTTTGATTGATACAAAATCTGTATAGAATTTTTTTGTGATACAATTTTATCAAAAATCAATTTTCGGGTTTTATATGCTTCGGCACATTTCAATAGTTTTTCGTAACAAACGGCTGTGTTTTCTAAAAGTAAAACTTCATCTTGAGGAAAATAATTTTGATATTTTTTATTTTCTGCCAAAAGATAGTTTTCTAAAGCCAAATCAAATTGAGCATGGTACAAAAATACATTTCCAAGTGTGAAATATGCTTTTGATTCGGCTCTAATATCCTGATTATCAATGGCTATTTTCAATCCTTTTTCGATAAACTTCAAAGCTTCTGTTGTGTTTTTTTGCTGTTGTTGAGCTTCATCAAAATAATATTCGGCACTTTCGGTGGTAGACATTTCATCCATTTTTTTGGATGGATAAGCAGATTTGCTCCGCTTTTTATCTTGCGAAAATGATAGAATATGTATTCCTAAAAATAAAACGACAAAACAGTTTTTTACATTCATGCCCACAAAGATAAATAATAAAAATCTAATGTATTTTGGCAAAATTTGCCCAAAAAGTATGGTTTACTCATTGCCTAAGTCAGTTGCCTAAGTCAAAAGTGCCTTTGCCTTAGTGTAGCTATTTTGTTAAAAATGTTTGTTTCAATTTTGAGCCATATTTAAACAAAAATAGCCATGAAAAATTTAAAAAAATCGTTTAGCAAAACAATTATTTTTACTGTAATATGTTCAATATCAATTGCTTCTGTGGCAAACACGCAAGATGCCAATACGCAAAAAATCCAACTTGCTTTATTGCTCGATACCAGCAACAGCATGGATGGATTGATAGACCAAGCCAAATCGCAACTTTGGCGTATTGTAAACGAAATGTCGAAAGCATCATGTGGCGAAAAAAAGCCAGCTTTTGAATTGGCACTTTATGAATATGGAAACGACAGATTGAGTGTAACAGATGGGTATATTAGGCAACTAACTGGTTTTACGACCGATTTAGATGTGGTTTCTGAAAAACTATTTTCGCTCACAACAAATGGCGGCAGCGAATTTTGTGGCGAAGTGATTGCTTCTTCGCTCAAAAACCTAAAATGGGACGATTCAAAACAAAGCCTAAAAGTAATTTTTATTGCTGGAAATGAGCCGTTTAATCAAGGTAGGATAAATTATATCGAATCTTGCACACAAGCCAAACAAAATGATGTTTTGGTAAATACTATTTTTTGTGGAAACTATACCGAAGGAATTACTTCGTATTGGAAAAAAGGTGCAGATATTACAAGTGGCAGCTACATGAACATCGACCAAGACCAAAAAACGGTATATATTTCTACTCCTTATGATGATCAAATTATGCAGTTAAACATTATTTTAAATAACACCTATATTGGTTATGGAAAAACTGGAGCATCTAAAAAAGCATCGCAAGTTCAACAAGACCAAAATGCAACACAATATGGAAAAGCCAATGCAGTAGAGCGTGCAACAAGTAAAACAAAACATGTTTATAAAACCGAATCGTGGGATTTGGTTGGAGCTTCGGAAAGTAATGCTGTGCAGATTGATAAATTAAAAGAGGATGAATTGCCTGAGGAAATGAAAAAAATGGATGCTAAACAGAAAAAAGAGTTTATTGACACCAAAGCCAAAGAAAGAGCAAAAGTAAAATCGCAAATGGCAGAATTGGAGCAAAAAAGAAACGATTTTATTGCACAACAAAAAGCAAAAACAGCTACTGAAACACCATCTGCTGCAAGCCCACTTGAAGATGTTATGCTAAAATCTGTAAAAAAAGCTGGCAATTCTAAAAATTTTAAATTCTAGAATACGCACAAAATCATGTGAAATGCGTTTTATAAGTTATTGATTAACAGTAATTTACAAAACGCATATTAATTTTTTAAATCATTTTTATAAAAACACAATATTTAACATTAGAAAATATTTGATTTTGTAATTTTAAGTTTTATGTTTGCAACGTAATTCTACTATGTATTGACACAATTAGCACTTTTCGTGCATTCCTAAGTCAGTACCAATCCAAAAACTTGAAAATCTAATCAAAAAATATATTTTTAATATTCATTTATTTATCCATACCTTATGTACAATATAGAGGAACTAAACCTCAAGCTAATCTCTGAGCTACGAGAAATTGGTGTGACATTAGACGTAAAAAACGCTAAAAAACTAGAAAAAGAAGAGTTGATTTATAAAATATTGGATCAACAAGCCATCAATCCAGCTGCTGTGGCAAAAGAACCAGTTGTTAAATCATCTGCTATTCGTCCACGTGCCAGAACGATTACACCAACTGCTGTAATTGAGAAAAAAGCTGAACAAGCTATTGAAGAGCCTGTTGTTTTACCAACGCAATCGACTGAGCCATTGGTAATTAAAGAAGATACTGAAGTTTCACAATCAAATTCACTTCCAACTGAAACAAATGCTACTGTTCAATCAACAGAACAGCCAACTTCTTTTATTCCTCGCAGAGAAAGACAACAAAATAACGGAAATGGAAACAATCCTAACCAAGAAAATCAAAATAGAAACATCAGACCTGCTAGAGAATTCGATGGTTTTATAGCCAACGAAGGTGTGTTAGAAATTATGACAGAAGGCTATGGTTTTATGCGTTCTTCGGATTATAATTATTTAGCAAGTCCCGATGATATATATGTGTCGGCATCTCAAATCAAGCTTTTTGGTTTGAAAACGGGTGATACCGTTAAAGGACAAGTTCGTCCGCCAAAAGAAGGCGAAAAATATTTTGCCCTTTTGCGAGTAGAAACTGTAAATGGAAAAACAACTGAAGAAGTGCGTGATCGTATTCCTTTTGAGTTTTTAACTCCACTTTTTCCGCAAGAAAAATTGAATTTAAGCACACGTGCAAGCCAAATGAGTACACGCATTTTAGATCTTTTTGCTCCCATCGGAAAAGGACAAAGAGGTATGATTGTGGCTCAACCAAAAACGGGTAAAACGGTGTTGCTCAAAGAAATAGCCAATGCCATTGCAGAAAATCATCCAGAAGTATATTTAATTGTTTTGTTGATTGACGAACGTCCAGAAGAGGTTACAGATATGCAACGTAGTGTAAAAGCCGAAGTTGTGGCTTCTACTTTTGACGAAACTGCAGATAGACACGTAAAAGTTTCTTCTATTGTGTTAGAAAAAGCAAAAAGATTAGTAGAATGTGGACACGATGTGGTGATTTTATTAGATTCTATCACTCGCCTTGCTCGTGCATACAACACAGTGGTGCCAAGTTCTGGAAAAATACTTTCGGGTGGTGTTGATGCAAATGCATTGCACAAACCAAAACGCTTTTTTGGTGCAGCTCGAAATATAGAAAATGGCGGTTCGCTTACTATTATTGCCACAGCCTTAATTGAAACTGGTTCTAAAATGGACGAAGTAATTTTTGAAGAATTTAAAGGAACGGGAAATATGGAATTGCAATTAGACCGTTCGTTGGCAAACCGTAGGGTTTTCCCGGCAATAGATGTGCCTGCTTCGGGTACTCGAAAAGAAGAATTATTAATGAGCCAAGATGAATTGAATCGCATTTGGATTTTGCGTAAATACATGAGCGATATGAACTCGAAAGAAGCCATGGATTTCTTACTCGATCGTATGAAAGGTACAAAATCAAACGAAGAGTTTTTGGCAACGATGAATGGCTAAAAAATAATTTATTGTTTATCAAATAAAAAAACCGCTAAGTGATTAGCGGTTTTTTTTATGGAGTAATTTGTTTATTATAATTGTTCAAACGCTTGTCAATCTTTTCAACCACTGACAACCCTACCTCACCACCATCACCGTTCCTTTTATGCTTTGCGTTTGGTTGTTGCAATCGGTGTACGAAATATGATAAAAGTAGATTCCATCGGGGCTGTTTGAGGCATTCCAAGCTTGGTTCCAAGTGGTAGATTCAAAAACTAATGTGCCATAGCGATTATATATTTGTAATTGGTATTTGTCGGCATTTTCGGTTAGTGGTTGCCAAGTGTCGTTTTTTTCATCGCCATTGGGT
>RDZG01000152.1 GCA_004293915.1 Bacteroidota bacterium | reverse complement strand
ACAATTTTAACCATATCAGTTGCCACCAAAGTTGGTGCAATCTCAAACGGATTTAAGATTTTATTTACTTCAAAACTTAATTTTCCAGTTACAATATTGTAGCCTTTTGGTTTTGTTTCGTCATACACACGAGAAGTAATTGTACCATTTTCAGCAATCTCACTAACTAACTTTTTTGGATGCTCAAACTTTATATAACCTTTTTCAACTAAATCATCTAAAAGTGCTTTTACATCAAAAGGCATTCCATCCATCCAATCAATACCAATTTCACTTGCCCATTGCTTTTTTCTGCGTTCTTTGAAAAGTCTATTGAGTAAATTTATTTGGTCTTTTGAACATTCACCTTTTACACCAATATCCCAACTATGAATATTGTTTTCGCCACCACGTTTGTCCTTTATTGATTTTCCATAAAGTTCTTCAACCGTAAAATGTGAAAGTAATTTTTTAGTAAAATCGGTTTTCATTATTGGTTTGCCACTTTCTAAAACATCTTTCAAAACTTTATAAGTTGGCTCAAAGTTATCTAATGACACTTTTTCGTTTTTTGTGCCGACAATAAAAACACGTTTTCTTGACTGTGGAACGCCAAAATGAACGCTATCTAAAACTTTCCAAGACACTTGATAATCCAACTCATTTTCAAGTTTATCTAAAATAGTTTTTAAAGTTCTGCCTATTTCATCGTATTTGTTTTCTAAATCGTGTTTTACCAAACCTTCAACATTTTCAAGAATAAACCCTTTTGGTTGGTGGTGTTTAATAATTCGTTCTATTTCAAAAAACAAAGTTCCTCTTGTATCGGCAAAACCATTTCGTTTTCCACTTGCACTAAATGGCTGACAAGGAAAACCACCAAATAGAAAATCAAATGGCGGAATATCTTCATTTTTAACTTGAAAAATATCGCCAACAAAATTTTCGTGATGATGATTATGTTTTAGCGTTTGAATTGCATAAGGTTTGATTTCAGAAGTTAAAACACATTCTGTTTCAATTCCTCTATCTTGACAGGCTTGCTCAAAACCAAGACGAATACCACCAAGACCAGCGAATAAATCTATAAATTTTAATTTAGTTGTCATCTTTCACAGTTTTATATTCAACATTAGGTTCAGCAACCATCAAAACAGACGGTTCTGAAATCATAAAAGTAGAGCGATATTCTTCAATTTCAATTTTTGTACAACCTATGACATACAGACATTGCATAAAAAAGGAAGCACTAAAAGTACCACGACTAATTTTACTATCAACGCTTGACTTCGTTTCTGTACAACCGTTTTCGTTTAACAAAGTGGTTAAATCTTCGGTGGAC
>RDZG01000097.1 GCA_004293915.1 Bacteroidota bacterium | reverse complement strand
TGATTATTGCATGGGTTTAATGTTAAATAATTCTTCTCCAATAAGAGCCAATTCCCAATTTTTTAAAAGTTCTTCTCTGTGTAATTCCATCCAAGCCAATACTATTTTCAATTTATTCTTTGGCAAACTACCCTCAAGCAATTCACTTTCTTTTATACTTATGACACATGTAAATTCAGCATATTTTATATGAATATGTGGCAAGTGATGCTTATCTGTATCAAAGTAGAACATCATCACAACAACCCCATAAAAACATTGATATAACTGGCATAATTTTTATCCAAATATAATTAGTATTTTTTTATCCAAGCAAATGATAAGCGTTGGGTATTGGTGGTTGAACTGTTCATTAATTTGGTTTTTAAAGTTTTTATTTGATTTTTCTAAATACTAAATTTTTAAATTAAAAATATTGCTATAATTTATTATTTTAAATAAATCAGTACTAAAACAGGGGGGGATATGTGGTTTGAATTTATTTCTTTAGTTGCTTGATTTAATAAAAATATAACATGCAAATTGATAATAATTTTTCAAAATACAAAAATCTCTTTTTTAATTTAACGCTGACAGGGTTTAAAACCCTGTCAGCATTAAATAGACGAAATGATAAATTGATGTTAAAAATTAAACTCTTTTATAGAATAATATTTTTAATCCCAAACCGAAATTAGCGTAGTTTTGCAGCCTAAAAATCTTTTTTATGTTTACTCAAAACGCAAAAATAGCACAGTTGGCTTTGCATTATATTGGTTCGAAAAGCGATGATGCTGGCACAAAACTATCGAAATCGCTGCTGAATATTGACGAAGACTTGAAAGCGCTTTTGCTTGGTTTTTTTCTAAAATCATTTAAAACACACGAAAAATTTACCTTTACCCATTCCTCAGATTTGGAGTTGAATGAGGTTTATACTTTTGCTTCAAAAATATTTGCCGATTCGGATGCCTTGTTTTTGCAATCTGTTTCTATTGCCCAGCATTTGTATGAGCAATCTGCCCATCCAAACATAAAACCTGGCGAATTGTATGTGGTTTATTTTCGAGATATTATGCTCGACAACGAAGAAGTGGATGCCGTTGGTATTTTTAAATCAGAAAACAGAGATACTTTTTTGCGTGTTTTTCCTGCCGAAGGTGGTTTTGAAATCGAATCTGAAAATGGTATAAACATTAATAAACTCGATAAAGGCTGTTTGATTTTTGATACCGAAAAAGAAAAAGGTTTTAAAGTTTGTGTGATAGATAACACAAATAAAGGCGAAGAGGCTCGTTATTGGAAAAACGATTTTTTGAATATAAAAACACGCGAAGATAATTTTCAATACACCCAAAACTATTTGGAATTGTGCAAAGATTTTGTGAAAGACCAATTGCCAACCGAGTTTGAGGTTTCTAAACCAGAGCAAATTGATATGCTCAATCGTTCGGTAAATTTTTTTAAAAAGAAAGATAATTTTGATGTAAATACTTTTTCGGAAGAGGTTTTGCAACAGCCCGAAATTATAGATTCGTTCAAAACATTTAAAAAAAGTTATCAATCCGAACACGAAATGCCTTTGGTGGATGAGTTTGAAATCTCGGAACAGGCGGTAAAAAACAAAGCCAAAATTTTTAAATCTATCTTAAAATTAGATAAAAATTTCCACATTTATATTCATGGCAACAAAGACCTTATCGAAAAAGGTGTGGATGAAGAAAAAAAGATGAAGTTTTATAAAATTTATTATCGAGAAGAGAGTTAAATACGTGTTTTAAATCCTTTTTACACATCATTAATACCTATTATACTCACAGTTGATTCAAATAGGCTTGAGCGATTTCAATATGTGTATTCCGTTTTTGCTCGTCCATTTTATCAAACAGATTTATGAGCATGCCTAATCTTGGATTTTGAAGAAAAAAAGTCCTTTGTTTATTCATAAAATGCCAAAAAAGTGCGTCCCAAATGGTTTGCCATTCGCCTTTTTTAAAATCACTCATTTTTATTAAATAATTACTTCCGCTGATATACGGTTTGGTTGCCATCAGACCTCCATCGGCAAACTGGCTCATGCCATAAATATTAGTTACCATTACCCAATCATAACTATCAATAAAAAGTTCCATAAACCAACGATAAACCTCATCGGGATCGAACTCGCAGAGCAACATAAAATTCCCCAAAACCATCAATCGTTCGATATGGTGGCAATATCCTGTTGCTAAAACTTTTTTTATAACCACATCCACTGGCTCGATACCTGTGGTGCCTGTCCAAAACGATGCGGGAATTTTGCGTTTGAATTTCCAAAAATTCATGGTTCGTTCTTCGGTACCTTTATAAATATAAACAGCTCTGATAAACTCTCGCCAACCCACAATTTGGCGAACAAAACCTTCGAGCGAATTGAGCGGAATAGGATGTTGAGACGAATAAAAAAGCACTTTATCCAAAACCTGTTGCGGTGTGAGCAATCCAACATTGAGCATGGGTGTGATTACACTGTGATGCAAAATTAATTGGCTTGATACCATGGCATCTTCATAACTGCCAAATTCTATAAATCTATTTTTGAGAAAATCGTCAAGCCAAGCTTCGGATTCGGCAAAAGTGGTGGGATAATTAAATTTAATTTGACCATAATTTGTATTAAACTGAGCTTCTACATATTTATTTGCCTCTTTTGTGAAATCATTTTGAGTCGGTAAATCAAAAGTGGGAGCAATTTTTGTTTTCGGATATTTCAATCTGTTTTCATCATCAAACGTCCATTTGTCCCCTATTGGTTTTTGGTTTTGAGTGATTAAAATGGCTCTGTTTTTGCGTTGATAAATGTAAAAATCGGTTTGAAAAAATCTTTTTTTTGTTTTAAAATAGGCATCCAATTCGGCTTCGGAGTTTAAAAACAATTGCGTTGGGTGTTGTTTATACACTATTTTATGTTTATCACAACCTTTTACGATTCGTTTGCCTAGATAATCATCTACCACATCATAAAAATTAATTTTTTGTACTGATTCTGTGGCTAATGCAGGAATTAATTGTCTTATATCTGACAATGTATTGGCACTTTCGATATACCGAACCTTAAAATGGTGTTGCTCCAAATACAATTTATAAAACTGCATTGTGGCTCTATGAAACGCAATTTTTTGTTTGTGAAAGCAATATTGTTTAAAAAACAAATATTCTTCAATCAATATCACTTCGCAATTTGCATCTAAACTCACCAAAGATTGAAACAACTGATTCGGAAAAACTATAAAAACTGCTTTCATAATTGTTAATGGTTAATTGTTAATGGTTAATTATTAGTTATTAATTGTTGTTAGTTATTTTTTTGTCGATAGTACTTCATAAGCTATAATTTAATTTTAAATTAATAATTGATAATTTATAATTAATAATTAATAATCCTATTTGCATATAATTAGTACTTCGTAAGCTATAATTATAGCCTTTTTGTTTATAATTAGTACTTCATAAGCTATAATTATAACTTTTTAACATATAATTAGTACTTCGTAAGTTATAATTATAACTTTTTTGCTTATAATTAGTACTTAATAAGCTATAATTATAAACTTTTACCTTATAATTAGTTCTTCATAAGCTATAATTATAACCTTTTTTCTTATAATTAGTACTTCATAAGCTATAATTATAACCTTTTTTCTTATAATTAGTACCTCATAAGCTATAATTATAGCCTTTTAACATATAATTAGTACTTCATAAGCTATAATTTAATTTTAAATTAATAATTGATAATTTATAATTAATAATTAAAAACTTGTTTTACATTTTTGGCTGCAATATTTTACCTCATCCCAAACTTTTTCCCATTTTTTACGCCATGTAAATGGTCGGTTGCAAACCACACAGATTTTTGATGGCAGGTTTTGTTTTTTAACTCCTTTCATAATAATGGATAATTGAAAATGGAGAACGAAAAATAGAGAATGTGTATGGCATGATTTCAATAATAAAGATTTGATGCATTTATCAACATCGTTTTTTATTCTCCATTTTCCATTCTCAATTCTTCATTACTCCGTGTGTGTGTTCTCAAAATGCGTTTGTTTTCGATTTGCACTAGTTCGTTTTTGCGATGATTCCATATTTTTTCTTTTCCCAGTTTTCCGTTTATTTCCAAATCAATTACTGGATAGGGATAATCTTTGCCTAAATTAATTCCCAAAAGTTGTTGTTCCATTTGAGTAAGTTTCCAAGGCTCATGCACTTGGCTTGAGGGCAACGATTGCAATTCTGGAACCCATTTTTTAATAAATTTACCTTCGGCATCGTGTTCGAGCGAGTTTTTTATCGGGTTGTAAATACGAATAGTATTGATGCCCGTGGTGCCGGCTTGCATCTGAAACTGCGGATAATGAATGCCGGGTTCATAATCTAAAAATAGTTGAGCCAAATGATAAACGCCATCTTTCCAATTGAGCAACAAATGGTGGCAAAGAAAAGAAACCACCATGGCTCGCATTCTAAAATTAATCCAACCTGTTTGCTGCAAACATCGCATACAAGCATCAATAATTGGCACACCAGTTTTGCCCTCTTTCCAAGCATCTAAAACCATTTGATTAGGTTCAAAAGCCAATAATTCATATCCTTTATTGACACAAATGGTTTCGTAGCTGCATTCCATTTCAAACTTTTGCATAAAATGACAATGCCATTTCAACCGCACCAAAAAGTTTTTGAACGGAGCTTTATACGCCACTTCTTGCATATTAATTTGTGTGAGTTGATACACCAAACGAATGCTAAAATTGCCCCAAGCCAAGTATGGCGAAAGTCTGCTGCACGATTTTCGGCTATCGTGTGGCTTCGAGATGTGGCGGCTATAGTTTTGCCCTCGCTCGAGCATAAACGAACGAAAATATTTAATAGCATTTCGCTCTCCCGGAGGCTGCATTTGTGGACTATAATCTAAAAATTGGGCAATTTTTTGGTCTGATAGCTCAAAATTATTTATAAAATCTATCTTTTTTTTTGATTTAAAAACATTATCAAACGTTTTGGTGTGCATAAAGACATACCATTGTTTGTCCCATCCGTCTCGATTCTTTTTGCCTCTCAAAATACCATCTCGCTGAAACTCTGTCCACTCAATGTTGTGTTCATTACAATATTTTTTTACTAAAATATCTCTGTCGTATGTTTTTTGAATACCCGTTTCTTGGTAACTATACATATTTTTGATGATAAATTGGTTGTTAATTTCCTTAAAAACATCCAACACCTCGCCATCAAAAACCTCGACCTGTTGATTAGTTTGGTTTAAGGTAATATTCATATCCAAAATAGACAAATATTGAAATTGCAAATGCCGCAGCGAAGTATCGGAATGCAAAATCATACTTGGCTCAAATATAAAAACAATTAAATAAGGTATATTTTGCTTTTCGGCTTCAAAAAGTGGTGCGTGATCTTGTGTTCGCAAATCGCGTTTGAGCCAAACAACATTGATTTCAGACTTTAGCATCGAGCGTTTTTATACATGTGTTCCAATAACTAAAAAACGAAGGAAAATAGCCTGTTATATTATCAAAAATCCAATCTCTTGGTTCGCAAACCCCTGTATAATTAAATAAAGGATGCTCTTTAAATACAAAATCAGAAAGCAAATAGTCGGATTTTAATTCCTCAAATTCGCCTACATAAAGTTGAATAGCTGGGATGTTTTTAGATAATAATAACACAAAATCTAACGTATGTTCCGAAATAGGAAATTTTTTAAAATGACTCGGTTCGAGCATCAAAACACGATTATAATCAGCATTTTTGTGCCAATTTGGATCTAAATTATAAAAATTATATACTAAAGTTGGCTTCGTTTTATCGACCGAAATCTGTTTTTTAGTCGGCAGATTAGTATCAAAACTCAGATTTGATTGTTTTTTTAATAAAGCAGGAATGGCTAAGTTTTCAAACCGTTCATAATCAATATCCAAAAAAGTATTTTTTTGATTAGTATGTCCATATTTGTTTATATTTTCTTGATTGGCATAATATTTTTTAGACGAATTAGCTCCACAAACCCATTGCCAACTGCAAAAATTACTTGCCACATCTGCATCGAGCAAAAAATAATACATCCATTGAGCAGGCACAAACCAATGCGATTGTGCCACATTGCAAGCAAGCGAAGCGGTATACATCCGCACATGATTATGCATATAACCCGAATTGTACAAACCTTTTATGCCATTATCAATTGTTTCAATTCCTGTTTCGGCATATAAAATAGCTTGTGGCAAATCAAAATTTGCAACCTTTGATTGCATATTTTTGATTTCTGAAACATACAAATCAGGCTTAGATTGCAATACACGTTGAAAATAATCTCGCCAAGCCAATTCTTTTATAAACGGTTCGATATCAGCTATTTTATAGCCTTTTTGCAACACTGCATGGTAAATTTGTTTAGTACTAATGACCCCTCGAGAAACATAAGGCGAAAGTTTTGTAACAGCACCGTCAATATAATTTCTGGTTTTACCATACAAAACAGGGTCTATTTGGTCTATTTTATCTAAAATGGTTTGATAATCAGTAGCAAATATCATTTTCGTTATCTTTTTGATATTTTATTTAAAGATACCGTACGCTGCAACGAGCATTTGAATCGAGAAATATCCGAACTGCGTTTTATCAAATGTTTTTGACTTACCCCATCGTTTACTCGTTTGCGCCAAAGATTAAACGAACTCCGTTTCAGATTTTCACGCATAATGCGTATAACTTCGCTTTCGGGAGTGCCAAACTGCAATTTAATGGCTTCAAACGGTGTTCTATCTTCCCAAGCCATTTCTATAATTCTATCTATATCTTTTGTTTCGAGGATTGCATTCATGTTGTTTAAAATCAATTGTGATTATAAAATGTTTGCAATAATCTTGAATAATAAAGCATTATTTTATTTGGAATTAATATAAATAAGAATACTTTTGTACTATTATTTATATCAAATCTAAATTAAAAGTGAAAAAAACAATAATAACAATACTCAGTACAATCTCATTTTTTTCTTGTAAAAAAGAAGTTGTAGATACAAAACCAATTGAAAAACAAGAAATTGTTATCAATTATGCAGATTTAGGATTTGCGATGTACTCCGATGCTGTTGCAAAAGCCAAAGAGTTGAAAACAGCCATTGATGCCTTTGTAGCAGCGCCATCACAAACCAAATTTGAGGCTTGCAAATTAGCTTGGCAAAATGCCAGAGTGCCGTATGCTCAAACCGAAGCCTATCGCTTTTATGGCGGACCGATTGATAATTCAGAAAATGGCAGAGAGGCTTATATAAATGCATGGCCACTTGACGAAGCATTTATAGACTATATAAATTCAAACTCAATAAGCGGAATTATAAACAACCCAAATTTATATCCAACTATTAGTGTATCAACACTTTCTGACTTAAATCAAGCAACTGCCGAAACAAATGTTTGTACAGGTTATCATGCCATAGAATTTTTACTTTGGGGACAAGATTTGAATCCAACTGGACCCGGTGCCAGACCTTACACTGATTTTGTAGATGGTGGCACAGCCTCCAACCAAAGCCGAAGAAGAAGTTTTTTAGTTGCCGTTACCGATTTATTAATAGCTGATTTACAATCCGTTGCAGACCAATGGGACAAATCAAAAACAGGAAATTATAGAGCTACATTTACAAGCACTGCTGAACTAAATAATAGTTTAGCCAAAATATTAGTTGGTTTGGGTAAATATACCAAAGGCGAAATGGCATCGCAACGCATTTCTGTTGCTTATCAAAACTCCGATCAAGAAGACGAACACGATTGTTTTAGCGATTATACCATGACTGATATTAGGAACTGGCAATTGGGTTTAAAAGGCATATATTTAGGTACTTACACCCAATCGAATGGCACAAAACTAACAGGAACAAGTTTTTCGAGCTATTTAAAAAAGTATAATATAGATATTGATAAAAATATTTCAGAAAAATTTGAAGCAACCGATGTGGTTTTATCATCAATTACTACCACATTTGACCAAGCCATAATGGCTACAAACGCTGATTTTCCCAAAATAGCAACTTTAATTTCAAATTTAAGGACACAAGCAGATGCATATCCTGATATTGCTTCAAAACTTGGTATTTTGAATGAATTTAATGTATTAAATGCTGAAAAATAATGTACGATTTTATAAAACATTATAGTAAATTTATTTTGTTTTTTTTGTTTTTTGGATGTGCAAAAGAATTACCAAAAGAACCAATAGAAACAGAAGACCCAACCAGACTTTCTGGCGGATTAGCAACCACAAATGACGCAACCGAAAACGCATTTGGAAATCAAGTAAACAATGCCACCAACGAAGAGTTAGATAAATTTGAAAATGGAAATTCGTTTTTTCGTACCAATTGGGTTATTGCGGGTGCATCAACCACTGCGAGAGATGGATTAGGTCCATTTTTAAATGCCAATTCGTGTTCGGTTTGCCATTTACTTGATGGCAGGGGCAAGCCAAGTTTAAATGCTGGACTATTGTTAAGACTGAGTGTCGATGGCACAGATGCACACGGAGGTCCAAAACCCGATTCTGTTTATGGCGGACAACTGAGTACATCTGCCATACAAAATGTAATAAAAGAAGGTGATGTAATAATTTCACACACCGAAATTACGGGCACTTTTGATGATGGCGAAACCTATAGTTTACGAAAACCTACTTATACTATTTCAAATCTAAATTATGGAAATGTAGAAGCATCAAGTATGTTTTCGCCAAGAGTTGGACCACAAGTTTATGGTTTGGGTTTACTTGAAATTATACCCGAAAGTGCTATTACCCAAAATGCAGATGAAAACGATACGAATAATGACGGAATTTCTGGAAAAGCAAATTATGTTTGGGATAAAACAACAAAAACGAAACAATTAGGTAGGTTTGGGTGGAAAGCAAATCAACCAAATTTATTACAACAAACAGCTGATGCTTTTAATGGCGATATTGGAATTACTTCTTCTATAAATCCTGACGAAAACCTAAGTGGAAAAACACAAAAAACAAATTATGGAAATTTATTAACTGGAGGAAATCCAGAAATTTCGGACAAAACATTAGCCGATGTAGTGTTTTATCAACGTTCGTTGGCTGTGCCTG
Organism: Bacteroidota bacterium; assembly: GCA_004293915.1. Taxonomy (GTDB): domain Bacteria; phylum Bacteroidota; class Bacteroidia; order Cytophagales; family UBA9547; genus REAG01. Next base: position 18,117 of record RDZG01000097.1, on the reverse strand, counting down.
CTCGCAGAAATGTAAAAGATATTGATGTGATTAAAGGTAAAAAAATCATGACCGAATTGGGATGTACAAAATGCCATAAAGAAAGTTTTGTAACAGGATTTTCATCTATTCCTCAACTATCTGGACAAACCATTTATCCATGCACAGATTTACTTTTACATGATATGGGAGCCGATTTAGCGGATAACAGACCCGATTTTTTAGCCTCTGGAACAGAATGGCGTACGCCACCACTTTGGGGAATTGGATTGATAAAAACTGTAAACAAACATACTTTTTTGATGCACGATGGTAGAGCAAGTAACTTAACCGAAGCCATACTTTGGCACGGTGGCGAAGCTCAAAATACCAAAAATAACTTCCTAAAACTTTCTAAATCAGACAGAAATGCTTTGATAGCCTTTATAGAGAATTTGTAAATCTAAATCCTGCAAAGTTTAATATCATTTACAGGTTTTATTAGCAAAGGAACTTTTTCAACAATTACCGAACTGGTATCGAGTCCAAAATATTTTTCTTCGGATGTGGCTAAGTCTTTCAAAATAAAATATCCATCCATCACTACACGCTGGAATGGCGACAAATTGTTTTCATAAGACAAAAATTTCTCCAAAACTACAAATCGGAAATCGCCAATAATATTTTGTGCATTCAAAGATTCGTAACGCGATGTAATATCTACTTCGCCATGTTTTACCATATCTTCTACCACTTTTCTGAAATATAGATTTATTTTATTTTCGACCCTAAAACCTAAATAAAATGTAACTTTAAAAACCTGTCCTTCTGCATAGGTATGCACCTTATATTCTTTTGTATAGGGTTCGTCCGTGATTTCGACATGCAAAAACCAATATACATCGGCTCGTTTGGGTTGTTTTTGAAATATCGAATACATTACTTTCGATTCTATAGTATCAAAAGTTCGGGCACTAGTCATAAAAATCAAGTTTGTGGCATATTTTGGCACGGTCATGTCTTCGCTCAATTTTTGCAACATCAAAACCTGTTTTTTATCTTGAAAAGCCACATATTCAGTCAATTTATTCTTAATTGTATAAGCTTTAAACCAAATAAACATAATGGCAAAAATCAAACCACCGAGCAATACCGATACATAACCACCATGTGAAAACTTGGTTAGGTTTGCAGTTAAAAAAGAAATTTCAATAACTAAAAATGCACCCAAAAAAGTAAGGATCAATAATTTTCCAATACGCTTGAGGTATAAATAAAAAGTCATCAAAAGCGTAGTCATCAACATTGTAACCGTTATGGCTAACCCATAAGCAGCTTCCATGTGTTCGGCTTCTCTAAAATATAATACAATACCGACACAACCCAGCCAAAGCAGCATATTCAAACTTGGGACATACAATTGTCCTTTTTGGTCTGTTGGATAAACCAATTTTACTTTGGGCCAAAAATTGAGTCGGATGGCTTCAGAAATCAATGTAAATGAGCCAGTTATTAATGCTTGACTGGCAATAATTGCAGCTGCTGTTGCAATACAAATACCAATAATCAAAAACCATTCGGGCATGATGGCATAAAATGGATTTTCATCAATTACACTGCCTACATGTGTCATTATCCAAGCTCCTTGACCCAAATAAGTCAAAATCAAACAGGTTTTTACAAATATCCACGAAACACGAATATTATCTCTGCCGCAATGTCCTAAATCAGAATAAAGTGCTTCTGCACCTGTTGTACATAAAAAAACAGCACCTAAAATCCAAAAACCATCGGGATATTCGACTAGCAAACGATAGGCATACATTGGATTGATGGCTCTGAAAATAGCTGGATTTTGAAAAATTTGTACAATTCCCAAAACAGCTAACATCGAAAACCAAACTAACATTACAGGTCCAAAAACTTTGCCTACTATTTTTGTTCCAAATCGCTGAACAGCAAAAAGTACTGTTAAAATTGCTATCACTATTGGTACCGTTTGTACATCAGGATTTATTCTTCGCAGCCCTTCGATTGCAGAGGCTACCGAAATAGGTGGTGTAATAATACCATCGGCAAGCAATGCACTTCCACCAATCATAGCAGGAATAAAAAGCCAAGGCAATTTTCGTCTAACAAGTGCAAAAAGCGAAAAAATTCCTCCTTCTCCGTTATTGTCGGCTCTAAGTGTTAAAATTACGTATTTTACCGTTGTTTGGAGGGTTAAAGTCCAAATCACACAAGATAATGCACCATATATTAATTGCTCTGTTACTACATTTCCGTGCATTACCGCTGTCATTACATACAAAGGCGAGGTGCCTATATCGCCATAAATAATACCAAGAGTAATTAAAAGCCCAGCCGAAGTGAGTGGTGTAAAATGTCCCGAATGCTTATTTTGCATGGAATTGTTTTTTGTTTTATTGAATTTATGTGCAATTAAAAATAAAGTTATGGTTTAGCAATCATTTATTCAATCAAAAAATAATTTTATTCGATATATTTTAATTTTAAAGCTATATCTTTGAGTTTATTATCGATAAAAAGAATGCTAAAAACAGTTCATAAAACGCTATTTTTGACTTTTAGTCTTATCATGCTAAGTTTTGTTGTGGTTCAATACAACGACCCCGACCCCTGGCTTTGGATGACAATTTATGGTACTGTTGCAATATTTTTAGCACTTGGTGCGTTTAGGATATACTTTCCTGTACCGATGTATATTCAAATGGGTTTGATGGCGGCAGGAATTTTATATTTATTTCCGAGTGTAATAGATTGGATAACACTCGAAAAAGGCGAAAACCTAATGCAACAAATGAATAATTCTAAATTATATATAGAAGAAACACGAGAATGTGGCGGTTTGATAGTTGCTTTAAGTTTTTTAATATTATTGTGGTCGAATTTTAGAAAAAACAAAATTTAATGAAAGTCAAATATTTTATAGTATTATTTTTAAATATATTATTATTGCAACCGATTTGTGCCCAAAAGTTCGGGTATATTGATACAGAGTATATTCTTGGGAAAGTAAAAGAATACAAAGAAGCTGAAACTGAAATAGATCAGTTGGCAGAAAGGTATCAAAAAGAAGTTTCCGAAAAGTTTGCAGATGTGGCAAAATCCACACAAGAATTCAAAGCCGAGGAAATTCTTTTGACCGAAGAAATGAAAAAAGAGCGACTTGACACCATTGCATCGAAAGACAAAAGAGCTAGAGAACTTCAAAAAAAAGTATTTGGGTTTGAAGGTTTGGTTTTCTTGAAACGTAATGAACTTATAAAGCCAATTCAAGAAAAAGTATATTTGGCAGTAGAAAAAGTTTGTAAAAAGAAACAAATACAAATTATGTTCGATAAATCGAGCGAATTAGTGATGGTTTATACCGACCCAAAACACGATTATACAGATTATGTACTCGATGAGCTTGGTTTGGGAGATAAAAAAGACACTATTGATAATAAGAAAAAAAGCGATTTCGTGAAAGGCGAATGACAATTTTATATTTTAACCTTTAATTTATTTACATTTTATTTAACATGAATTTTATATCAAAACTAGTAGTTGGAATTGCCTTATTTGGCGGAAGTTTTTTAGTAAATGCACAAGTAAAACCGTTACGTATTGGATACACAAACGTAGATTACTTAATCAGTTTACACCCTGATAGCAAAAAAATCGAAGGCGATTTGAGAGTATATCGCTCAACATTGGACAGAGAAGCAGAAGGACTTGGCAAAGAATTTCGTGAAAAATATGAAGCATATGAAAAAGGCAAAAACATGATGTCGGAGCCAACTAGAGCATCAAAAGAAAAAGACATTATGCAATTGCAGGAACGTATTCAAGAATTTCAACGCAATGCAGAAGCTGATTTGCAAAAAAAACAAATGGAACTTTTGCAACCTGTTTTAGATAAAATTCAAAAAGCAATTGATGCTGTTGCAAACGAAAATGGCTTTACTTATGTATTCAACTCCGATGCTGGAGCTGGCACAACACCAATTCTGTTGCATGGACCAGAAAACGATAATATTACTGATTTAGTATTGAAAAAACTAGGTGTAGCTGCCCCTCCAAAAGGTACAACTCCTACAAAATCTACAGGAACAGCTCCAAAAAGAAAATAGTTTTCAAACTCATAACAAAAGTAAAACCTACATTAACACAGTGTAGGTTTTTTTATTTTTAAATTACTAAACTTCCTGTGATAATTGTAACGGAAGGGAATTTTTTATTAAATTTTTCAACAGCATTTTGCGTAATTTTTGTTTGCCAAATATAAATTTTTTTAAGGTTTTTAATTTTAGCAAATACTTCTAATGATTTGTCAGTGATTATTGTTCCATAGACGTTGAGTACTTCAAGATGTTCTAGTTTTTGTAATTGATTCATTTCTGAATCTCCTAGATTTGTATTTTGAAGAAATAAGACATTTAGATTTTTGAATTCTGCTATAGTTTTGAGAGAAGCATTAGTAATATTAGTTTGCGATAATTCTAAAACATAAATATTATCTTTAATTTTTGACAAAGAAGCTGTCTTTTTATCGTCCCAAGAAGATTTGTTGAGAATACAACGTACATCCAACAAATTTGATTCTTTTGAAAGGGGGTTAATATTGATACCCAATTGACTAATCTCAGCCAAGGTTTTTTCTTCTATTTTCGATACTTCTGGTAGTTTTTCGGTTTCGTCTACAGCACCATCTTCAAATTTTTTGAGTAATGCTAATATTTTCGTATCAGGCTTTAGTTCCGACACTTTTTTATCTTTGGTAGCACCAGCGTCTATCCACCAAGCCAAAACTTGTTTTTCGTCTGAGGTTAATGGTGTTTTCCCTTTAGGTGGCATGGCTCTTTCTTCAGATGGGTCGAGATTTACTAATTTCATCAGCTCACTTTGAGAAGAATTTCCCACTTTCAAAATCGCTCCATTTTCGCCTCCTTTAATGATTTCTTCAAATGAATCCATCCTCAAGCCTCCTTTCATTTTACCAGCATTGTGGCATGAAATGCATTTTTGATTGATAATTGGTTGAACTAATTGGCTAAAAACAACTGCTTGGTTGATATCTTTGATGACAATTTTTTCGGCATTTTTTGTATCCGATATTTGAGACAAAGCCAAATAATCTTCTCCATGTGTGAGCGAACCACCATAATGCCCAACAATACTAAGTGCAACAACAGCAGCAAATACCATCCCTTTGAACAATTTTTCGAAAAAAACTTTTTGAGCAAAAAATAGATTAATTAAAAATATTGCAACGGTAATTCCAGCTAAAATCTGACCACTATGCTCATGTTTCTCTAAAAGTTCTAAATCATAACCACCTTCGGCTGACAACAAATACCCTAGCAAGAGTCCAAAAAGTGTAGTTACCATTGAAAAAAATGATAGATAAATTCTTACAACTTTGAGCGAATTGTTCATAGTAAACCAAATAATAACTTCTAAAAAAAACAAAAAGAAGATAATTCCGATTGGTAGATGAACAACTAAGGGATGGAAATGACCAATAAAGATTGAAATGGATTTTAAGAATTCTGTATTCAAAGCAAATTATAAAATTAAATTAAACAGGTTTAAGCTAAAATATCATGTACTACATGTCCATGTACATCGGTAAGTCTAAAATCGCGACCTTGATAGGGGAAAGTTAGTTTTTCATGGTCAAATCCTAATTGGTGCAATATGGTAGCTTGTAAATCATGCACATGAACTTTGTTTTTGATACCAAAATATCCAAACTCATCTGTTTCGCCATAGCTTATGCCAGGTTTTACACCGCCACCTGCCATCCAAACAGTAAAAGCATTTGGATTATGATCTCTTCCTTTTCCATCTGGTGGAGCTCCCGGACGAGATTCTTTCATTGGTGTTCGACCAAATTCTCCACCCCAAACTACCAAAGTGTCTTCTAACAGTCCTCTTTGTTTCAAATCTTTCAATAAAGCGGCAATGGGTTTGTCGGTTTCTTTGCAACGCAATTTTATTCCGTCTTCACAATCATTGGCTTTGCTTTCGCCATGATGATCCCATCCCCAATGAAAAAGTTGCACATATCGAACGCCTTTTTCTACCAATCTTCGAGCCAAAAGGCAATTATTAGCAAAAGAAGATTTGCCCGGCTCTGTGCCATACATTTCATGAATGTAAGCTGGTTCATCGTTGATATTCATGGTTTCTGGCACCGAAACCTGCATTTTGTATGCCATTTCATACTGAGCAATACGAGACTGTATTTCTGGGTCTTTTACTTTATCGTAATGCACCTGATTTACATCATTTATGGCATCGATCAACTCTCCTTTCAATGTTCTATCTTGTGCATGCGGATCGGAAACAAACAAAACGGGGTCGCCTTCGCTTCGGCATTGTATTCCTTGATAAACAGTTGGTAAAAAACCACTTCCCCATAAGCTTTTACCCCCATCGGGAGTTTTCCCTCCAGAAGCTAATACAATAAATCCTGGTAGATTTTCATTCTCGGTTCCCAAACCATAAGTAACCCAAGAACCTATTCCGGGTCTACCTAATCGAGGCGAACCAGTATGCATAAATAGCTGCGCAGGTGCATGATTAAATTCGGTGGTGTGCATCGATTTGATAAAACATAAATCATCTGCCACTTCCGACAAGTAAGGTAAATGGTTTGAAACAGTTGCTCCAGACTGTCCATATTGCTTAAAAGTAGCCTGCGGTCCAAGCATTTTGGGAGTGCCTTTGATAAATGCAAATCGCTGTCCTTCCAAAAAAGATTGCGGACAATCTTGACCATCCAATTTGTGCAAAAGTGGTTTGTAATCAAATGTTTCTAGTTGGGAAGGAGCACCTGCCATGTGTAAATAAATTACTCGTTTGGCTCGTGGGGCAAAATGTGGATTTTTTAATCCTAACGGGTTTAGACTATTGGTAGTTGTGCTATTTTTGTCAAATAAAGAACCACATGAACCCATCAAAGAACCCAATGCTACCATACCTACACCCGTAGATAGATTTTGAAGAAAGTGCCTTCTGGTAATTTCTCTTATGTTTTCTTGCTGTATGTGTTGTTCTCTAGTCATAATTACTCCTTTGTTATAAACTCGTCTAAATTAATAATCGCACTTGCTACCACTGCCAAAGCCGAATAATCTTGGTTTTTATTAAAATCTAATTTAAGGATTTTTTGCTCGTTTTTTGCATAAAAATTTTTCGCAGTAAAATATAGTTTTTCTAGCCGTTCGCTTGTTTTTGCATCTGGTTCGTGAGCCATTGCCAGTTTGTACCCTGCATTAATTTTTGCTTTGATATCGGTATTTTTTATCGCCATCATTTTTTGTGCCAAAGCTTGCGACACTTCCGAAAAAGTAGTGTCGTTGAGCATTGCCAACGCCTGCAAAGGTGTATTGGTTTTGATTCTTCGTACCAAACACACCTCTCTGCTGCTCGCATCAAAAGTAAGTTGGTTTGGAAATGGACTCGTACGCTTCATATACGTATATACAGCTCTTCTGTATCTGTCTTCCCCTTCACTGGTAGTCCAAGAAGCTCCATTATATACAGATTGCCAAATCCCGTCTGGTTGATAAGGCATTACACTTGGTCCGTACATTTTAGGCGAAAGTAGCCCAGATACTGCCAAAGCTTGATCTCTAACTTGTTCAGCACTCAATCGTATACGAGGCGCTCGAGCCAAGTACCTATTTCGTGGATCTAATTTTAAATGCTCTGGTTGCACCTCACTTGATTGTCTATAAGTTGCAGACATTACCATAAATTTGAGCATTTTCCTATTGCTCCATTTAAAGTCATTCATAAATTTAATGGCTAAATAGTCGAGCAATTCAGGGTGTGTAGGTTTTATTCCTTGAGAACCAAAGTCTTCTAACGTCTCGACAATACCTAAGCCAAAAAGTTGTTCCCAAAGTCTGTTTACTGCCACTCTTGCCGTGAGTGGATTTTCCTTAGAAACAAGCCATTGAGCCATTCCTAGTCTATTTTTGGGAGCATCTTTCGGCAAAGGATGCATTATTTTAGGTACAATTTCGGAAACAGTATCAGTTTTGGCTCTCCAGTTTCCTCTGTTGAAAACTTGCGTAATACGTCTTTTATTACCTTGCAATTCACGCATAAATGGAGTTCCTTGTGCATTAAGATAGCCCTGTAACTCTTTTGTATACTTTTCTAAATTTTGTCTTTCTGCAAGTATTTTAGCATTTTTTCTATTCCCTTCAAAAACAAACTCGCTAATCATTCCATCATGATTTCCATTAGCATCATTTTGAAAAACTACATAAATATCTTTTTTTCCTTGTATTGGTTCTATCGCCACTTCTTTTGTTTTCCACTCTAATTTTGTATCAGAAATAGTAGTTTTGGCAATTAATTCTCCAGTAGAACTTCCTTTTCTGAATTCTATCGTACTGCCTCCGCTTACGGTATATTTGATAGCTATTTTCTTTGCCTTTGATAAATCTATATTCTCATACATCACCCAAGACCCTGGTTTCCATGAATAAAGCCCGTCCATACCAAAATTTATGTAGTAACTTTTATTAAATTGATATGCTTTTACGTTTGGAGTAGTGTGGACATATTTTTCGTATTTTGATAAGGTCAAAAAGTCTAAAGTAGAATTGCAAAATCCATTCTTGTTTTTTGTAAATTTCAAATACAAATCATGTTTCCCTTTAATGCCCGCCATTCCTATTCCTGCTGAATAAAACTCTCCAAAATTTTCTGCCAGTTCAAATTCTCCTAGTTTTTTTCCATTTAAGGCATCTAAATATACCGAAACTAAACTTCCTCCCGCAGAAGTATGTCGGATTTTTATTTCATAAACATTATCAAAATTAACGTCTTTAAATTTCACATAAGAATTTGGCTTTTCTACATATAAATACGGAAAAGCAATTCTTACATTATTTGTAAAATCACAATTTTCAGCTTGCAATCTTGGCATAGCGTGTCTTAGTTTCTTTTGTTGATACGTTTCATTTTTGTTTTCCGTCTTTGTTATTTGATCGATCATCGTCATCAACTCCTTAATTCTCACGGTTGGTGTATCAGACTTAGTAATGTAGTTGGGTATTTCATCCATTTTGTTGGCATCCTCAGTATTGTTCAAAAAGGAAAGCATTTGATAATACTCTTTATGCTCTATTGGGTCATACGGATGGCTATGACACTGCACACAACTCATTGTAATACCTTGTGTAACATCAAACGTAGTATTTAATCGATCAATAACATCAGCGGTCCTAAACTCTTCATCATCAGTTCCGCCTTCATCATTATTCATTGTATTTCTATGAAATGCTGTAGCAATATATTGATTTTCAGTAGGATTAGGAAGCATATCTCCAGCTAATTGTTCTACTAAAAACTGATTGTAAGGCATATCATTATTATAGGCATTGATCACATAATCTCTAAAACGCCAAATATTGCGATGTGAATCTTTCTCGTAGCCTTTGGTATCTGCAAAACGAGCTAACTCTAACCACATTGCTGCCCATTTTTCTCCATATTTTGAAGATGCTAACAATCTATCAACTTGCTTTTCATAAGCACTCTCGGTATTATCTTTTAAAAATTCTTCCATTTCCTGTTCTGTCGGTGGCAACCCAATGAGGTCTAGTGAAAGTCTTCTAAGTAGAACTTCTTTACTTGTTTCTTTAGATGGCTTTAAATCAATATTTTGATCGTTTAGTTTAGCAAGCACAAAATTATCAATTGGATTTTTGATCCAAGAATCGCTAAAATCCGGCACTTCTTGCGTTTTTGGTGCTATATAAGCCCAATGTTCTTCCCAATTTGCACCCTCTTTTACCCATTTTTTTAGAAGTTCGATTTCATTTTCAGAAAGTGGTTCTTTGCCTAAAGGCATTTTAAGTTCTTTATCATGATGGGTCAAACGCTTGATAAACTCACTATTTTCTGGATCGCCAGGAATAATACACTGCTTACCCGACTCGCCTTTTCCTAATGCCAATTCACGATAGATAAAACTCAGTCCACCAGCTTTTTTTACACCTCCATGACAGCCGGTACATTTTGAATTTAAGATCGGTCTGATGTCAGTATTGAAACTGATTTTATTCGATTTTTTTGTACATACGATACAAATCGAAATTATTAAAAGCACTAATGCTGAAAATAAAAATATGTTTTTTTTGCTATTTTGTACAGTAAACATTTCTTAAATTATTAGAATTGTTTTATTTTTTCTTTGAAATGTAAAATTACATTTTAAGAACTAATTATCCAAAAATAATTTAATATCGATAGTTCGGAATTGTAAAAATTAAAAAAAAAGCTATATTCTAAATTAAACAACATTTGTTAAATTCCTTATTGGATTTGAAGATACAACTTCAACCCCAAATTTATTTCTATTATTTTTTTGCCATGAATTCACTAATTTTTAATGTTTTTTTCGTGCATTCGTGGCAAATAATTGAGTTAGAATAATTTTCATCCTGTTCATTATTGCAATATATTAAAGTTATATTTTGTTGTAAATTTCAAAACATAGCAAAAAAAATAAAATTGGTTTTGGAAAATAAAATACAAATAACCAAGCTTTTCTAAAAAGTAAGATTAGTATAAAATTATTTTATCTCACTTCACTTCCGTTTTTTAAAGTGGAATTTGGTTTTACAAAGTCTAATTTTCCATCGGCATCTTCAGCCATCAAAATCATGCCTTGCGATTCTATGCCTTTGATTTTTCGTGGTTCAAGGTTCAGTAAGATAGATACTTGTTTGCCAATAATTTCTTCAGGTTTATGATACAAAGCTATGCCACTCACAACGGTGCGTATATCTATGCCAGTATCAATTTTGAGTTTCAATAATTTATCGGCTTTTTCAACTTTTTCGGCTTCGAGAATGGTACCAATTCTGATGTCCATTTTTATAAAATCATCAAAAGAAATATTTGGTTTTTGAGCTGGAAGAACCTTTTCCAAAACCTCTTCGGTTAATTTATTCTCATCAGTTTGCATCATATTTGATTTTGAATTTTTAAGTTTTTGGATTTGAAAATCAATAGCTTCGTCTTCTATTTTTGAAAACAAAAGTTCGGGTTTGCCAAGTTGATGACCGATGTTTAAATGACTATTATTTACCCAAGATGATTTATCAATATTTAACATTTTAGCTAACTTTTCAGCTGAAAATGGCATGAAAGGTTCTATTAAATTTACTAAGGCAGAGGTTATTTGCAAAGATGCAAAAATAATATCTTTTGTTTTTTCAGGGTCGGTTCTGATAAGTTTCCAAGGCTCAGAATCTGCCAAAAATTTATTTCCAAAACGAGCTAGTTCCATCGCTTGAGCTAAGGCATCTCTAAACTTAAAATTTTCGAGTAAATCAGACGTTTTTTCCTTGCAATTATTTATAATTCCAGCAAAATAATTTTGATCATAACCCAAAGTTGGCGTAGGAACTTTTCCTTCGTAATATTTTTCAGTTAGCACCAAAACACGATTTACAAAATTACCTAAAATTCCAACTAATTCGCTGTTATTGGCGGTTTGAAAATCCTTCCAAGTAAAATTATTATCTTTGTTTTCGGGAGCATTGGAAGTAAGAAAATAGCGTAACGCATCTTGTTGGTTTGGAAAATCTTCTAAATATTCGTGAGCCCAAACAGCCCAATTGCGAGAAGTAGAAATTTTTTCGCCTTCTAAATTCAAAAACTCATTGGCAGGAATTTCGTCAGCCGTTTTATAGCCACCATGTTCGTGGCACATGGCAGGAAATATCAACGAATGAAACACAATATTATCTTTTCCGATAAAATGCGTCAATTTTGCATCTGAGTTTTTGCCCCAATAATCCAAATAAGATAAATTTTCTTTAGTATTATTTTTTGTTTTATTAATACCAATATTATATTTCTGAAAGTAAGAATTATCTTTTTCAAAATATTCTTTTGTCATCGAAATATAGCCAATAGGAGCATCAAACCATACATACAAAACCTTTCCTTCTGTGTCGGGTAGAGGTAATTTTATTCCCCAATCCAAATCACGGGTCATGGCTCTAGGTTTTAGTCCTTCTTTAAGCCACGAAGAGGCTTGTCCAAACACATTGCTTTTCCAATGACTATGGCTTGAAATGTAAGCATTTAAAAAAGAATCTTGAATTTTGTCTAAAGGCAAATACCAATTTTTAGTTTCTTTTTTAATAGGTTTTTCTCCACTCAAAGCCGAGTGAGGATTAATTAATTCGTCAGGACTTAGTGTTGTTCCACATTTTTCGCATTGGTCGCCATAGGCATTTTCATTGCCGCATTTCGGGCAAGTGCCAATAATATATCTATCAGCTAAAAATTTATTGACTTTGGGGTCGTAATATTGCTCGGTTGTTTCTTCAATAAATTTTCCATTTTCATACAAAGTTTTAAAAAAAGCCTGCGAAGTTTCATGATGCACAGGGTTGCTGGTGCGAGAATAAATATCAGGCGAAATGCCAAAATTTTCAAACGTATCTTTTATGATTTTATGGTATTTATCTACCACTTCTTGCGGAGTAATTCCTTCTTTTTCGGCTTTTATTGTGATCGGTACTCCATGTTCGTCAGAGCCAGTAACAAAAAGTACGTCATCGCCTTTAGAACGCAAATAACGAGCATAAATATCGGCAGGAATATAGCAACCAGCCAAATGACCAATATGAGCAGGACCATTGGCATATAAAAGTGCGACTGTGATAAGGTGTTTTTGTGGCATATTTAAAATCAAATTGAATTGCAAAAGTAATTGTTTTCTGAAACTCAATTTAGGTTTTTAAAATTATATATATATTGCACAAGTTTTTATAAAAATTATACAATATAAAATGGCATTAGCACCATCAGCAAATCTAAAAAACACAGTAAGTCAAAATGGCAAAAAATACACTTTAGCACTAATAGTTGTAGTTGCACTATTTACAATTTGGGGTATTTTAGGGGCTTTAAATGATATATTAACCAATCACTTAAAGAAAGCATTTGTATTAGAAGAATGGCAGGCTACATTGGTACAGTTTGCTTTTTTTATGGGCTATTTTTTAGCTGCAATTCCTGCAGGTAAATTAATGGAAAAATTAGGGTACAGAAAGGGTATTTTAATTGGTTTATCATTGTGTTTATTAGGTTGTGTTTTATTTATTCCCGCGGCTGAAATACGGGTATATGGCCTTTTTTTAGGAGCATTACTTGTTTTAGCTTTTGGTTGTACTTTTTTAGAAGTTGCAGCAAATCCTTATGTTTCAGTTTTGGGAGACCCAAAATTTGCTTCCAGTAGATTGAACCTAGCTCAAGGGTTTAATGCTCTTTCTAAAATGTTGGCTGCAAAGATTGGAGGAGATATCATTTTAGGAGGAAAAGAAATTAGTATGGAACAAATAAAATTGATGTCATCAGAACAATTTCAGATTTTTCAAGAAGAAGCGGCACTAAGTATTAAGGGTCCTTATTTCTTTTTAATTGCTTTGTTATTTATTTTTTTGATTGCAGTTTATTTTACACATTTACCTGAAATTCAGACTGAAAACGAACTAAATAGTAATGAAAAACCAAATGCATTAAAATATCAGCATTTAGTTTTGGGAATTATTGGAATATTTCTTTATGTAGGTGCTCAAGAGGCTATTGCAGGCAAAGTGTTGAGTTACATAGAATATTTAAATATTGAGGGGATAGGAGTGAATGATAGAACTACGCTCTTGACTATATTTTTAGGTTTATTTATGGCAGGAAGATATGTAGGTGCTGTTTTACAAACCAAAATTGATGCATCACTTTTACTATTCATCTATGCAGTATGTTCTTTAATATTGTGTACCTGTTGTATTTTTTTAACAGAATATTCAGCATTATATTCTCTAATTGCAATTGGTTTTTTTAATTCAATTCAATTTCCAACTATATTTACATTGGCACTAAAAAATTTAGGAATTAGCACTAAACAAGGATCAACCTATTTAGTGATGGCTATTTGTGGTGCTGCAATTATTCCAATGATAATGGCATATATTATTGATCTTTCTGACATTAAAATAATTTGCTATATTTATGTAATTTTTTATGCCCTCAAAGGCTCAAAAGTAAAAGCATAAACCTATATTTGCAAAACACTTTGGCATCGTAGTTCAATGGATAGAATAGGTGTTTCCTAAACACTAGATCTAGGTTCGATTCCTAGCGATGCCACTATAAATATTTATATTTTTAAATGAATTATTCCTGCAGTTCGTAATTTGAAATTACGAACTCCTATCATAGGCATTTTATAATCCATTAATACAATAATTCAAATAGAAATTCTTAATGATACAGCTTCGGAATTAAAAATTACGAATAGCTTACAACTCAAACAGAGCTAGCAGTTATTTGCATATCGAACGCTTATATTAGTATTTACAAGCTATAAAAATAATATAATTCGGACTAAAAATCTTATAGTAGCTCTTCCAAATTATTAATTTGGAAAAGGTTAGAACTTGAATAGCAGAAGTGTTGTTTTTCCATTATAAATTCAAGTTATATAATTATATTAAACATATGTGCTAAATTTGGACAAACATTTTCATTGCCGTTCATTCACTATAATGCATGACATTAAAATATTTTTCAAAATGAAAAAAATACTAGCTATTTTATTTTTAGCATTTAAAGCATTTTCACAAGATGAATTAGTGGTTGAATTGCCATACGAACCACAAAATATAGATTTAAAAAAGAATTTTTTGATATTGAAAAACTACAATAAAATATCATTTTTTGATATAACATATAAAAAACATATTGATTACAATGGTATTGAATATATAAGTAGTATAGCTGATAAACATATTCTTAAAAAAATTTACTCTAATACATTAATTTTTTTAGACTCTTCTTATAACAAAAGCGACTCTATTACATTTAGCTATTTCCTCGACAAAAGTTATTTCTATAAAGACACGGCTTTATACTTTTTAGTTAAAAACTATGATTATTATGAAGTTTGGGTAACAAAAGGGACTAAAGAAAGTACTAGAAAAATAATTGCTCGAAATGGACAAATTTATGATTTAACTATAAATGATAATAAACTATTTTTTTTCGAAAAAAGTAATGAAAATCAAAATTTATGCACGTTTGATTTTATTAACCAAACAAGAATTATCAAATCTTTCGATGCAGACTCATTTAACTTAAGTAATCTTCAGTTTTATAAAAACAAGTTGTTTTACAATGTTTTTCATAAACAAAAATTTAACATATATAAAACAACTTTAAATGATTTTAAGTCCGAGATATTTTTAGAAAATGCAAACGGAAATCTCAAATTCATGCCTGACGGAAATATTTTTATAATATCTTACAATATTTTCAAAGTTGATACACTTTCAAAATCTGTAAAAAGATTAACAAATACACTTACAGCAAAAAATAGTTATGTAGATTATCATTTTTCCGATTCTGTGTTTACATTTCATTCAGAAAAAACAGGTGTAGAGATTTGTAAGCTTTCGGGAGATAGCCTTAAAATTTTTGACATTGCTACTGGGCATGCTTCTGGGATAGATTTATTATTGTCTTATGGTGAGTTTAAAAACCTTTTCGTCAAAAATGACACTATTTATGTTGTAGCTACTAATAACGGAGATAAAGAAAATTATTTATACAGACTAACAAATAAAAAAATCGAATCATTATTTAAGGTAGATTATTCAATGAGTTTAAAACTATTTGATAATCAGGCACTTTATTATACAATAAACGAAAAAGACAAATTTATTTTATATAAAAAAACTGATTTTTCTGTAAAAGAAACACAACCTTTGCCTACCTCTATAAAGTACGATTCAGAAGAATGGACCAGAAATAGTGGATTTGTAAAACTATCACTTAGTAACAGTCATGACAAAACAATCACTAGTTTTTACTGTGATATTGATACTTTAGGTAATGTCATTTCTGCATCTAATTTAATTGGAGGCTACTTTACAGGATTGTGTTTGATGGAAACGGAAAATACATACAAACTAAATGCTAGAGGAGGCTATTGTGTTTCAAAAAGAGACAAATTTGGTAAAATAATTTGGAATACTACCTTTTCAGAATTCAATGGCACATATAGATATAAATCAAATTTCAAAGTTATAAAAACTAAAAGTGGTGATATTATTGTTTCTCTTAATAGTTTTGGGCATTTTTATATAAATGATGATTCTATAAAGTCGGATACAGATAGGTTAATTTGGGTTGTTTTTAAACTAGATGGAAAAACTGGTAAAATTAAATGGAAAAGAAAATTAAAAGAGAGCAGCTATTCTAGCGATTATGAATTGGATGCCATAACAATTGACAATAACGATAACATTTTGCTTTCATATTTGTCGGATTTGCCAACCTCATCTATTGATGGATACTCAGTATCAAACAATAAATACCCATTTAATGCACTTTTAAAATTAGATAGTTTGGGTAAAACTATATGGCTTAAAAAAATTGAGACACCTTGGATAAAAGATTATGGAAAAACTAAATGTTTGTTGAACTATTCAGAAATGAACCAAACCGTTTCAATACAATCTTTAGTCGCTTACAATACTACTGCATCTTGTCAATATAAATCAAGAACATTGATTCAGATGACCGATCAAAATGGAAATAGAATTTATCAAGACAGTATAGTATCAAGCGATTTAGGGGGTGTTTTGCACGCTACAATTTATAATCAAAAACTAATAATGACGGGGTATTTTAGAGGTACAATTACCGCATCTAACTTTACTGCCACATCACCAAATGGAGAAGATTGTACACAAAATTCCTCATTTATAAGTGTGTTTGATTTAAAAAAACAAAAATTTGACTGTTTACAAGCTTCAGATACTGTTTTTTATCCAACAAATATCAAAGCAAAAGATAATACAATATATATATTAGGTGGTTATCCAAAAATAACAAACCGAAATAGTGCTAAATATCTATGTATAAATAAATATAATTTATCTGGGATATTACTTGAAAAATTATTGATAGATAGTACTTATAACTTTAGATTTAATGATGGCAAAATTTTTGACATGTCAATGGCTTTAAATAAAAACCATGCAGTAATTCAATATCAGTTTAATCAAGACTATGAGAAAAGATTTGAGGGAACATATTTATATGGCGTTGACAGGACTCAAAAAATAAATCTTGAAAATGGTTTTAAAAAAGTATTTTTTCCAAAGGAAGAAGATACAAAAAATGGCATTATGATTTATCCAAATCCCACACAAAATAATTTGTTTATATATAGCTTTGATGCAAAAATTATAGAATATTCAATTTTTGATAGTGTTGGCAAAAAAATCTTATCAGCAACTCCTAATGACACAAATTTAGAAGTAGTTGAATTAAGTAATTTTAATACTGGCATTTACTTTCTAAGTATAAAATCAGAAAAAAATATTTTTTTCACAAAGTTCCTTAAAGATTAATATTTGAAAAGGAATTGAACTAAAAATCCAAATTTAGCTTTAAAAGGCTTTTTTTTTACTCGTTTTGATAAACGAAAAATATTAAAAAGAGAAACTCTCGAAACGATTAAAAGTGAATTTTTTTCCCTTTTCCTAAATAGGGTCTGCTGAAAAACTAAAAAAGTGGCTTTGTAGATAACCAAAGCTGTATTTAGTGTGTTTTTACGAATCTAAGTGCAAGGAAAAATGAGTTTATCCCCCAAAAAGCGTGCATCTACACCCAAATATGTGAGTCCTAGTCAGGCGGTTTTGCCAGGATTTGAGACCCCTTTTTCACAAAAGTTAGACCCAAACAATCGCTGGGTTTTGCTCTCAAAACGCATTCCTTGGGATAAAATAGCTTCTGTTTACAACAAGCGAATGTCAGCTTCGAGTGAAGGACGACCGCCATTGAGTGCACGATTGGTCATCGGAGCATTGTTTATCAAACATCTTAACAATTGGGACGATAGAGAAACCATCTTGCAGATTCAAGAAAACATGTATTTGCAATATTTTGTGGGCTATTCGAGTTTTACCACCGACACAGCATTTGATCCTTCACTATTTGTAGAAATTCGTAAACGGATGGGAGATACAGAGCTCAACAACATAAACGAAGAATTAGTCAAGTTGCACCTATCATCCACAAAGCCACCTGTTTTGGAGGCAC
>RDZG01000127.1 GCA_004293915.1 Bacteroidota bacterium | reverse complement strand
GTATTGTTAGAATGGGTAATAACTGGATTATTAGATTATGGGGCTTATCAATTATTTAAAAACTATAAATTAAATGTTGTTAATATAAGAACATAGCCATTTAATTGTTTTACCTGAATTGAATTTTACAAAGTAAATACCTTTTATAAATTCTGAAATTGCTAACACTTTAACATTTTTAAACGATAAAATAGCATTTCCTAACAAATCATAAACTACACCAGTTGCAACTTCTGAAAAATTTACCTCATCACCAAATGCTGGATTAGGATAAATATATATATCAGATTTTGAATTTGAAATAGATTTTAGACTTAAAATATTTGCAGTTGTAGTAGTAACTTCTGCTATTAATGAACGGTTGCCAACAGCATCAATTGCTACAATAGAAATAGTATAATCTGTGGCAGCTGTCAAACCAGTTACATTATAGGAAGTACCTGTTTGAGAAGCAACAACCGAAACGCCATTTACAGAAATAGAATATCCTGAAACACTTACATTATCTGTTGATGCTGTCCACGATAAATTAAATGATGTGGTAGTAACATTGCTTACAGTCAAATTAGTAGGAATACTTGGTGGTGTAACATCTAAAGCTTGTGATGTTGTAGTTGATAAACTAGCCACACTAGAACGATTTCCAGAACCATCTATTGCTTGTATGGAAATAGTATAATTAGTTCCAGCTGTCAAACCAGTTACATTATATGAAGTGCCAGTTTGAGAAGCTACAACCGAAACGCCATTTACAGAAATGGCATAACCAGAAACACTTACATTATCAGTTGATGGAGACCAAGATATGTTCAAAGATGTAGTAGTAACATTGCTTACTATTAAATTAGTTGGAACACTTGGAGATGTAATATCAGCTATAACATTGATAATTTGAGTAACAGCTGTACTTCTAAAATCACGGGTATCAACTACAACTAGCGATAATGTATAAACACCTTGAGTAGAATATGTATGAGAAACGGAATTAGCATTTTCGATTGGGCTTCCATCTCCAAAATTAAAATCATATCCTAAAACAAAATCTCCAGTACTTCCATCTGGATCAGTTGATGATAGACCATTTGCTTGAATAGTTAACGGAGCCGCTCCTCTAACAGTATTAGTAACTAAAATTGCAGTTGGTTGTCTGTTTGTAATGGTTTGAATAACTGATGGGTTTGATTCGTTACCAACATAATCTACTGCTGTAACTGTAATATTACAAATTGTGCCTGCAGTTAAACTTGTAACATTCAAATTTGTGGTTTGAAGAAGTGAACTATTTAGTTTTGAACCATTCAAATAAACATTATAACCAGTTACAATCATGTTATCTGTACTTTCATTCCATGACAAATAAAAACTATCATCTTTAATGTTTGAAATTGATATTCCAGTTACGGAAGAAGGTTTTTGAGTATCAATAGGAGTGATTACATCACCAGTAATTATTACATCGTTTCCTGTAGAATTTGAAATTCCTGCGGATTCAAAAGAAGGATCAAAAGGATCTGGACCAGCATAATGTACATAAAGTCTAAACTCAATCGGAATTGAAATATTTTTATGTTCTGGAATAATAATATTTTGTAAAGTTGAGCCGCCAGGAATAGTTAAAGAAGCTATAGCATTTGTTGTACTAAAACCTTTTATGTTTGACATTAATGTAATTCTCTATTTCTGTTTTGACTTGAAGGTCTAAAAGAAAGCTGATTTACATTTAATAATTTAGATGGTTCTGGTGATAATTTAAAAGAAAAATAATCATTTCCTGAAACTGCAGTTAACAAGTCTCTCGCATTTTGATTACTTCCTGTAAATGCATCAAAGCTACTAACAGAAAGCCCTGACCCAATTTCAGATAATCTATTTCCAACTAAAGA
This sequence comes from Bacteroidota bacterium, assembly GCA_004293915.1. Taxonomy (GTDB): domain Bacteria; phylum Bacteroidota; class Bacteroidia; order Cytophagales; family UBA9547; genus REAG01. The sequence continues at coordinate 2,408 of RDZG01000127.1, read as the reverse complement.
AGAAACACCTGCTAAAAAAGACACACCTACTACAGTTCTTTGTTGCACATTTGATGGATAATCCCAAGCCGAAAGTACACCAGTTACAGAAGTAAAATTAGCCAATCCTGAAACTGTTACGACAGCAAAATCAGTAAATCCTCCAATGTTAGTAGTTCCTGTTAAGGTTGCAACTCCTTCGCCTACACCTGTTACTTTACCTTTGGTATCAACTTGAGCTATTGCTATATTATTTGAAGTCCAAGATACATTTTTGTTACTTGCATTTGAAGGTGCAATTGTAGCAGTAAGTACAAAAGATTGTAAAAATGAAAGTGTATTGCTTTTTGGTGAAATTGAAATACCAGTTGGAGCAACAATATCTAATAATGAAGTACCAGAGTATGGATGATTAAACACAACTTCATAAACGGTTTGTAATATTGTATCACGAATAGCATTTGGAATTGATCCATATTGAGAAGGTACTGTAATTCCTCTTGGATCTTGCTTATACATGGTGGCAAAAAATGTAGAACCTAATAAAAACGACCCAACATTGTTCATGTGAATTCCATCTGCATACAAATCCCAAATACTTGAATAACCAGATAATCTGCCTAATGCAATTTTCTGGTTTAAAGCATACATTACATCACCTGCAGGAACTAAGTTTGATTGTTTTGATAATAAATTTGCTCCTCTAACGGTATTTAATAAATTTATAAAATATGACTTTTCTTCATTATTTTGTCCACCAGCACCATAAGTACCTAACTAAAGATTATCCCAATCAGCTTTTGTGGCAGTAAGATATGTTTTACCTTGTGGTGTACGAGGATATCTAGAATAAATATAAGTTTGAAGTTGATTTGAAGCACCTCTGTTTGCTTTAATGTAATTTATCCAATTTTGAATTGTAGTGAAATCACCATCAGCTCCAGTTATACCTCTATCAAATGGTTGAAAAGAAATACAATCCCAATCATAACCGCCAAAAGCTGTTGGCCAATAACCATAAGGACTTTCTGTGAAACCAGAAGATGTACTATTATACAATAAAAAAAGTGGAGAACCCGGAATCATGTGCCGTCCAAACTGATGTGTATTCCCTTTCTGGTTTGCAATTGCCTGAAAACCAGCAAAATTGATTCCATCTGTTACACTATTACCAATAGTATAAATTCTGTTTGTTATTTGGGCTGATGTTGAAACCCATAGAAAAGCCATTGATACAATGGTATTTTTTAGTACGTTTATTTTTTTCATTATTCTAAGAAATTTATATGATTTTGCAAAGATAATATATGTCATGTAAATAATTAAAATGTAACCAAACAATTCTAATTAAAATTCTGTAGCTAATATAACAAAAAAATAATTTATACTTTAAGAGTAAATTAGAATCAAAAAATAGGGTTGTAGATTATTTAAACTGTATTAAATACAGTTTATGCAAAAAGATTTTAGAATTTAATATCATAAAGTTTAGAATTTATTTTACAATTCTAAACTCAGTTCTTCTGTTTATTTCTCTTCCTTCGTCTTCGTCATCGTTTGAGGCAAGTGGTCTTTCAGAACCGTAACCAATTGCAGAAAGCCTTTCGCCACCTATGCCTTTGGCGGTTAGGTATAACATAACCGCATTTACACGAGTTTGCGATAAAATTTTATTATAACCTTCCATACCTTTAATGTCGGTATGTCCACCAATTTCTAAATGCAGTGTTGGATTTTCTTGTAACCAAGAAGCTAATTTGTCGAGATATTGAAACGACTCCTTTTTAATGTTAGATTTATCAAATTCATAATAAATATTTCGTAATATAAATACTTGTCCTACACCAATTTGTTTCAAAGCAAAATCTTTTACAAATGGTTTATTTGTTCTATAAACAGGCAAAACTGAAACTATAAAATTTTGATAGATATAACTTTCTTTATTTACAGTTACACTATATTTAGTTGGTAATTTAATAGTTACTTCGGTCTGAAAATTTCCAGCATTATCAGTTTGAAGTTCTGCAATTTTATTTCCTCTCAAATCAGCAATTACAACATCTGCATTTGCCAAAGGTTCAGTAGTTTGTTGATCATATACATTACCTTTTATAATTGTTTGTTTGATTAAAGATTTTGCCTTTTCAGCTGCTAATCTCGCTTTTTCTTTTGCCAAATTTGATGCAGCCAATTTTTCTTCGGCAATTCTTGCTTTGTCGGCAGCCAATTTTTCTGCTGCTGCTTTTTTAGCTTCTTGCATTGCTAAAAGTTTTTCGGCAGCTAATCTATCAGCTTCTTCTTTTGCAGCTTGTTTTTTGTCTGTTTCTTCGGCTAGTTTTTCGGATGCAGTTTGGGCTGTTTGTTTTTTAGCTTCTTGAGTTGCTAAAAGTTTTTCAGCTGCCAATCTATCTGATTCTTCTTTTGCAGCT
>RDZG01000150.1 GCA_004293915.1 Bacteroidota bacterium | reverse complement strand
CGTTAGCGGTAAGTTTAAAGACCGACACAGCAAACACAACACGGCAATGGAATTTAAGAAATATAACTCAATAGAAAATTCGTATCAGGACGACTTTATCCGTTCAATAATTGAACAAGGTTTTGGCGACGTTGTCTATGTTGTTCAAGAAAAAGTACACGGTGCAAATTTGAGTTTCATTACTGACGGGCAAAATATATTAAGTGCCAAACGGACAGAACTAATTTTAGACAGCGAACAATTTTTTAACTCGAAACTTGTTCAAGAAAAATACAGCGACCAAATTTTCAACCTTTTCAAAGAAGTAAGCAAATCGTTTGACACCAAAACATTGACAATATTTGGAGAATTATTTGGTGGCGGTTACCCTCATCCAGACATTCCAAAAAACGACAATGCAAAACTGGTTCAGCGTGGTATTTACTACTGCCCTACAAATGACTTTTTTGCTTTTGACATCCTGCTTGACAACGACAAATATTTAGACGTTGAAACAGCATCAAGACTTTTTGAAAATTTCGGCTTTGTATACGCCAAGACATTATTCAAAGGGACTTTAAGTGATTGTTTAGCATTTTCAAACGAGTTTAAAACAACAATCCCAAGTGAATATGGACTTCCTCAACTTGACGGAAACATTTGTGAAGGTGTTATTGTGCGACCATTAAAACCCTCGTTTCTTCGGACAGGTTCGCGAGTTTTGATTAAGAACAAAAACGAAAGATGGGCAGAAAACAACAACTTTATTGACAAAGCAATTTTAAGCAAACTATTGCACGAAGGAGAAGAACTTAGTGAAGAAGCAAGTTTCCTCTGCGAAGAAATTTATAAACTAATAACAAAAAACCGACTGAAGAACTTGATCAGTAAAACTGGTGAAGTAAATCCTAAAAAAGACTTAGGAAAAGTATTAGGTTTATACAACAAAGACGCATTGACTGACTTTCTTAAAACATACAAAGACAGATATGATAGTTTAGAAAAACACGAAAGCAAAGCAGTAAACAAATTCTTAAACAAACACGCTGGACAACTTATAAATGACTACTTCGACAGATAATAGAAAACCTACCGCTAACACGAGGTTTTGTGCAAGTGTGGGCAGACGA
>RDZG01000096.1 GCA_004293915.1 Bacteroidota bacterium | reverse complement strand
ATTTTGCAATACAATCGTTACTTCTTCTTCAATTGCTTTGCCAAAAACTATGGTTATGCCTTCACTAAACGGATTTGGATAAACCATAACACTGTTTTTATTTCCATTTTCTTTTATCGATTGTGGATTTTGCTGCTCTTGTGGTGTTTGTGGCGTTTCTACTCTCGCTGGTTTTTTCATTACCAAGCTATATTTTGGTGCTGATGTTACACTTGATACATGTACAAATGTTACTGTTTCTTCGCTCGTAACTTCTACCAAACTACTATCTGCATTATTTCTTATATACAATTGTGGTGCTGATGTAGCCAATGAGTTAGTTGACACTTTTAGACTATAAACTCCCGATATGTTCGATGCAAAAACCAATGGTATAACTTTGTTTGTATCTGCTATTGGCATCGAATTCAATACTAAATTATAGCCTTCTTGCGATTTTGTCGATAGGTTTATATTGGCATTTGGAAATTTCTTAACATCTACTGCTGCATTGTCGTAACCATCAGTAAAACTATCCCCTACTCTCAATACGGTTTCATCTATCATTCCATTTGGTGCTGTTGCTGTTACTCTTATCAAATCAGTTGAATTGTCTTCTTCTGTCCTAAAGTTTCTTCTTGCTACGCCTATTGATTTAACAGATTCTGTTGCCGATAATACTGCTCCCGATGCCGTTGCCAATACATAAAATCCTTGTCCTTGGGCTATTAAACTATTACATCCTGCTACTGCTGGTACACAGCCTGTTCCAGGTATGTAGGTATATGATTGACCTGCAAGTGAGGTAGTTGCTGTTAAACTCGAACCTGGATCTAAGAAATAGATACTTGGTGCAATATTAGTTTTTGTCCAACCTGGAACAGTCCAATCGATATTAGATGGATATGGATTTCCAACAAAATTATAACCATCTGCTGTTCCATTTCCTGTGTTTGTAAACGATATAGGAATAGTTTGATTGCCTTGATTTAAGGTTCCAACAACTTCCAACGTAACTGGTGTAGTCGGTTGGTTTGCTCTAGTTTCATTTGAAGCAACTGTTCTGGGTCTTACCAAAATTTCATATCCAACTCCTGTAGCAAACGTTTGTGAGGTAGACGTTACTACTTTTTTACCAATATTAACCTGACCTGTCATTGTTTCGTCATAAACTAAAACAGATGGAATAAAGTTTGGTGTGTCAAAATTAGCATCGCTAGCTGGTCCATTCAACCAAATGCTGCTTTTTAATTGCAATAATGTTGCTCCACTTACTGGAAACGATAAATAGCGTCTGTTAATTTTCGATCCCATATAGTTCTGAACTCGAACATTGCCTGTTATCGCTGCTGTGCCACTCATAGAGCTTACACTTGCTGTACCTGATGCATTTGATAATAAAGTTAAATTACCATTAGAAGCTAAAACAGCTGATGTACTTCCCATAGTGAGTCGGTTAGATACCTCAACCCCACTGTTTAATGTTTTAGTACCAGCCCCCCATATTTGTAAATTAGGAGACCTTGTAATTGAACTACCACTAATCGCTTGATTTCCAGAACCATTTAACTGAAATTGATTATTACCAGTAACAATAAAATTACCATTGTTTACAAAATCACCAGCTATTCTAAATGGACTACTAATAGTAATGTTTGTACCAACTCCCAAATTAAAATTGCGAATATCTGTAGTAGCTGTAATCAAAGGATAAGTCGGTGCAGTATTTATAACCGCATCAGAAGCAGAAGTAGGAACGATACCTCCACACCAGTTTCCTGGAACTGTCCAAACATTTGAAACTGCTCCAATCCATTGACCAGAAGCACCATAAGAAACAGTAATTCCATTTGAAACTGCTGGATTATTAAATAAACAACTAGCTTGACTTGATGTATAAGTAACTCTTACTATATCTCCATTACCTAAAGCTGTTGTTGAAAATACTTGAGTTAAAGCTAAACCTGCGGTGGTAGTTCCCGAAACATCTTTATACCAATTATAGCCAGGACTTGTGCCACCATTTACACCATTGGCGGTAAAATTAAGAATTGTTCCAGCACAAACCGGCATAGCTGGTCCTACAATTGTAACTCCTACAGGAGAAGAAGGTTCTCCAATAATCAAATCACCGAAATAAGTAATTCCAGTTGCTTGCGTAGATGTTGAATTTCGAGTTCCAACGCCTGGCAAAGACCAAACACTACTTGTGTAAATTGAAGGAATAAATAAAGATGTATTGGCTCCTCCTAAAATATCAGCGGGATTATTGAAAGTTGCAGTAGCATTATAATTAAGCGGACTAACAGGATTTGAAGAAACAATATTCCAATAGCGATTTACTCTTTTTGCAGAATTTATACAGCTAGTAGAAATTTGAGGATGAGCACCTGCAACCGCTTTTACTGCTAAATTACCTTGCGAAGAAACAGAAGGGAATGTTACACTTAAAGGCGAATAGCCGTTTTCTCCAACCTCATAATTTACAGCTACACCAGAAGTTAATATTCTTTTTTGTAAAAGTCCTTTTACAAAACTGTTGGCAGAACCACCTATGACATTTGCATCAGTTGTTATCATTGATAGCGTATTTGAACCCATATCAACAATTCCATTTGATAAATTTAGCGTTCCAGAAACGGAATTATTAGCACTTACAGATTTCACACCTCCATTAGCAACTAATAAGCCAGCAAATAAATTTGAACCAATTATTGATTGATTTGTACCTAAAAGTTCTACAAAACTCATAATTGGAGCTGTTGAACCTTTTGCAAAACCACCTACGCCAACTGTGTTTATCCAATTTTTATAAATTGTAATATTTGAATTATTTGGCACTCGCAAAACTCCTCCAGTGATAGAAAGATTTCCTCCAATAATACAATTGGACGTAATATTTCTAGAACCAATACCTGATAATAACACATTGTTAAAACGAGGAAAGTCAGGAGGATTTAAAGCAGGAATATCTCCTCCATTTGTTCCATAAAATTCAAAAGTTCCGCCAGTTGTAGTATTCAAAAAGGCAGTCATCTGACCTGCAGGTAATACAAACAATAAACTTGGATCTGATGCGATACGAATAGTACCATTTCCGCGAATAATACCTAAATTATGCCCAAAAGAAGTATTTAAGTCCAAAACACCAGATAAAGAAGTAGAATAAGCTTCTCTTAAATTTCCATTTGAAAAAATTGTATGACCTTGTTTAATGATAACTGGTTGTCCAACGGGTGTAAATCCTGCAATAGAACCATTATGACCGATTGTGGACCATGAATTAACATCATCCCAGTTTCCACCAGTGGTTGCATCTCTCGAATAATAAGTTAAAACTTGTTGAAATTCAGATGTTTCTCCAGCGGTATATTCTCCAAAAACAAAATTAACTCCGTTAACGAAAATTTGATTATTAGAAAGATTTACACCACCAATACTTGATGCAAAACCGCCATAATAAGGTACCCAATCGCCATTGATACTTCTTCCAGCTTTGTATAAAGACTCTGTACCAACTACATCGGCTTGACTATAAGTATAAGTATGATTTACAGTAAGTCCACTAAAACCCGATGAAGTAACAATCCAATAATAATCTAATTGCGTGTTAGCAGGATCGGTATTTAAAGGATGAAATTTATTTACCGGAATTACTTTTATAGAACCCGTTGCACTATTAGAAGTTGCTTGGTAAGTTACAGGTGTATATTTCCCAAAATATCCGACAGGAAAGGTATAATTAAATGTTGTGGCTGGTAAAACTTTAATGACACCATCATCAGAAGAAACACCATTTGTACGAATAAATTTATAAGCATTAAATCCAATTATTGAAGAATTAAGACCAAGCGTTAATTGGTTATCATCCATATAAATCCCATCATTAATGAAATTAAGATTTCCGTTAATAGAAATAGCATTGTAAAAATTAACGCCATTGAAGTTGGTTATATCTATATTATTGAAAATTCCATTATCATTTCCAGTTACAGATTTAGGTAATGTTCCACCCATTACTAATTTTCCTAAACCTGTAATGATACTACTATTGAAAACATCTGCAGTCGAAACCAAAGAATTAGTATTGTCAAGCGTTCCATTAATTACTGATAACAATCCAGCAACTGTTGTATTTAAACCAGTAACTGATAACGAATTGGATTTATTAACTAAAAAGTTATTGAAAGAAACGGCAGACAATAAGACCAAATTTTGTAAACCTGAACCTGTAAAACTTGTAGTATTTCCAGCTGTGACATATGAACCTGAAATTGTTGAGTTTCCTTTTAAATTTAAACCAAAACCATTGGCAGATAAAGAGCCATTAGTTGATAAATTAAAATTATTATTTATTACTAATGGATTTACTAATACATTTACATTTGCTGTATTTGCCCCACTTCCACTTATTGAAACATTATGCAAAGAAGGATTTGAAATTAAACGATAGATTTGATTTGAACCAGCATTTAATGGACTAAATATAAAAGAACCACCTGTAATATTTGAAGTTCCAGGGTCTAAATATAAGTCACCAAAAGTTGCATTTCCACCACCACGTTGAATATAAAAATTACCACCAGTCATTGAGATAGAACTTCCTGCATTATCTAATTCAAATTTAGCATTTGTAGCCACTGCACCTAGTCCACCAATAGTTACATTCCCGCCTGTTTGAGTGTATTTTAACACACCTGCATTAGAAAATAAACTTCTTCTAATTTGGCTACCCACATTTAATGATGCATTTCCTAATACATTTAATTCGGCACAACCCGAAGTAGAATATTCAATAAATGTGTTATTTGTTCCATCGTTAAAATTAGCAGTTCCATTATTTCCTATGGTTAATTTACCATCCAAAACTAAACCTGTTGTGCTAGACATAGAAACAATAGCTCCATTTTCTACTTGCAAACCTGCATTACATGGAATGTTGGCAACTGCTCCACCGGAACTTAGATTAAAATTAATTCCAGAAGAACTCAAGATTAACAACCCAGAATTAAATGTAATGGGTTTTATAGTTTCATTTCCATTTCCCAAAAGATTGGCACTGCTATTGAAAGAAAAAGAAGCATTTGCATTAGATTTATTGATATTTAATTTATAAAGATTTGGAACAGTTCCCCCGGTTCTTAAGTATCTACCCGAAAATGTACCTTGAAATTCTAAAGTACAATTATTGTCAGTTGGATTATTACCATTAAACAAATTAAAACGTCCTTGTTGATGCGTAATGTTATTATTTACAATTAATTTATGTGTAATAGAACTAGGAGTAGAATTATCTACCGAAACACCAAAATTAGCTGTTGGAGCACCGCTAGAACCAGTCTCAGCTGAGTTATTTAAAATATTTAAACCTCCAACATTCAAAGTTTTAGCAGTACCAGTAGAAGGAAATCTAAACTCTGAATCACCTTCATTAAAGTTTTGTAAGTTTAAATTTCCTTTAATTGTAACATTTCCACCAGAGGTAGTCGTAGCACTCATTTGCAAAACATTTCCTCTTCCTGTTAAATTAACATACCCATTAATTAAAACATTATTATCAGGGAAGTTAAAAATTCTTGTTCCAGAAGCTCCTCCCTCACCTTCAAGTCTCATATTTGGATATTCTGTTATACCTGGCTGAATTTGTACTGAACCATTGTTTCTAAGTATATAATAAATTTCGTTTAAGGAACCTTTGCTAAATTCACCTAAATCAGCAGTTAAAGTAGCTCTATTTAAAGCATTATCAATATAATACAAAATTGACCCCGAAGAGTTTGTTGGAGTTTGGTTTCTTATTACACCCAAATTGGCATTTACATTATCTCTTAAATAAATAGCTGTGTACCATGCAGTAGAGATTGGAAAGTCTTGAAATATAACCCCTGCAACAGTAATATTATTTCTAATTGATGTCCAATGAGGGTAACCATTCGTAGGAGGTCCAGCACCTCCAAATGGACCTTGAGTTCCAGAGCCAGCAGGATAACCATACCCATGATAAACTATATCATTAGGACCAGGAATTAAACCACCCGTATCAGCTGGTCCTGAATTAGAAGTAAAAGACCATGTGTTTGCGTCATCCCAATATGCACCACTACCCCAATCTGAATTTCTTGTATAAAAAATTCTAACATTTCCATTAAATCTACCAACTTGAGCAGCGGTATAAGAAGCATCTGCAAGAACAGTATGAGAAGAAATCAAAATTAATCCATTTGAAGTAACTGTTGTAGTTTCAGGAAAACGATTTGGAATTATAACTTTTCCTCCTACAAAATTAGATGGAGTTCCAATTACTCCAGTTGGCCACATTCCCGCAACACTTGAATTAAATGTATAACTTACAGAAGGCATTGAAATAAAGCCACTTGCTCTCACTCTCCAATTATATAATAATGCTGAATTTGGAACTCCAGTAATAGATAATGTTGATAATACAGCATTGTTAACAGACATTTGAATATACCCTTGATTACTAGCACCTGTAACTCCAGTAAAAGAAACATTTATTGGTGAATAAGTAGAATTTGTACCAATTGGAACTAAAAACGAATTATTATTTAACACAAATTGCTCCACTCCTCCATCCGATTGATTTCCTGATGTTTTAATAAATTTAGTATTGCTAAAACTTGCACCAGTCGAAATTATGCTTCCATTTGCTGCTGCTGTACTGTCAATACGAATTTTAAATGTATTAATGTCAAATGTTTTATTTGATACTAAATTCAAAACACCTTTTACAGATGCGTTTGTATTTAATTTTACGCCATCTGAAGCTGGATTGGTATTATTTAAATCAACATTACCAAAAACGCCACTTCCGTTTCCATTGATATTTTGAACAGCAGAACTTCCTACAAATTCAATTTTACCATTACCAAAAATGCGTCCATTATTTAATACATTTCCTAAAACTTTAATTGTTTTGCCACCATCGTTTACAAACCCAGAAGTTATGTTTAAACCATTGGTAGTAAAATTAGATAATGTACCTTTCAAAAAGATAGAATTTGCACTTGAGTTAGAAAAATTTAACGAACGAGCAATTCCTAAAAAAGTGCTATTCATCGTAATATCTTGAGCCACACTTCCATCAAAATAAACATCCGAACTAGTAGGTTCTAATCTTGAATTTGGTGCTAATTCTAAATCTTTTTTAATAAATAGAGATTGTCCTGATAGACTCAAAAGTGGGGCATTTGTACCATCAATATATAATTTATTTAGAACTGTTAATGGACGTGCAGGAATAAAAGTATTGTATCCAGGAGATGAAAAAGCAGGGTCTAATTGTAAATCTTTTAAAGCAATAAATCTATTTCCACCTATAGTCGTGGTTCTAAAAATGTTTAAGTTATAAAATGGCGCACTTGAGTTAATATTATTGTTAAAATCTACTGCTCCAGAAATAGTCATATTTGTAGTTCCGCCAGTAACATTGATATTTTTAGCTAATGAATTAAGCACAAATAAGGAACTACCAAAATTATTATTTGCTCCAATAGAATATATATTTATTGTACCTCCAGAAACTATGTAAGAAGCATCTTCAAACGGGTACATAAAAACAGAATGATCTCCAAAACCTTCTTTATTTGGGACATTACCATTAATATCTAAAACACCACCAGACATAAAAAACGTACCTCTTGGAGTAACTCCAGCAACCACAGATGTGCGAATTTTAGGCACATTTACATATCCTCCTTCTATAAAAATTTCTCCATCATAGCGAGGAACTATACCTGCTCCAGTAACTGTAATCGAACCAGAGGTAATTCTAAATTTACCATAAGGTACTAATGCAACTCCATTGCTACCAGTTGGACAAACACTCGATACACTTGCTCCATCAATCCATAATTGACAACCTGAATTTATATCTGAACCAATGTCAAAATTACCACTAGTTTTTAGCCTATCCAAAACAATATTGTTACCCAATCGCAATGTACCCATCAAAATAGGAAAACCATTAAGATCAGTCATGAATCTAAAATGTGTTGGAGATGTAGCCGATAAACTTAAAATATAAGTCTGATCCGTTCCTTTATTAACTGTCATATCATAAATTTCGGTTGGACCATCGCAGAAAAAAGCATTGTTAGAAGATCCTTTAAACTCAATTCTTAAGGTTTGAGTAGTAGGTGCACTAAATTGAGCATTATTTGAAAAATCTACTGTTCCATAATTAAGTAAATCGCCAAAAATCACTAATCTATGTTGAAAATTTGCTCCGCTCAAAGAAGCAACTGCATTTGTAGGTCCGCCAATGGCATCACCAACCACAAAACTCCCTAAAACTGTAATATTACTTGCTACGGTTCCGCCAATTTCTAAAGTAGATGTGCCTGTATTCGTACTGTTGAATATTTTCAAAAATCCATTTACAACTAAATTACCATTTTGCTTGTAAACATAATTATTAGCAGAATTATCATATTTAGATACAATCAAATTATTGTATTTAGGAACATAACTAGGAAGGGTGGTTGATAAATCATAATATTCAGTTGTTCCACCGCCAACTTCAACAAAAGTATTTAAACCAACCACAGTTGGAAATTGATTAGAATTTAATCTCAAAGTCCCTTGTCCGGCTAAACCAGAAAGTGTTGATAATCGAAAAGTTTTCAAATCCAGAGTTGAACCCGAATTTATAATTAAATTATGTCCAGTGGTTGAAATGTTATTTGGTAATGTAACCGTTCGACCATTTAAAAAATAAAGCGTTGAAGAAGGTGAAGGAACTTGAGGACTTACCAGGCTAGTACCAGAAGGGTCTAAAGTCCAAGTATTGGGGTCGTTCCAAGAACCATTTTTGTAAGTATATAAAGTGGGAGATGCGAACGCTAGTGGATTGCCAGCCGAATAATTTCCTGAAAGATTATCAGAACCAACCAAATTAAATGAAATTACTTTATTATTAACCTCAGACAATAAACCGGGAGTCCATAAAATGCTAGGTGAAATATTATAGCCAGAAACGTACTCGCTTTCTAAACCAATGTTTGCCAAATCAACTCCTGTAAAAGTTGTTGTAAAAGAAGCATTCACATTTGATAAGCCTGGTGCATTGATGTTCCAATATTTTTTAATGGCTTGGTTAGAAACAGAAATATTTGGAATAGTAGGAGGAGTTTCAGAAGCAAAAACAGATAATGTGCCATTCGCAGGAGCAGTAGCAGTTAAAGAAATCATATCTAACCCCATATATATATTGTTGGATGCTCCAATTGAGCCTCTACCAACAGGAAAAACAAAAGTAGATGGCAAACTTGAATAAGTTTTAATAAATCGACCTGTGTTATTTTGGCTAATCATTGAATTATTAGAAAACGAACCCAAAACAGAACCAGCAACAGAGAGGCTGTTAGCTCCTAATAAGATGACACCGTTATTTAAGGTAAGGTTATTTGAAATATTAGTATTCCCTGTTAATGACAAATCAACTACCGAATTTATAGAAACTGAATTTAATTGTGCTGAACCACCATTTGAAGGTAAACTTGATGGAGAAGAAATATTATAAGTTAAATTATTATTATTAGTAATTATTCGATTAGCCGATCCAACAATACCTACCCCACCGAATGTGTAATTAAAAGTAGATAAATTTATCGTGCCAGTCCCTGAAACGCTAAGCCCTCCAGGTAACGAATAGTTTGCACCTAAAATTACTCCAGTTGTATTTGAATTTTGAACTGTTATACTATTTCTAACACCACATAAAGAACTAACTGTCATGCTAGCTGCAGGAATATTAAATATTAAATCATAAAAATTTTGATCCATAAGTGCAGGTGTTAAACCACTGTTTCTTACAATCATTTTAGAACCATCTTGCCAAATACCAACTAAGAAAGAGGGACCTCTTTCTGCGATGTATGTGCTTGTACCATCAATAGTAAAAACCGTGAACGGGGTATTATTATTAACTAAAAAAGCTCCAGTACCACCATTATCTCTCTGTAATACTGTAGAATTTATCATATTTCCTGTATTGCCTCCAGTATTTGATAATCTAAATATTGCATTTCCACCACCTCCAGTAACTAAAACATTTGAGTTTAGAATACTTAAGTCTACTCCAGGATGACCTGCTCCTATTATGTAATCATTACTTCCTCCTCCACCTCCTGTAAATGTTATATTTGGAACATTAGAAACTAATAGAGAACCTAAAACTGTACTACTACCCAAACCATTTGCCAAATTAACAACTGGAGTACCAGAATTTGCATCAAAAACTGCGCCTAAAGAGGTGCCTATTGGAACACTTGCACCACTTGTGCCACCTGAACTTGTACTCCAGTTGGTTGAACTAGTCCAAAATCCGTTCCCGCCTGAAACCCAATAACGTAGTGTTTGCCCCGAAACAATTTTTGAAAAACCCAATAAAGAAACTAATAGTATTATTTTTGATTTCATAATGCAAATGATTATTTTATGATATTTCTACTCTTATATTTATACGTGAGCCATAATAAAAGTAAATAAATTTTATTAAATACTTTATGACTAACAATGTAATAAATCGCTTTAAAAGTACAAAGAATAATTTTTATATAAAAATATACCTAAATTTATTCGATATACCTCTGTAATTATTAGACAAAGATTTTTTATAAAATATTGCAATAATTAAACTTTATATTAACAAAATTATATTTATTACTTAATTTATATCTCCATTCCCAATTACGTTTATCCACTTTCCTGCTTGTGTAGCATTGATTTGCGATTGATACATAGCGCCTACACTTTGAGCTGGCAGATAATATTTGCCAATATAAGATGCAGTTAAGTTTACATAAAAGGTCTTGGATTCGTTTTTCGACAAAGAGAAAAAAGTATAAACTCGATCATCTCTAATGTCCTGATAATCAAACTTACTAGCTTTTGGCACCACTGACTCTGGGGTTTCTAACCGAGTATTTGTGATTTCCCACCCCGATGGAAAAATTTGTTTTAATGCCAAATTCTGATAGCGAGGCAATATACCTGAATGTTTTATATTAATTATTGCAAAAAATTTTGTGCCTTGTTTTAGGCTTGAAATATCTATGTTTTCGCCTTTTGGATTTACATATTTTATATCCAATGTAATATTTTCTGCATTTGATGTCTCATTTCCTGCTGATGGAGTACCAATTTGAATAATGCGAACAAATTCTACTGCTTTTGAGGTATTTTTGATTGTGATTTGATTCGGTTTTTCGCTTTCGAGTTTTTGTTGAACCAAGGGCAAAGCAGTTTGAGCTTGTATGTTTTTTTGTCCAGATTGCGAAAAATTAAATTTAAGTTCGTCTTTTTTGCCCATCAAATTCAACATTTTTGACATAGCCAAAAGCGAATATGCAATTTCTTGTGTATTCAAATAGGTTTGACTGCTACATTTTTAGCCAAAATAAAAGCTTTATCTTTCATTCCAAGTTGAGCCACAACATCCAAAATCATGGCATTATCACGAATATCAGAACCAAAATAATCGTTTGTAAATAGTTCATTTTTAGGATATTGAATAGTATTTGAGCGGTTAGAAATAATGGCATTTGCTACTTCATTTTGTCCAACCAAAGCGTAAGCACCTGCCAAACGCCAAGCTGCTTGGGTAGAGATACCAACATATTCTTTTAATCGATTCATTGCCCCAAGTTCGGGAGCATTTGCCAAAGCCAACACATACAAACGATACGCTTGTACTTGGTCGGAGGCATATTGATTTTGACGATTAGGTTGCCAATTTCGAGCCGTTTTTTGTTGAAATCTTTTTAATGAAGCCAACATAGTGGAAGGAATTACATATCCCATTTTTTCGGCTTCAACCAAAAAATGACTGGCATAATTTGTCCCCCATTCGTTTACATAACTATCGCCTTGCCAGTATCCAAGTCCACTTTCTGGTGTTTGAAAAGTTGCCAAACGAGCAATTCCGGCTTTTATATTATTCGAAATTTGTGTTTGTTGGACTTCGTTTAGCTCTACAAAATTGCCTAAAACCAGTTGTGGAAATACAGAAGAAGTAGTTTGTTCGACACAGCCGTAGGGATATTTAATTACATATTTTAATCGTGATTCTAAATTTAAAGCAGGAATATTGCTGACTTCAAGCATTGCAGAATTTGTACCTAAAATCCCAAAAGGAGAAAGATTTGATATCCATTCTTCATTTGGTTGGAGCATTTTTTCAATCACTTTGGTTTGTTCTGTATTCGGATTTCTGGATTCGATTTTTACATCATAAATAGCTGTTTCTCCTGCCGAAGTAGCAGTAATTTTTACTGTTCCACTGCCTGTAGTAGGTTTTACTTTTAGTTTAAAAAACACCATCCCATCTTTTTGTCCTTTTAAATCAAATGTTTGATTATCTGCATCTTGTGGTGCAATCACACCAGAAGTTTGGAGTTTTACATCTACGATTTTGATTTTATTATCCATTGCAAAAATATTTACGGGCAATAATATCTCTTCATCAGGACCACACACACGAGGCAAGGTTGCCAAAAGCATCAATGGTTTGCGAACAGGTACTACTTTTTCGGCATTTCCAAAAGCATTTTTATCAGCAGCCACAACCATGATTTTTACCGAACCAATATAATTTGGCATTGAAAAAGTATGTTCGTTTTCGCTTCCTGATTTGAGAACAAATGGACCTAAATATTTTACTACAGGTCTAAAACGATTCAATTGCGAATCTTTGCCTTTAGATAAACCCTCATCGCCACCAATACTGAGCATCCGACTCATTTGTCCTGCGGTCGAACCCATTACAAAATCATACAAATCCCAAGATGTAATTCCCAATGCCTCACGAGCATAAAAATTTGCATACGGGTCTGGAGTTGTAAATCGTGTAATATCCAACAAACCTTCGTCCACAATGGCTAAAGTATAAGTCATGGCTTTGCCATTTTCTTCTTTTATTTTTATTTTACAATTTTCTAACGGTCTAAATTCTGGAATTGTTATAATTTGAGGTTTTAATATGGTATTTGGATTTTGAACCAACACAGGACAAATTCCATACATGCGAATAGGCATGTCATTAACGGTTTGACTATGAGGCTGCAATAAAGTTACGTTTACAAAAATATTAGGTGCCATTTTTTCGGTTGCTTCACATTCAAAAACTGTTAAGCCTTGTTTTGTATCAATCCATTGGGTTTGAATGACATCAGAACCAGACTCGATAGAAACCAAAGCTTTTCCAACCCCTGCACTTGGAATATTTACCTTGATTTTTTCGCCAACTTGATAGACCTTTTTATCAGTAGAAATACTCAAAACAGAGGCTCCATTTGGGTTACCAGCACTTGGAGAAGCATAGCCGGGCCAATCGAAAAACAAAACTTTAGTAGCAACATGTCCACTATTTTTATCAATTGCCCTAATCATATATCTGCCCCAATCTTGATCATCAATGGTTACTTTAAAACTTCCTTTTCCGTTAGTGATGGCAACTTTTTGTGTTTTAATAGGAGAAATCGCATTAAAATCCATAAAAATATCCGAATTGCTGCGGTCGAACCACCAACGCCAATCGAGTTTATAAAGTGCCACTTCCACCGAACTATTTATGGCAGAACCACTTTCGTTTACATTTGCAATTTCTATAGTTTGTGGAGTAGAAGTTTCGTAAACAAAAGCATTGTCGTTTTTACTTTTTGGTGCTGCAATACCAATATAAGAACGGAATGGCGAATAAGGCAAGGTAAAACTACTTGTGCTGGCTGCACCTCCATCTTCGTAAACTTTTACTCTAAAAAACGCATTAAGCATACCCGAAGCTGCCATTTCATCATTCATATTTACAGAAAAATTTGCTATCCCATTAGCATCTAATTTCTGATTTAGAACTTCTGTTTGTTCTGCATAAAAAGATTTGGTAATATCCTCAAAATCAAAGCGTTCAAAACCTTTAAATTTTGTTTCCGATTTGGTATAAATCAAATTTACTTCTCCCAAAAGATTTGAGGCAGGAGCACCATGCAACCACAATGATTTTAAATTTGCTTTTATTGAATTATCACTCGAAAGTATGGCTTTTTTATCAAAATCGAGATTGATTTTTAAGCGATTAGGCATAATGGTTTCGATACGAATGTCTTTGTAAAAACGAATGCCACCCATTTTGAAAACCGCTTGCCAATGACCAGTTGGGGCATTTTCGGCTGTTTTGAAAACAAAACTATAAAACCGATTTACATCGTTTGAATTTACAGTTTGATAAACCAATTGCCCTTGTGGATTTGATAATTCCATCGTAACAGGGTAATGTTCAGGCAGTTTATTCAATTTATCTTCAATCAAAAAAGTTAAAAATAAACTATCGCCTGGTCGCCAAACACCTCGTTCGCCATAGGCAAAACCTTTGAGACCTTTTTGAATTTCGGCTCCTGAAACATCAAAAAACGTGGTGGTTAATGCCGCAGATTCGTCTAATTTCAAATACGAACGTTGTGCTTCTTTTTTTGCAATTACTAAAAAAGGTCGGGCTTTAAGCGAAAAAAATGCTTTTCCATCGCCATCAGTTTTTTGAGCATTTAATAATTGATTTTGATAATCATAAACTTGAATTTCTATGTCTTTTTCAGGATTTGTAGTTAGAATATTGGATGCAAAAACCAGTAATTCGCCAGCGGTATTGCGTTTTGCAATCAGTCCTAAATCCGAAAAATAGAGTAAACGTTTTGATTTTGTATTTTCTGATGTATAATAAGAATTTTCACAGGCATTGTTTCTTTCGCTGTACTCATAATCTTCGGGATAATAATAATCTTCGCCATAATACGAATCAAAAACTGCATTGTCTTCATCTAAAGTTTCATCATTTGTTATGGTTTGAGCAACAACTGGTGTAAAATCTTGTTTTCCATCGCAAGAATACGTGCTATGTTCTTTTTTAAAACTCAACGAAACTTGATAAATAGCACTTGGTTCGGGTTTTACCAAATCTGATAAATCAATAGCATATTTTTTCCAAGAATTATAATCATCTGTATTTGAGTTTGTTATGGGAACTAATTTATGAATAATCTTTTTACCAACCCTTCGCAATTCGCTAGGACCATATTTATCATTATAACTATTGGTTTGGAAATATTGAACAATATTGTTTTCATGCACTTTAAATATAGAAACCTCAACAGCTTTCACGTTTACAGCCTCGAAAGGCAAAGTAATTCCATTTGAACTCGGCACAATAATTCCTTTCCCTAGAATGCGAACGGCAGGTTTCAATTCCTCAAAAAGTAAGTTTTTTGTAAAAGTTTTTTTAAGTTGCGTTCCTGCACTATTTTTAATACCTGCAAAAATGCTTAAAAGCAATTCTCCCGTTTGTTTAACTGGTGGATAGACATACAAAACATTGGCATCTAAAACGGTTCTAAACTCAGGCAAAGTACCCAAACTTACCATTCCAGAAAGATTTTGAGATGCTAATAAAGGATCAGAAAATACTACTTTTACAAACTGCCCTTCATTATTCAACACATCAGCAGAGATAATTTCAAATTTTTGTTTTGCTGGAATAAGATAGCTAATTTCCTGATTGGTTTCGGCACGAATGGCAGTTCCATCGAGGGCAAGTTTGAAAACATAAGAATCTTTTTTGCGTTTCAATCCTTGAATTTCCCAAAGATGTTTTCTCGAATTTTCGTGCTGCCATTTTACTTTTGTATCAGCAGGAAACATTTTTTCAACTTCCTCATTTTCAGCTGGATCAAAAGTATTTATATACCCTCTCAGCACCATACTTTCGATGGTATTGTCAGGATAAAAAATACCTAAAACATCTATTTCATAGCTTTGTGGCATGGTTTCAAAACCAAACATAAAAGTTTCTAATCCATCGGGCATTTGGATTAGATCACCTATATTTAATTTTGCATCAAAAACCGTAGCCGATGCCAAGGCTTTTGTGGGTTTAAACTCCAATATGTTTTTATTAATCCAAACTGCTTTGCCCTCAATAGACGGACTAAATGAAAAAGGATTGTTTTCAACTTCTTGATTTACAACTTCTTGCGAAACCACATCAGAAGTAAACTGCACACGAACAGAAGATTCAATGCTTATTTTTCCACTCGTATAAGCCGAAATATAAGCCGAGAAAGCAGGATTAAACTTGCTTTTGGCTTGTAAATTTGATTTTGAAAAATAAAAAAATGCACCAGTAGCACCCAAAACGCTAACAGCAATCCATAAGAATTTGTTTTTTAAGATATTCATGTCTATTTATTTAATGCAAGTTATAATTATTATTTCACTTCAATTTGAAATTTGATTTAAACTTAGTGAAATTGTTGAAATTTATTTTTGGAGGAGTGTACGATAAAAAAATTGTGCTAATTGGCTTGTATTATTCTTTAGTCAAAAACGATTATTTTTTATGAATATAAAATACACTGAAAAGAGATTTAGTTACTATAATTAAGTGTTCTTTTACTTTTATTCTTACATTTTTTTTCAGAATAATTAATGAGTTTGTTATTATTTTTAGGTTCTTTGTTACATGAATTATTAATGTATCCCTCAGAATAAATAGGATCGAAATTTTCAATTAATTTCAATATATTGTTGTTGTTATTAATTCTATCATTTTCATTTGTGCCATAAAGTTGGTATTTTGTGTCGTTTATTCTTGACGAAATAGCATATAATAAATCTCTTTTTCCCCTTGGGCTTGCGTTATTAAAAATTATTTTTAATGTTTTAAAGTCTTTGTAAAGTTCTTTGGAAATTAATTTTATATTTTGAATGATTTCTAAAGAACTTTTATTTGTTGATGCTAACACCCCACCTCCACTTAAACACATTTTCTCACAAGCCTCATGATAATATACATTGTTTGTATCATTATAAATAAAATCAATCATAGGGTGATTTTTGATAGAACGATAACCCAATTTGTTTACTTTATTTAGTACCTCCTTATATTTAGAATAATCAGATTGTTTATAGTCTCTAATAATGATAATAAAATCTTTTTCCACATAACCCATTTTTTCTGTAGGCATTCTTAAAATTACTTTATACCTGCCAGGTTTTATTGATTCTTTTGGAAAAGAATGGTAAAAAATACTCCCTAAGAGAATACTATCTTTAGATTTTATTTTTTGAAAACCTGCAGTATAACTTCCCATCTGCCCTTCTAATTGACAAGATTTTGCATAGGTTGCATAGTTAAAATCAGGACCATCTGGCATATAATCCCCTTTATTTAAAGAATCCCAAGAGATAATTCCTTTTTTTAAATCATCAATAAATACATAACTTACCTGAGAACATACATTAATTGGGAAGTCAAATGGATTTGTAAACGAAAAGTCTATAGTTGCATTATCTTCGCCATAATAGAAATCTCTATCGCTTAACATTCTAATCGACTTGCTAAGCTCAACATTGAGATAAGGCTTTTGATTTATATTATTTGTTTTTAGTTGAGAAAAACAAAAGTATGGTATTAGTAATAACAAGTATTTTTTCATTTTTAAGTAAGTATTTTTTTACTACAAGTCAAATCATAATTTTACGAATTTAAGTATTTATGGTTCTGTATTAAAATTTACAACAAAATATGACTTTAAAAAATTGCTATAACGATAAGACCAAATCATTTCAACTAAATATTTGCCACAAAGGCACGAAAAAAAACACTAAAAATTAGTGAATTCCTGGCAAAAAACTGCTTTGTTTCATATTTGCAATATTTTAAATCAAATCAATTTATAATAATTTGTAACCATTTTTAAAATTACTAATTAATCATTATACAAGATTTATCTAACTTATATTCCAACAAAACTTTTTTAGCTTTATTGTAGCTATTTTTTAGCTTTGTGTTTTAACAAACACAAATTACATTTTAAAAAAACTTCCAATGAAAAAATATTTAATCGTCTTTAGCATCTTATTTGTAACAAAATCAATTGTTTTTGCACAAGAAGCCACCAAACCACCCGTGCCAGAATGGATACATCAAGCCGTTTTTTACGAAATATATCCGCAAACTTTCAAGGATTCGGATGGCGATGGCATTGGCGATATCAAAGGAATTATTGAAAAATTAGATTATGTAAAATCGCTTGGTGTTAATGCCATTTGGTTTAATCCGTTTTACGAATCGCCTTATCGTGATGCGGGGTATGATGTGTCGGATTATTACAAAGTAGGGGCAAGATATGGCACCAATGCCGATGCAAAATTGCTCTTTGATGAAATCCACAAACGGGGCATGAAGGTAATTATTGATTTTGTGCCTGGTCATACTTCTGCCGACCATCCTTGGTTTCAGGAATCTGCCAAACAAGAAAAAAACAAATATTCTAATTGGTATATTTGGACAAATGCCACTTGGGACAATGGCGGAAGCGAGTTTGCAGGCAAAATGATAAACGGTTATGGCACTCGTTTTGGTAGTTATATGACCAACTTTTTTTACCATCAACCAGCCCTTAATTTTGGTTTTGCAAAACCCGATTCGGCTAAACCTTGGCAACTGCCAACAAATAATCCTGATGTATTGGCATTGCGTGCAGAAATGAAAAATATCTTAAAATTTTGGCTGGAAATGGGCAGTGATGGCTTTAGGGTGGATATGGCAGGTTCACTCGTAAAAAACGACAACGATGAACTCAAAGCCTGTGCCAAATGGTGGCTCGAAGTGCGTGAATTTATACAAAAAATCAAGCCCGAAGCGTTTACTGTAGCCGAATGGTCGTATCCAAAACACGCTTTAGTGGGTGGATTTCATGCCGATTATTTACATTGGATTTCTTCGTACGAAAATTTGTTTAGAAAAGAAACTTGGCGTAGTTTAAACGGAGTTTCGCCTGACGGAAATAGTTATTTTGATAAAAATGGAAAAGGCGATATTTCGGCTTTCATTAAAGATTATTTGGACCAATATAATGCCACCAAAGACAAAGGTTATATCTCAATACCAGTCGGAAATCATGATTTGACACGGATAAATATTGACCGTTCGCAGTCGGAATTAGAAATGATTTTTGCCTTTTCGTTTGCCATTCCAGGAGTACCTTTTGTATATTATGGCGATGAAATCGGTATGAAACAATTATATAACTTGCCATACATAGAAGGTTGCTATGGCGGCAGAGCAGGTGCGAGAACGCCTATGCAATGGAACGATACTAAAAATAATGGATTTTCGACTGCACCTTATGCCAAACTTTGGATGCCAACCGACACCTCAAAAGCGGCTGTAAATGTGGCTTCGCAAGAAAAAAATCCATCTTCGATGCTTTCGTCAATCAAAAAACTAATTGCCCTTCGCAGAACCGAAAAAGCCTTGGCTGGTTATGCCGATTTCAAAGTTTTGTATGCCGAAAAAGATAAATATCCCTTTGTTTTTGCACGTACAAATGGCAACGAACAAATTGTGGTAGCCATCAATCCATCTTGCAAAGAAGTTTCGGTAGAAATCCCAAATTTATTTACCAAAAAAACAATCAAACTTATTGGCACCGAAGTTTCGTATTTACCAACCAAAACAGCTACCAAACTAACGCTCAAAGCGGGTTCGTATGCGATTTATAAAACGGCAAAATAAGGGATTAAGGTTTTTTTCGACTGTTCAACGGCTGCTACACTTCTAGCAACGATTGCTACACGTCACGGAATGGTTGCTAGACATTGAATGCTTTGCTGGATTGTAACAATTATCCCATAATTTATACTACAACCAGCAAAATAACTCAAAAACTCAAATTAATTTTAATCGAATGAGGTTTAATGAATTTGAAATATACTTGAGTTGTAATGAAAATAAACCATTCTTTTAGAAATAGAATTGGTTAAAATAGAATTGTTTTAAAAATAGATATATTTGAAAAACATATCCAATTGAGTTTATTTATAAGTTTTGTATAACAACACTTCCTTTGACTGTGTAATGTCAACAAATTGCTTTCCCCATTCGCAAATTTTATCAAGAATTGGTAACACAGATTTACCAAAATCAGTCAACGAATACTCAACACGTAGAGGAACTTCATTAAACTGTTTGCGAACAATAAGACCATCGTCAGCTAACTCCTTTAATTGCTGTGACAAAACTTTTTTAGAAATCATAGGTATGGATGCTCCCAATTGTCCAAATCGCCTACTTCCATTGGATAAATAGAATAATATAATCGGCTTCCATCTTCCCCCTATTTTATCTATTGCAGCCGTTAATGGACAATCAAATGGATTTCCTGTATTTTTCTTTTTTTGAGTAGTTACCATCTGGTAAGTAGTTTTTATAGTTTCTTTTTGATACCATAATGCAAATTTATATGTTTGTAGAATATGATATCAAAAATGAAACATAAAATATTTTCTTTAATTGCTGTGCTATTTATTAGTACCACAACTTTTGCACAAACCAAAGATGCTATGAAAATTAATGCAGACAATAAAAAACTCATGCTCGACATTGTAGATAATCTATTCAATAAAGGAGATACCACATTTGCAGACAAATATTTTGTACCAGAATTTGCCAAAGAAGAAAAAGCATTTACCCAGCAAATACGTACTGCATTTCCAGACTTAATTATCACAATAGATATTATGATTGCAGAAAATGATATGGTTGCCGTGAGATGGATAGCCACTGGAACTCAGAAAGGTGCATTTCTTGGCATAAGTCCGACCAACAAAAAAGCAACTAGGAAAGGCTCATGGTTTTGGACTTTTAAAAATGGAATAGTTACAGATGGAATGGGCAAAGGCTCATGGGACACATTAGGATTAATCAAACAGCTTCAATCAAAATAATAACCATGAATAATGTACATTCTATAATAGACAGAACATCTAAAAAACCTTTCATTTTTATTCTCGTGGGGTTACTAATTGTATTTAATGTTTTCATGAATACCCCAGGTCTACCAACTAGTACACCTTCTATGCAAGAAATTTCGCCAACATTTACACCATTTGATTTACAAGCAAAAGGTTATAATGTTGAAAGTTTTACCATCGACTTAGACAAATTAGGCGTTGAAGGCAGAAGTATTTATAAAATTTCATGCTTTGCGATATTTTCTTCCCTGCAATTTATGCCTTTACATTTTCATCACTTATCTTTTTAGTATTCAGAAAAAGAAATAACTGGATGAAGTTTTTGTTTCTCATTCCACTTTTTACTGGGTTTGCAGATTATATCGAGAATGTTTTTATTGCCATATCCTTTTCTGGTTATCCATCTTCAAACCTGTTAGCAGTTTCATTAGCAAGTTTTGCGACACAGTTAAAAATGTTTTTCAATGTTTTATTGATTCTATCTTTACTATTAACACTTAGCACATGGATTGTAACTTTGTTTAAAAAAGAATAAGCTCTTTGTGAACAATATCAGATTTTGTGCAAAAAAGTAGCATGCACAAATTTTGGGTATATCAACCACTAAATTTTGGTTTTTGTTGTAAAAAAACAATCAACCTTAAAAAACTACTCGTTTTCAATATTAAACACAGTCATGATTTTTGTATCTCCTTTTAAAACAATATCATAAATTTTATTTTTATATGCGTAATATTCTCTATGGTAACGATAATTTGCAAGTAAATATTTACATCCCAAAGTGGTATCGTTAACACACTCAAACCGTTCTCTATCTTTTTTAGGCAACATTAATCCAACCGAAGTATTGCCATGGATAAAAACTTTTATCTTTTTTGAACCGTCTATTTTAGCAATATATTTCAGTCCTTCTAAATAAGATAATCGCCAATAATCTAATTCAAAATCATGGCGTAAATTATTGCCTGCTAAGGTATTAAAATAAACATTTTGATACGGATGTAAACGAATCATATCAATGATTGTTGTCAAAAAACTTACTGATAATATAAAATATACAACGTATTGATGACTTTTTTTTGCCGAATAATTGATGATAAAATTGAGCCCAGAAACAGAAAGAATTAAAACTGGAGCATAAGTAAAATATAAATGCCGCCAACCATCATAAATTGTTCCATTTACAGCTATTACTGAACCAATTATACCTAAAAAAAGAAAAATCAATAGCACATCAAATACTAATTCATTAGATATTTTCTTTGTTAATTTATTACTAAATAAGGAAACAATTGTTATGATAGATGCAATCAAAAACAATACACTATTCAAAATAGGAGTAGAAACAAAAATCCAAACAGGTACATAATACCAGGGTAACGATTGCTCAGGCACTTGATAATAAGTACCCATAAATAACACTTTTCCAGCCCAAAAAATATGGCTCATGGTTTGGTAAGCTTCTGCAAAATGTTTAAATGGTTTTTCCCATAAAAGTGGCCAAAATATTATGGTAAATACTAAGGTTGAAACCAATAAAACACCCAAATGAAGAGCAAATTTTTTCCAATTAGGATTTTGTAAATATTTTATACAAAGTACAACTGCTCCAATTGGTGGAATTATCATGCCAATAATCCGAATATCGATACAAATTGATGCAATTAATGAAAACAAAATCAAATGTTTTATTTTTTCTGAATGTATATATAAATACAAAAAATATAAGGCTATAATATGAAAAGAAAGTAATAATACATCTTTACTATTATAAAACGATTCGGCAAAAAATCGTGGGCAACAAATAAAAAATAAACATCCTAAAAGTGCTATTTTGGTATTTTTGTATCTTTTTTGCAACAATTTGTAAAGTACAATACAGCCAATAAAAAAAATAAAAAAAGTAATAAAATGCCGTAAGTGAAATATTAATTCAGTATCCTCTAAATTAAATAATACTTCAATTGATGCCAAAAAAATATTGATTACTGGACCTTGATATCTGTCCCAATTTCGTGCATATTATAAACACCTCCTAAATATTTATGATAGCGATTATAGTTGTCTAGTCGAGCTTTTTGACAAATATATTTTAAATAAACCTTACCTTTTGTACGCTCAAAATCTTCGTCATTAGAAAACCCATAGTCTTTAAAAATTGCTAAACCAATAGAAAAATACAAAACAAAAAAACCTACAACCCAATATTTATGCATTTTCAATCAAAAATCAGTCTAGGTTATAAAGATATATAATTATGTAAATATGAGTGGACCTACATCAAAAATTCGTCAAAATCTTGCTTTACTTTTTCTGAATACGAATTCACAAAATTCAATAAGTTTGATTTATTTGTTTGATTTTCAATAAATTGAAAAATAATATCATAGTTATCGGCTCCATTTCTGCCACAAGCCCTAATTTGGCTCCAAGCCAAAATTTTTGCAAAATCAGAAATTATATTTTTTAAATTCTCTGGCTCATCAGCAATCGAAAACCAATCGATTTTATCTTCAGATGGTTGATAATCTCTAACCACATAATTAATTTCTGCAATTTCCCATGATTCGAGCAAATTTGGTGCATGATATTGCAATAAATCTTGAGCAAAACATATTCTTTCTGCTTCTGAATTCCATTTGGGTTGAACAACGTTTGTAAATTGATTTAAAG
Source organism: Bacteroidota bacterium (assembly GCA_004293915.1). Taxonomy (GTDB): domain Bacteria; phylum Bacteroidota; class Bacteroidia; order Cytophagales; family UBA9547; genus REAG01. The sequence continues at coordinate 11,981 of RDZG01000096.1, read as the reverse complement.
AAGAAGCTCGTGCTGTTTTTAAATCCAAAATCAAAGTGTTTTTTTCTTTTTTTGAATAAATAAGCACCAAATATCTCGGTAAGCCTAAACTGCCTGTGCCAGCAATTCTGCCAACTACATCTAAAATTTGATACGAATTAAAATTTTCGTGCGCAGTTAATTTTTCTTGAATTAAATCTGTAAAACTTCTCCTAAATTCTTTTGGCAGTTTGTACGTTTTTTCATCTTCAATTATAAACTTTTCTTTCTTTTCTGTTTTAGTTTTCAGTAAAAAGTTTGTGCTTCGAGTAGAAACTTTTTTGAGTAAATCTGCAATTTCGCCATGAGCTGTGTTTTGATGCAATATTAGAGATTTCCCTCGCTTCATATTGGTAATATATACATCAAAAAACTGATTTAGAAGGTTTTGTATTTGCTTTTCTTTTAGTTTTAAATCTCTTCCAAAAACTACAATACTTACCATTATTCTGCTCACATCCCAAAGTAAAGGCGCTAAAATGGATTCGTCAAAATCGTTGATATCGAAATAGCAAATACCATCGGAGCCAGTAAAACTTCCAAAATTTTCGAGATGCAAATCGCCACAAATCCAAACTTTTGGAGAATTTGCTAAAAATGTATTTTCTGCAATATCTTGATAATATAAATGGCAAGTTCCACGAAAAAAGCGTGAACTATTTTCGCTCATTCTTTGGTATTTGAGTTTTAAAATTTCAGTATCACGACCTATATTGAAAGTCGAAATTTTTTGCTTTATGTCATTCATAGTATCAAATCAAAAATCGCATCAAAAAACATCAATTTTTCAACACGTTCAAAACATTTGGTTTTATATTTTTAACTTGCACAATCAAATCGAGTTTTGATTTGAAAATAAAAATTGTTTATGGAAAATTTGTTGGTTGGATTAAACGAGCCGCAGCGTGAGGCAGTGTTGCATACGGAAGGTCCGTTGATGATTATTGCGGGTGCTGGTTCTGGAAAAACACGTGTTTTGACGTATAGAATTGCTCATTTGCTATCGAAAGGTATAGATGCTTTTCATATTTTATCGCTAACTTTTACAAATAAAGCAGCCAAAGAAATGCGTGAACGTATCGAAAAAGTGGTTGGCACAGATGCTAAAAACTTATGGATGGGAACGTTTCACTCGGTTTTTGCTCGTATTTTACGTTCGGAAGCCGAAAAAATTGGTTACCCAAATAATTTTACGGTTTATGATTCGGACGATAGCAAATCGCTCATCCGAAGCATTGTTACAGAAATGGAATTAGATGATAAAATCTACAAAGCAAATATGGTTTTATCGAGAATTTCATCGGCAAAAAACCGTTTGATTTCGCCAAACGAATATCTTAATAACCCCATTTTGATGTCGGATGACGAAAGTGCTATGCGTCCAAAAATTGGACAAATTTATAAAAGATATGCCGACCGTTGTTTCAAAGCAGGTTGTATGGATTTTGATGATTTATTGTTTCAAACTTGCCGACTTTTTTCGCTTCATCCCGATGTGTTGAGCAAATATCAAAAGCGTTTTCATTATGTGATGGTGGATGAGTATCAAGATACAAATTATGTTCAGTATATGATTACCAAGATGTTAGCTCATAATCGCAACAATATTTGTGTAGTTGGCGATGATGCTCAAAGTATTTATGCTTTTCGTGGTGCCGATATTACAAATATTTTAAATTTTGAAAAAGATTATCCCAATTTGCATATTGTGAAACTCGAACAAAATTATCGTTCGACACAAAATATTGTAAAAATAGCCAATTCGGTCATTAAACACAATCAAGCTCAGTTACGAAAAGATGTGTGGACATCGAACGAAGAAGGCAATTTAATAGATTTGATAAAAGCAACTTCGGATAACGAAGAGGGTAGACTAGTTGCAAATTCTATATTTGAGGAAAAAAATCATAACCAACAGAAAAACAGCGATTTCTGTGTGCTATATCGCACCAATGCTCAATCACGTTCAATAGAAGAAGCCTTGCGAAGATTGAATATTACTTATAAAATTATAGGAGGCTTATCATTTTATCAACGTAAAGAAATTAAAGATTTGATAGCTTATTTGCGATATACTGTAAATCATAATGATGAAGAAGCTTTCAAACGCATTATAAATTATCCAAAACGTGGAATTGGTGATGCAACAGTAGCCAAAATAATTGTTACTGCCGTTGATAATGGCGTTTCGATTTGGGATGCTATGCTCAATATTGATAAATTTATGCCAGGTAGAGTTTCAACTGCGGTTACACAATTTTCGGATATTGTAAAATCTTTTGAACTAGCTAACCAAACTAAAGATGCTTACGAAGCGGCACATCAAATTGCAAAAGAATCGGGAATTTTGAAAGAACTGTATGACGATAAAACAGTTGAAGGCTTGGCTCGTTATCAAAATTTGCAAGAATTATTAAATGCCATTAAAGAATATGTAGAAGATCCCGAAAAAGAAGACAAATCGATGGGAGCATTTTTGCAAGAAGTTTCGCTACTTACAACTGCCGATGCCAAAGATAATCAAGGTACAGATTATGTAACTTTGATGACAATCCACATGGCTAAAGGATTGGAATTCAAGAATGTATATATAGTTGGATTGGAAGAAGATTTGTTTCCAAGCCAAATGATGTTGCAATCGCGTGCCGATTTGGAAGAAGAACGCAGGTTGTTTTATGTGGCGGTAACCCGTGCTGAAAAAAAACTTACCCTTTCTTATGCGTTGCAACGCTATCGCTATGGCAGATTGTTTCAGTGCGAACCAAGTCGATTTTTGCAAGAAGTTGATGCAAGGTATGTAAAAGTGCCTAAAAAATCATCGCAAGATATGTTTGCTGATGATTTTTTAACTGCAACATCAAAATTGGGTGGCGATAAACTTATAAAATCTGGATTTAATTTGCCTAAAAAAGAAGCTCCAAAACCAACAGCTACCGAACATGTTGCTTCACCAAATTTTAAGCCAAGCGATACAACATTATTGAAATCGGGCATGAAAATAGAACATCCCAAATTTGGTTTTGGAACTGTAGAAGCCATAGAATCAAACGGAAGCGAACGAAAAGCAAAAATAGCTTTTGATTCGGTTGGCGAAAAAACACTATTGCTTAGTTTTGCAAAATTGATGATTTTGTAAGATTTTTGGAATTATGATATTACAATAATTTACTTACTATTGTATCAATTTCCGACAATTCATCCTTTACATGTTTTTTTATTTCAGAACGCAATTTCCCTAAGGCAATAGAATTAAGGTTTTGCTCCGTTGGTGGATTGCTTTTGATATAAACTTTAGCTTTTTCATGAGCTTTTTCGCTCCATTGGGCCAATTCTATGTGATTATCATCTGTTTTATCAAATTTTGGAAAATAAATATCTAATATTTTTTTATGTACATCTCTAGGTCCAAACAAACCTTTGGACTGAAAGTCTTTCATCATCAAATTAGGTTTTGAAGCATTTAAATATCCAGATAAATAATATGCTTCTTCTAATTTTTTTGTATAAAATACATACGCTTTACTTTCTACAATAAACTCCAAATCTAGTTCTGCTCGTTTTACAACTGTGGCGTTTGCGTCTTTGGCTGATGCTGTGTAAATAACTAAATATGGCAAATTTAGGTTTTGATCTGTTAATTTATTTTGCCAATTCAGGTAATTTAATAAAGTGATTTTTTTGTTTTTTTCAGTTCGATGTATGTTCCAAATATTTTCATTGTTATTGAACCATTTACTAGCATATCTAAAGCCATTATCAAGTAAATAATCTGATGTACAAAGTTTTATATTTTTTTCTTCATTTTTAGTCTCAACAATAATAGGAAGCAAAACCAATTCAGGTTTATAAAGCAAAAAAGGCATAATATTTTTTGCTAATGCAGTACGAAACATAAATTCTGACTCCATTCTATCGGCAAAATGAATGTTTTTCCAAGGCATTTTGGCATCGGCTTTTACATGTTCGGCTGTTTTTATGTTGAAAATTCTATCTTTCCAATCTGGGTTTGAGTCCCAATTTTCGGGCACATCTTGATTAATATCAATAAAATAAAACGTACGAGGCACAATTGTTGCGCCTTGTTTGAATTCGTTTTTATAAGGGTTTAATCTGTTTTTAGAAGAAGTTATTGGTGATGTACTGAAAGCCGAAGATTTGCCTTGTTTTGCATAATATAATTTTTGTGGTGTAATAGTAAGTTTTGGTTCGGCAATTTCCCAATGGCAGTTATGAGCAGGTATTTTGCCCGAGAAATAAAGTCCATCAAATTCCAGCTTTTTTTTCGTAGAAGCTAATTGATGTTCGGCAAAAAACACACAACTAGGAATATTAAAAAGTGGATAAACTTTTTCTAAATCCCATATCGAAGTTATTTTAAATCCTACTGATGAGCCATTTCTGGTATTATCATGTTGGTCGGCATTAAAAAAACTTCGAGGCAAAACCATTGCCAATTTTCCGTTTTCTCTCAAAAAATAGCCACTACAATAAGACAGAAAAATGGCAGCAATTTCTAAATGTGGATAGTTTGCAACTTTTGCTGGCATTACTTTATATTTTACGGCTAATGCATCCAGCGTTTTTTGATACTCCTCGTTTTTGATACTTGCATATGTAAACCAAGGTGGATTTCCGACTATAAAATCAAATTTATTAGCCAAAAAATAAGGTTTATATAAATTTTGAACAATAAATTTCCAAATACTATCCCTTCCTGTTTCTTTTACTTTTTTGAAACTTTCGTATATTTTATAAAAATCATTTATCACAGTTGGTGTTAAACCACCGTTTTTGTGTACACGCCTCAAATTGTTTTCAAACCCAATAATATCAATTTTTTTCTTGTTTAATGTGCTGTCGGCAAGGCTTTCGCAAACGTCTAGTGCATCGTCAAAAAGTTTTATATCGTCAAATATTTGAGAATTAAGAACCAAAAGTTCTTTATCAATACTCATTTTAAAACTCTTTCCAAAAAGCTCCAAAGTGCCATCGGGAGCAAGCAAGGTGTTTGCTAAAATTATATTTAGTCTGATTGGTTTTTGTGCATTTTGAATGGTTTTGCCAAGCGCTATCAGGACAGTTGTTTTTGCAATTTGTACACTCAAAGGGTGTATGTCAATACCAAAAATGGCATGATTTATTTCGGTAGCCGAAATATTAGGATGCAAAAATTTCAATCGTTGAATTGCTGCTCTCAAAAACGAACCCGAACCACAGTTTGGGTCTAAAATTTTGCTATTTATTTTAAAATCATATTCGGAAACTACTTTTTCGCAAAGCCAATCTGGGGTGTAATACTCTCCCAAACTGTGTCGGGTATCTATATCTATCAAACCTTGATAAACACCTTTAAGAATATCTTCGTCTATTTGGCTAAAACTGAAAGTTGAGATTTCTTGGGCAATAATTCTAAATACTTTTTTTAAAACCGTAAATGTACGATCAGATTTTATCCAATGAAAAAAATCATCAACAACAAAATTTTCAATATTTTTATTTTTAAATGCTTCGCCATCGAGAATGGCTTTCATTTTTTCGTCTTCTATAAAATCTTCATTACTTATAACAGAATAAGCCAATAGTTTTGCAAACACACTTAAATAACTATGAATGAGAAAATTAGCATCTGATGCTTCGAAACTTCCGTAAGCAATAGAAAGAAATTTACGCCATTGCTCAACCGAAACTTGAATCTCTCCATATTTTTTAATGTCGTTAAAATGCGAATCCATCAATCTAAAGCTTTCTATGAATATAGAACTTTGTAAGCCAAAAGCACGGTCGATGCGTTCTAAAGTAGCTTTTTCTTTTTCTTCTCGAAATAGAAAACGATCTATCCAAAAATAAAAATCTTCGCCATTTGTTTCAGAAAGTACAAACGATGAATTTTTTATTTCTACAAGTTTCAATTCATCTTCTTGCAATGAACCCAAATTCGCAATGCACTCAATATCAACTATATATACCTTCCAAGTAATGAAATCTGATGCAATTAGAGTAAAATTATAACCATCTCCTGAATTAAATTTGCCTAATAAATAACCAGCTAATTGCTCTTTTGCGTGTGTTAATGATTTTTTTAAATCATTTTCAAATTCGATAATTACATTGTTGTAAAGCGTGTCGGCACTACCTCTGTGTATTTTGTTTTTGCGAGGAATATTCAAAACTGTGGTTTCAGAACCCAAGCTCATTTTAGTAATTAAATCAGAAATATCAGCATGATTTGAATATAATTTTTGTAACAAATCCTTAAAAAGCTCTTTTTTAGTAAGCTCTTTGTTGGCTGAGTTTATGTTTTTTCTGTATTTTTCTATATGCTCAATTCTATCCAAAGTATGTTCTGAAAAATATAATTTAAAATTTTAACTGCACAAAAAGACTTTAATAATTATAACTAATTTTATATAAAAACTCATTTAAACCATAACATGTGATTCTTTTGCAGCTAAATAGCGTTCGGCATCTAAGGCAGCCATGCAACCTGTGCCTGCCGATGTAACCGCCTGACGGTAAATATTATCTTGGGCATCGCCAGCTGCAAAAACACCTTCAATATTGGTGCGTGTAGAGCCTTTTTCGGTTACGATATATCCTGCATTATCCAAAATTAATTGGTTTTTGAAAATATCAGTATTCGGTTTATGTCCAATCGCTACAAAAAAGCCTTTCACCGCTACATCATTTATTTCGTTAGTAATCGTATTTTTGATTCGTACACCTTCTACTTCGGTTTTTCCTAAAATATCTTCGGTAACACTATTCCAATGAATCTCGATGTTTGGCGTTGCTTTCACTCTGTTTTGCATAATAAGTGAAGCTCTCATTTCGTCTCTACGCACAATTAGATGCACTTTTTTACATAATTTAGCTAAATAAGTTGCCTCTTCTGCAGCTGTATCGCCAGCACCAACTACTGCCACATCTAATCCTCTATAAAAAAATCCATCGCAAACGGCACATGCCGAAACGCCACTGCCATTTAATCGTTGTTCTGCTTCTAAACCCAACCATTTGGCAGATGCACCTGTGGAAATTATAACAGCTTCTGTTTCGATTTCGTGTTCTTCGTCCACAATGGCTTTGTGAACTCCACCTGAATTTAATTCAACAGAAGTAATCATTCCATAGCGAATATCAGTACCAAAACGTTCGGCTTGGGCTTTAAAATCTTCCATCATTTCTGGACCTGTAATGCCCTTGGGATAGCCAGGATAGTTTTCTACATCGTTAGTAGTTGTAAGTTGTCCGCCTGGTTGCATACCTTGATACAAAACAGGTTTTAGACCCGCTCTTGCTGCATAAATTGCTGCCGAATAACCTGCCGGACCCGAACCAATGATTAAAACACTTACTTTTTCTGCCATTTTCTTATGATTTTATATTCTAAATTTTGAATGATAACCAACAGGTTTTCAATAATAACAATTATCGTTTTTTTATAGTTCGCAATTTCAATAAATAAATTTGATGTTACAAATCAAATGGTTTTTTAAATTTTGAAATTACATGATATAAAAATAGATTTATTTCATACTAATCACAAAATAAAAAAAGGCTTCTGAATTTCAGAAACCTCTTTTTTGTTATCTATTTAACAGATTATTTTACTGTATCAATATACACAATTAAATCAACAACTTTGTTAGAATAACCCCACTCGTTGTCATACCAAGATACTACTTTTACGAAATTATCGTTTAGTGCAATACCAGCTTTGGCATCAAAAATAGAAGTACGAGCATCGCCTAAGAAATCGTTTGAAACAACATCATCTTCTGTATAGCCCAAAATTCCTTTCATAGAACCTTCAGAAGCTTCTTTCATTGCTTTTTTAATTTCTTCGTACGAAGCACCTTTTGTTAATCGGCAAGTTAAATCAACAACCGAAACATCTGGCGTAGGCACACGGAACGACATACCAGTTAATTTTCCTTTCAATTCTGGTATAACCAAACCTACAGCTTTAGCAGCACCTGTAGAAGATGGAATGATGTTTTGGTAAGCACCTCTGCCACCTCTCCAATCTTTAGCCGATGGTCCATCAACTGTTTTTTGCGTTGCTGTAGCGGCATGTACAGTAGTCATCAAACCTTCTGCTATTCCAAATTTATCGTTCAAAACTTTTGCAATTGGAGCCAAACAGTTTGTGGTACACGATGCGTTTGAAACAATCGACATGTCTTTTGTGTATGATTTATTATTAACACCCATTACAAAAGTTGGCGTATCATCTTTTGCGGGAGCCGAAAGAATTACTCTTTTTGCACCTGCTTGGATGTGTTTTTCTGCTGATGCTTTATCTAAAAACAAACCAGTAGATTCAACCACATATTCTGCACCTACTTCAGCCCATTTTAAATTGGCAGGATCTTTTTCGGCTGTAACTCTTATCGAATTGCCATTTACCACCAATTGACCATCTTTTACAGAAACTTCGCCTTTGAAAATGCCATGTGTTGAATCATATTTCAACATATATGCCATATAATCAACTTCAATCAAATCGTTTATACCAACAATTTGAACATTTGGGTTTGTAACAGCAGCACGGAAAACTAAACGTCCGATACGACCGAAACCATTAATACCTATCTTAATTTTAGACATTTTAAGTTATAGTTTGGTTAGAAATTTATTAATAATTACGTTAGAGTTCGCAAAAATAAACCATTTTTATAATTTACATAATAGATTTGATGTAAATCATTAAAAAATCATATTAATTTAACGAATAGGTATGTTTTTTTAATCAATAAATTTGATTTAGGGCTAAGTATTCATAAATGGTAAAACAAATCTAATTTTTTCGAGGCAAAAAAATACTGAATGAATGTAAGAAACTAAAATTTGTAATTCGTAGATGCATCAAATTCTCCTGATGGCATATATTTCTATGTTTTATCATACACTACCGAAGTTTACAAAGGCTGGATTCAGGTGTTGAGGTAGGTTTTTATTTCATGATTCGCCATTCTTTTGGGTAATAATTATTTGTTCGATTACCTATTTTTTTTGCCCAACCCAAATTTTTATTTTTATAAGTAACTAAAAACCAGCCATTTTTAATTTCTTGAATACAATTAAAATTAGAAATGTCATTCTTTTTAAGATAATCTATGGCTTCTGAAAAATTGAGTTCAGCTTTTTCTATTTTGCCTGTTATGAAAACCGAAAGTGCCAAATCATGCTCAGGAATAAGCTGGTTTTTTAGTATTTTCCCCATCAAAATACCAGCACCAATACAATATAAATTGGCAAAAATAGCCTGAAAATGAGCAATATGCGATTTGTTTATGGCATGAATATTTTCGTTTATGTGTATAAAATCTGTTTCAGTAGTATTTTCAATCCAATCAAGTAAAACTTGAGTTTCGAGTTTTGAAACAAAGTTTAAGTTTTTGGTTTTAATGTATTTTTTATTGATTTCATCTGATGATTTTTTTCGCAAAACAGCACAAAAAAATCCTTCTCCTTTGTTTTTATGCGGATAAAACTGAAAGCAGCCTTTTTGAGATTGATGGATGTTCCAATCTTTTGGAGTATTTATTCCTACCAATTCTAAATCGTGTTTCTCAATAAATAGATTTATATTTTGGGTGTTTTCGTTTTGGTTGTATGTACAAGTACTGTAAATCAAAACGCCATTTGGTTTTAAGCTTGGCAAAATATCTGCTATAATCTGTTGCTGCCGTAGCGTACAAATTTTTACATTTTCCTCCGACCATTCGTTTATAGAAGCAGCATCTTTGCGAAACATTCCCTCGCCAGAGCAAGGTGCATCAACCAATATTAAGTCAAAAAAATCAGGAAGTTTAGCAAAATCTTTTGGTTCGTTGTTTGTGATTGCTACATTTTCAAATCCCCATTTTGTGCAATTTTCTCGTAAAATAATAGCTCGGTTTTTGATAACTTCATTTGCAACCAAAAAGCTATTTGGCGATAAATTATCAAGTAATAAAGTACTTTTTCCACCCGGAGCTGCACATAAATCTAATGCTATTACAGAATCATTTTTTGTGTATAATTGATTGATAATGTGAGAAATAAACATGCTACTTGCTTCTTGTACATAATAGCAACCAGCATGAAAAAGTGGATCATATGTAAACGATGGTCTGGCAGATAAATAAAAACCTAATTCAGTATAAGGAACTGGCGATTGTACAATTTTATCGAATTCAATATTTGCTTTTTTTCGAGAATTTAAGCGTATAGAAACAGGCGAATCTGCTGCCATTGCTTGGCAAAAAGAATCAAATTCGGTTGATAAATCCGTTTGAATTTGGGCTAAAAATTTTGCTGGTAAGTTTGTTTTGTGATTACTCAAAATATAAATTTTAACAATTTTGCTAAGTTTAAATCAAAAATCAAATCGAAGTGAAATAATATCGATAAATAGCTTTAAAAACTAGGCTATAAATAGTTAAAAATTTGCTAAAAATAGTATATATTATACGTTGTTAGAATAAAATAATTATTGTTTTAAATAAACCAATAAAGTCGAAAATGCCATTTATTTATAATAGTACGGAAACGTAAATTTAGAATATAACCAAATCTCCAAAACTATCAACTATTTACCAATAGCCACTTTTTGCAAAATAGTATCAATTATTTGTTTTGTAGAAATGCCATCTGCTTCTGCTTCGTAGTTCAAAATCACACGGTGATTTAACACATCTTTTGCTACTTCTTTAATATCTTCGGGCAAAACATATTCTCTTCGGTTCATAAAAGCCATAGCTTTGGCAGCCAAACTCAAGTTTATACTTGCCCTTGGCGATGCTCCAAATTGGATATATTCGGCTTCTTGTTTTAATCCATATTCTTTTGGAATACGTGTAGCAAAAACCAATTCGATGATATATTTTTCTAAACTTTCGTTGATATTTATTTTATTGATTTCATTTCTGATGGCTAAAATATCTGCTTTATTCAACACGGGCTGAATATTTGGATTGAAATTCATATCAGACATTCTGCGCATGACCTCCAACTCTTCTTGTTTATTTAGATACCCAACAAAAATTTTCATCATAAAACGATCCACTTGGGCTTCGGGAAGCGGATAAGTTCCTTCTTGTTCTACAGGATTTTGAGTAGCCAAAACCAAAAAAGGTTTTTCTAATTTATGTGTTGTAGCACCAATGGTTACTTGTTTTTCTTGCATGGCTTCGAGCAATGCCGATTGCACTTTGGCAGGCGAACGGTTTATCTCATCTGCCAAAATAAGATTTGAAAATATTGGACCACGTTTAACTTCAAACGAACCTTCTTTTTGATTATAAATCATAGTTCCAATTAAATCGGCAGGAAGCAAATCTGGCGTAAACTGAATACGTTGAAAATCTAAATTTAATGCTTTGGCTAATGTGTTGATTGTAAGTGTTTTGGCTAATCCTGGCACACCTTCTAATAAGATATGTCCATTGGTAAAAAGTCCTATCAAAAGACGATTAATCATGTATTGTTGCCCAACAACAACTTTACTAACTTCTGCTAGTACACCATCTATTTTATCTTGTAGCGAAACTTTGGCTATTGTGCTATTTTCTTCCATTTTTTGATTCTAAAACTAAATTTTTGATGGCAAATATAATAGATGAAAAACGGAAGTACAAGTGATTTTTTGGATGAAATAAATATGATTTTTGAATTGTTAAGTTTATTGCTAAAAACAGATTCTTCCGTCTTATGATTATTTTCGAGCCATTTTCGCCATGCTGATTGCGATCTTGCAATAATCGTTTTTATGCCGTTTTTAATTCCATATTTAAGCACCTGCTCGTTTTAATCTATCATTAACCGCTTTTCCTAATCCTTTTTCAGGAATAAATTCAGAAAGTATAATATCACAATCTGACTCGTCAAGTTTTCGCAAAAAGCCAAACAAATTTTGTGCTGCTTCTGATTCATTTTGTGTTGGCGAAAGGACTAAATTGTTCTTAAAATTGTACTTT
>RDZG01000095.1 GCA_004293915.1 Bacteroidota bacterium | reverse complement strand
CTGCTGTTGTAAATACTTTTGTGACTGCATTTTCAATACCTGTCAATCCATCACTTACCACCAGCCCTACCGATTGTACACCTCTGTTTTGAAGCTCTCGAAAGGTTTCTTCCCATATCGTAGCACTTTCGTTGGGGGAATTAACCACCGCTAAGACTTGTCTATGCCTAAATAACGTTGACCGATATTTATCTTTTACCTTTCTATAAATTTGCAGATAATACATCTGGAAATTGAGGCTTTGTTTGCTAAACACTTAGTGGGCATAGCCCACTAAATCGTTGAATTTGCGTCTAATGACTCTGTTATTTTCTGCTTTATATAATATAACTCTGGAACACGAACAGTGAGAAAATTGATGGAATAATGAAGTATATTTTTATGTCGCAAGCATGGGAAGATTATCTTCATTGGCAGCGACATGACAAAAAAATGCTTAAAAAGGCAAATGAGCTCATCAAAGAAATAGAGCGAACACCATTTTCAGGCACTGGAAAACCCGAAGCTTTAAGATATAATCTCACAAAGATGTGGTCGAGGAGACTTGATTTTGAGCGTAAATTGGTATATAGTATAGAAAACGACCAAATAATCATATATCAATGTAGGTATCAATATTAGTTTTGATTTAGTAATCAAATTTAAGACTAAATGTACAAATCATTACATCTGTATTTATTTAATTATTATCGCTGAATTTGCCACCAAATTTGCTCCCAATCTGTTGGAGAAAGCCAATTGATTTGTAAGTCTTTTGTAAACCAAGTCATTTGCTTTTTTGCATATCGTCTGGTGTTTTGTTTGATTAAATCAATGGCTTGCTGTTTCGAAATTTTATTTTCAAAATAATCGAAAAACTCATTATAACCAACTGTTTGTAAGGCGTTTAAGTGTTTTAATGGATGTAATGAGCGAACTTCGTGTTCTAATCCTAAAGCCACCATTTCGTCTACTCTTTGATTTATTCTTGCATATAGTTGTTGTCTTTCTATATTTAATCCAATTTTCAAAATCTCGAATGGTCTTTGAATTTTTTTTCCTGTTCTAAAACTTGAAAAAGCTTTTCCAGTAGTAATACAAACCTCTAATGCTCGAATTACACGTTGCGAATTATGTTGGTCTACTTTTAAAAAATACGCTTTATCTAATACTTTTAGTTGCTCAAGTAAAGGCACAAGTCCTTCATTTTCAAATGTTTGATTTAATTTATTCCGCAATTCCAAGTTTTCTTCTGGCATTTCATCTATGCCATCGCAAAGCGATTTTATAAACAATCCTGAGCCGCCAACACAAATCACATCATCATGTTTTTCAAATAATTCAGTACATTTTTTGATGGCATCTCGTTCAAAATCTCCACAACTATACAAAGTAGAAATACTTAGATTATTTATAAAATGATGTGGAACCAATGTAAGTTGTGATTCAGAAGGTTTTGCCGTACCTATGCTCATTTCTTGATAAAACTGGCGGGAATCGGCAGAAATAATTTCGGTTTTTAGCAATTGAGCTATCCGAATGGCTAAATCTGTTTTGCCCGATGCCGTTGGACCAACAATTACAATGAGTCTTTTGGGCTTATTCAATTTTTTTTATTATTATTTTGAAAGTCAAATTATTTTCCATTCCATATTTCCCAAGCTTTTTCGGCTTGCAAATGCAACATATCTAGTCCATTTTGAACTTTTGCTCCATTTTCTTTGCCTTTTTTCATAAATAAAGTTTCTTCAGGATTATAAACCAAATCGAAAAGCATGTTTTTTTCTGTAATTTTATCATAAGGCAAATCTGGACACTCATTTATGTTTGGATAAGTGCCTAATGGAGAGGAATTTACAATCAAATGTGGCAATTGGTCAAGTTTTTTCAAATCTGTATAACTCAATTCGTTATTTGATGGTGTGCGAGAAACAAATTGATAGGTAATATTCAAATCTTCGAGTGTAGCTTTCACTGCTTTTGAAGCTCCGCCAGTCCCTAAAATCAATGCAGTATGAACATCAAACTTAAAATTTGAGATTTCAAATTCCAACGAAGTTTTAAATCCATAATAATCTGAATTATAGCCTTTTAGCTTATTGTTAGGCATAAATTTTATAACATTAACAGCTCCGACTTTTTGGGCAGAATCATCTAATTCGTTCAAATATTTCATTACTTGTTCTTTGTATGGAATAGTAACGTTCATACCAACTAAGTTTGGATTTTCTGAAATTAGTTTTGGAAATTTATCAATGTTTTCGATTTCAAAAAGTTCAAAATGGTGTGTAGAAAGCTTTAAATCTTGAAACTTTTTTGAGAAATATTTTTTTGAAAAAGAATGAGAAAGTGTTTTGCCAAGTAAACCAAATAATTTTATTTCAGATGTCATATTGAGAAGGAATAATCAAAAAAAAAATAAATCAGGCAATTTTAAATAATTGCCTGATTTAATGGGTTTTAAAAAGGTAAATCATCGGCAGCTTCCATTGCTGGCAAAGCTGGTTCGGCTTGAGTTGATTTTTGGGCAACATAGCCAGGTTGCGCTGGCGGTGGCATTTCCGAACTTCCAGAATTTCCATTTGGACCACCAAGTAAAGTCATATCGCGTACTCTAATTTCGGTAAATCTTTTTTGAATTCCGTCTTTATCTGTATAATCTCTCGATTCTATTTTGCCTTCCAAATAAACTTGATTACCTTTTTTTAAGAATTTCTCTGCAATTTCTGCCAAAGGGCTATACATCACAATATTATGCCATTCGGTTTTTGTAATGGTTTCGCCTGTGGTTTTGTCTTTGTATCTTTCGTTTGTGGCAAGTGTAAATTGGGCAGCCGATGTGCCATTGTCAAACTTTTTTAAAATTGGGTCTTTCCCTAAATTCCCAACCAATGTTACTTTATTAACTGACATAATTATTTGAATATTAAGTGTTTATGTTTTTTCAAAAACTTTTCTATTACAATTGGAACACCAATTTGATTGATCTCATTTTGGTCTAAAAATACTAAATTATTTTTATTTACAAATGTATTATCTAAATTTTTGATTTCTACAACTATAAATTTTATCCATAAATTTTGATGTGATAAAATATGTTTTATGGTTTCGGTTTCTAAAACGAAAACGCCATTTTGTAGATTTACAATATCGTTTAAATGATTTTCTGCCAAATAAAAATCATAAAGTCCTTCCCAGATATCACCCGAAATTCTTTTTTTCATTGCAATTTTATTCTCACACCTATATATATAGTATGTAAAATATCGGTCGATTGATTTTTTTGCTTTTTTCTTAAAAGGCAAAACAGATACTTTTTTTTGCTCAAAAGCAATACATTCTAGTTTAAATGGACATATTTCGCAATTTGGATTTTTTGGCACACATTGCAACGCTCCAAACTCCATAATTGCTTGATTATGAATACTATAATTTGTGTTTGGCAAAATTTCAATAGCAATATCATGCAGTATATTTTTATTTTTTTGAACAGAAATATCGCCTTCAAATCCGTATATACGAGCAAGCACACGCATCACATTTCCATCCAAAACCGCAACTTTTTCATTAAAAGCAAAAGTTGCTATTGCCGAAGCGGTGTAAGGTCCGATTCCTTTGAGTTTTAGTAAATTTTCGTAACTATTTGGGAATATTCCATGATGATTTTCTGCAACAATTTTTGCTGTTTTGTGCATGTTTCTAGCCCTAGAATAATATCCTAAACCTTGCCAGAGGCGCAAAATTTCTACTTCCGAAGCATTTGCTAATGATTGAATATCAGGAAATTGTTCTACAAATTTTAAGAAATAAGGCAAACCTTGTGCTACTCTAGTTTGCTGCAAAATCACTTCCGAAATCCAAATAAAATAGGGGTTTTGCGTATTTCTCCATGGCAAATCTCGCTTGTTTGTTTCATACCATTCTCGAAGATTTTTTGAATTCATTACTTTTTAAAGAAAAATTTATATTATTTTGACATCCAAAAAATATTTCTTGCGTATAAATTTGTATAAGAATTACATAATCAAGCAATTAGTATAACTTTGCAAAAAATTGCTCGTAAGTAAATCAAAAACAAAATTAATAAATTAATCTAAATTTATAGCACCCGTGACTAAAGCAGAAGTAGTATCTCAAATCGCTGATCAAACAGGAATTAATAAGTCCGATGTGTTGATAGCCGTAGAAAGTTTTGTGAATGTAATTAAATCTTCGATGGAAAGTGGAGAAGATGTATTCATTCGAGGTTTTGGTTCGTTTGTGAATAAAAAACGTGCTAAAAAAGTGGCGAGAAATATCTCTAAAAACACTGCAATTGTAATTGAGGCTCATTTTGTGCCTACTTTTAAACCTGCAAAAGAGTTTGTTGATAACGTTAAAAAAAGCAAAAAACTTAAGGCGTAACAAAAAACTACTACAAAAACACTAGCTCGGTTTACCGAGCTTTTTTTTGTAGTAGTTTTTTGCTTTTTATTTTTTAGTAGATTTGCTGCAAATTCAATTCGATATGAAAAAAGCAAAAACACTGCTATTGGCTTTAAGTTTATTATTTCTAGGTTGCGAAAAAGAAAAATTTGTTCCTAGAATAACTCCTAATGTTAATAAGCCCAATGCAACTAATAATGATATTTCTGTTCAATTTATTCCATCAAATACTATAATTACGATTTCAAGTGGTTTTTCGAAAAGTATTACACTTAAAATAACCAATTCGTCAAGAGTAAAGTATTTTTATGGAGAATCAACTTTTTATTTTTCTTCGGATTCTATTTATTCAGATAATGACAAATTAGTAAATACAGACAAAATTAGTATTGAGCCAAATGATAATGATTATGGTACTTTTTTATTGAATTTGCCAGATCCAACCACGCTAAATACATATTATGTAATTGCAATAGTCAAGAATAATGATCCAAATTCAAATATAATATCAAAAGTTCAACAAATTTCGGTAGTTGATTTTGCCACTTACTCAAGTTTACAAGTTTCCTTAACAGGATTAAATATTTCTAATTCAACTCAACCATTAAATGATTTTGAATTGTTAGTTTCATTAAAATATTATAATCCTAAAGTACTTTCTGAAATACAAACATATCCATACTATAATTTATACGTAGATTATTATTTGTCAATCGATAATGAGTTTTCTGCTTCAGATTATAGAATTGGAACTAGTAGAAGTGATTTTAATGCAAATGGAAAAGGCAGTTTAGATACCTTTATATATCAAGATGTCAAAAACAGTGATACCATTGCAGCAGGCGATTATTATATTATTGCAAGATTAAATAGTGGCAACACGAATAAACCAATTTATACCTATACTAGTACAAATAACAAAATTAACTTTTATAGACAAGGAACAATTAGTTTTATACGTACTTCAGAATCAAATGCCAACAGATATATTTATATTAATGGCACAAATGCTGGATATATTTATTCTTACAATCAAGGTGGTTATGATTTATGTTCAAGAAATTATGCTGATTCCTATGGCAGATTTGTTAAATTGAGCAAAACACCAGGAACCTATACCTATTCTATTACAGATAGTAGCACACCTGGATTTGGCACAACATTTCAATCTGGCTCAATAACAGTAGGTAATATGACATGCGAAATAATAAATATTACCTTATAAAAAGTTTGAAATTACTCTAAATACACCAATTGGAGTAGCGTTTGTCCAACGGCTTTAAGTGTAGTTTTGTCGATATTTTCTAGATTATCAGCTTTTGTGTGCCAAGTATTTGAAAAAAATATTCCATCTGAATTGTCGTATTCGATAATATCTACCATTGGTATTTTTGCAATTCCGTTTACATATAAATGATCATCTGTAATTTGATCTACTTGCGATTGTATAAAAACAGAACCAAAACCAGCATTTGATGCAATGCTCCAAACTTTTTGAACTATGCCACTTGCGTAATACATTGAGGTTCCTTCTTGATGGAATTTTGCGTTTTTACCGCCAACCATGTCTAACAAAACGCCATATTCGGCTTTGTAATTTCCTTTGTTCGATGCCCAATATTGAGAGCCTAAACACCATGTATTTTGCTTTTCGGGCAATTCAGAAAAATCGGGTTGTCCGTAATCTTCAATATCAAAAAGTAAAAAATCTATACCAACATTTGGCTTATTTGTGGCTAACTGAATGGTTCGAGCCATTTCTAACAAAATCCCTACTCCCGAAGCTCCATCGTTGGCGCCATCTATTGGTGTTTTTTGCGTTTTTTTGTCAGATTCTTGGTCGGCAAAGGGTCTAGAATCCCAATGCGAAGCCAATAAAATTCGCTTTTGAGCATCGGGATTTATGCTGCCCATAATATTTCTACACGTATGCCTTTTGTTATCAAATGTCGAAATATCAAAAGTCTGGACAGTGAGTTTGCAACCGTATTTTTTTAATTGTTCGATTAAAAAATCGCCACATTTTATGTGAGCTTTTGTGCTTGGCACACGCGGACCAAAGGCAACTTGTTTTGCAATTTGATTATAAGCAGAATCGGCATTAAATGACGGAAAACTAACCAAAATATCATTTTTTTGTGTATTTTCAACTGTTTTTGGTTTTTCTTTGCATGTAGAAAAACAAAGAAGTACAAATAAAACTATGTTTTTTTTAAAGTTATTGTTCATGTTTGTAGTTCTTAAAACCCAGCTAAATCTTGTAAACTATAAATTTCAGAAATATTTAAAAATGATAAATTTTGGTTGTCAATAACTTCAAAATCCTTTCGTTGGCTATCGTTGAGTTCTAAAATTTCAATAAAATTATCAAGTGGTACAAACAAAATTCGATCATTATTCAAATGAATTATCATTAGATTTTTTGCAATAAAATCAACATTCGTAATGGCAATTTGTTTTTCTGAAGTTATTATCATATTTGTATGGCTTCTACTTTTTCTAAATTGTAAAACTTATCTAATTGCTTGTCAATTAATAATTTATTTTTATAGATTAGCTTTTCTATTTCTCGTAATTCTATTTCATTAAATTCACTTCTTTTTTCCTCAACTAATTGAATTTTGGGTTCTAACCAAAACTTACAAGAGTTTTTAAATCCTCTTCTTGCAAATGTAACATGGATGTGTCTCCTTTTTTCACTCAAATCCGCACCATAGATAGAAATATGTATTTAGCAGTAATTAATAATTTGCCCACTAATTAATTTTAAATTATATAAACAAATATACAGTATTTTTTTCTATTCTTCATACCCCCAATCGATACCCGTTTTCATATCTTTTATTACTAAGCCTTTCGACTTAAAAATGCTTCTGATGGCATCTACTTTATCGTATTGTTTTTCTTCTTTAGCTTTTTTATAAATTTCGAGCATTTCGGTTGCAAGTGCCTTAAAATTTTCGTCTGCTTCATCTATTAAACCTAAAATATCAGTAAATAATGCCGAATATGCAGTTTTTACACGTTCAAAAGTTTTGGCAGAAATGGTATTTATATCTGCTTGTTGATTAAAAAACGCATTAATCGGTTTTGAAATATTAAATAATTGCGAAATAGCTATTCCTGTATTAAAATCATCATTCATTCCCTCAAAAGCTTTTTCAATATTTTGATTTAATTCTTCATCGAGTTTTTGATTGATTTCTTTTACCTCAGTTTGAGAAAGTTTTTGAAGAATTTTATATGTATTTAGTAATTTATTAAATCCTTTTGCACAAGCCAAAAGTGCTTCTTTAGAAATATCCATAGTACTTCTATAATGCGTTTGGAGCATCATAAACCGCAGAACCATAGGCGAATAGCCTTTATCTAGCAATTCGTGTGTGCCTTCAAAAAGCTGTGCAGGAAGTATGGCATTGCCTTTTGATTTTCCCATACGAGCACCATTTACTGTAAGCATATTGGCATGCAACCAATATTTCACAGGTATTTTATCAAAACTAGCCGTAGATTGGGCAATTTCACATTCGTGATGTGGAAATTTTAAATCCATGCCACCACCATGAATATCAAACGTTTCGCCAAGATATTTGCTACTCATTACCGAACATTCGATATGCCAACCTGGAAAGCCATCTCCCCAAGGCGAAGTCCATCGCATGATATGCTCGGGCAAGGCTTTTTTCCAAAGTGCAAAATCCAGACTGTTTCTTTTTTCGTTTTGTCCATCCAAATCTCGTGTGTTGGCATATAAATCTTCTAAAACTCTACCTGAGAGTTTACCATAATCGCCTTTTATTTCATTATATTTTAACACATCAAAATATACCGAACCATTAACTTCATACGCCAATCCTTTTGTGATAAGCGACTGAACCATAGCAATTTGCTCAACAATATGTCCTGTGGCAGAAGGCTCTATCGATGGTGAAATATTATTTAATTGCTTCATCACATCATGAAAACCATTGGTATAGCGTTGCACCACTTCCATTGGTTCGAGATTTTCAAGTTTAGCTTTTTTAGCTATTTTATCTTCGCCTTCATCAGCATCATCAACCAAATGTCCTACATCGGTAATGTTGCGGACATAACGAACTTTGTAGCCACAAAAAGTAAGATAACGATAAATAATATCAAAAGAAGTAAAGGTGCGACAATTGCCTAAATGCACATCATTGTATACCGTTGGACCACAAACATACATTCCCACATGCGTTGGATGTATGGGTTCGAACTTTTCTTTTTTATCTGTAAGTGTATTATAAACAAAAATTTCTGGCTTAGTATTCATGTTGCAAAAGTACTAAAAAATAAGATTTAGATTGGTTTTGTTAACATTCATTTTTAAAATTCATAACTACGTTGAGCTATATTATAACGAAATCCTAATGTAATGTAATTTGCATTGTTTGATAAATTTCCAGCTGTTTTTTCGTTACGCATAGTGGCTCTCAGGTCGATAAACAAATTATGTTTGAGCATATAACTTGCCGTAAAGCTAAAAAATAAAATGTTTGAACGAATTCCTTGTGCCACAGAGTTGTAATAATCATTGGTTCTTGTAGTGTAACTTTTCAGGATATCGCCACCAAAATTTTGCCCAATGCCATCTTTTCCAAATGTGGTATAAAATGTTTTTGCGGTTAAAGTAAGTTTTGGAATTGGTTGAAAACGAGCAATTCCAATAAATTCATAAAAATTTGCACCTTGCGGATGTGCCAAAGGTTGGTTATAATTTGTATAGGCTGTGAGCGAATTTTTATCGGCATACACAAAGGGTCTTACATAGTTGTGTTCTGCCTGTAAATCAAGGTTTTGTATACCAAAAGCATTGATGTATTTTATGCCAATTTGCCAAGCATATTTGTTGCCCCACCAGCCTTTGCCTGCCATAATTTCTCTCAATTTGAACTCATGCAAACTAAATTGTCCGTAAGCCGAAAACCGATTTGCAAAATTCCATTTAAAATCTAATCCAACCGCTGTTTTGTCTTTGCTTCCCAAATAAGATTCTACTTCTCTGTATAAAATAACAGGATTAAGATAATTTAATTCAAATCCACCGCCATCACGATTAAACATAATGGTTTCAAATAAGCCAATTTGTAAGTTTTTGCGAATATTTAAACTTAAATGATGGGCTGCCATGTATTTTCGTGGATTGATGGTATTTTGATTAACTACATCGCCAGTGAGTTCGGCAAACAGATTGGTATAATGAAATTTCCAAACACGAGTTGTGAGTTTTAAAAACAAATATTTGCCCGAATAATCAGACAGAAACAACGAACGATAGCCATTGCCAATAAAATTTTTGTCGTGTCCAAATTGCAAATGAATTTGTTTAATAATATTAAATGTGAAATAACCACGAGCCGAAAAAAAATCGCAGCCCGAAGTTTTAAAAACTTTAGTAAAATTTTCGCTCGGAAAAGCAATATTGCTTGGAATAGTAGAAACCGAACTGGCTTCTTGTTCTACATAATCAGGCACAAAAGCTTGATTATCAGTTAGAAATGTATAAAAACCGATTTTTTTTGCAATCATTCCACGCACTTCGATTCCTCTAGTATTTAAACTCAAAAAATATTCTTTGTTGCCCGTGCGTTGTTCAAAATTAAAAACGGGATTGATTTGCATTTCAAAATTTTTCTCAAAAACCGAAAATGCTGCATTTTTATAAGTGTAAAAATGTTTTAACACACTTTTTTTAGAAACGCCAATTTTCAACGAATCGGCATGCCATTCTGGATTATCGTTTTGTAAAAATTGAATATTAAAAACATCACTTTTCGATTTTTTAGAAACAGAATCTGCCGCCAAACTATCTGCAAATGCAGCAATATCTTTTCGCAAAGTACCTTTGTATGAGGTGTTTATGTTTGGTGCAAACGATTTTTGTAAAATCTCATATCGATCAATCAAATGATAATAATCTTGATTTAAAGGAACAAAAACTCCTTGTGCTTTTGTTTTTAATACGCTAATAAACAATAATAACAAAACGATTACGTTTGTTATTTTTAATGATTGTAAAATGTTATTCAACTTAAAATATATTAATTTCAATTAACACAAATATAATAGTTGATGTAAGAACAGTTTATAAATTAGAAATATTTTTCGAAATATTTTTATTAAGTTTGTATTCCAACATTTACTACACTAAACAACCATAACAAAATGCTCGATCAAGTAACAAAAATCATGTCCGTATTTTTTATTAGCATGATAAAATTTATGGGAGGCCCTCTTTCTGGTACTCTGCTGGGAATGAAGCCATTACACATAATTGCAATTTGTGTTTTAGGTATGATGACAAGTGTTGTAGTTTTTTCACTTTTTGGCAGCTGGATAAAAAGCAATATTTTCGACCGTTTCAGAAAACCTGTATTATTTACATCTAAAAATCGTCAGATAGTTAAAATGTGGAACAAATTTGGTTTGCACGGAGTAGCTTTTTTGACACCAATTTTCTTTACTCCAATTGGTGGAACAATTATAGCGTCTTCGTTTGGCGAATCGAAACAACGCATATTTATCTATATGTTAGTGAGTTGTGTACTCTGGGCAATAGCTTTAACTTTTGCATTTGCCTATTTCAAAGTGCAACTAGTTCAGTTGCATTCTTAATCATTAAAACTTGATTTTATTGATTAATTCTTTGCAACTTTCGCCAGGGTTTTGAGTTCGCATAAACGTTTCGCCTATCAAAAAACCTTTATAACCGACCTTTTGCAAGGCTTTGATTTCGTTTTCGGTTGTCAAACCACTTTCGGCAATTTTTATAAACTCATTTGGAATTATATCTACCAACTCGAGCGAATTTTGTATAGAAACATCAAAGGTTTTTAAATTTCTGTTGTTTACACCTATAAAATCTACATCAGGATTAATGTTTTGCAAAAGTTCATCCTTAGAATGCACTTCCATCAAAACCTCAAGCCCAATTTTTTTGGCAAATTGAGCCAAATCTTTCAACTGATTGACTTCCAAATTGGCTGCAATAAGTAAAATTACATCAGCTCCCCAAGCTTTTGCCTCCAAAATTTGATATTCGTCAATCATAAAATCTTTTCGCAAAATAGGTAAATTTGTAGCTTTTCGAGCGGCAATTAAATCTTCTTTCGTGCCTCCAAAAAAATCAAAATCTGTTAAAATACTCAAAGCACTTGCACCTGCATTTTCGTATCCTTGTGTAATGAATTCTACTGATAATGAATCGTTTATGATTCCTTTTGATGGCGATTTGCGTTTGTGTTCGGCTATAATTCCAGCTTTATTTCCTGCTAAAAAAGATTGTTTGAGCGAAATACACGAATTCGAAAATTCAGCTTGTTTTTCTAATTCCTTTACACTTACAATGCTTTTGGCTAATGCAATCTCTTCTTTTTTTCGGGCTATAATTTTTTCTAATATATTCACAATAATATGCAATCAATTTCTGTGCAAAGTTCGGAAAAATAGTGAGTTTTGCATCTTAAATATTATAAAATTGAAAAACTTATTTGTCCTTATTTTAATAGGATTTTTTTGTATGACTTGCGAAAAAACTTTTGTGCCAAAACCTAGAGGATACCATCGCATAGATTTAAAACCGCATGAATATCAGCCACTTATGGAAATCCATCCGTATATTTTTAATTATTCTAAACATGCTGAAATCAAAAAACATGTTTCGAGTATTTCAGAAGAACATTGGATTGATGTTGTATATCCTGAACACAGAGCCGTGATTCAACTCACATATAAAGCCTTGAAAGGCAAAAAAATAGACTTAAAAAACAAAGATTTTTTAACCGAATTGATTGATGATTCTTATAAATTGACTTCAAAACATCAAATCAAAGCTTATGCTATAGACGAAAATATCATAAAAACCCCATCAGGCAAAACAGCAACTATTTTTGAACTCGAAGGCGATGTGCCTAGCCAATTTCAATTTTATATTACTGATACTACAAACCATTTTTTGAGAGGGGCATTGTATTTTAGAACTTCAACAAAAAACGATTCTTTAGCTCCAGTTATCGAATATATCAAAACGGATATTGTGCAAATGCTCAACTCTTTAGAATGGAGAAAAGAAAAATAATTTTGTAAGAATTTTTCTTTTACGCAGTTTTTACGCTCGAAATTCCACCATCGGCATGAATAATTTGTCCTGTAATCCAAGTTGCATTCTCTGACAATAAAAACTGGGCTAAACTTGCTAGTTCTTTGGCTGTTCCAAATCTGCCTAAAGGATGGCGTTTGTTTGATGCTTCTATTTTTTCGGGGCTTGAAATTAGTTTTTCTGCCAAAGGAGTAGCTGTTAGCGAAGGTGCAATGCTATTTACTCGGATTGTTGGAGCAAATTCAGCCGCAAGCGATTTTACCAAACCTTCAACTGCACCTTTTGCAGCCGAAATCGAGCTATGAAAAGGCATACCAACTTGAACAGCAACGGTACTAAACAATAAAACAGACGCATTTCCCGATTTTTTCAACAAAGGCAAAAATGCTTGAATGGCTTTTACTGCACCCATAACATTTATTTTATAATCATTCAAAAAATCTTGCTCAGCAAGTCGATGAAACGGTTTTAGATTTATCGAACCTGGGCAATAAATAAGTCCATCTATTTGCTCAATTTCTGCGGGTATTTGCAAACTTTCGCTTGCAATTGCATCCCAATGGGAATAAGAAATATTATCCCCAATTATTTCTGTTCTGCCATACACAAACACTTGATTATCAACAGCTAAAAGTGTTGCTAATTCTTTTCCTATGCCAGAACTAGCTCCTATAATTACAAAATTTTTCATGCTAAAAAAGCAATCTTTTTAACTATCAATTGCCTTGTTTAAAAAGTCATTGAATGGCTTTATTGTTTTAAAAATAGTAGAAATATTTTTTATGGCATCTTTATTTTCTAAATCAGAAATCGAAATTTTGTGCATTACAACAAAATTCTTGAGTTTTAGGTATTCGGCAGAAGGATTTTCTTTTTCGTAGCCTTTTGGAATGCCTACTGTTTTTTGTTCTGTATTTATTTCTGAAAAATTTTTCTTAAAAACTGGATTTTCTATTATTGACTTAAAATCTGTAAAATGGTAATCTATTTCTTGTCTAATAGCCTGTAATTGAGGTGGTTCGGGCATCCACATTCCGCCAGCTAAAAATGTTTCTTTTGGGTCGATATGAATATAATATCCACCAAAAAGTGATTTTTTTCCGCCTTTTGAAAAATAGGCTCCAAAATTTGTTTTATATGGCGATTTATCTTTGGAAAATCGTACATCTCGATTGATTCTAAAAATACAATTTTTAGGTTCTAATTCAGAAATATCGGCATCGAAGCTAGAAAATGCAATAATTAATTCTTGCACAAAATTTAGCCAATCTTTGCGTAAAGATTCGTATCGAGGTCTGTTTTCATCAAACCAAATTTTGTGATTATTTTCTGATAATTGGTTTAAAAACTGATATAAAGCACTGAAATTCATTTTTTTAAAATTTTATTCCGACACCAAAATTCAAACGAACAGCTTGAATCGAAATATCTCTATACAAAGGAACATCTTGTATTAATTCTTTTTCTTCAAAATCATATTGCTCGGCAAGCCTTACAATTTTTTGCTCAAATGTACCAAGATAATCAAAGCCAAAAGTTCCGATGAAATTTTCAGAAAATTCAACTTTCAAATCTGTGCCAAAAAGCATCCCCATTGCGGTAAATCTTTCTGGGTTCATATTGAAATAACTAAACGAATCGTCAATCGCATAACCTTCGGTAACGCCACCAACAGCAGCCATACAAAGCTTAAAATCAAGCGAATAGCCATCCAAAGGCAATCGTGCATATACGCCAGGCAATGCCATAAATAATTTCCAAGGTTTAGTTTCAACAGTATATTGAGGTGGAATACTTGCAGTAGAAAATATTTTATTTGCTAAAGAAGTGTAAGCAAACTCGATGCCAAAGCCCAAATATTTGTTTGCAAAATAGGCAGCCTCGATGCCACCAGCAAAACCTGATTTGGCATAGCCTACAGTGCCATCATAAAATGGAGATTGGTTTTGCGGTTGTGGTGTACTGCCAATAATTGGCGAAGTATCATCTTTTCCAAAATCGCCAACAGGGAAAAATCCACCAAGTTTTGCCACTACAAACCATGAACTTTTTTTATCAGTATTATCTGAATTTTTGCTATATGTTGATGCACTATTTGTAGAAACAGGTTGTGAATTAGTACTTTGCGTTGGCTGTGCAGATGGTACATAAGGCGAAGCAGTAACTGCTTTTTCGACAGGTTTTGCAATTTCTGTTTTTGAGCCACCTTGCTGATAGCCTAGTATTTCTGATTTTATCATTGCATAAATTACCCCATTCGAAACGCTCGAACTTTTATACCGAATCATATCTCCCCATACATCTTGAATCGAAGCTTTTAAGGTGTCGCCATTGGTAAGGAAAATCTTATCGCTAACTTGAATATGTTCGTTGGTGTAATATTGTGTTGCATTATACTTTACACCTCTTATGTCCGAATTTTTTATGACATATTTATGCTTTGTAGAATCGTCAAACCGTATATAATTTACTTCTGCTGGTGCAGCCTCAACCACTTTTGCTTTTATCACATCGCCATTTTTGAGAATGATAACATCTTGTGCATTGGCAAAAAAAGCTAGACATAATAAAAAACCTATTTTTTTCATATTTCAAGGTGTGTTTTAACGATTTACTAGTAAGTTTAACTTAGTTTTTAAGCTAGACATTTTCTTTTCTTCAACTGCTATTTTTGCATTAAAATCTTTGTTTATAGCATCTGCATTTTTGGCACGAGCAAAAAACGCCATATTATTTTTCATTTGAGCAATTTCGTCTTCTATATCACGCAAATCTTTTCTCATTTTGCGTTCCCATCCACCAAAATCTTTGGCACTATCTGCACCCAATTTTGTAGCTTCAATTTGTAATTTTATTACTATGATATCTTTTTCGTTTTCGGATATTGCAGTAATTGGTTTTAGTTTTACACGAATGGCTTCTGCAAATTGATTATATAGTTTTTGATATTCTGGTCCAGAACTTTCTGCAATCTGATTCCAGCCTGAAATACAATTTTGGATTTCTTCAGCCGTTGAGTAGCTACTTTTTTCAACATTAGCCAAAAAATCAGATTTCTCTTTCAAAAGCAATTTTGCTTGCTCTTGATTAGCTCTGTAAACACCTCTTTTTTTATCAAAAACTGCATCACAAGCTTTTTTGAAACGTTCGTAAACTTTGTCTTTAACTTTCAATGGCACATGCCCAATGGTTTTCCATTCGTTTTGAAGTTGGACAATTATTTTGGTCGATTCTTCTGTGTTTTCTTCTGCCAAAAGTGCCTCGGCTTTTTCGGAAAGGGCATTTTTTAGTTTCAGATTTTCTTTTTTTTCTGCATCTAAGGCATTAAAAAAAGTACGTTTATTATTAAAAAAGTTTTTTAATCCGTCCCAATATTGACGATTGATTTCTTTCAATTTATCAAGTTCAATTAATCCTGCTTTTTTCCATTCGAGCTGAAATTCTTCGATTTTTTTTGAAGCTTCTTGCCATTCCGAAGTTTTTTCGCCTGAAAACTGGCTCAATTCTTGTAATTTGATTAGTAATTGTTGTTTTACAAGTAAATTTTGAGCTTGTTTGAGTTTTTCGGATTCGTAAAAATTGGTTTTATTTTCGTGAATTTTATCCGAAGCATTTTTGAAACGTGTCCAAATTTCTTCTTGATTTTCTTTTGGAACCGGACCAATGTGTTTAAACTCATCGTGCAATTCTTCTAATTCACGCAAAGCCTTTTTTATAATTGGCTCATTTGTAAGCTTTTCGGCTTTATCGCACAAATATAATTTTGCTTGTAAATTTCGTTTTCTATCTAAATCTAAAATCTCGAAAGCAATGCTTCGTTGGTCGTAAAAACGATTAACTACGGCATGATAATTAGACCAAAGCTCTTGTGCACGCTCTTGTGGCACTGCACCTGCGTTTTTCCACTCATCTTGCAGTTTTTTAAATTTTTCGTACCCATTTTTGCCAATAGATGCATTTTCAATCAAATCTTTAATCTGTTGAAGAATAGCTAGTTTTGATTTATAATTCGATTCTTTTTTTAGTTGCGAATCCTTAAATTCTTGTGTTGCATTTTTTTTAGCTGCAACAAAAAGTTTATCAAATTTTTCGTAAAAAGCACCGCCATGATATTCAAAATCATCGGTTTCGCCACCATCTGCCAAAAATTTATCTAAAGCAGCATGTTTTTCGGCTTCAAACAAATCATCAATATAATTTTTTATTTTTTTATAAACACTGTATTGTTCCGAAAAATTTGATTTACTCGATTTTGCAACCAATTCTTCGAAATCAGCTTTAGAAAACGTACTAAAGTCTGTTTCTTCGTGATGCGTTTCAATTAAAATTTCTTCGGCTGTATGCTGTATTTCTGTTGTTTCCACTAGGTATGAATATGATTTTGTACAAAAATAGTAAAAAATACCTAGTTGAGATATGTTTTTGAAATTAGTTGGTGCTTATTTTCTGTTTTTAGGTTTTAATTGCTATACCGTTTATAAGAATAATAAAACTACTGTACTAAAACACTTTATTCTTTTTCAAAATAAAATATTCCATTTTTTAACCTATATTTCAGAAATCGGTTTGTTATTTTCCCGGTTTTTAATACAATTGGTGCTGAAAGAATATTCTTTTAAGTTTTTATAAACGTATCTTTACCAATTTTTACTTATACTTCGCTTCTATCAAATCAAAAAATTCTTGAGCTACTTCGTTTTCTTTGTCGAGGTTAAGGTATTGAATGATTTTATAAGCCATTTCTTTGTTTCCAGCCGATTCGAGCCTAGCCATGGTGAGGTTCATTTGTTCAGAATCGTTTTTAAAAATATCTTTCAAAAACATAATCCGTTGGTTCAAACTTAGCTTTATTGGATTGATATTATTGCTAGAAACGACAGGTTGGGCTTCTTTTTTTGCATTTTCAAAAATCTCGAGTGGTGTGGGTGCCGAATCGTTTTTCTTTTTGGCATCGCTCACAATTTTAGAAAAATCCATTGGCACAATTCTCGAAATCTGGTTTATTGTTTCGTCATAATCGTCAAAAGAGGCATTATGTTTATAATACGATTCTTGCAAATGCCCCATGATATCAGAAACAAAAAAAGTATTTATTTTATATGTTTCGAGTTTTTCTACAAATTCAGCAAAAAATGCTCCGTTTAATTTTAGGTATTTTTGTTTTTCACGCAACTCATTTAGTGTGATTTTTTTTATATCAGCCGAAAAAAAATAGGTTTTAAAATAATGGTAAGGCGAAAGTGCCAAATACATAGCTTCTTCTACTGCTGTGGCTAAAATTTGCTCAAAAGCTACATTTTTTACCACAATATAATTCGATAGAATATTGGCAAAATTGGCAACGGCAAGTTCTACTTCTTCGGCTTCGTAATTAAAAAATGGACTTTTCTTTAAATGGTTTACTTCTTCTTTCCATTTTTGAAAAATAATTTTAAGTATAAAATAGTTGATTTGTTGTACCGAGCAAAAAGACAGAATTTCTTTGCCCAAAATTTGTTGTTTGGCATCGCCAAAAAAATTAGAACAAAGTTTGCGAGCTACTTTTTTACTATAAAGCTCCAGTTCTACACTATTTAATTTATTTTCCATAGTCGAATAAATAAAAAAAGGTCACTTTTCAGCGACCTTTTTGAGCCAATCAATACCTTATTTTTTCAATGCTTTCACTAGCGTATCGCCAATTTCTGCTGGCGACATCGAAACATGAATGCCACATTCTTTCAATATTTTTATTTTAGCTGCCGCTGTGTCATCAGCACCACCAATGATAGCACCTGCGTGTCCCATTCTGCGTCCAGCAGGAGCAGTTTGACCAGCAATAAATCCAACAACTGGTTTTTTGTTTCCATTGGCTTTTACCCAACGAGCCGCATCGGCTTCGTAGCTTCCGCCAATTTCGCCAATCATCACAATTGCATCGGTTTCTGGGTCGTTCATCAAAAGTTCAACAGCATCTTTTGTTGGAGTTCCAATAATTGGATCGCCACCAATTCCAATTGCAGTAGAAATCCCCAAACCGGCTTTCACAATTTGATCAGCAGCTTCGTATGTTAAAGTTCCAGATTTTGAAACAATACCAATACGACCTTGTTTGAAAATAAATCCAGGCATGATACCTACTTTGGCTTCGCCAGCAGTGATAACACCCGGGCAATTTGGACCGATTAATGTAACCGTTTTTTTAGATTTCACATACGCTTTTGCATAAATCATATCTTGCACCGGAATTCCTTCTGTAATACAAATGATTACTTTTATGCCTGCATCGGCAGCTTCCATAATGGCATCGGCAGCAAAAGCTGGCGGTACAAAAATGATAGAAACATCGGCTCCTGCTTTTTCTACTGCATCAGAAACAGTATTAAATACAGGTCTTTCTAAGTGTGTAGTTCCACCTTTACCTGGCGTTACACCTCCCACAACATTGGTGCCATACTCAATCATTTGTTGAGCATGGAACGAACCTTCTGTTCCTGTAAAACCTTGTACAATTACTTTTGAATTTTTATTTACTAAAACGCTCATCTGTTAGTTTTTATAGGATGATTCTTTGAATTTGATAGTTAATTTTGAATTTGTGCAATTATTATGCACTCTCGATTCGCAAAAATAGATTAAATTATGTGAAGTTTAGAAAAAAAATATGATTTTGAATAAAATATATTTTTAGTTGGCATTATCAATAAAATTTGAGCAACATCGTACACACATTTCATACACATTTTCAAAGGCTTCGATTGGGTCGTAATATGGGTCTGGAACTTCTAAATCTTGCTTTATAGAATCGTACTGGCGTA
This sequence comes from Bacteroidota bacterium, assembly GCA_004293915.1. Taxonomy (GTDB): domain Bacteria; phylum Bacteroidota; class Bacteroidia; order Cytophagales; family UBA9547; genus REAG01. The sequence goes on along the minus strand of RDZG01000095.1, from coordinate 5,234 downwards.
GTAATTTTACTTTATTTTTATGCAAATCATTTTTTGCTAAATTTAAAATATCTTGTTCGTTGGATTTGTCCATTACAAAAATGGTATCAAAATTTTCAAAATCAGAAACAGTAAATTTTCTGCCTTTATGATTGGTTTTTATACCTTTATTTTCTAAAACTTTAAGCGTGCGGTAATCAGGCGAAGCACCAATATGGTAACCAGCAGTACCACAAGAATCGGCTAAAAAGCTTCTGGAAAGTCCTTTTTTATCCACTAAATCCATAAAAACAGCTTCTGCCATTGGCGAACGACAGATATTTCCTAAACACACAAATAGTATTTTTTTCAACTTGTTAATTTTTGTACAATATTATTAAAACCCATGTTTAATTTAAACATTCTTGAAAACTAATTTATCTTTTTTGAGTTTAGATTTGAAATATAAAAGCAACCATGCATTATACTCAAACTGAAATCGAAGGTTTAGAGAAAATTTATCGAGCCAATTTACTAAATGCCATAAGTGGCTATAAACCAGCTAATTTGATTGGCACAATTTCTAAATCGGGACAAACTAATTTAGCCATTTTTAGTTCTGTCATTCATTTGGGAGCCAATCCTGCTTTGTTGGGTTTGATTGTTCGTCCGGCAAAAGTTCCTCGACATTCGTACGAAAACATGAAAGAAACAGGTTTTTTTACTATTAATCATATTCATAAAAACTTTGTTGAAAAAGCACATTTTACATCTGCAAAATTTGACAGAAATGTATCAGAATTTGATGTTTGCAAACTTACTGCCGAGTATCAAAGCGGTTTTTTAGCTCCTTTTGTAAAAGAAAGTAAAATCAAAATTGGGTTAAAATTGGTTGACGAAATTCCAATAAAACTAAACGAAACCATTTTGATGATTGGCAAAATCGAGCATATTTTTTTTCCAGCCGAAATTGTTGGTATAGATGGTAATATGAATGTAGATCAAACTGAAAATATCGCCATTTCAGGACTCGAAAGCTATTACTTACCCACAAAACTAGCTTCTTTTCCCTATGCAAAACCTGATATTTTGCCAGGTTTTGAGTGATTTTTATATTTAATCAAATTATTATTGCCTTTTTGTTCAAAAAACACTTAATTTACATTGTTTATACTTTCAAAAATATGGCTACATTTCAGCAAAAAAAAACGGTAAGAGTTGAGCTTTCACATCCTCATTCGTTACGATTATTAAAAGAGTTGGAGCAAGTCAATGCCATAAAACTACTTTCTGATAATATTAACCAACATAATGATTTATCAGAATGGCATAAAAAACTTTTGGACGAAAGAATGATTTTGGCAAGAAGCAACTCTGAGCAGTTACTTGATTTTGATATTACTATGCAAGAATTAGAAAATGAGATTGACTAATTTTGAAATTAAAATTCTTGAACGTGCTAAAAACGATTTAAGAGAGGCAAGAAAATATTACAATAAATGTCAAAAGGGGCTGGGACAACGTTTTTTGTTAGATACAAAATTTACTGTAAAATCTATTCAAAACAACCCTAGAGGATTTGAGATAAGATATAAAACAGTAAGAATGGCACATTTATCTGTTTTTCCATTTTCAATTCATTTCGAAATTTTCGAGAATCAAATACTAATCCTAGCAATAATTCATTCTCACATGAGTAGCGATAAATGGATTTGATTTTTTAATTTTGTGAATCATGTTTTTACACTACTTTTGCACTCTTTATAATTAGTCTAATTTAATTGAGGGTTGCATTTTTAATTTTATGTCTATTTTTTTGCGGATTCTGTCAAGCACAAACATTTGCTATAACTGGAAAAATTATTGATAAAAAAACTAACAAACCCATTTCTGATGCCGAAATTTTAATTGAATCTACTTCAAAAAAAACAAATTCTGATGCAAATGGAAATTTTGAATTTAATAATGTAGAAAATGGAAAATATTGGCTTGTGGTTTTTAAATTGGGTTTTGCAATTGAGAAAACAACTATTTTTATTAATAACAAAAACGAATACATAAACATAAGTATTGGGCATCTAGAATCTGTGTTAGACGAAGTGCATGTGGTTGAAAATCAAAAAGATGACTTTGGTATTTTACGACTCAAGTCTATCGAAGGTGTGAGTATAAACGAAAGCAAAAAATCCGAAGTTATTGTTTTAGACAAAATAAATGCAAATACAGCCATTGACAACACAAGAGAAGCTTACGCCAAAGTTCCAGGTTTAAATGTTTGGGAAAGTGATGAGGCTGGTGTGCAATTGGGCATTGGCACACGAGGCTTGAGTCCTAACAGATCATCAAATTTTAATATTCGGCAAAATGGCTACGACATCAGTGCCGATGCACTTGGCTATCCCGAAAGTTATTATACACCACCCTTGGATGCAGTGGAAAAAATAGAGATTTTGAGAGGGGCAGCCTCTTTGCAATATGGCACACAATTTGGCGGAATGGTAAATTTTGTGATGAAAAATTACCGAAACGGCATAAAACCATTTGCTTTAGAAACCAAACAAACTGTTGGAAGTTATGGGTTTTATAAAGGTACAATTTGGCTCGGAGCTAAAAAAAATAGATTTAGCACAACCGCATTTTACGAATACAGAAGAGGAAATGCTTGGCGACAAAATGCTCAATTTCAGGTACATACAAGTTATTTTAATGCACATTACAAACTAAAACCTAGTATTGAGTTTGGGTTTGATTATACTTTTAGATACACCGTTTCGCAACAACCGGGAGGAACAACCGATTTTTGGTTTGCACAAAAACCCGACTCTTCGTTTAGAAATAGAAATTGGTTTAAGGTAGTATGGAATGTAGCTGCTTTGTATGCCGATTTCAAGTTTTCTGACCAAACAAAATTGACTACAAAACTATTTTTCAACTATTCGTTTAGAGAATCTTTGGGAAATCTCGAACGCATCAATCGCCTAGACATTGGCGGAAATCGAACGCTGATTTACGACCATTTTGTAAATATTGGCAACGAAACTCGTTTGCTGCATCGCTATACTTTAGCCAAAATTCCTGCTGCATTGGCAGTTGGTGTGCGATTTTATAAAGGTTTTACCGACTCAAAACAAGGTTTTGGAAGTGCAAATTCCGATCCAGATTTTAGGCTTTTAAATCCTACAAATCCAGAAGTTTTTGCTTTTAAAATGAATAATTACAATGCTTCGGCATTTGCCGAAAATATATTTTTCTTGTCCGAAAAATTTTCAATCACACCAGGTTTTCGTTTCGAAGCCATCGAAACCAATGCCAATGGATATTATAAATTTTATGTTAGAAATTTGGCAAATCAATTGATTGCAGAAAATACAATTCCCGATGATAGAACCAACCCACGTTCATTTTTATTAGGCGGAATTGGCACTAGTTTTAGACCAAACAAACACTTGGAAATGTATGGAAATATATCGCAAAATTACCGGTCGGTAACCTACAGCGACATCAGAATTAGTAATCCAAACCTAAAAATAGACCCAAATATTACTGACGAAAAAGGATTTACGAGCGATGTTGGCTTGCGTGGAGATATTGATAAAATAGTAAATTTTGATGCTAGTATTTTTTATTTGGCCTATCAAAATAGAATAGGAGAAATATTTCAGTCTGGCGATGCACCACTATTTATTCCTAATTTATACCGTACAAATATTGCAGATTCTCGCACGTTTGGAATAGAGCTTTTTGGAGAAATAAACTGGATTGGTTTAGTGAACAAAACCCAAAATAGCGATCATGTTTTTACTACATTTTTTAATACTTCAATAAATCAAGCCACATATATAAACAGCAAAAAAAACGATGTGAACGGCAAAAAAGTTGAAGACACACCACTTTTCACCACTCGTTCGGGTGTGAGTTATGGCTACAAAAACTTTTTAGCTTCGGTTACTTTTACCTTTATCGACAAACAGTTTTCGGATGCAACCAATGCCGAAACAAGCGATAATGGCGTTATTGGTATAATTCCTAGTTATCATGTGGCAGATTTTTCGGCAAAATACAGTTGGAAAAAACTTTTCTTTCAGGCTTCGGTCAATAATTTTACCAATCAAAGCTATTTTACCCGCAGAGCCGCAGCATATCCTGGTCCTGGAATTTTGCCTTCGGCACCCATTCGTTTTTTCTTTACTATTGGTTTTAAAATTTAATTTGTATGCGTAAATCTTTTTAAAAACAAATGCACGATTTTTTTGTTATTAAAAATTTCATTTCCCAACTCCATTGTTTTTATCAATATTTGTATTATACTTATCAAAAATTTTTACAACCGCTATAGTTGCCGAAATGCTAGTTTTGCAAACAAAAAAAATAGAAGAACTTACACTGCAAATGATAAAATTGCATAAAGAAAATATTGAAATTAAAAAGATGATTAAAAAGAAATAAAATGAAATTTATCTCAATTTTAAGTATAGTTTTTTGCTGTTCGGTTTTGAATGCTCAACACAGCATTGGCTTTAAATTTGGCGGAATAAATTCTAAAATCTATCAAAGCAGTGTGAATTCGATTAAAACGGAAAGACTATATGAGACAATTGAAAACAGTTTCTATTCTGGATTGGCATTTGGATTGATTTACAATTACCGATTCTCAAAATTATTCTCCATACAACCTGAAATTAACTACATGCAAATGGGTACTTGGTATGAGTTTAAAGCTATATTAAATAATGATACTGTCTTTTATATTAGTCAAAAATTAAGATTGAATTATTTGATGATTCCAATTTTGGCAAAGTTTTCTGTTGGGAACAAAAACTTGAAAGGTCATTTGGCAATAGGTCCATACTTAGGTGTTTTATTAAATGGCTCTGCAAAAAACTATGCAAATTGGTTTGGCACTTATACAAATGAAGAAAAACCTATAGATTTTGACAAAGCTACAATTTCTAGATTAGATTATGGTTTGGTATTTTCACCATCTGTCAGTTACAAATTTGGGTTAGCAGAATTATTTCTAGAATACCGATTTATGTTTGGACTCCATAACCTCTCAACTTTTCAGGATAAATCAAGTATTAATTCGCCAAAACCTTATAATAGAATGCACCAAATATCTATTGGTTTATTGTTTAATTTAGGTAAAAAATGAAAAAGTATATAAATACAATTCTGGTTTTTTCTATGTTGATTTTATTGTTTGGCTGTGGTTTATTAAACCGTGAAGTAAATTGTAGCCCAAATCTCGATACAAGAAAAGATGAATTTCCTGATAT
>RDZG01000151.1 GCA_004293915.1 Bacteroidota bacterium | reverse complement strand
AACGAAAAACTAACTATTTTTTTTTATTTCCATATAAATATTTTCAGTATTAATATCTTTGATATTTTCGGTTTTTCGGCATAATTCTAATAAAAAATTATCTTGAAAATTTCCTCTTTTGTGTGCTTCTGAATAGGGTATTTCGGGGTGAAAAGTTACCAAAGAATATTTTGAATGATAGTCTGTATATTTATTTTCGAGGATATTTTCTAACTCTCGTTTGCGTAAAAAAGCAGGCTCGGCGGTGCCATCTCTCATTTCATAAAAATTTTCTAAGGCTAAATCTGCAATCGCATTGGCTTCTTTTGGTCTAAGTTCGTTAAAAATTTGACATATTTTTAGCCAACTATTTTCATCATTTTTTTGATAATATTTTTCAATCAAATCATCTAAAAATACACAATCTTCAAAAGCACAATTCATTCCTTGCCCATAAAAAGGAACAATAGCATGTGCTGCATCACCCAACAACAAAACTTTATCTTCAAAATTCCAAGGGCTACAACGGACAGTTCCCAACATTCCGACAGGATTTTTTTGAAATTCTTGTACTAAATTTGGAATTAAAACCATTGTATCTGCAAAATTTTGGTTAAAAAAATCTTTTATTTTTTCGTCTGTGTTCAATGTATCAAAACTATTTTCGCCATGGTTAGGAAAAAACAAAGTACAAGTAAAACTTCCGTCAAGATTTGGTAACGCAATTAACATATATTGTCCACGAGGCCAAATATGCAGGGCATTTTTTTCGATTTGAAATTGGTTATTTTCTGCGGGAGGAATATGTAATTCTTTGTATCCGTGTGCCAAAAAATCGATATTTTCTTCGAATTTTATTTTATTTTTAATAGCATTTCTCAAAATAGAGCCTGCTCCGTCAGCGGCTAATACTTTTTTTGCGTAATGTTTTTTGGTTGTTTGATTATTTTTGTCCTCGAATGTATAAGTTTGAGCGTCCAAATCTGCTTCCACTAATTCGTGTGCAAAATTGATATGAATATTATCAAATTTTTCGGCTAAGTTCAACAAAGCGATATTCAAACCACTTCTGGAAATAGAATTAATAAATTCAGATGCGTCTTTTCCATAAGGTACAGCGGTTAGATTTCCGTTAATTGCGTG
>RDZG01000126.1 GCA_004293915.1 Bacteroidota bacterium | reverse complement strand
TACCCTCTAAAAATAGTTATTTATTCTTTATTTTCCAATCTTTATTTTAATATATTTACAAAAAAATTAAACGAGAGTTTTTTCACAGACTGACGTTAGCGGTAATGGTACGAGACTCCGAAAACGACATCTGACCTCATTTTGAACACAAACAACTTCATTTTGAACACAACGGACATCTTTAAACTTCTGACCTTTGCACTTCACAATTAAATATAAAATGATGAAGTACAAAATTTTAGGAAATACAGGACTGAAAGTTTCAACACTGTGTTTAGGTACGATGAATTATGGCGGAAAAGGTTTTTTTGGCTATATGGGTAATCTTGACCAAAATGCAGTTGATGAACAAATAAAAACTGTAACAGAAGCAGGAGTCAATTTTATTGACACCGCAAACATTTATTCTGAAGGACTTTCAGAAGTAATGATAGGTCAAGCAATCAAAAACCTTTCTATCAACAGAGACGATTTGGTTTTGGCAACAAAAGTGAGAGGCACTATGGGGAAAAGTCAAAACGACTTGGGTCTTTCAAAAAAGCATATTATCCAACAAGTTGAAGGAAGTTTGAAAAGACTTGGGACAGATTACATTGACTTGTACCAAATTCATACAGCCGACCCATTAACACCCATTGAAGAAACCATCAAAACATTGGACGATTTGGTGCGAAGTGGTAAGATTAGGTATTTTGGTGCAAGCAATATTTCAGCTTGGCAACTAATGAAAGGTTTGGCGTATTCTCAATACAATCATTTAGATAAGTTTGCTTCTTTGCAAGCAAATTACTCATTAGATGTGAGAGATGCAGAACGTGAAATTGTACCTATGCTACAAGATCAAAAAGTAGGAATGATGGTTTGGAGTCCGTTGAGTGGTGGATTGCTTACGGGCAAATACAAACGAAACGGACAAAAGGAGGAGGGCAGGCTAAATAACTTTCCATTTCCGCCATTTCACGAAGAAAGAGCTTATAATGTTTTAGATGTGTTATCACCAATGGCAGAGAAAAAACAAGTTTCCATTTCTCAATTAGCTTTGGCTTGGTTGTTACATCAGCCAGTAGTAAGCAGCATTATTATAGGTGCAACCAAAATTCATCAACTTCAAGACAACTTAAAATCTGTTGAAGTTGTTTTTACAACTGACGAGTTAAACCAACTTCACGAAGCGAGCAAATTGACAGCAGAATATCCAGGAAATGTTTTGGAACTGATGACAGTGGATAGAAGTTCAGGTGTTGATTTTCAAAATGTTTAAATTTACAAGCCTATAAAGTATAAAGCAGACAATAACTAACAATTATTGTCTGCTCCTATTAAAATATGAAGAATACAACATCAAATATCAAAAAAATAAGTTCAATAGTAGCATTGCATTCTTTTTTAGGTTTGCAAAGTCCATCAAATCCCTTGATTACCGTAATTGATCATTCTCACTTGACGTATAAACACCCCCATGAAAATCAAAAACTGAATATGGATTTATACAATATTACGGTTAAACGAAATTTTAAAGATCAAATAAAATACGGTAGAAATAGCTATGATTATGATAAAGGAAGTATGTCATTTGTGGCACCCAATCAAATCATTGCAATGGCTAATCAAAACGACAATAGCAAAAATGATGGATGGTCGTTGGTGTTTCATCCAGATATAATCAGAAAATATCCTTTGTATAGTGCCATAAAAAAATATGGATTTTTCTCTTACGAGGTTTATGAAGGGCTACATCTTTCAGAAGAAGAAGAAAAGACTATTGATAGTATAATTCAAAACATTCAAAAGGAAATAGTATCAAGATTAGATAATTTTAGCCAAGACGTCATTGTATCAAATATTGATTTACTTTTGAGTTATTCCAATCGTTTTTATGGTAGACAATTTATTACAAGAAAAATGGCAACAAATGACTTGCTAACCAATTTTGAAAATATTTTAGATAATTATTTTAGTAATAAAACTGATTTTACGTTACCAACTGTTGAAAAAGTAGCAACAGAGTTAAATGTTTCTTCTGCTTATTTGAGTGATATGTTGCGAAATATTACAGGACAAAGCACACAACAACACATTCACGACAAACTCATAGAAAAAGCAAAAGAAAAACTTTCTACAACAGAATTATCTGTATCTGAAATTTCTTATGAATTAGGTTTTGAATATCCACAGTCATTTAGCAAGCTATTCAAAAGTAAAACTAATTTGACACCAATTGAATACCGACACAGTTACAACTAAAAACCACTACCGCTAACAGGGGTTTAGTATCCTACCCGAACAAACCTTAACAAACCCGAAGTAACCTCAACAAAACGTCCTAATTCGCTGATTTACAAGGATTTTGTTTGGGTTTAGTATTTTTTATTCAGGTTGAATAGGGCTATTTTTGTTACTAGAGTGTTACTGGTGAGTAACAAAAACAAGCTCTATAAACAAAACCATGATTCAAATTCGCTATCGAAAACTAAGCTCAGGCATGTATTCCGCCTTCTTAGATGTGTACCACGAAGGACAACGTAAGTACGACTTTCTAAAAATTCAAGTTACAAAAGATTACCAAAAAGAAAAACGAATCGCAAAAGAAGATGCCGAAAAAATGAAACTCATTTCTAGCATCAAAGCAAAGCGAGAAATTGAAATAATACAATCTCCAATAGGAATTTTACCTACACGAAAACTCAATACCGACAATTTTCTAACCTACTATCGACATATCATCAAAACCCAAAAAGGAAACCATGATTCTTATGTGAGAGCTGGCAATCATTTTAGAGATTTTGTGAATACCGAGTATTTTCCGTTCAAAAGCCTGAACGAACACCTCATCATTGAGTTTCAGCACTATCTCAAAGCCAAATCTACACTTGGGCATACCAGCATATATATGTACCTGCAACGCATCCAAATCGTTATCAGGCATGCCATCAGAGACAAAATTATCCACATTAATCCTTTTGATTATATCAATAAGAAAGACCGCATTGCACGAACAGTTCCCGATATAAGCCATTTAGATATTGAAGACATCACCGCTTTATGGGACAGTTTTGATAGCATCAACTGCCACAAACACATCCAATATGGTTTTTTATTCTCCTGTTTCACTGGATTGAGAGTTTCGGACATACGATTAATCAAATGGTCAAACATCACTGCAGAACGCATCGAATATATTCCTTATAAAACCCGAAAGATAAAAGGATTACATTATGTACCCCTCTCAAAAGAAGCCAAAAACATCATTGAAATCATGAAAGAAGACCAATCAGAAGTAAACGACTATGTATTTCATGGCATTACAAACCGAGGGCATTCGAGCATCAATAGTTCGATAAGATTATGGGCTGCGAAAGCTGGCATCAAAAAAAGAGTTCACTTCCATGTGGCCAGACACACTTTTGCTACCATGCTTTTGACTTATGGTACAGATTTGTATACGGTAAGCAAATTACTCGGACATTCAGATATAAAGATGACCGAACGCTATGGCAAAGTCATCGACCGAAGAAGAGATGAAGCAGTACTCAACCTTCCTGAAATACCATCAAACAATCAACCCAAAAGTACAATGCAAATGAGATGGGGAGATTTTGCGTAAAGAATTGGTAGTCACTTCGTTTGGTAGAATGGTTGGTAGATTGGTAGTCGCTTTGCTAATTAGAAAAGCTACCAATCTACCATTCTAACACTTGTTTTGGCAAAAATGCCAAAGCAAGTGTTACACAATGCTTACACAATACCAACACAGGTCGAGTAAATAAAACTATATAAACCAAAAACTTAAAAAGGTATAAAAGAGAGAAAGAGGCAAAAACATTTTTTCACTCTCACGCTCTTTAAAATCTATTTTTTTAAATAATGAAAATGGAATAAAAAATAAGTACCAATTAAAAAAATAGAGGAATTCTCAACCCAAACAGCCGATGATATTCCATCAAAAAAAGAAAAAAGTTCCGCCAAAAAAGAAAAAAGAACTTCACTACCAATCTACCAACCAAAAAAAGGATGCTTATGGCATCCTTTTTTTGTTGATATAAGCTTCTGCGATTTTATCAATTTGATGCTCAGAAGCAATCTTGTGCTGATTGAGCCATTCGATAATATCTTTTTTGCAAAACTGAAGCCGCTTTTGAAGTTTGATGAAAGGAATCTGCCTACCCGAAACCAATTCATAAACATACGAAGGTTTTAAATTAATAAACCGAGAAACCGTATCAACATCCATGAAAGGAGGAAAAGTCTCCTCTTCCGTTGTACTTGAAACCGCATTTGCCTGATTTTGATTCATTCGTTCTAAGGCTTGTTCGATTCCAGCTTGAATCAAGTCTTTGATGTCCTTTTCAGACAAGGTAGTTACTATCATGTTTTCCATGAATAAAGCATTGGGTTTAGAGTGAAGTATTGTTATCTG
>RDZG01000094.1 GCA_004293915.1 Bacteroidota bacterium | reverse complement strand
TTGAGCCGTACTATTTTCAGGAAATGATATTTTTTGCATAGAATTTTAGTTTATGCAAATATACAAAAATGTAATATATTATTTTCGGTTTAATATAAGTAATTTTTTTAAATCCTATCCAACTGCAATACAGCTTATTTCAACATTTACATCTCGTGGCAATCGTGCAACTTCTACTGTTTCTCTTGCTGGCGGATTTTCGCTAAAATAAGTGGCATACGTAGTATTTATTGTCGAAAAATTATTCAAATCTTTTACAAAAATGCTCGTTTTTACAATATTAGAATAATTCATTCCTGCAGCTTTCAAAATCGCACCTATGTTTTTCATCACTTGGTGTGTTTCTAAAACAATATCTTGATTTACTAAATCTCCAGTTTTTGGGTCAAAACAAACCTGTCCAGATACAAAAAGCATACTTCCTGTTTGTACAGCTTGGCTATATGGACCTATTGGTGCAGGTGCATCGGCACTATTGATTATCTTTTTCATTTCTTGGGATAAGGTAAATTTTGTTTTCGGTTCCGTTGAGTAATCTGTTTATATTTTTTCGGTGTGTATATAAAACCAAAGCAAAAGCAAAAAATCCAAATCCTATCAGCAAACTATCATCGGGTTTGAATTCTCGGGTAAACATCAACAAAGGAAATGCCAAAGTTGCAATAATTGAACCAAGCGAAACATAGTTTGAAAGGATAAGAATCACAAAAAATAATAATAAACAAACCAAAGCCAAAGCTGGCGACATACACAAACCCAAACCAAGCGATGTTGCTACTCCTTTTCCGCCTCTAAATCCACTTAAAATAGGATATATATGTCCAACTACTGCCAAAGTACCAAACAAAATTTTAAATTCTGCCACATGATAATCCCAAATTACATCATCTAAATATAGAATATTGGCTAATGTTGTGGCAGTCCAACCTTTAAAAACATCAATCAAAAAAACAATTGTGCCTGCTTTCGAACCCAAAACCCGAAAAGTATTTGTTGCACCTGCATTTTTACTTCCAAATTCTCGCACATCCATATTGTGAAAAGCTTTTCCATACCAAACTGCGGTTGGAATTGAGCCTATCAAATAAGCCAAAATAGACAGTCCTAAATAAAGTAAAATACGAAGTATTATAAATTGTGCTTCCAATTTTTATTGATTAAATATTATTTGCAAATCTTTGATTTTTTATACGAAAAATACAAATTAAGTTTTTGATTTAATAGCCAAACAGGTCATTTAATTCAAGTTTTGTGATTTTTCCAAATTTTTCTAAAGTTTTAAAATCTACTTTATCTTTATGTCCAATCACTAACAGTTTCATTTTCTGATTTTTAACATAATTTTTATGAAACACATCTATATCTTGAAAAGTCATGTATTGTGATTTTGCAAAATTTTCGGGTCTTTGATCTTTATTTAATTGCATTTTTTTAATATATTCATAACTATATAAAACTCCCATTTTGGTAATTCTATCCGACCTAAATTCGTTTAATTTTGATTCTTTAGCATTGGCAAATGCAATATCTGATTTTGGTAAACTATCTAACAATGCTTTCATAGCCGGCAAAGCATCTGTAAGTTTATCTACCTGAGTACCAATGTATGACGAATTATAATTTGAGTAGTCTAAGTTATCTGTTATTTTATATGTAGAGCCACAACCATAAGCCAAAGCCTTGCTTTCTCTGATTTCTTGAAACACAATGGAGTTCATGCTTCCGCCAAAATATTCGTTATATAATCCCACAACGGCATTTATTTCTTTATTGTACTTTGTTGATTTAGATAAAAATATATTTTCGGCTTGTACCATATCATAATGCACAAACAATACTTCATTTTCGTTAAATTCAAGTTCTTTATACACTTTTTTGGCAGGTGCCATTTTCAAAACATCTGGCGATTTGTGCATTATCGAAATATCTGCTACCACTTTTTGCAATTCTTCTGGTCCGTAATACCAAATATTATGTTCGTAAGCCGCTAAACTTTTGATTAAATTTAGTAATTCTAGCGGCTGAGTTGCTTTTAAGTTTATTTCTGAAATAATGTTTGTGTATGGATTTAAAGGTCCAAATTTTGCATAATTACCTAATCCTGAGCGTAGTATAGTTGCTTTGTCGAGTTTTGCATCTTTTCTGGCTTTTAAAATCCCATCAACCAAATTTTTTAAAGCTTCTTTATCTGCTTTAGGATTAGTAATTAAATTTTCTACCAATTTCACAGCTTCGGCTCTGTTTTCTTCTAATCCTGTGATTATAATTTGCATCTGATTTTCGGAAACACTAAGCGAATAATCGCAACCTAATTCATAAAATTTGGTCTTTAGTTGAGCCAAACTCATTTTATCTGTTCCCAAATAATTTAGATATTCCATTGCCAAAGCCATTTTCGAAAACTGATTTTTACCAAATGGAAAGCGATAATGCAATTCAAAAAGTTTGTTTTCTGTATTTTTTTTGTACCAAACATCCATTTTTGGTTTGATATTCCAAGTTTCTAAATCACGTTCAAAATCCAAAAACACGGGTTGAAGATTTATAGGTGTTTCAGTTGCAAATTTTTTGATAAAATCAGATTGCGATTCTCGGTTTACTGGTACAGGGGTGATTTTTGGTTTTGGTACTTTTTGAATCGTTGAGTCTTGTCCTGTTTTTTTGTAAATAGCTACATAATTGGTTGAAAAATAGCGGTTTGCAAATGCTACAATATCATTTTTAGTCAATCGAGCCATTTCGTCTAGTCCAGCCATATAATCTGTCCACGAAATGTCTTTTACAAAAGCATCAACCATATAATCTGCTCTAGCATCGTTGCTCTCAAGCGATTTCATCATGCTTATTTTTTCGTTGTTAATAATCGTTTTCAAAAGCGATTCTTTAAATTTCCCTTGTTTTATACTGTCTATTTGTGCCAAAACCAACTTTTTGGTTTCTTCCAAACTTTGTCCTTGGCGAGGATAAACCGAAACAAAAACGCCTGAATAATCTTTCATGCGATATGGAAAAGCATTCACACCTAAAACTTTTTGCTTTTGTGCCAAATTCACATCCATCAATCCTGCTTTTCCATTGGATAATACACGGCTAAACATTTCCATAATCATGGCATCTTTCGATGCTGCTCCTGGAAAACGATAGCTCATAAATAGCATTTCTTGCGATGGACCATAAACCGTTTTTTCTATCGGATTTGTGATTTCTTTTTCTTGAAAAGGAGTAAAAACGGGTACTGTTTTGGCTTGTTTATTTCCCCAATATTGGTCTATCAAACGTACCGTTGCTGTTGGGTCGAGGTCGCCACTCATGCAAATTGCCATATTGTTTGGTACATAATGTGTATAAAAATATTTCTTAATTTCTGTAATAGATGGATTTTTTAAATGTTCAACTGTGCCAATAGTTGTTTGCGAACCGTATTGGTGGTTTGGAAACATGGCTCCAAAACTTTGTTCTAATACTTTGCTAAAATCATTATCCAAACTTCTGTTTTTTTCTTCATATACAGCCTCAAGTTCGGTATGGAATAAGCGAGGGGTGAGTTCTCCAAATCGCTCGGCTTCTAATTTTACCCAACGTTCAATTTCATTGCTTGGAATATCGTTTACATAAACCGTTTGCTCTACCCAAGTGTAAGCATTTGTTCCTTTTGCACCAATTACACTAGCAGCTTTGTCGTATTCGTTTGCAATCGCAAACTTGGCTGCTTCGCCAGAAAGGCTATCAATTTTTTGGTACATTTTTCTTCTTTCAGAAGTATCTTTTAGTTGGCGATAGCTTTCATATTGAGCTTCTATGGCATCTAAAAGTGGTTTTTCTTTGCTCCAATTTGCTGAACCTAGTTTTGAAGTGCCTTTAAAAACCATGTGTTCCAAATAATGTGCCAAACCTGTGGTGTTAGCTGGGTCGTTTTTGCTTCCTGCTTTTACAGCAATATAGGTTTGAATGCGAGGTGTATTTTTATAAACCGACAAATAAACTTTTAGTCCATTTGCTAATGTATATATACGTGTATTGGTTGGGTCGTTGCTCACCGTTTCGTAAGCATAACCTCCTTCGCTTTGTTTTTGAACTTGATAATTTTGCGCATTTATAAATACAGAAATGCTAATTAATAATATCGTGAAAAGGGTTTTTGAAGTTTTCATGGAGTATTTTTTTTGTGTATAAGATTTTAGAAATCAAAAATGCTAGTTCTGTTTCAAAACTAGCATTTATATTTTAGCAATAAAAAAGGAATGTAAAAATATATTATTCAGACATTTCTTTAATCAATTTTTCGTTAAAAGTAATATATCTAACCGTAGTGAAATATGGTATTTTATCTAAATTGATACGGTTAAACTGCATTTTTATTTTTGCGGCTCTCATTTTTACAGTGTTGTTCGACAAAGCAGCTTTCATGGCTTTGCTCATCGCCACAATATGATCTAGTTTTTTCTTGCCCAACATCCTAATTTGACGTTGAATACTACTCATCAATTGATTAAACAAATCATCATCTTTCATCAAACAATATTGCAAAGCCAACAATGTTTTGATTTCTACTTGCGTTTCTTGGTATTTTTTAAATGTAATTTCGTTTAGTAATACATTTAGTTTTTTTGCTGCCATATCATATTTACCAGCATAAAAATAACCCATTGCCACATAGGTATAATACATTACATATTTTGGAATATCTAATGGATCGGGTTCATAATCCGAAAATATCACTGCATTTTCTTCAACCAATTCGCTTGTAGTTCCCAATTGCTTAGATTTTTCCATTTTGCCCGACAAGAAAAATGCGGGGAATGTATAAAAGCTATAATTTGATAAGAAAATACTTGCATTTTCGTTCATATCATAAAAATAGGTATCGCTTTTTTTAATATCGTTTTCGCGTTTGTAAAAATGAAATTTCAAAAAGTCAAACACAATTTTTAAATGATGATAATGTACATCGGATGAATAAGTACTAAAAATCCTGTCAATTTTTTCAAAACTATCTTCAATACTTTCCGAATCTTCTGGAATATATTTCGAATCTATAAACAAATTATGAAAAATACCCAATGCGTTTTTATATACAAAAAGTCGATGCGATTGATAAAGTCTCGAAACGTTTTCGATTTCTTTTACCAACATTCCTAACTCTGTTTTAGTAGTTTCTTCATTTGATAAATAATAGTGTCCATATTTTTTAAAATAATCGCCAAGCAAATCTTCTGCTTTATCAATAGCCAATGTATAAGCAATATGTTTATTATATAACTGCGAATAATGATAATGTTCAGGCGAATTGATATGGAATTTCTTTAAATTCTTATAAATACTAATCAATTCACTTGTTAAATCATAATCAACAAGTTCTTTTTCTAGTTTTTTGAGTGTTGCTACTACTATTGTTTTTTTCTTTGTATATATGATGTCGTTTACATTCGAAACTTTTTTGAGAATATCAGCTTTTGGACTTTCCATTGCTTGCACAAAATATTCTTCAATTTTTTCATTCAGCCTCGAGCGAAGTGTGTAATATGCATTTGGATTAACATCCAATTCCGACATTATTTTATTATCAGAAAGTTGTCTTTCCTTAAAAAATTTCAACAAAGCAGCTGATTTATCTGCATTGCTATCCATCAACATGTCATAAATGTTTTGGAAATCCTTTTCGGTCAATTGTCTTATGATATTCTTTAATTTAGACATAGCAAGGGTTTGTTATTGTTTATTTCTTCAAAAATATATTTTTATTATTTCAAAATCTAATATATTACTTAAATATTGCTTAATTGTTTAAATTTTTTTTTAATTGGAGTAACGTGTTTGCAAACCTAAAAAATTAATTGGTTTATAAACAGACATTTAGCTTTTTTTATTTTCGTTAAAAATATTTTCAAATCTCTTTTTATTAGTATTTTAAACGAAAATATTTTATTTCCTCAATAAAACCAGTTTTATTTTGTCATATAATAAATACATTGTTTAATTCGATGAACTAAATTTTTATTTTTAATAAATCAAATATTTATAGTATTTAATTTTATGCTAAAAAGACATTTTAAACATGATTTAATTAAAAACATGGTAGTTTCAAGAGGGTAAAAATTTGATTAAATCATAGAAAGTAAAAATATTTTAAAAAGATTTGAGTTTGATATTGTGAATATCAAAAATGTTCTTACCTTTGCACTCCGTTTTCAGAAACCGCGTTAAAAAACGCAAAATTTATGTCTGGTATTATAGGTAAAAAAATAGGAATGACAACTTTTTACAATGCAGAAGATGCTAAGTCTATTGCATGTACAGTTGTAGAGACAGGAAATTGTGTGGTAACACAAATTAAAACTGCTCAAACTGATGGATACAGTGCTATTCAAGTAGGCTTCGGTGTTGCGAAACAGAAAAATGTTTCGGCTGCTGTTAAAGGTCATTTGAAAAAATCTGGTTCACAAGCTTCTACAATTACAGAGTTTAGAGATGCCGAGGGAGATTATAAAGTAGGTCAAGAATTGAAACTTTCAGATGTTTTTGCAGAAGGTGATTTTTGTGATGCTATTGGAACTTCAAAAGGTAAAGGATTTCAAGGAGTTGTTAAAAGATATAATTTTGGTGGCGTAGGTGGTCAAACACATGGTCAACATAACAGAGCTCGTCATCCGGGTTCGATTGGTGCTTGTTCTTTTCCTTCTCGTGTACTTCCAGGTATGCGTATGGGTGGCAGAATGGGTTCTGATAGAGTAAAAATTCAAAACTTAAAAATCGTTAAGATTTTTGAAGATAAAAATATTGTTTTAGTGAGCGGTTCAATTCCAGGAGCTAATAATTCAATCGTATATTTAGAGAAATAGTATGCAACTGAGCGTTTATAACATAGAAGGAAAAGATACAGGAAAGAAAGTTACACTTTCTGATGATGTATTTGGCATAGAACCAAATGAGCATACCGTTTATTTGGACGTAAAACAATATTTGGCTAATCAACGTCAAGGTACACACAAAACCAAAGAGCGTTGGGAAGTTAATTATTCGACACGCAAAATGTTGAAACAAAAAGGTACTGGTGGTGCTCGTCATGGTAGTCGTAAAGCTAACATTTATGTTGGTGGCGCTCGTACTTTTGGTCCACAACCTAGAGATTATTCTTTTTCTCTTAACAAAAAAGTAAAATCATTGGCTCGTAAGTCAGTATTTTCTTCTAAAGTTAAAGAAAATTTAGTGAAAGTTGTAGAAGATTTTACATACGAAGCTCCTAAAACTAAACAGTTTATTAAGTTTTTGGATTCGTTTTCACTTACAAACAAAAAATCTATACTTGTATTGGATGGCTTAAATCCAAATGTAGTATTATCAGGTAGAAATATACCAAATACAAAAGTTGTAAATACAAATTCTGTAAATACATACGATTTGGTAAATGCTGAAATTGTATTATTATCTGTATCAGCTGTTGCAGCTTTAAACGAAAGATAAGAAATGGATATTTTAATAAAACCAATCGTAACTGAAAAAGTAAACGCACTTACAGATAAAGGTGTTTATGGTTTTGTGGTTGAAAAAACTGCAAACAAAGTTGAGATTAAAAAAGTAATAGAAAAAAAGTATAGTGTTAATGTTGAATCAGTAAATACATTAATTACAGCTTCTAAATCTAAAAGTAAGTTTACAAAAAAAGGTTTCACACAAGGTAGATCGAAACAAATCAAGAAAGCTTTTGTAACAGTTGCAAAAGGCGAAGTGATAGATTTCTACTCAGGTATATAACTAAGGATATGTCAATCAAGAAATTAAGACCTATAACACCCGGACAAAGACACAGAATTGCTCCAACTTTTGATGAGATAACTGCATCAAAACCAGAGAAATCTCTTGTTAAACCTATCTCTAAATCAGGAGGTAGAAACAGTGAAGGTCACATGACTATGCGCTACATTGGTGGTGGTCATAAAAAACAATATCGTTTAATTGATTTTAGCAGAGATAAGGAATCAGTTCCTGCTGTTGTAAAAACAATTGAATATGATCCAAATCGTACAGCTCGTATAGCTTTGTTATATTATGCTGATGGCGAAAAAAGATATATTTTAGCTCCTAAAGGCTTAGTAGTTGGACAAACTGTAGTTTCAGGAAAAGGCGTTCCCCCAGAAATAGGAAATGCACTTACTTTATCTGAAATACCATTGGGTTCTCAAATACATAATATTGAGTTAAAACCTGGTCAAGGTGGTGCACTTGTAAGAAGTGCTGGTGTTTCGGCACAACTTTTGGCTCGTGATGGAAAATATGCTACGGTAAAACTTCCATCAGGTGAAATGAGAATGATTCTATCAAACTGTATGGCTACAGTTGGAGTATTATCAAACGATGATCATATTAATTTGAGTGTTGGTAAAGCTGGACGTAACCGTTGGTTAGGTATCAGACCAAGAAATAGAGGTGTTGTTATGAATCCTGTAGATCATCCAATGGGTGGTGGCGAAGGTAGAGCATCTGGAGGTCATCCACGTTCAAGAAATGGTTTATATGCTAAAGGCAAGAAAACTCGAAATAGAAATAAATATTCAGCAGGACTAATTATAAGTAGAAGATCTAAATAATGTCACGTTCACTAAAAAAAGGCCCTTATATAGATTTTAGATTATCTAATAAGGTAGATAAATTAAACCAGTCAGGTAAAAAAACTGTAGTAAAAACATGGTCTCGTAGGTCTATGATTTCACCAGACTTTGTTGGTCATACGTTTGCCGTTCACAATGGAAATAAATTTATACCTGTGTTCTGTACAGAAAATATGGTTGGACACAAATTAGGAGAATTTTCTCCGACTCGTAACTTTAGAGGTCACGCTGCTAAGAAAAAATAGTTGAAATAATGGAAGCAAGAGCTGTTTTAAAAAATATACCTACATCGCCTCAAAAAATGAGGTTAGTAGCCGATTTAGTAAGAGGTAAAAGTGTGAATCAATCTTTGGCTGTACTGAAATTTCAGTCTAAAGTTGGTGCTTCATATCTGCATAAACTTCTTCTTTCTGCAACATCAAACTGGCAACAAGCCAATCCAGATGTGCGTGTTGAAGATGCCGATTTGTATGTAAAAACATTATTTGTTGATGGTGGTAGAATGCTCAAAAGAATGAGACCGGCACCTCAAGGTAGAGGATATAGAGTTAGAAAACGTTCTAATCATGTTACACTAGTAATAGATAGCAAATTAGAAGCAGTTGCAGAAGTAGAAAATAGCGTTTCAGTAAATTAATATATACAATGGGACAAAAAACAAATCCGGTTGGCATTCGCTTAGGAGTAATTAAAGGTTGGGATTCGAATTGGTATGGTGGCAAAAATTTTGCTGAAAAACTAATTGAAGATGAAAAAATTAGAGGTTATGTGCATGCACGTATTCCTAAAGCTGGTATAGCTAAAATTATCATTGAAAGAACAATCAAAAGAATCATTTTGACTATCAATACTGCTAAACCTGGTGTAGTAATCGGTAAAGGTGGTGGCGAAGTTGATAAAGTTAAAGAAGAGTTAAAGAAAATTACAGATAAAGATGTTCAAATTAACATCTTTGAAGTAAAAAGACCTGAGCTAGATGCTAAATTAGTTGGCGAGTCGATTGCTCAGCAAATTCAAGGTCGTGTTTCATACAAAAGAGCGATGAAACAAGCTATTTCTGCAACAATGAGAGTTGGTGGTCAAGGAATAAAAATTAAAGTTTCTGGTCGTTTAGGTGGTGCCGAGATGGCACGTTCTGAATCATACAGAGAAGGAAGAGTTCCACTTCATACATTACGTGCAGATATTGATTATGCAATCAGCGAAGCTAACACTGTGTATGGCAAAATTGGAATCAAAGTTTGGATATTTAAGGGAGAAGTGTTTGGAAAAAGAGATCTTTCGCCAAATGTTGGTTTGAATACTCCAACTGCAAACAATAACGATGGTGGACAACCAAATAACAGAAGAGATTCTAGACCTGACGGTAGAACCGACAGAAAAGATGATAAAGGTGGAGATAGAAAATCAAAAGGAGATAGAAAACCAAAAAGATAAGTAATTAGTCATGTTACAGCCTAAAAAAACAACATACAGAAAACAGCAAAAAGGTCGCATTAAAGGTATTGCTACTAGAGGTGCTTCAATTGCTTTTGGTGAATATGCTTTAAAATGTTTAGTACCAGGGTTTATAACTTCAAGACAATTGGAAGCTGCTCGTGTGGCTTTGTCTAGAGGAATGAAACGTGAAGGTTCTACATGGATTCGTGTGTTTCCCGACAAACCAATGACCAAAAAACCTGCTGAGGTTCGTATGGGTAAAGGTAAAGGTGCTCCAGAATATTGGGTTGCTCCTGTAAAACCAGGTACTATCTTGTTTGAAGCTGGTGGTGTAACACAAGAGTTAGCTGATAGTGCATTGCGTTTAGCAGCACAAAAATTGCCTTTGAAAGTTAAATTTATTAGTAAATACGATTTATAGACCAGATATGAACTATAAAGAAATTGCATCTATGTCTAATGAAGATTTAGGTCAAAAATATAGAGTAGAAACAGAAATGCTTAGCAGATTAAAATTTGCACATGCAATTTCACCAATAGAAAATCCGATGAAAATTCGTTCTT
Source organism: Bacteroidota bacterium (assembly GCA_004293915.1). Classification (GTDB taxonomy): domain Bacteria; phylum Bacteroidota; class Bacteroidia; order Cytophagales; family UBA9547; genus REAG01. The sequence continues at coordinate 33,217 of RDZG01000094.1, read as the reverse complement.
CACGCAGATTAGTTGCTCAATTGAGTACTGAAATGACAAAAAGAACAAAAATATAAGATCATGGAAGAGAGAAACCTTAGAAAAGTTAAAACTGGTAAAGTAGTTAGCAATAAAATGGATAAATCTGTTGTTGTAACTATTGAGCGTAAAATGAAACATGGCAAGTATGGTAAATTTATCAAAAAGTCAAAAAGATTCGTAGCTCACGATGAAAATAATGAATGTGGTATTGGTGATACAGTTTCCATTATGGAAACTCGTCCATTGAGCAAAACCAAACGTTGGAGATTATTACAAATTGTAGAAAAAGCTAAATAACAATGATACAACAAGAATCAAGACTGTCTGTTGCAGATAATAGCGGTGCTAAAGAAGTTTTATGTATTCGCGTACTAGGCGGTACTAAAAAAAGATATGCATCGATTGGAGATAAAATTGTAGTTACAGTTAAGTCTTCTTTATCATCGAGTAGCATGAAAAAAGGTACAGTTTCTAAGGCGGTTATCGTACGTACTAAAAAAGAAATTAAAAGAAAAGATGGTTCATATATCCGCTTTGCAGATAATGCAGCTGTGCTTTTGAATGCATCTGACGAACCAAGAGGTACAAGGATTTTTGGTCCTGTAGCTCGTGAGTTAAGAGAAAAGCAGTTTATGAAAATTGTATCATTGGCACCAGAAGTGCTTTAAAATATAAGATTATGCCAAAGTTGAATATTAAAAAAGGCGATAAAGTTAAAGTTATAGCTGGTAACAGTAGAGGGAAAATTGCAAATGTAGTTTCTGTTTTTCCTTCAGAAGGTAAAGTTTTAGTAGAAGGTGTACATGTAGTTAGCAAACATCTAAAACCTACTTCTTCAAACCCAAATGGTTCGATAGAAAAAAAATCTTTACCAATTGATATTAGTAATGTAATGTTATTAGACGCAAACGGTTCTGTAACTAGAGTTGGAAGAGCGGTTAATAAAAGTGGTAAAACAGAAAGAATTAGTACCAAAACTGGTAAAGTAATTTAATAAGATATGGCAACGGCAAGATTTAAAGAGTTATATTCAAAAGAAATTGTACCTGCTTTGCAAAAAAAGTATGGTTATAAAAGTGTAATGCAAATACCTAAAGTTTCAAAAATTGTTTTGAACAAAGGTATCGGTGCAGCAGTAGCAGATAAAAAATTAGTAGATATTGGTGTTGACGAATTAACACAAATCACTGGTCAAAAGGCAGTTGCCACTAAATCTAAAAAAGCAATCTCAAATTTTAAATTGAGAGAAGATTTGCCTATCGGTGCAAAAGTTACCTTAAGAGGTGATCGTATGTATGAGTTTATGGATAGATTAACTACTATCGCATTACCACGTGTAAGAGATTTTAAAGGAGTTAATGATAAAGGTTTTGATGGTAGAGGTAACTATACATTAGGAGTTAAAGAACAAATTATATTTCCTGAAATCAGTATTGATAAAATACAAAAAATATCTGGTATGGATATCACTTTTGAAGAAGGTTTAGAGTTATTAAAATTATTTGGTTTTCCATTTGCTAATCAGAAAAAATAATTATGGCAAAAGAATCGGTTAAAGCGAGACAATTAAAACGCGAAGCAACAGTTGCTCGATATGCAACAAAACGTAAAGCGCTTAAAGCAGCAGGTGATTATTTAGGTTTAGATAAATTGCCAAAAAATGCTTCTCCAGTACGTTTACACAATAGATGTAAACTTACAGGTCGTCCGAAAGGATATATGGGCAAGTTCGGTATTTGTAGAAATCAGTTTAGAGAATTAGCTTCTGCAGGAAAAATTCCAGGTTTAGTAAAAGCAAGTTGGTAAATTAAAATATTTAGGGTATCTTGGATTCAATTGGAGATTTCTTAACTAGAATACGCAACGCATCGATGGCTAGTCATCGTGTATTAGAAGTTCCTTCTTCTAGTTTGAAAAAAGAAATTACTAAAGTTCTTTTTGATAAAGGTTATATTTTAAACTATAAGTTTGAAGATGCTGATAATAAGCATCCTACAATTAAAATAGCTCTTAAATATAATGGGTTCAATAAAAAGAACTCTATCACTAAAATTGAACGCATTAGCAAACCAGGTTTGCGTAAATATGTTCATTTTGAAAAATTACCACGCGTTTTAAATGGTTTAGGCATAGCAATTATGTCTACTTCTAAAGGTGTAATGACTGACAAAGAAGCTCGTACATTGAATGTTGGTGGTGAAGTATTATGTTACGTTTATTAATTGTTATAAAATGTCAAGAATAGGTAAAAAAATAATCTCTCTTCCTGAAAAAGTTGAAGTTTCACTTGATAAAAGTAATGTAGTTACTGTAAAAGGTCCTAAAGGTACTTTAACTCAAAAAGTGGATGCTGATATCGAAGTTAAGTTAGAAGGCAATACTGTTTTAGTTGATAGACCAACAGAACAAAAAAGACACAAAGCATTACATGGTCTGTATAGATCATTGATAAATAATATGGTTACTGGCGTAAGCACAGGCTATAAACAAGAACTTGAATTAGTAGGGGTAGGTTTCAAAGCTGCTAATCAAGGTAATTTATTGGAGTTAAGTTTAGGATATTCTCATGCAATATTCTTTGCTATACCTAACGAAATTAAAGTTGCAACAGTTACTGAAAAAGGTAAAAATCCAACTATTATTTTAGAAGGAATCGATAAACAATTAATAGGTCAAATTTCAGCAAAACTGAAATCTTTCCGTAAAGTTGAGCCTTATAAAGGTAAAGGAGTTCGTTTTGTTGGTGAAACAATTAGAAGAAAAGCTGGTAAAACCTCAGCTAAAAAATAAGTAAGATTATGACAGCTATCAAAGAATTAAGAAGATTAAAAATACGCAGCAAAATCAGAGGTAAAATTTCTGGCGTTAGTACTAAACCTCGCTTAGCGGTTTTTAGAAGTAACACTAAAATCTATGCTCAACTCATTGATGATGCAAATGGAGTAACACTTGCAAGTTCTTCTACTACAGATTTAAAAAAAGTAAAAGGAACTAAAGTTGAAATTTCTAAGGAAGTTGGTAAAAAAATAGCAGAAGTTGCAATATCAAAAGGTATTTCAGATGTGGTTTTTGATCGTGCAGGTTATTTATATCATGGTAGAGTGAAAGCTTTAGCAGAAGGAGCAAGAGAAGGAGGCTTAAAATTTTAAGATATGTCACAAGGAAATATAACAAAAGTAAAAGCTGCTGAAATAGAACTCAAAGATAGAGTTGTAGCCGTAAATAGGGTAGCAAAAGTTGTAAAAGGTGGTAGAAGATTTAGCTTTTCTGCTATTATAGTAGTTGGCGATGGTCATGGTGTTGTGGGATACGGACTTGGCAAAGCCAATGAAGTTACAGATGCTATCACTAAAGGTATAGATGATGCAAAGAAAAATTTAATAAAAGTTCCAGTATTCAAAGGCACAGTTCCGCATGATAGTATTGGAAAATATAGTGGAGGATTTGTGTTATTAAAACCAGCTGCACCAGGAACTGGTGTTATCGCAGGTGGTGCAATGCGTGCTGTTTTGGAAAGTGCAGGTGTTAAAGACGTTTTAGCGAAATCTAAAGGTTCTTCAAACCCACATAATGTTGTAAAAGCTACTTTCGATGCGCTTTCAAGCATGAGAGACCCTTTTACAGTAGCAAAACACAGAGGTATTTCTATGAAAAAAGTATTTAACGGTCAGTAATTATGGCGAAGATAAGCATAACACAAGTAAGAGGTACTATAGATCGTTCAATAGATCAAAAAAGAACATTAGTTGCTTTAGGTCTAGGTAGATTACATAGTAAAGTAGAAGTAGAAGCCACACCGCAGATTTTGGGTATGGTAAAAAAAGTTAGTCATTTGATATCTGTAAAGTAATAGATAGATGAAATTAAGTAATTTAAAACCTGCAAAAGGTTCAGTAAAAGTTTCAAAAAGAATTGGTAGAGGTACTGGTTCTGGTAGAGGTGGTACTTCTACTAAAGGTCATAAAGGTGCACAGTCTAGAACTGGTTACAAAACCAAAATGGGTTTTGAAGGTGGACAGATGCCTTTGCAACGTAGAATACCTAAATTTGGCTTCACTAGCTTAAATAAAGTGTATTTTAAAGCTATAAATTTGGATATCATTCAAAAATTAGTTGAAGATAAAAAAATTACAGATATTACATTTGAAGTATTATATACAAATGGTTTAGTATCTAAAAATGATACAGTAAAAGTATTAGGTAGAGGAGAATTAAAATCTAAAGTTAATGTAAAACTTAGTGCATTTTCAAAATCTGCAATTGATACAATAACAAAATTGGGAGGTACAACCGAGATAGTTTAACAAACGATGAAACGAATAATCAACACTATTACTAATATTTTTTCAATCGAGGAGTTGAGGAATCGTATTGTTGCTACGCTAGGATTTCTGTTGATTTTCAGATTAGGTTCCTATGTAGTTTTACCTGGACTTGATTCAACAAAATTAACTAAAAATACTGGTGGTATATTAGGTTTGTTAGATACTTTTTTAGGTGGAGCATTTAGCAATGCATCTATCTTTGCATTAGGCATTATGCCTTATATTTCAGCATCCATTGTTTTACAATTATTAACAATTGCTGTTCCGTATTTTCAAAAAATGCAGAAAGAAGGCGAATCTGGACGCAAAAAAATTAATCAAATTACTCGCCTTTTAACTATTGTAGTTACATTTTTCCAATCTATTGGTTATGTATCTGCAACAATTCCACAAGATGCAATTCTAATAGATCCTGTATTGTTTAAAGCTTCTGCTATTTTGATTTTAATTAGTGGAACCATGTTTTGTATGTGGTTAGGAGAAAGAATTACTGATAGAGGTATTGGCAATGGTATTTCAATGTTAATTATGGTAGGTATTATTTCTAGATTTCCGGGTGCATTAATTGCAGAAGGAATGTCGAAAGGAATGAGTGGTGCTTTATTCTTCTTAGTTGAATTAATTGCTTTGTTTTTTGTAGTTATGGCTGTAATTATGCTAACACAAGCAACACGAAAAATACCTGTACAATATGCTAAGCAAGTTGTTGGTGGACAGACAGTTGGCGGACAGCGTCAATATATTCCTTTGAAATTAAATACTTCTGGTGTAATGCCAATTATTTTTGCTCAATCTTTAATGTTTTTACCTGCTATGATAGCTTCAATTTGGGCAGATCAAAATGATTTGGCTAATGCTATTGGCTCTACTTTCTCGAATTATACTTCTTGGCAATATAATGTAGTATTTGGTATTTTGATTATATTATTCACGTTTTTCTATACAGCTATAGCTGTAAATCCTGAACAAATGTCGGATGATGTAAAAAGAAACAATGGTTTTATACCAGGTGTTAAACCTGGAAAACCAACATCTGATTTTATTGATAATGTTATTTCAAGAATTACCTTACCTGGTGCATTGTTTTTAGTTTCAATAGCTGTTTTGCCAGCAATTGCTAGCTTATTTGGATTGAGTAGAGAGTTTGCTCAATTTTATGGTGGTACATCTTTATTAATTATGGTAGGTGTTGTATTGGATACTTTACAACAAATAGAAAGCTATTTATTAATGAAACGTTACGATGGTTTAATGAAATCTGGTAGAGTTAAAGGTAGAGTTGAACCAGTTGAGTCATTTTAGTATGTTTTGGGAACGATCCAAAATAGTTTATAAGTCGGGAGAGGATATTGAATTGATACGCCAAAGTGCTGAAATACTTGGGCAAGTACATGGTTTAATTTCTAATGAAATCAAAGAGGGTATATCTACATTAAAGTTGGATAAAATAGCTCACGATTTTATTAAAGATCATAAAGCTGTTCCATCATTTCTGAATTATAGAGGGTTTCCTTCAACACTTTGTATATCTGTAAATCAAACAGTAGTACATGGTTTGCCTGGAAAATATGAATTGAGAAATGGGGATATTGTATCAATTGATTGTGGTGTATTGCTTAATGGCTTTCATGCAGATTCAGCTTATACTTATAGTGTTGGAAATATCACAACAGAGAAGAAAAACTTGCTAAAAGCAACACATGATTCTTTGTATAAAGGTATAGAAAACACAAAACAAGGTCTTCGTATTGGTGATATTGCTTTTGCAATTCAGTCTTACGTTGAAAACTTGGGATATTCTGTGGTTAGAGATTTGGTAGGACATGGAGTTGGAAAAAATCTACATGAAGAACCTGAGGTTCCTAATTTTGGAAAAAGAGGAAAAGGGCTTAAATTAATTAAAGGAATGGTTTTAGCAATAGAACCAATGATTAATGTAGGTAAAAAAGATGTTTATCAAGAAAATGATGGTTGGACGATAAATACGGATGATGGTAAACCTTCTGCTCATTTTGAGCATACGGTTCTGGTAACAGATAGTCAGCCTGAAATTTTGACAACTTTCAAATATATAAAAGAAGAACAAAAATTATAAATGGCTAAACAAGGCTCTATTGAACAGGATGGATTAATAACTGAAGCATTGTCAAATGCAATGTTTAAGGTTGAATTACAAAATGGTCATGAGGTTATTTGTCATATTTCAGGTAAAATGCGAATGCATTATATTAAAATTTTACCTGGTGATAAAGTAAAAGTAGAAATGTCGCCTTATGATTTATCAAAAGGCAGGATAACTTTAAGATATAAATAGTTATGAAAGTAAAAGCGTCAATTAAAAAAAGAAGTGTGGATTGTAAAATTATCCGCAGAAAGGGAAAATTATTTGTGATAAACAAAAAGAATCCAAGATACAAACAAAGACAAGGTTAATAATCTGATTTATGGCAAGGATAGCTGGTGTAGACATACCCGATAACAAAAGAGGAGAAATTTCTTTAACCTACATATATGGTATAGGTAGAAGTGCATCCAAAGATATTTTAGCAAAGGCTGGAGTTAGCCTTTTGAAAAAAGTTAAAGAATGGACTGAAGATGAGGCGAATGCAATTCGTAACATTATCTCTACAGAACATAAAACCGAAGGTGTTTTAAAATCTGAAGTTCAACTCTCTATAAAAAGACTTATGGATATTGGTAGCTATCGTGGATTAAGACATAGAAAAGGTCTTCCTGTTCGTGGTCAGCGTACTAAAAATAACTCTCGTACAAGAAAAGGTAAGAGAAAAACAGTTGCTAACAAGAAAAAAGCTACTAAATAGTAATTAAAAAGAGATATGGCTCAGAAGAAAAAAGATAAATCGAAAAAAAGAGTAGTAGTTGTTGAACCAGTAGGTCAGGTTCATATTCAAGCTTCTTTCAATAATATTATAATTTCTATCACAAACACCAATGGACAAGTAATATCTTGGGGTTCTGCTGGTAAAATGGGATTCAAAGGTTCTAAAAAAAATACACCTTATGCAGCTCAGTTGGCAGCATCAAGTTGTGCTCAAGTAGCGTTTGAGTTAGGAATGCGCAAAGCTGAAGTTTTTGTAAAAGGTCCAGGTTCTGGCAGAGAGTCAGCAATCAGAACGATACAAAATACAGGTATAGAGGTAACAACAATTAAAGATATTACTCCTATTCCTCACAATGGATGTCGTCCACCGAAGAAAAGAAGAGTTTAGTAATTAAATCGCAATAATTTAGTCAAGAAATGGCAAGATATACAGGTCCCAAAACTAGAATTTCAAGAAAATTTGGTGAACCAATTATGGGTCACAGCAAAGCTCTTCAAAAGAAAAACTATGCTCCAGGACAACATGGTAAAGGTAAAAGAGGAAAAAAATCTGAGTATGCAGTTCAATTAGCTGAAAAACAAAAAGCTAAATATACTTATGGTTTATTGGAAAGACAATTTGCTAAAACGTTTGAATTAGCTGCTCGAAAAGAAGGTATTACAGGTGAAAACTTGTTAAAATTCTTAGAGTCTCGTTTAGATAATACAGTTTATCGTTTAGGAATTGCTCCTACACGCAGAGCTGCACGTCAAATCGTTGCTCATAAACATATTTTAGTTAATGGCGAAGTTTTAAATATTCCTTCGGCACAGCTTAAACCTGGCGATAGCATTGCAGTTCGCGAAAAATCTAAATCTTTAGAAGCTATTACTGTATCACTTTCAACTCGTAGTTCAAAAAGATTCAATTGGTTGGAGTGGGATACTAAAATGATGATTGGTAAACTTATCAATTATCCTGATAGACCATCTATTCCAGAAAACATTAACGAACAGTTAATTGTCGAATTATACTCTAAATAAACCTTGATTTAATACCACATACTATGTCTATATTAGCGTTTCAAATGCCCGACAAAGTCGTAATGGAAAAAGCAGACGACTTTAAAGGTTTCTTCGAATTTAAGCCTTTAGAAAGAGGTTTTGGGGTTACTATTGGTAATGCACTTAGAAGAATTTTGCTTTCTTCTCTTGAGGGTTATGCCATTACAACAATTAAAATTCAAGGTGTATTACATGAATTTTCTACACTTGATGGTGTAAAAGAAGATGTAAGTGAAATTATATTGAATCTTAAAAAAGTTAGATTCAAAAAAACTCCTGATGTGATGTTGGATAATAGAATCCATTTATCATTGAAAGGAAAAGAAGTTTTTACTGCAGGAATGTTGCAGGATGGTACTTCTTGTTTTCAAATATTGAACCCTGATTTTGAAATTTGCCATTTTGCACCCAACACTAAGTTTGATATCGAACTTACGGTTGAAAAAGGTAGAGGTTATGTTTCATCTGATGAACATAAACTTGGCGAACAATCATTAGGATTAATTGCAGTTGATTCGATTTTTACGCCTATAAAAAACGTAAAATATTCAATTGAAAATACTCGTGTAGAGCAAAAAACAGATTACGAAAAATTAATTTTAGAAATCGAAACGGATGGTTCAATTCATCCTGAAGATGCTCTAAAAGGTGCTGCATATATTCTTATTCAACATTTTATGTTGTTCTCTGACAAGACAATGACATTTGAAAGTGTGAAAGCAGAAGAAGTAGAAACAGTAGACGAAGAGTTCTTACACATGCGTAAACTCCTCAAAACGTCATTAGCAGATCTTGATTTATCAGTTAGAGCATACAATTGCTTGAAAGCTGCTGATATCAAAACATTAGGAGATTTAGCATCACTTGATGTATCTGATATGATGAAATTTAGAAATTTTGGTAAAAAATCTTTGGCAGAATTGGAGCAGTTAATATCTGATAAAAATCTCCGTTTTGGTATGGATGTTGTGAAATATAAATTAGACGAAGATTAATCATGAGACACGGTAAAACGGATAATCATTTAGGTAGAACATCTCAACATCGTCAAGCGTTGTTGATGAATATGGCTAGTTCATTGATTCTTAAAAAAAGAATAGAAACTACTGTTGCTAAAGCAAAAGAATTAAAAAAATATGTTGAACCGCTTTTGACAAAATCAAAAGATGATACAACTCCTTCTCGCAGAACAGTTTTTTCTTATTTACAAAACAAAGAATCTGTAAAAGAACTTTACGGAATAGTTGCAGAAAAAATTTCTACACGTCAGGGTGGATACACGCGTATTATACGTACAGGAAATCGTTTGGGTGATAACGCTGATATGTGTATTATGGAATTGGTAGATTTTAATTTATTATATTCTAATAAATCAGAAGAAACTAAAGCCAAAACAAGAAGAAGTCGTAAACCTGCAACTAAAAAATCGGATGCAGCAGATGCCAATTCTACTGAAGCAACTGAAGTTAAAGAATAATATGAAATATTTATTTCATTATACAAAAAAGGAATTGAGTAATCAATTCCTTTTTTTATGAAAAATGAATTCTAAATTTAATATAGAAATTATTTTTCATTTTGTAATTTTGCAAAACCAAATCATATACCACTTTTAAAAGTTATTTTAGTAAATGAAATACATAAATAAAGAAAAAGCATATTTAGTACTCGAAGAAGGTTCTGTTTTTGAAGGTTTTCGTTGTGGAGTAAAAGGTACAACTACTGGCGAAATGTGCTTTAATACAGGTATGACTGGTTATCAAGAAATCTACACAGACCCATCGTATACTGGGCAAATTATTATTAATACCACAACACATATTGGTAATTATGGCACAATTGAAAAAGAAGATGAATCACGAAAAGTACAATTTAGTGGCTTAGTTTGTAATATGTTTTCAGATATTTATTCGCGAAAAGTGTCTGATTTATCGCTGCAAACCTACTTTGAAAAACACAATGTGGTTGGAATTGAAAATATTGACACAAGAAGATTAGTAAGATTAATTCGAGATAAAGGTGCAATGAACGGCATTATTTCTTCCGAAATTTTAGATGTAGAAAAACTTAAAGCTGAGCTAAAAAAAGTTCCTTCGATGAATGGACTTGAATTATCTTCCAGAGTTAGCACAGATAAAGTTTATTATTATGGAAACGAATCAAGTAAATATAAGGTTGCTGTTCTTGATTTAGGAATTAAAAAAAGCATTTTAGATAATATGACTTCGAGAGGCATATATTGTAAAGTATTTCCAGCTAAAACCACTTATTCTGAAATGAAAAATTGGAGTCCGAATGGCTATTTTATTTCAAATGGACCTGGCGACCCAGCTGTTATGACTTATGCTATAAATACAGTAAAAGAAATTTTAGCTGAAAATAAGCCGTTATTTGGAATTTGTTTAGGACACCAGATTTTGGCATTAGCAAGTGGAATCGGAACATATAAAATGCATAACGGACATAGAGGATTAAATCAACCTGTTAAAAATTTAATTACAGGAAAGTCTGAGATTACATCACAAAATCATGGTTTTTCTGTGATAAAAGAGGATATTGAAAAGAATCCAAATGTAGAAGTTACTCATATAAATTTGAATGATGATACCATTGAAGGTATTAGAATAAAAAATAAAAAAGCATTTTCGGTACAACATCATCCAGAGGCTGGTCCCGGACCGCATGATTCGAGGTATTTATTTGACGATTTTATCAAAATAATGCAATAAATTCAATATATTCGCTTTATACATCTAATTTTAAAAATGAAAAAAGTAATATTTATAACAATAATTTCGATTGGATTTAGTTTTGGACAAAAAGTTTTAGTAAATGAAACTGAAGAAAAAATTGATGAAATTCGTAGAATAGGTGTTTCGACTAATCTAGAATTAGATGAAGACAATATTAAAGATGCTTGGGAGAAAAAACTGAAAGAGTGGGGGAGTTATAAATACAAAAATAAAATATACACTATCGAAAAGGCATTTTTGCCAACAGTTTCAACCGTTCCTATGCGATTGATTTCTAAAGTAGAAACTACAAGACAAGGCGTGAAGGTATGGTTTACTCTAGATGACGGTTCACAATATTTGAGTTCACAAGCTACTCCAAAACCATTTGCGGAAGCTAAAAAAATATTACATGATTTTGGTTTCGAGCAATATATTGCAGACATTAATGAGCAAATAAAAGATGCAGAAAAAGTACTTTCAAATTCGGTGCGAGAGCAAGAAAAAATGATTGATAAAGGGCAAGATATTCGTAATAGTATTGTAGAAAATAGAAACGAAAAAATAAAATTTGAAAAAAAGATTAAAGAAGGAGAGCAAATGTATCTTCAACTAAAATCAGATAGTCTTGCTAACATTGCAAACCAAGCAATAACTACAGAAAATGTAGAAAAAATGAAACGTTCTGTGGAAGTTGTACGTTCTAAAATATCAAAAGTAGAATAATTTTATAAACTCAAATGAAAAGATTTGTTTTATTCGTTTTGATAGGCTTTTGTTTAGAAACTTTTTCTCAAAAAATAGAGTTATTACAACCCAAACAGTTTGAGAAAAAGATAAAAGATTTGCCAACTGCTCAAATTTTAGATGTCCGTACATTGGACGAATTTAGAAATGGTGCTATCGAAAATGCAATGAATGTTGATTTTAATTCAGAAGAATTTAAAGAAAATATTCAATATTTGGATAAAACAAAACCAGTTTTAATTTATTGTTTTTCTGGTGGAAGAAGTGCTTTGGCAGCAAAGGAATTATCGAAAAATGGATTTGCAACAATTTATGATTTGCAAGGAGGTTATAGAGATTGGTTGTCGAAAAAAAAACCAGTTGGAACAGAGAGTTCATACAAAGGAATGACAAATGTTGAGTTTATGAATTTGATAAAATCCGACTTGCCAGTTTTGACTATTTTTACAGCAAAATGGTGTCCACCTTGTAAACGTTTGACACCTATAATTGATCAAATAGAAAAAGAAAATTCAACAAATGTAAAAGTTGTTAGAATTGATGTAGATATAGAAAAAGATTTATGTACAAAATTAGGGGTAGATAAATTTCCTTCGATTGTGATTTTTAAAGAACAAAAAGAGTATTGGTCTAATGTTGGTTTTGTTGAAAAAGCTGAATTAGTCAATAAAATTTATGGAAAGTAACTAGAACAAACTCATTTGTTTTGCCTCAACTAGATTTTCTTTTTGTTTGGATTTTGCAACTTTTACTTCTTTTTTAGCTGTAATATTTTTTTGCTTTCTTTTATTAAATGCACCAGGATTTTGAATATACAGAAAATATTGGTAAGATAATTTACTTTCTTTTCTGATTAATTTTGGTAGGGTTTCAACAATTTTATCCAAATCAATAGAGAACGAAGTTTTAATTTTTTGTTTTTTTGTACTGATATAGCCCTTTGCAGCTAGTTCTTCAATAGCTTTATTTATTTTATTCCTGATTATTCCTGTTTCTGTTTCAATTCGATTTAATACAACAATCTCTAAATTGTTTTTTTGATAATAAGATAGTAAGTATTCTAAAATAATTATTTCTTCAATTGATATGAAATTAAAATTATATTTAGATAAACGACTGATATTGAGACAGTTATTTCTTGCCATTTTGTATTTTTTTTGCTAATTTAACTTGTCTTTTTTTGATTCTAAATTAATTTTATAAACATACTTATCAACATTTTTTAAAATGTGAAATACTTTTTAGCTTTTAGTAAAAAACTAAAAAACTAAAAACAACTATAAAAATAGTGTAATATTTTTAGAATTAGTCGATAAAATGTATTAATTTGTCGGACAATTTATGAAATCCATACTTATAAGTAAATGGCAAATTTTGTACAAAAACTTCTAGATATAGATTCATCTGAGCAAAGCCCAGTGTTGCTTTTACTTGCAAACTCGTTTTGTATTGGAGTTTTTATAGTTAGCTATGATGTGGCTGCAAGTTCTATTTTTCTAGATACATTTGGGAAAGAATTTTTAACAATTCTACCTATTTTTTCTGGCATAACAGGTATGACTTTTACCTATATATTCGGCTATTTTCAACGAAAAATAAAGTTTACCACCCTTGCAATGATTTGTTTTTTGCTTATTTCATTGGTTGCAGCAATTATGTTTATTGGACTTGAATTTTACAATATTTATTATTTTAAGTTTTTGTCTTATTTGTTTTTAGGACCCATAAACTCACTTTTTATACTTTGTTTTTATGGCACAGTTTCTCGTTCATTTTCGCTAAAACGAGAAAAACACATGACAAACACTGTTGATCAAGGACAAATGATTGCAACTGCTATTTCGTTTTTCGTGGTGTTTTTTGTTTCTGATTATGTACAAGATATTTATAAATTTTTTATTACTAGCTTTTTAAGTGGCATTTTAGCTTTCGTTTTTATGCTTTGGTTTGTTAAAGCTTATCATAACAAAGGGAACAATGCATCAATTAGAGCAGTAAAATCAGAAAAAGCTAGTGTTACAGAAATGATTAAAACACCATACATACGCATGGTTTGTATGTTGTTTTTGGCATCTGTGGTTGCAACTATATTTTTGGAATTTTCTTTTTTGAATGTAACAACCCAAAAATATACTGACATCAATGATTTAGCTCGTTTTTTGGGTGTTTTTGGAGGGTTAGTAACAGTTGTTAGCTTTTTGATGCAAACTTTCGTTGCAGATTGGGCTATCAAAAACTATGGACCAAAAGTTTCATTAATTTTAATTCCATCTATTTTGGGGGTTTTTGCGCTTTTAGCCTCAATAATCGGCACTATTTTTGGATATACAGCTGAAGCTGGTAGTTTTATATTATTCTTTTTGTTTTTGGCAATGAGCAAAATGTTTTTACAATCGCTTAAGGAAGCTTTTGAAGATCCAATTGTTAAAGCCTTGTTTATCCCATTAAGTAGTAATACAAGATATGATATTCAAACCAAAGTTGAAGGATTTTTTAAAGAGTTTTCGGCATTTACGGCTGGTATTTTATTGACGACACTTGGGTTTATGAAATTTTTTGATTTGATATTTTATTCATATTTCTTAGTTGGGATTTGTTTGGCTTACTTTTTTATAGTGATAAGTTTGTTTTTTGAATATAGAAAAGTTTTGACAAATACATTAATTGCTTCGAAAGGAAATGATGAGTTTTTGACATCAAAAGATTATGAAGTTACAGATGTATTGAAAAAAGAACTTGATAAATCTAGCAGTTCTACTCGTTTATATACCTTGAAATTAATGGAAAAATTAGAACCATTATTAGCAAAACAAAAATTTATAGAATTAATAAATGACGATTCTAATCCTGAAATTAGGGACTATGCTATTCAACGAATCCAAGTTAATAACACAATTGAAGCCATTGACCAGATAAAAAATATAAAAAATACGCATTCAGATTCTCTTACAAAACAACTCGCAGAAAAAGCACTCATTTCGCTTAAAGAAACAGATTCAGTAGAAATTGTACCAAATTATACCTATAGTTTAGTAAAATCTCGAAGAGTTGAAGATCGATTAATGGCATGCTATCTGCTTGGGAAAACTGATAACGATGTGTATTTACCTCAAATCATGTTGCTTTTGCGTGATTCCGAAGTAAGAGTAAGACAAGAAGCAATTTTGACATGTGCAAAAATAAATAAGCCAGAAACGTGGGCAGTTTTGATAGAATATTTAGGTTCTTATACCTTTACAAATACTGCTGCATCGGTACTTATTTCGTTTGGCGAAAAAGTTTTGCCAGCACTAGAAGCAGCATTTTACAAAACAGGTCAAGTTGAGCAAATACAAGAAAAAATTGTTCAAATATATGGCAGAATTGGTGGTGATAGAGTGATTTCTTTGTTATGGAACAAAATAGATTTACCAAACAAAAAAATTGTTAATAATGTATTGTTGTGTTTAACAAATTGTGGATTTAAGCCTCAAAACGACCAAATAACCAGAATAAAATCGGCTATTGAAACCGATATTGGAAATTCGGCTTGGATAGTAGCGGCTCAAACGGAAATACCAGAAAATGAGTTTGCTAAACCTTTGAAAATAGCTTTAGAAGAAGAAATTGAATTTAATTTCGAAAATATTTATATGCTTTTGGCTTTGATTTATGATCCTCAAGCCATAAAATTAGTAAAAGAAAATATTGAATCTGGAAACGAAGGAGTTGTTTATGCAATCGAATTACTTGATGTGTTTTTGGCTGAAGATTTGAAACCTATTTTGTTTCCGCTTTTTGAAGATATTACGCAAGCCGAACGAAATGAGCGTTTGCAAAGCTTTTTCCCTAGACAGAAATTAGATAAAGTAGAAGTTTTAAAACAAATTATAAATCGCGATTATAACAGTATAAATAAATGGACAAAAGCTTGTGCATTGCATGCTTATGGACATCTGGAAGAAGCACCTATGTGTGATGATTTAACTGCAAATTTATTTAATCCAGATCCGTTAATTAGAGAAGTTGCTGCTTGGGCTATTTACTCAAAAAATCCGGCTAGTTATCATAAAAATTCTGGCAGACTTACTGAATTGATAAAAGATGAACTTGATTATTTATTATTACCATCCATTGATCATCCAAAAGAACATCACTATAATAGAAGAATTCAAAAAATATTTTATCTCAAATCATTAGAAGCATTTGAGAATGTAACAGGTGTGATTTTAGTAGAATTTATTGAACTAATTTCTGTTGTACGATTCAAAAAAGGCGAAATTATTTTACATTCCGATGCAAATGGTGATTCGCCATTATATATTTTAGTGGTTGGTGCAGCAAGTAAGATTAATATTAATAACGAAAAAATTGATGATATTGCAAACCATGAATTAATAGGAGAAACGCTTATACTTGAAGAAGATAAAAATCAGTTTTCGGTTTTGGCTGAAGAAGATTGTTTTTTGTTTAAAATAGACAAAGATCAGTTTTACGAACAGATTTACGATAATTTTGAAATAGCAAAAGAACTTATAGAAGTTGTTAGTAAAAAAAATAAAATAACTACACGTTTTTCAGTAGAAGCTAAATAATTGTATTTTTAACATATTATGTCAAATCAAAATAAATACCCTTACGATTTATACATCAGCTTTGCTAAGGCAGATAATTCGCCTGTTGCAAATTCTGAAATAGGTTGGGTGGATAGTTTTAGAAAATTTTTAGATGTTATAATTGAGCAAATTTTAGGCGAAAAACCTATTATTTTAGCTTATGGAAACAATGAAAAACCTGTTAAATCTGAGTTGATAAAATCAGCTGTATTTGTTTCTATCTTATCGCCTGAGTATGTAAAAAGCACCGCTTGTTTGGAAGAAATCGAAGACTATATATCAAACGACCCAAGCCGATTTGCAAATCATTTTTTTAAAGTAATTAAATTTCCAGTTTTGCCAACAGAGCAGCCAGATAAAATTTTGAGTTTGCTTAGTTATAATTTATATGATGTAGATCCTTTTTCGGGTGATGTAAAAGAATTTGAGGATTTTTTTAGTACAGATGCTCAACGCAAATTCTGGTTAAAATTGGTAGATTTGGCTTACGATATTGCAACTGCAATTAAAAATAGCAAACAATTAGATATATCAGTTTCTAAAAATACAAAAGCAAAAACGGTTTATCTTGCAGAAGTTGGATCCGATTTGCAAATGCACAGAGATAATATAAAACGCGAATTAATTAGACATGGATTTCGTGTTTTGCCTGATAGAGTTTTGCCTGCCACAAAAACTGGTTTGGAAGTTGCCATTAAAAAAGATTTAGAAGAATGTTCGCTTTCGATACATTTAATTGGAGATTATCACGGAGATTTAATACCCGGAACGGAAATTTCGGTATTAGAATTCCAAAATCAATTAGCATCTGAACATAAAAATGTTTGGTCAAGTGTGATTACTGATTCGGATTCGTTTTTTAATCGATTGATTTGGATTTCGCCTGATGCTGAATTTTCTGACGATAAACAGAAAATATTTTTAGATAATATCAGAAGGGATATTGAATCTACAGAAGATTCAGAGATTATCCAATCGCCAATAGAAGGCTTTAAAACTATGGTTTTGCAGTTTCTTTTAGGATTTGAGAAAACAATTAAATCTATAAAAAATAAAAAAACAGACTCATCTAAAATAGTATATCTTATTTATGACAAAATAGATGAGTATGAAGCCAAACAAATAACTGATTTTTTAAAATATCAGAATTATGATGTTATTTGTCCACGTTTTGATGGAAATTTGATGGAGTTGAGAGAAACACATCTAGAAAATCTTAAAATTTGCGATTTCGGGTTTATTTATCTAAATTCGGTAAATGATTTGTGGGTTCAAATGAAGTTTTTAGATTTATTAAAGGCACCAGGCTTAGGTAGAACAAAAGCTGAAATTGGAAAAGCAATGATAGTTGGCAAAAATGCTAAAACAAGATTAAATTCAGTACAAAAATTTGAAGTTTCTGTTTTTCAACACAACGAAGGAGAACAAAATGAATTATTAAACTTCTTAAAAAAATAAATTATGGAAGAAGTAAAAAATGACGCAACCGTTTTAACTACAACAGTTGTAACCAAAAAATATAAAAATCCATTTCCCGGGCTTCGACCATTTGGTATGGACGAAAGTCATTTGTTTTTTGGACGAGAAGGACAAAGCGATGAGGTATTAAGAAAACTATCCGATAATAAATTTTGTGCCATTATTGGTTCTTCGGGTTCTGGTAAATCTTCTTTTATTTATTGTGGTGTAATACCTATATTATATGGTGGATTTTTAACAAAAATCGGTACCAATTGGGATGTTATTGTAACTCGACCTGGCGGTGGACCCATTGATAACCTTGCTGAATCAATATTGAAAAAAGATAAAGATTATGCCACATATCAGCAAAATGATAAAATAATTAAAAAAACAATGATTTCTACGCTTTTGCGAAGCAGTTCATTGGGCTTGAAAGAAGCTGTAAGTAGATATACAGAGGCAGAAAATAAAAATATATTATTGATTGTAGATCAGTTTGAAGAGTTATTTCGTTTCAAAAAAACGGAAGAAAGTTCAGGATTGAGTGAATCGTTGGCGTTTGTAAATTTATTGGTAGAAACAATTGAAAGCATCGATACGCCAATCTATGTAGCCATAACTATGCGTTCTGATTTTATTGGTGATTGTGCTCAATATCCACAATTAACTAAATTAATCAATCAGAGTAATTATTTGATTCCACAAATGACTCGCGAACAAAAACGTGCGGCAATTGTGGGTCCAATTTCGGTTGCAGGTTCTAAAATTTCATCACGATTATTGCAACAAGTTTTGAGCGATTTAGGAGATAATCCAGACCAATTGCCCATTCTTGCCCATTCTTTGATGCGTACTTTTGATTATTGGGTAGAAAATCATGACGATGACGAACCCAATGATTTGCAACATTATGAAGCAATTGGCACAATGTCGGGAGCATTATCACAACACGCAAATGAAGCTTATGATGAATTAGATACACGCCAGAAAGAAATTTGTGCAGCAATGTTCAAATGTTTGACAGAAAAAACTGGCGACAACGATGGTATTCGCAGACCAACTCGTGTAAATACAATGGCTCAAATTGCTGATTGTACTGAAGATGAGGTTATAAAAATTGTTGAAGTTTTTCGAAAACAAGGTCGCTCTTTATTAATGCCTCCTTTTGGTACAAAATTAAATGCAGCTTCTATTATCGATATTTCTCATGAGTCTTTGATGCGAATTTGGGTAAGATTGAAAAACTGGGTTGATGAAGAAGGACAGTCTGTTGAAATGTATTTGCGACTTTCTGATGCTTCTGCAAAATACCAAACTGGAAAATCAGGGATGTGGAGACCGCCTGATTTACAATTAGCATTGAATTGGCAAGAAAAAAACAACCCAACTTTGGTTTGGGGACAGCGTTATAATCCTGCTTATGAGCGTACGATGGTGTTTTTGGAAACAAGCAAAAAAGCCTTTGAAACAGAACAGCGTGTAAAAGAAGAAATGCAGAAAAAGCGACTTCGTCAATCGAGACGAATTGCTATATTTATGTCTGCTATTGCTATTTTTGCTTTAGTGGCATTAGTGTTTTCATATATCCAAAAACTGGAAGCGGATAGACAAACGCAATTAGCCGAAATTCAAAAATCAGAGGCAAATAAGCAACGTACAATTGCATTGCAAAAAGAAAAGGATGCAATAAAAGCCCAACAATTGGCTCAGATTAAAGAAAAAGAAGCAACTGCATCGGCTGAAGAAGCACATAAACAAGCCGAATTGGCTCGTTTATCTGCTGAAGAGGCAAATAAACAAAAAGCTATAGCCTTACGAAGCGAACAATTAGCTAAACAGCAATCAAAAATTGCACAAGAGCAACGTTTGTTGGCATTAGCTAGTGAGCAAAAAGCAATGGAGCAAACAAAACTTGCAGAACTTAGTGCTTCCGATGCTCAAAAACAACGTTTGTTGTCTATTGCACAAGCTATGGCAGTGAAATCTTTACAAGTGTATGATACAACAACGCGTGCATTGGTTGCTCAACAAGCTTTTCAGTTTAATAAATTCTTTGGTGGAAATCCGCATAATCATGATATTTATGATGCTTTATATTATGCCAATAAACATTTGTTTCACGATGAACATAATAGTTTAAAAGGACATACAGATGCCGTACGTTCGGTTGCCTATACTTCTAGTGGAAACGAAATGTATACAACCGGTAGCGATGGAAAAATCTTAAAATGGGTTAAACAAGGCGAAAAATATACTAATGTTAAATTTTATACCAATCCATTTATTAATCGAATTTTAAAAATTAGTAAAAACGATAAATGGATGGCAGTAGCGGGAGAAGAGTCGTTTATTCAAGTATTTGATTTGAAAAATCCGAACGCAAAACCTGTAAAATTATTTGGACATAAAGGCAAAATATGGTCGTTTGATTTTACTCCTGATAATGTAAATTTAGTAACAGTAGGGGAGGATAGTTCAATTTATTTGAGAAATCTAGAAACAAATAAATATTATTTAGTAGCTAAAACACCAAATAGGGTTCGTACCATTGCAATTAGTCCAGATGGTTCGTTTGTGGCTGGTGGTGATGATTTTGGTAAAGTATTTTTGTGGCCAACCGCTGGAGGAAGCACTGCTGTTTTGGATTTAAAAATCAAAAACATGAAAAAAATTCATTCGCTGGCTTATAGTCCAGATGGTTTGTATTTAGCCATTGGAGACGAAAATGGAAATATTAAAATTTGGGATACAAATAAAAATGCACCATTTGCTAATCCATCTGGGCATAGAGCAAGGATTAATGACCTTAAATTTGATCCCACAAGCAAAGTGTTGGCTTCGGCAAGTTTTGATGGTTCGGTGAAACTTTGGAATATTGATTTCTTAAATGAGCAACCAATTACACTTCGTGATCATAATTCGTGGGTGTGGTCTGTGGCATTTAGCCCTGATGGTAAAGAAATTATTACTGGATCAGTTGATAATCTAATTCGAAGATATCCAACAGATATGGAAGAAATGGCTTCAAAAGTTTGCCCAGTTTTGAAACGAAATATGACTACCGATGAGTGGAAATTATTTGTAGCAAAAGATATAAAATATGAACAAACTTGTGTTGGTTTGCCAGAAGGAAAAAATAAACAAATCGAATAAATTATTTTTATAAATGTTTATAAAAAATATATTACAAAAAAAACGTCTTAAAAATACGATTGTCGTTTTTATGAGTTTTGTCTGTTTTGGGCAAATTGTTGCTCAAAACACACCATCATCGTGTAGTCAATCGCTTAAAGAAGCCCAAAAAGCTTATGAAAAAGGCAATATTGAATTGATTAAATCTAAAATCGAAAACTGCGTAAGTTCAACAGAATTTTCAAAAATAGAACAAATGCAAGCATATCGTTTGATGATTTTGTCTTTTTTGTATTTAGATGATCAAAAAAATGCTGAAAAATGGATGAATGATTTATTGGTTTTTGAACCAGATTATAAACCAAACAAACTTTTAGATCCAATTGAATATATCAAACTTTACGAATCATTTAATGTAATACCTTGGATTTCTGCTGGGCTTTCGATTGGAGTAAATGCTTCTAGAGCTCGAAATGTTTGGGATTATAATGTTGGTAATAGCGATGGTAACAACACAACAAAAAATTCGACTGGATTTTCAATCAATTTAGGTGGAGTTGCTGATTTTAATCTTAAAAAGAAATTATTTTTAACTACTGAAGTTCAATTAGTTACTAGAGCACTAAAGGCAGAAAAAGCAGCTTTTTCTAATAGCAAAATAACAGTTCTAGAATCTCAAACTTTGTTGGAAGTGCCTTTGTCTTTAAAGTATATTATTGGAGATGGGAAATTGAAACCATATATTCGTGTTGGAGGAGGTATAAACTTAAATCTTTCTTCCTCACAAAGTCTGAATCGCATAAAAGATGATGAAAACGCAACAGTAGAATACTCTGGACCTGCTGTAGATGTAAAATCAAGTAGAAATGCTATAAATACTTTTGCCTTAGTTGGTGCTGGTTTAATGTTTAAAATTGGATATGGACATTTGTTTATCGATGCAAGATATCAATATGGCTTATCAAATTTGGTAAAACAGGCTGGAAGATACGAAACTGTAAATTCTAGATTAACATCTTATGGTTATATTGAAGATGATTTTGCCATAAACAGTGTATTTATAAATACAGGATATATTTACTCTTTTTATAAAGTAAAGAAAGTAAGAAAAAAAATAGTTTCAGAATAATAAATTTTTAAAATGAAGGTTGCTAAATACATAATCGTGGTTTTTATTGTAGGCTTGTGGTCGTGCAATGGGCTAAATGTGAAACCAAATTATGAAAAAGGGTTTATTAAATATTTTGGAGCAAGTGACGAAGATAGCTTTGCAAGTCAAATTCAGGTTTTATCTGATGGATTTGTAATTATTGGAACAAGCAATGCGGATATGTATATTGCCAAAACCGATTTTGCTGGAAATAAAATTTGGGAAAAAAGATATGGTGGCATTGGTATTGATTCTGGGAAAGCTATAAAAGTTATACCTGAAGGTGGTTTTATTGCAGTAGGCACTTATGCTTCTGCTACTCTTACGGGAGCGTATTTAGTAAAAATGGATAGCAAGGGAGATACTTTGTGGACTAAAAAATATTTTAGACCTAAGAATGTTTTTGGAATAGATGTTGCTATAGATACAAAAAACAACAAATATCTGCTTGTTGGTGGCATAGATGTAACAAACACTACCAAAGGAGCATTTTTGTTGATGACAAATTTTGATGGTATTCCACGTGGTTTTTCGGCAAATCCTGCAACTTACAACATCGATAATTTGAATACTTTGGCTAATAGTGTGATATATGAAAGCGAGAACTTGTTCTCTTGGGTTGGCACATCAGGAAATGGAAACGACCAAGGAATACAATATGTGAGGGTAGATAGTAGCTTATCGCTGATAGGTAGATTGGCTCAAGGCGAAAGTGAGTTAAATGCAAAGCCAACTATTAATGCAACTCAAATTGTGAAATCACAATTTTCGGACAGTTATATTTTTATTGGTTCAAGTATCAATGAATCAACCAATTTCTCAGCTGCTTATTTGATGGAAATAAAATATAGTAGTCCTTTTAATGCATCTCAAATTACATTGCCTTTAAAACAATACGGGGATGGAAGCAATGCTACAGGCAGTTCTGTGATAGAACTTTCGGATGGTTCGGGCTATGTTTTGGTAGGCTCAAAAGCCACAACTGTTGATGCCAAAGGTAATGGTGGTGGAATTGATATTTATATTGTAAAAATAAAAAAAGATGGTTCAGTTGTTTGGCAAAAAACATTTGGAGGATTAGATACTGACAAGGCTGTGAGTATAAAAGAAACTTCTGATAAAGGATATGTTATTTTGGCAAGTATGTCGATAAAATCAACTCGTTCTAGCGGTACTTCAAGTTTGATTGCTTTATTAAAAGTTAATGATAATGGAGAATTGACGAATTGACGAATTAATTGGTATGATTTAGTTTTGGATAACATTAATCGCACTCAAGTTTATCTTTTATGATAAGCTACTATAGAGGCTTTTGCTATCATATTTTGTCCTAAATAATAGCCTACAACTGCAGGAGTTGCATTTTTATCAAGTCCTAATTTTTCTGTTTTTAAAGCAAAAACAGTTATAATATAAGTGTGTGGTTTGTCGCCTTGTGGTGGGCATGGTCCGCCATAACCGTTTCCTCCAAAATCAGTTTTGCTTTGCACAAACATATCGGCAGAAAGTGCAGCATTAAATCCAGAAATGGTTGAAGGTATATCAAAAACCAACCAATGCCACCATCCGCTACCTGTCGGAGCATCGGGGTCAAACATGGTAACGGCAAAACTTTTTGTTCCAGCTGGGGCATTCACCCAATTCAAACTAGGTGATTTATTTTCGCCAGTACAGCCAAAACCATTAAAAACGCCAGTATTTGTAAATTGCCCTTCTAAATCTTTACTTTTTAACGTAAATGTGGTTTGAGCAAACAAACTAGAAACCGAAGCAAAAACTATGATAAATGATTTTTTCATGGTATTTTTTTATAATTATCAATTAATGATTTTAATAATTTCCTTAATCTTGATTTTTAAGTTAGGTATATCGTTTATTATGATTTGCCAAACTAATCTAGCATCAATTCCAAAATATTCGTGAACAAAAACATTTCGCATTCCAACTATTTGTGCCCATTCTATTTTGCAAATTTTGAAGTTATATTTTCGGATAAATGATTACATGCTTCTCCAATAATTTCCATTTGCTTAATGCAAGCAAAACGCATCATAGAATTTTGTATAAAGATTTCAAAATTCGTATTAATCAAATATTGTTCAATTTCGGATATAGCATCTAAAATATGTAGCAATCTAGCTTTGTCACCTAACTTGCTTTGCATAAATTTCAATTTTTTCTTTATCTATAATTGGTTGAATATATTTTGACATTCCATTGCTCGATACCAAATCAACATGCTTATTTAAAAGTTTTTCCAAATCAAATTTCATTTGAATAAAATGCAAACCAATTATTTGAGAATAATCTAAATCAACCAACAAATCAATATCACTTTCTGACTGAGCTTGATTGCGTACGTAAGACCCAAAAAGATATGCTTTTAATACTGGCTGAGTTTTAAAATAATTTCGAATAATTTTATAATCGGTAGCTTTTAGCATATTCTTAAAATAAAAACTATAATTTACTATTAATTATACAATTAGAAATTCAAGATAATTTAATTATTTTTTTATTTTCTACTATCAGAAACTCTAAATTTATAGCTTCTTCCGCTTAAGATTTCAATCATACGAACTAATTCTTTATTGTATGATTTCTTTTTGTTAATGGCATCATCAAAAGAGGTATAAACTAGACTGCGATTGATTACACCAGCCATTACATCTGATCTGCCTTCCAATAAACCTTCTAAAGCTCCAAGTCCTAATCTACTAGCCAATACACGGTCGGCAGCTGTTGGCGAACCTCCACGCTGAATATGCCCCAAATTAGTAACTTTAATATCCAAATGCGGAACTGCACGTTTTACACGATTGGCAATTTCTTGTGCATTTCCTTCTTCATCGCCTTCGGCAACTACAATAATGTGTGATGATTTGCTATGGCTCGAAACTTCTTTCAATTTATTGATTACATACGTTGTCGAAGTTTTTGTTTCTGGAATCATAGCCAATTCTGCACCACCGCCAATTGCCGAACGTATTGCAATATATCCTGAGTCTCTGCCCATTACCTCCACAAAAAATATACGATCATGCGCATCGGCAGTGTCTCTAATTTTATCGATTCCATTGAGTGCGGTGTTTACAGCTGTGTCGTATCCAACCGTAAAATCTGTGCCATACAAATCATTATCTATAGTACCTGGCACACCTACAGTAGGAACTTTAAATTCTTCGTGAAAAATTTTTGCACCTGTAAAAGTTCCATTTCCACCAATAGCAACTATACCATCAATATTAAATTTTTTAATATTTTCATACGCTTTGGCTCTGCCTTCTTTTGTTCTAAATTCATCTGAACGTGCAGATTTTAAGATAGTTCCGCCACGTTGAATAATATTACTAACCGAATATCCATCCATGTCGATAATATCTCCTTTTATTAATCCATCGTATCCACGGATGATTCCGCAAACATCAATGCCATAATAAACAGCACCTCTTACTACAGCTCTTACCGCAGCATTCATACCTGGAGCATCTCCGCCTGAGGTTAAAACTGCTACTTTCTTAAATTTTGATTCGTTTTTCTTTACAGGCATGATATAGCGTTATTTTATTGTAATATATATTAAATATAATTAGATTTCTTAAATACTTTTGTTATCAGTAGCAATTATTATAAAAAACATATTCAAATCAAAATATTTTGACTCAAATTGCAATAATTTATATAAAAAAGAATCTATGAGAGCCATTGAAATGGTAGATTTAAAAATTCAGTACCAAAATTTGAAGCCCGAAATTAATTTTGCTATTGAAAAAGTATTATTAAAAAGCGATTTTATTAATGGGTTTGAAGTTCATTATTTTGCTGAAAATTTACGAAATTTCTTACAGGTTCCCTATCTTGTTCCTTGCGCAAACGGCACAGATGCACTGCAATTGGCTTTGATGGTTTTGGATTTGCCTCCAAAATCCGAAATAATTATTCCCTCATTTAGTTATATAGCAGCAGCAGAAGTGGTAGCCTTTTTGGGATTTATTCCTGTTTTTGCCGATGTTGAAACAGATACTTTTAACATAGATTGTTCAAAAATAGAAGCATTAATTACAGAAAAAACGAAAGCTATAATTCCCGTTCATTTATTTGGGCAAGCATGCGATATGCTCAAAATTATTAAAATAGCTCAAAAATATAATTTATTTATAATTGAAGATAATGCACAATCTTTAGGTGCAGAATTTGTTTTTCCTGATGCTATGCGAAAAAAACTGGGTACAATCGGGCATATAGGTACTACCTCATTTTTCCCCTCAAAAAATTTAGGTTGTTATGGCGATGGTGGTGCCGTTTTTACACATGATGAAGTTTTGGCTCAAAAACTAAAAATGCTTGCAAATCATGGACAAAAAATAAAATACAAGCACGAATTGGTTGGTATTAATTCTCGGCTAGATACTATTTTGAATGTGAAATTAAAATATCTTGAAAAATTTAATAATAAAAGAGCAGAACATGCAGCTTTTTATTTTCAAAATTTACAATCAATTTCGGGAATTACTTTACCATTTTTAGCAAAAAATAGCACACACGTATTTCATCAATTTACTTTAAAAACCGAAAGAAGAGATGAATTAGCTGCTTTTTTGAAAACAAAAAATATTCCAACTATGGTTTATTATCCTTTTGCATTGCATCTTCAACCTGCATTTGAAAAGTATAATTTTTCAAAAGATTTGGCTGAAAGCGAAAAATTATGCCAAAGTGTGCTTTCGCTTCCTATGCATCCAGATTTGGAAAAAGACCAATTAGGATATATTTGCGATTCTATAAAAGCCTTTTTTTGTTAAATTATTTTGAAAATTAAGTATTTCATCTACAAACAAACCTCCTTTTTCGCATTTTTTATTTTTATAAACCACAATTTGTTTCATTTGTAATCATAAATCATTTTAAATGAAAAATAAACTCATCATTATTTCTGTACACGTATTAGCATGGATGTTATTAATGTTGGTGCCTTTTTTATCTACCTATCAGGTTTTACAATCTTTGGTTTTGGATAGTAAAGAATTGAAATTTATCCCTTTAATAGTTTCGGGAGTAGGATTTATACTAATTTTTTATATCAATTACTTTTTTCTTATTCCTATATTTTTATTTACAAAAAAGTATTTGAAATACATTTTGCTGTTTTTAGGGAGTATCGTTTGTGTATTGTTTTTTACCAATTTAGTTTTCTACTATTTTGATTTTAATCCTGAAAAATTGGAAAAAATCAACCCTATAATCCATAGTATTAAACCAATTGCTGCTGCAAATAATATTTTGATGTTGCTTATTTCATTTGTTGCTGCTTATTGTTTAGCTTTACTTACTAAAATGAAACAGATAGAGCAAGAAAAACTATCGGCACAGATTGCATCGCTCAAATCGCAAATTAATCCACATTTTTTGTTCAATACACTAAATAGTATATATGCTACTGCTATAGAAAAATCGCCTCAAACAGCCGAAATGGTAGCTAAATTATCGGAAATGATGCGGTATACTATGAGTGAAACTCAAAATGATGTTGTAGATTTAGAAGATGAAATTGCTTATGTAGACAATTTTATTGAGCTGCAAAAAATGAGGTTGGACGACAAAATAAAACTGGAATATAAAACGGAAGGAAATTTTTCGGGGCTTAAAATTGCTCCCATGCTATTGATTCCTTTTATTGAAAATAGTTTTAAACATGGTGTGAATTCTGAAGAAGATAGTAATATTTACATTTTGATTGAAGTAAAAGAAGCTGAGTTTCATTTGAAGGTGATAAATAATAAAGTTCAAACCCAAAAAGAAACTTCTGAACGTAGTGGATTAGGCATAGAAAACACCAAGCATCGCTTGCAATTGATTTATCCGACTAAGCACATGCTAACTATAAAAGATACTGTACAAAGTTTTCGAGTTTCACTGCATATAAATCTTCAATGATAAAAGCGATAGCGATAGACGATGAGCCTTTGGCACTCAAGGTGATTCAAGCTTTGTGTGATAAGACTGATTTCATACAATTAGAAAAAACGTTTACACAGCCAACGGAGGCTTTAAAGCACCTGCGGAAATTTCCTGCTGATTTGATTTTTGTAGATATACACATGCCTTCGATGACAGGAATAAAATTAGTAGAAGCACTAGAACAAAATACAATGGTGATTTTTAGTACTGCTTTTAGCGAATATGCAGCAAAAAGCTATGAACTAAATGCGATTGATTATTTACTTAAACCCATAAGCCAAAAGCGGTTTGAACAAGCTACTCAAAAAGCCAAAGAGTTTTATGATTTCATTCAAAAGAAAGACCAAACTGCGGAGAAATACATATTTATTCGAGCCGATTTTAGCTTGATAAAAATTGCTTTAGCAGACATACTTTATATAGAAGGCTTGGCCGATTATTTAAAAATTCATATCAAAGACCGCAAAACGATTATCACTAGAATGACTATGAAAGACATGGTTGAAAAACTCCCTTCCAATGATTTTATACGCGTACACCGAAGTTTTATTCTACCTTTTAGCAAAATTCAAGCCGTTCGGAATCTCACTATTTTTATTGAAAACCAAGAAATCCCCATTGGCAGAACCTATGTAGATGAGTTTAATAGTAGGTACAAATAAGTTTAAAAATCTTTATTTTTACCAAATATTAATCCATGATTTTCAGCTGTTAAAAAGTTATTTTAAAAAATATTTTCAATAAAAATTATTATCTTTGTTTTACTAAAATTAACAAAGTATGAAGATTGCCATATCAGGTACTTACCAAGAAGGGAAAATATTTATTTCAAAAAAACCTGATTTCAAAGCAAAACCAAAGGTTGTTATACTTTTTGAATCTGAAAATGAAGATATAAAGAAAAGAAAATTTGGTATTTTAAAAGGTAAAATATCTGCATCTGACAATTTTGATGATCCTTTGGACGATTTAAAGGAATATATGTAGTTATGAATGTTTTGCTTGATACTCATATTCTTATTTGGTTGCTAGAAGACAACCAAAAACTTAATCGAAAACATAGAATAATTTTAGAAGATACAAGCAATCAATTATTTGTAAGCCAATATAGCTTTATCGAAATTGCTATTAAACTTAAACTTGGAAAATTGCCAATATTTAACATTTCAATCCAAGAATTTATTTCAGAAGTAGAAAACATTGGTATTCAAATCATTGCAGTAGAAAATTCGCATTTGCAAACTTATCAAGAATTGCCTTTATTTGATGACCATAGAGATCCTTTCGATAGGTTGATTATTTCAACAGCTATTTATGAAAAATATAGTTTGGCAAGTATGGATGCCAAATTCTTAAAGTATTCAGATTTGGTATCACTTATGTAATATAAAAAATTGTATTTCAACTAATAGGATAACAAATAAATCTAAAGCCAATCGCATGATTACATTTTTTTGCGTGGCGAGTTATTTTTACTTTGTCTTATAATTTGTTCTTGAGTGGCATGTAATTCTTCTAGGTTTTGCCTCAGTTCTTCTTCTGTTGCCCTCATTTGCTCTGCTTGTAGTTGAGATTGAGATAATAATATAGCAGTACGTTCTGTGGTATGCATATTAGAAATAGTCGAGGCTATAGACTCAGATATCTTTTCCAAATACTCAATTTGATACTGCGGAATATGATTAAAACTGGCTATTTCCAAAATGCCATATATATCATCATGAATTTTAATAGGTACAATTACTACAAATTTTGGGGTAGATTCTCCCAAACCACTGGTTATTTTGAGATAATTTTCTGGAATATCAGTCAATATATAAGTATCTTTTTCCAAAAACACTTGCCCGATTAATCCATCTGATTCATAACTTTTTTTATTTACTTCAATTGAATGATCCACATATTTTTTTCTTTCATAAGCAAAACAAGCTTCTAAATGCAGAGTTGTTTTGCCTGTCTCTTCATTATCTTTTGCAATATAAAAACCTCCTTGATTGGCATCTAAAGCCTTGATTATAAATTTAAGAATATTAAAATACAGTTCGTTTGATGAAATATTTACATTTCTTAGAATTTCACTTGCTTTAGCTAGATTTTGATTTACCCAGTTTCTTTTTTTGTCTTCAAAAGCCACATTTTGTAGCCCTTTTCTCATTTCTGCTAATGAAGTGCCTAATTCGCCTTCGTTATTAAAAACACTTATGGTGGTTTCGAAATTCCCCTTTCCTACCTCTTTGGCAAAATCTCGTACATTTTTTAAATTGTTGGTTAAAATAAATAAAGCATTTGCCATTTCTCCTATTTCGTCATTGGCGAGAATTGGAGAAATAGTGGTATTGCCTTTGCTAAGTTCCAATATGTTTTCTTTAAGCAATTTTATAGGCAGAACGATACTTTTTGTAGTAAGTATGGAAGCATAGATACCAACTAAAACAGTAAATATGCTTATCATCACCATCATGTAAATTAGAAAACTTGCCATAGATTCCTTTTCTAATTTTGCTTTTTGTAATTGTTTGTTTTTTAATCTTAATAAGTAATCAATTTCAGCCGTAGTTTTCTTTCTATAAACTATTACTTGAGTTTCTAAAATCTTAATGGCTTCTTCTACTTTTTTGTCATTTACATAATCATCATCTATAATTAGTAGATTCATTATTCTTAGCTGATTTTCTACTAAAATATCAATATTATTGAGCAAGTCTAGTCCATTTTTGATTTCATTTGCATTTTCCCATAAATCTAATTGTTCGTTAAATTTCAACTTGATATTAAAATAATCTTTTTCTTGTATGGCTTTTAGCTTAGCCTTGTCTTCAACGCTAGGTAAATAAATCCAATTTTCGGTATATTTAGAAGAAGTTATGATGGTGTTTTCTAATACCTTTAATGTTTCAACAGAGGGCAAGTAGCTTTCAGATATTTTATGGTCAAGATTAACAAGTCTAAGAACTGTAGAAACACTTGTTATACCTGCTACTACCACCATTAATATAGTAAAGCCATATCCAAAGGCTATTTTATGTGATATTTTAAAATTTTTGAAAAATGCATTTCTCATTCTGAAACATTTTTTAATGTGCTAAATCTATTTTTACATAAAGAATTATAGGCAAACTAATCAGCCTGTATTGCAATCTGCTTATTGTTAATTTTCAAATTTCTAATCAGGTTTGAGTCTTAGAAATGATTCTATTGAGATAGAATTATTGGGTTTTCACATAGCGATTGTGAAAACTATTTTTATATTTTCTTTATCTTTATCAGAAATTGAATTCAAATTTACATATCCTATTCCGCCAATTTCTTCACTGATATATTGTATCATTTCTTGGTCGCTATTTAGTTTTTCTTGTGGTTTTTCGGCATTCTCGAATTGTATTTTTGCAAAATATAATTCTACTTCGTCAGGTTGCATACTCAGAATTTTATCATAAAATGCTTCTTTTTCTGTGCATTTCTTTTTGCGGTCGGCAGGTCGTATAGCTTTATTGATTTCTGCCCATCTTTTTTTTATTCGTTTCAACCAAATGAGCTTAATCTGTCCTTCGGTCATCTCTGAGATTTTATTTTCTTTATTAACAATAATAGCCAATGTTCCGCCTTGGGGTTTATTCTTGAAAGCAAGCAGACCATTAATCATTCCTAAAACCAATAAAAGGAATGTTGATTTTTTAAAAAAAATATAAAATTTAGACCTGAAATTAATAAAAGGTAACATGAGCTAGTGAATTTTAGAAGGCTACTGCAAATTGTAATGAAACTTTATTTTCAACATAAGTATATTTCGAAATATATCTTATATCGCCTGTAAAAGAATTTAGATTAGAAGTTTCTATATTACCATATCTATATTCAAGCTTAAGAACAGCAAGTGAATTGAATAAAAATCGTGCTCCAATTCCTAGATAGCTTTTATTTGAAAGGGCAAAATTGCTAATTACATTATCTGTATAATTTATATTAAAAGTACTGTAAGGCACAAATTTTTTGTGTAGCTTATAGCCTACATATGCATATCCTGCATGGGTATGATAGCTTAAATTTGTTTCGCTGTTATTGATATAAAAGTATTCTGTTGCAAATTCCAGCTTTTTGTCAGGATTAAAGTAAGCAACTCCAATACTGGCTATATTTTGATTTATTTCTGGATAATTAAAGTTTATTGATGGCAAATTAGAAGGTTGGATATTTAAAGTACTTGCAAAAAGTTTTGTTTGTATCACATCGGTTGCTCCTGTTACATATAGTTTTAAATTTTCTAAGGGTTCAAATTTTATTTGTGCAGTAATAGATTTTCCTAATCTATAAGATGTGATGTCAGTACCCGAATTGCCATTATTAATAAAAAGCTTGTACCCAAATTTTTTACTTCCAATATTATCTGCATCTAATTGTAAACCTACACTCAAAGTGTTTAATTGTCCTGCTTGATCTCTATCTTGTACTATAGTTGGTTTTTCAATCGTTGGCATCAACACAAAGCCATAGTTGTAAGTAGAATTCCAATATCCATAAGGGTTAAGCATTTCAAATAATCATGGACATTATAATTCACAAATAATCGTTGGATATTGTAATTCAAAAAATTTACACCAGTGCTTTTTGCACCAATAAAAGTTTCACTTAAAATAGATAATCTATCTGTTACTTGCGATGTGAGTAACAAATCTAATCCACCAACATTAAATGCTAGTTTGCTTGTGTCTTGTTGATGATTGTAAAATGCTCCTGTATGTGCATAAAACCTAATTTTAGTATCTTGAGCATGTAGTTTTAAGACACTTAAACTTGCTACTATATAAATAAGATTTGAATATTTGACAACCTGATTTCGCATAGTTTTAGTTTTATAATCCGATTAATATTTTCTTTGAATTTTATTAATATTTCAAAAGTGATAAATTCTTAGTTAATCATGAATTTATTGAGAAGAAGGATATAAATTATGCGACAAATGGGTGGAAATGTTCGTGTACTCCGAAGTTTTATCCTTCCTTTTAGCAAAATTCAAGCCGTTCGGAATCTCACTGTTTTTATAGAAAACCAAGAAATCTCAAT
This sequence comes from Bacteroidota bacterium, assembly GCA_004293915.1. GTDB lineage: Bacteria > Bacteroidota > Bacteroidia > Cytophagales > UBA9547 > REAG01. Next base: position 149 of record RDZG01000094.1, on the reverse strand, counting down.
TGATAAAACTTTTTTAAAAGAGTTTAAAAGTAGGAATGGCAGATAACCATTTGTCGGTGCCTGAAATACGTTGACCGTTTTGAAGAGTAAAAAACGGATTAAAGTATATATAAAAATGGCAACAATAGAGACTTACAAATTGACCGAAT
>RDZG01000125.1 GCA_004293915.1 Bacteroidota bacterium | reverse complement strand
CAGTTCAGCAAATGTAAACGGTTTTTAGGATTAAAATTAAAGTGTAAATTTGTATCAGGATTAATCAATAAACTGTAAACTTTTTTTAGGACGAGACAACATATTATTTTTGTGTTCTGTGTGCCACAGACCACGGTGCATATTTAATAGTTAAAAACGAATGTCTCAACTGACCCCTTGGAAAACGAGGTCGATTGGGTTAAATATAGAATAATAGACCCCAATGGCATTTATTTTATAATACAATCCACTCTGTTGAAAACGAGGTCGATTGTGGCTCGTCTAGGCTTTTCAATTAGAATCCATCATTCCAATTTCAAAACAATAATATTTCATAAGCTTGGAAAAACTTAAAATTTGATTTTGATTTGTACTTCAATCAAAACTATATCAAAGTGAAATTATCCATTGGAAATCAAGAGTACTTCCCGTTTGTAAAACAAGTTACTTATGAAGGAAAAGAATCAAAAAATCCTCTAGCATTCAAATTTTATGATGCCAACAAAATAGTGGCTGGTAAAACAATGAAAGACCATTTTAGGTTTGCAGTTGCTTATTGGCACACGCTTTGTGGCACCGGTGGCGACCCATTTGGACCAGGAACAAAAGTTTTTCCATGGGACTCGCATGCTGCTGATGCTATCCAACATGCAAAAGATAAAGCCGATGCTTGTTTTGAGTTTGCTACCAAAACAGGAATACCTTTTTATTGTTTTCATGACATTGATTTGGTTTCTGAAGGCAAAAGTTTATCGGAATACGAAAGTAATTTATCCAAAACAGTAGATTATTTGAAGAAAAAACAAGCTGATTCTGGTGTGAAATTGCTTTGGGGAACAGCAAATGTTTTTTCAAATCCAAAATACATGAATGGTGCATCTACTAATCCTGATTTTTCGGTTTTGACACACGCTGCCACACAAGTTAAAAATGCAATAGATGCAACTATAGCTTTGGGTGGCGAAAACTATGTATTTTGGGGTGGGAGAGAAGGTTATATGAGTTTGCTCAATACCAATATGAAACGTGAAACCGAACATTTGGGTATGTTTCTAACAAAAGCAAGAGATTATGCTCGTGCAAATGGTTTTAAAGGTACTTTTTTAATTGAGCCAAAGCCAATGGAGTCAACTAAACATCAATACGATTTTGATTCGGCTACTGTGATTGGGTTTTTACGCCAATATGGACTTGAAAAAGATTTTAAATTAAATATTGAAGTAAACCATGCGACATTGGCAAGCCATACTTTTGATCATGAATTGCAAGTTGCAGCCGATGCAGGAATGCTAGGTTCGATAGACGCCAACCGTGGCGACAATCAAAATGGTTGGGATACTGATCAGTTTCCTGTAAACTTTTTTGAATTAGCCGAAGCTATGTTAGTAATTTTGCAATCAGGTGGTTTTACTACAGGTGGTGTAAATTTCGATGCAAAAACCCGTAGAAATTCAACGGATTTGCAAGATATTTTCTATGCTCATATTGGTGGAATGGATGCCTTTGCTCGTGCTTTGTTAATTGCAAATGATGTTTTAACAAAATCAGATTTCTTAAAATTACGTACCGAAAGATATGCTTCTTTTGATACTGGAAATGGAAAATTATACGAGGAGGGCAAACTTGGATTAGCCGAATTGAGAGATTTAGCTCACAAAACAGAAATCAAACAAGCTAGTGGAAAACAAGAATTGTTCGAAAATTTAATTAATCAATATATTTAATCCGATTGTTTAGAAAATAAAAAAGGCTACTTCTAATAGAAAGTAGCCTTTTTTATTTAAAATGAATTAAAATTATTTCAAACTGATTGAGCCAGTTGAAGCAGTATTTTCTCCTTTAATAGTATAAGAATATTTAGATAAATCTATATGATAATGTGTGCCTTTTACACTCACAAAATTAACAAAATTCCCTTCGCTTGATGTAGTAGAATTTATTTTACCAATCATTTTGATTTCTTTTGATGAAGTTCCATCTGAAAGAACCAAAGTTTTAGAACAACTCGATAATGAAAGTATTGCTACTGAGGCAATCATAAATGATATAGTTTTCATAATTGGGTATATTTTAATTAATGTTAATTTTATATGAACAAATATACGACAATATTAACAATTTGTTAATATTAGATTAAATATTTTTAAAAATATTTTGTAAATAATATATAAGTAATTGATTTTTAAGTAATTATAAATTTACAATTTATTAACAAAGAGTAAAATAAAAAAACAGTTTGTCATTTTGCTGAGATATAATTCTATAAATACTGTTTATTTGAAAATAAAATCAAAAATATATGCTTCAAAATGGCAAACATGTTTCGTATTGTACAAATATTCATGCTGGCGAAAGCTTTGATGAGGTTTTTGAAAGTTTAAAAATCAATCTTTTGCCAATAAAAATGGCTGTTTGCAATTCCGAACCTTTTGGAATTGGATTGAGATTATCGAACCAAACTGTAAACGAGCTTTTTGAAAATGATAATTTATTGCATTTAAAAACTTGGCTTCAACTGCATAATATATATGTTTTTACAGGAAACGCTTTTCCTTTTGGCGATTTTCATCATACAAAAGTGAAAGAAAATGTGCATTCTCCCGATTGGCTTTCCGAAGAAAGAGTAAAATATACTTGCAATTTTGCAAAAATAATGGCTCAATTACCTAATATTGGAAACGAACAGGGAATTTCTACTTCTCCTTTGTCGTATAAATATTGGCATATTTCTGATGAAGAAAAAGTAAAAGCTTTTGAAATTTCTGCCAAAAACTTAATCAAAACTGCTCGCTATTTATTTGATTTAGAGCAGATTACTGGAAAATATATTCATTTGGATATCGAACCAGAACCCGATGGACTTTTAGAAAACTCAACCGAGTTTATTACATTTTACACAACTTATTTATTGCAAGAAGCTAAAAATCAAGGTTTTGAAACTGAATTAGTTAAACGATATATTACAATTTGTTATGATGTTTGCCATTTTGCTGTGATGTTTGAAAACCATGAAAATGCGATTTTTAATTTACAAATACATGGAATCAAAATTGGAAAATTTCAAATTAGTTCGGCACTAAAAGTTGTATTTAATGATTATTCAAAGCATCAAACGCTTAACCATTTATCAAAATTTGTGGAATCAACCTATTTGCACCAAGTTGTAGAACATACCAAAAACGGAAATTTTATTCACCATAAAGATTTGAATCTTGCCATCGAAAATATTAATAATGAAAGTGTAGAATGGCGAATTCATTTTCATGTTCCGATTTATGCCGAAAGTTTTTCTGAAATTGTTTCAACCAGAAGTGATATTGAAACCATAATTAAACTTAATTCAAAACATAACTTAAGTACTCAACTCGAAATCGAAACCTATACCTGGGATATTTTACCAGGAGTAGAAAAATTGCCATTAGTTGAATCCATAATTAAAGAAATAGATTGGCTAAAAAAACAAATGCAATAAAAAAGGAAACCAATTTCTTGATTTCCTTACAGTAACGAATTGAAATTAAATTTTATTTTAACAGAAAGCCAGGATTTGTACCTGAAATAATGATTTTCTTTTCAGAAGTTGCTGATTTATCAGTTTTTAAATCTGAGCTAATATTTGAAGAATTAAAAACAATATTAAAAGTATTTTCTGTTTTATAAACATGTGGAACAGAAGCCAAAGTATCTGATTTTAATAATGCAATACCAGAAACAGTTGCAGATTTTTCAGCTTCTTTAGCTGGAACCAAAGATTTGTCATAGCCTTTATCGCCTGTCCAAACAGAATAAAATTGGTCTTTATTATCGCAAGCCACAAAATAAATAGTATCTCCCATTCTAGCTGTTGAAATTTCCTCTACTTTAGCAGTTTTGGATGCTTTATCATAGCCAAGTTTTTTTGTTATTTTAAAACAAGAATTTGGTGTTGGTGCTCCTCCGCAAGAAGCCAAAAGTATAAAAGTTGCTGGTACAAGAATTGAATATAAATTTCTTAACATAATTTTGTTCGATTGTTTTAATACTGCAAACATATATTTATTCTCATTTTTATACAAATATTTTATGGTTTATTTCTATTTTTTTATTTATAACTTCATAAATAAAGGAATTTTAATATGACACAACAAGCTTAAAACAAATTTTAAAACATAATTCTTTGAATTAAAATACATCCAATTGATGTCAATCGAAAGGTAAATATTTGCATTTCTAGTATCATTTTCATCGTTTTTCGCATGTCCAGATAACATTTCTGTTGCTCCATAGCCTACTGAAACTAAAAACCAATCAGGTAAAATTTTTCTTTTTATGATATCATTTGGATTGAAACTGAGCCAATAAATTTGTCCATTATAATCTTTTATAATCTGTTCAAGAATTGTAAAACCTAATAATTCGGGACGTTGAGCAGCAAATAAATTGTGGGAATATAATTTGTCGTTTCCAGATTATAAATTGAAAATAAGCAAAACTTGCTCCTGCAAAATTTGCCAGTAAATCAAAAACAGAAAATCCATATCCAAAAGAAAATCCATCAAAAATTTCAATAGGAAATTGGCAAAAAAATCCAAAAAAAGCAGAAAATAGTGGTGGCTTTTGTTCAGATAATTTATAAAATGTTAGCAAAATAGGAAACAAAAAAATGCCCACATTTGTCCATTCCAAGCCATTCTGTGGCATCGTTAAAAAAATGAAAATTGGCAGTAAGCTGATTTTTATACCAAAGTTGATATAGAAAAAAGAACAACAAAACATAAATTCCAACGAAAATTAAAAAGTTTTTTTTAACTATCGGGAAAGATGTTTTCACCTTATTTCAATAAATTTTTCAATATTTGAATTTCTACTGCTGGGCTAATTTTGTCGTACATGATATGATATACCGCTTTTAAAATGGGCATATCAATATCTTGATGTTTGATAATTTCCATCATAGCTTTTACAGAATATCCTCTGCCGACCATGTTTCCAAACATACGATTTCGACTAAAATTTGAGTAAGAAGTTACTAATAAATCACCCAAGTAGGCAGAAGCAAATAAATCTCGATTTGTTGGTGCGGTGTTGTCTAAATAGCGTTTTACTTCTTGCATGGCATTTGAAATTAATACCGCCTGAAAATTATCGCCATAACCCAAACCGTGTGTAATACCCGTGAGCATGGCAATTACATTTTTCATTATCGCACAAATTTCGATGCCATACACATCGGTCATGGCATTGCATTTTACATATCTACAGGTTAGTAAATTAGAAAATTGTATGGCATTGTTAAAATCTTTGCAGCCAATGGTTAAGTAAGATTGTTTTTCTAAAGCAACCTCTTCTGAATGGCACGGACCGCCAATCACACACAAATCTTCTTCGGGAACAGCAAATTGGCGTTCCATAAAATCAGTAATCAATTGATTCGAACTAGGCACAATTCCTTTTACACCAGAAACCACAATTCTGCCTTTAAAATCTTCTTTTGATAGTGGTTTTAAGGCTTCTTTCAAAAAAGCTGCCGGAATGGCAAGTATCACATAATCAGTGCCTTCAATAGCTTTTTTAATATTGGTTTCAGGCTTAACTTTTTTCATATTAAGCTGCACATCACTCAAATATTTTGGGTTATGATGAAAATGCTTTACGAAATTTACTGTGTCCGAATTGCGAATCCACCATTTGATTTTTACATCATTTTCCGAAAGAATTTTTACGAGTGCTGTTGCCCAACTTCCTCCGCCAATTACAGCTATATTTGTGGTTATTATTTTCTTTGAAATCAATGTTTTTGTGGCTTTGTTATATTTTCTACAATACTAAAATTTAAAATCGAAAAGTTTAATTTTTTTGAAAATTCTTTTAAACATTATCAGAATATATTAACGCATACGCTCATTTTTAGGTGCTTTAGTTTTCACTTTTTGTTGTTCGGGGCAAGATGTACAGTTTTTAATTGGATTTATACATTTTGAAAAAATACAAATACTTATTATCACTAAAAGTTGTGCCTGAAATACTGTTTTTATATGTTTACAATTCATAAAAACAAAGATAGAAAAAAATGGTGGATTCGGTTTGTATTTTAGGTGGTGGATTGGTAGGAAGTTTATTATCAATATTTCTTAAAAAGCATAATATTCAGTCTGTTATCTACGAAAAAAGACCTGATATTAGGCTTCAAAATTTAGTAGCTGGACGGTCTATAAATTTGGCTTTGAGCACACGAGGCTGGATAGCACTCGAAAAAGTGGGGCTTAAAACAGAAGTCGAAAAAATTGCAATTCCCATGTTTGGACGCATGATTCATACCTTTGATGGACAGCAAAAAATGCAACCCTATAGTTTGCATGATGGTAAAAAAGCTATTTTTTCGGTTTCAAGAGCCGAATTAAACAAGCTTTTATTAAACGAAGCCGAAAAACTTGGTGTAGCGTTACATTTTGAATATAAAGCCACAAAAGTTGAAATAGACTCAAATACTATTGGTTTTAGAAATGCTGAAAATGAATACATTAAAATCAATCCAAAACTTTGTTTTTCTGCCGATGGAGCTTTTTCGTTGGTAAGAAGCGAGTTGATAAAAAATAGCGGTTTTGATTACGAACAAAAATACTTGGAACATAGCTACCAAGAATTTCACATTCCTGCTGATGCAAATGGCAATTGGCAACTCCACAAAAATGCGTTGCATATTTGGCCCAGAGAAAGTTTCATGCTCATTGCTTTGCCAAATTTAGATGGCAGTTTTACTTGTACGCTTTTTTTGCAAAATAGAGGAGAAGTATCTTTTGCAAACTTAAACACAATCCAAAAAGCAAAGTATTTTTTTGAAACTTATTTTGCTGATGCACTGGCACTTATGCCAAATTTTGAAACGCAGTTCGAACAAAATCCGATAAGCAGTTTGGTAACAATAAAAACTTTTCCATGGCATAAAAACAATTATTGTTTGCTTGGCGATGCCGCACACGCCATTGTGCCATTTTACGGACAAGGCATGAATTGTGGATTCGAAGATTGTAGCATTTTGATGGAGCTAATAGAAAAAAAACCAGAAAATTGGACTGAAATATTTTCGGAATTTGAACTTTCTAGAAAACCAAATACAGATGCCATTGCTCAAATGGCTTTAGATAACTTTTTAGAAATGAGGGATTTAGTAACCGATGAACATTTTTTAAAACTCAAAAAAATGGAATCAAATATCATTACTAACTATCCTCAAAAATGGCAATCGCAATACGAAATGGTAACGTTTTCAAACCTAGCATACAGCGAAGCACTTGAAAAAAGCAAAGAAAACAAATTAAAATTAGAAAATTGGCTACAAAACTTTGGCGAAAATTTTGTGCCAGAATTATAGATGTTATTTCCAGTTTTTATAGATTGTTTCAAATATATCGAGTTCTAATTCTAAATCTTCTCGTATTATTTTACGCATAAGACCTTTTGGTAAATCATCATTTTTATGAACTGGTATTGTTGTTACTCTTCCGTCTTGATGCTTTAATCTATAATGTGAGCCATTAATCCGAATAATTTCAAAACCTAGATGTTGTAATAATTTTATAAATTCTTTTCCTGAAAGAACAATTTGTTTGTTACTCATACTAACATAAATTATGCTGTAACAAATTCCATTTCTCTAAAACCAACAAAACTATTTAAGTTAACTGGTTTTTCATCTTCAAGAATCATTTCAATAACTTCTTTAAGATTACTAAGTGCATCGTCAACTGTTTTGCCATACGAGTGACAGGCTTTTAGCACCGGACAAGAAACTATAAAAACACCATCTTCATCTTGTTCAATCATTACTGGTAAATGTATTGAATTATGTTTTATATTTTTCATTGATATAGTAGAATACACTTAGTAAATATATACAATTTAATTGATAAGAAATAGTTATTCCAACGTTTTTAGCCATTTAGCTGTTTGTTCGGCAAGTTTTTTGTTGGTTATCCAGCGTATTGGATTTTTTTGAATCGCAATTTTCCCACCAAAGTTTCCAAATATTTGTAGCATTTCGTCTGAAATCACATGAACGGCATCTTTTTTTGCCTCACTTGGTAACATTCTGCTAATCGAATAAGCATATTTGAACAAGCGACTATTTTCTGTACCTTTAACTAATTTTAAGCCTTTATTTTTGGGATTTTGAATATCTCTATCAAAAATTTCTTTGTTTTTTACATGAAAATTTTTGGCAAAATCTTCTGCTAAAAGCTCGTATTGGTCTTGTTCAACAGCCAAAAGCGCATGATCAACTTCAAAATAACCAAACAGATACATTCCCGCTTCTTTCTCAAAATCATAGCCTTCCATAGAGGCATAAAAAACCAATAAATCGCCTTTGTTGAGGTTTACTAATGCATTTTTAGTATAATTTCCATCGCCATAGGTAAAAGTTTCAAAATCAGGATCGGCATGAATTGGACAATCTTTGTGTTGCTCTTTGTCTTTGCCTTCGGCTTTGAAATAATTTATAAAAGGCTTTCCTTTTTTTCCTTTTTCGGTGCTGTAAGTCGGCATTTTTTTCGACTCAAAAGCATGATTTCTATAATAATATTCTGGAATTGGGATAAATTCATAAGTACCATCTTTAAAAATTGGCGAATGAATACCACCACATATTTTATCAATTCCTACACGCAAAAGAGCTATTTTCATAATTTTAAAATCAAAAATCTATATTTCGATACGCACAAAAGTAAAACAAAGTTTTAGTAAGTAAAAAATGATTGCAATAAATTCAATTCATTTTGATTTTTAGAAAAAGTAACGTATTTACATCAACCTATTCGAGATTTTCCGCAAGGCATCATAAACCGTGTTCAGTGACACACAGAACAAGAAGTACGGTTCAAAGAACCTGTGATAAGGCTTCGGAATTATATATTCCGAAGAGCTGGTTTTTCTCTTACGCTTGCCCAAAACGTCAGTCTGTGAAAAAACTACCGTTTATTTTTTTGTAAATATATTAAAATAAAGATTGGAAAATAAAGAATAAATAACTATTTTTAGAGGGTAAAC
>RDZG01000093.1 GCA_004293915.1 Bacteroidota bacterium | reverse complement strand
ACAAACCAAAGGTTCAGAGTTTATTTGACCAACAGTTTAGAAGAAAGCCACCCCGACACAGGAACGCTCTTTGCCAATTGGTTAAGCACAGAAGCCAACGAAGCCAATCACATAAAAAGAGATACTCCTGTAATGTGTGTAATTGGAAATCCGCCATACAGCGGAGAAAGTGCTAATAAAGGTCAGTGGATTATGGGCCTGATGGAAGATTACAAAAAAGAGCCAGGTGGAAAAGAAAAACTGAAAGAACAAAACTCAAAATTTATAAATGACGATTATGTTAAGTTCTTGCGTTATGGACAGCACTTTATAGAAAAAAACGGAAGTGGTATTTTAGCCTTTATTAATCCTCACGGCTTTTTAGATAATCCTACTTTTCGTGGTATGCGGTGGAACTTGCTTAAAACGTATGACAAAATTTATACTATTGACTTACACGGAAACGCCAAGAAAAAAGAAACTTCACCTGATGGAAGTGCAGACATAAATGTATTTGATATTGAGCAAGGAGTTTCAATAAATATTTTCGTAAAAACAGGCAAAAAGAAAGCAAACGAATTAGGCAAAGTATTTCACTATGACTTATTCGGGAAACGTGAATTTAAGTATGACTTCCTTTCCGACAACTCTCTTAAACATATTGCATTTAATAGTTTTGACCCATTTAAAAACAATTATCTGTTCAAGAAAATTGATGATACATTGTTAAAGAGTTACAATAATGGTATAAATCCTACTACTTTGTTTCAAATAAATGTAATGGGTTTTCAAACTCATAGAGATGATTTTTGCATTGATGATAGCAAAACACATTTAGCAAATAGACTATATAAATTTTCTCAAAATAAAAATTCAGAAGATGAAATTTCAAAAGAGTTTGGAGTTAAATCTTCAACTGATTTTAATATACAAAAAGCACAAACTGAATTTTCAAAAGTTGATATAGAAAAAGAAATAATTAAATGTAATTATAGACCATTTGAAACAAAATATATTTATTTCGATAAAATTGTAGTTGATAGACCAAGAAAAGAACTATTAATTCATTCTAAAAATAAAGAAAATATAATACTTGGCATTGGTAGACAAGGATTAGCAATTGGAGATATTGAATGGTGTTTAACAACTGTTTCTAAAAATCCAGTTGATGCAAATATTTTCAGACGTGGCGGAGTAAATTTATTTCCACTTTATTTATATCCCGATAACAACGGTCAACAAACTATAGGGCAAACATTTGAAAAAAAGCCAAATCTTAATTTAGAATTGGTTAATCAAATTGCTAATAAATTGGGCTTAACTTTTACTAACGAAAAAGAAACAACCAAAGATACATTTGCACCCATAGACATTTTGGATTATATCTATGCTGTTTTGCATTCTCCAACATACCGAGAAAAATACAAGGAGTTTTTAAAAATAGATTTCCCAAAAGTGCCATATCCAAAAGACTTACCAAGTTTTCAAAACTTGGTAAGCCTAGGCAGCCAACTCCGCCAAATCCATTTATTAGAAAGTCCAACTGTTGAGAAATACATCACACAATATCCTGAAGATGGAAACAATGTAGTTACAAAACCAAAATACGAAAACGGAAAAGTATTTATAAACGACACTCAATATTTCGACAATGTGCCAAAAATAGCTTGGGAGTTTTACATTGGTGGCTATCAGCCAGCACAAAAATGGCTCAAAGACCGCAAAGACCGAAAACTAGAATTTGACGACATTTTACATTATCAGAAAATAATCGTTGCCCTAGCTGAGACAGATAGATTGATGAAAGAGATTGATAAAATTGAGATAGAATAAGGAACAACTACAATATATAAAAACAGCAGAAAAATTATAAAAGTATGTCATTAGAACAAAAGAAAAAAAATCGATTTTTATTTCTGAATTACCTATACACTGAATCTAATGGAAATACTAATTTAATATTTATAATGTGGGAAGTAGGGAAAGAATTAAATTTAGACCGTAGTGAAACAGGTCAAGTGGTTGATTTTCTCATTGGAGAAAACTTAGTTAAATCACAAACTTTAGGGGGTGGCATTTCATTAACACATTGGGGAGTGAAAGAAGTAGAAGAAGCAATTGAAAATCCAACAAAGCCAACAGAACACTTTTTGCCATTTAACATCATAAACATTGGGACAATGAATAATTCTTCATTGCAACAAGGAACAACTAATTCAAATACCTCCTTTGTGTATAATGAACAAACATCCGTTGATTTAAATGAAATAATCAATTCTCTTAACCAAATAAAGGACAGTTTACAACTATCAAATGACTTACAAAACGAACTAATAAGTGAACTTCAAACTATAGAAATACAAAGGAAATCAGCAAAACCCAAAAACATAATTATCAATGAATCTTTAAAAACCATTAGGACAATTTTAGAATCAGTCGGAGGCAATGCGTTGACTCCTTTGATTATTGACCAAATTTCAAAAATTATTTAACCCGCTTTCGGATGATTATATCAAATTTTTGCGTTTAGGGCAATATTATGTAGAAAAAACGGGAGAAGGTATTTTGGCATTTATTTCCAATAATAGTTTTATAGATGGTATTATTCACCGAAAAATGAGAGAAGAATTGATGAAAACGTTTGACAAGGTATATATACTAGACCTACATGGCAACGCAAAGAAAAAGGAAGTGTGCCTAGATGGCAGTCCTGATCAAAACGTATTTGACATTATGCAAGGGGTGAGTATTAATATTTTTGTAAAGAAAAAAAAGCAATAATATGAGCAATTTGATTTCCGATTCCGGTTATAAAAACTGGCTTTATACTATAAAAGAAAATGTAAAAAAGTCTCAAATAAAAGCCTCTATATCCATTAATAAAGAGATGCTTATGCTTTATTTAGATTTGGGCATTCAAATTATTGCAAAGCAAGAAGCAAGCAATTGGGGGAGCAACTTTTTAGGACAACTGAGTAAAGATTTGCAAGCTGAATTTCCCTTAATGACGGGGTTTTCAAAGCGAAATCTGGAATTGGTTAGGCAATGGACTTTATTCTATTTTTCAAATACGAAGCAAGCTGCTTCGCAATTGGATGAACCTAATTCTGCAATTGCGAAACAAGTTGTTTCGCAATTAGATGAGCCCATTTTTGCAATTGCGAAACGGGTCGTTTCGCAATTGCAACTGTTTGATAATGAGATATTTTTTAATATTCCTTGGGGAAGCCATATTTTAATTATCCAGAAAATAAAGAACAAATCGGAAGCCTGTTTTTATATCGAAAAAACGGTGGAAAACAATTGGAGTAGAGCGGTGCTTGAGTACCAAATAGAGACCAATCTGTTTAAAAGACAAGGAAGTGCCATTACCAATTTTAAGAACGTATTGCCCGAAACGCAAGGCGATTTGGCTAATGCCTTACTCAAAGACCCATATCATTTTGAATTTTTAACCCTTTCAGAAAAAGCTAAGGAAAAAGATTTGGAGCAAAAACTGGTGCAACACATTTCGCAGTTTTTGCTCGAATTGGGCAAAGGTTTTGCCTACATGGGGCAGCAATATTTACTCAAAATTGGCACGAAAGAATACCGTACAGATTTACTATTCTATCACACCAAACTAAAATGTTATATCGTGATAGAACTAAAATATCAAGAGTTTGAACCCGAATTTATAGGCAAACTCAACTTTTATATTTCAGCCATCAACGAATTGGTAAAAGACCCAACCGACAATCCTACCATTGGCATTTTGCTTTGTAAAAATAAGGACAATTACGAAGTAGAATTTGCCTTGAAAGATATAAATAAACCCATAGGTGTAAGCGAATACCGCTATACTGAACTGCCAGAAAACATCAAACTGGGCTTGCCAACGATGGAGCAACTTACCCAACAATTGAAAAATATAGAAACTGATCATGAATAAAGAAACGAAACCAGCCCAAGTTTTTCATTTTGATTTGCAAGGCAAGCGAGAATTTAAGTATGATTTTTTGAGTGAAAACTCCCTAAGTACCATTAGCTGGAATGAGTTGAAACCAGAAGCTCCTAATTTCTTTTTGGTGAAGAAGAATTTTGACCAATCAGGGTTATATGAAAAAGGCTTTAAGGTTGATGAGTTGTTTAATTTTTACAAAATGGGTTCTGCAACGGGAAAAGATGAAACTTTCGTGTCGAGTAATACGGAAAACTTAAAGTCTCAATTAACCAATTACAAAATAGATTTTCTAGAACATGAAATCATAACATATAATTATCGTGTTTTTGATGAACGGAAATTTTTATACAATAATCAACTAATTCAAAGATTGAGAGTTGATTTACAAAAACATTTTTTCAAAGAAAATATTGCATTGGTTACAACAAAAATATTATCGAGTAAGTCATTCTTTCATTTATTCATTTCAAAAAAAATTAGTGATAGGTGCTTAATTTCAAATAAAGGACAAGAAGGAAATTATTTTTTTCCTCTATACCTCTATCCCGAAGCCACAGCCCAACAAACCATTGGTCAATCAACAGATAGAACCCCCAACCTAAACACAAAAATTGTAAAGCAAATTGCAGAGAAATTAAATTTGGAATTTGTAAATGAAAAAATTAATAATTCATCATTAACCATTAATAATTATTTTGCTCCCATAGACATTTTAGATTATATCTATGCGGTTTTACACTCCCCTACGTATAGAGAGCAATACAAAGAATTTTTAAAAATTGATTTTCCGAGAGTGCCATATCCAAAAGACTTACCAAGTTTTCAAAACTTGGTAAGTCTAGGCGGCCAACTCCGCCAAATCCATTTATTGGAAAGCCCTACAGTTGAAAAATACATCACACAATATCCTGAAGACGGAAACAATGTAGTTGTAAAACCACGTTTTTCTCCCTCCCCTTCGGGGAGGGCTGGGGTGGGGCTTGTGTACATCAACGACACGCAGTATTTTGATAATGTACCCGAAGTAGCTTGGAACTTTTACATTGGAGGCTACCAACCTGCCCAAAAATGGCTCAAAGACCGTAAAGATAGAAAACTAGAATTTGATGATATTTTGCATTATCAAAAAATCATCGTTGCGCTTACCGAAACAAATAGATTGATGAAAGAAATTGATAAAATTGAGATAAAATAATAACCACTAAAACCAGTTGGCAATATGATAGACACTCACGCACACATATATGATGTAGATTTTGAAACCGACCGAGATGCCATGCTCAAAAGAGCCAAACAAACGGGAGTTTCAAAAATATTTATTCCCAATATTGATGCCGAAAGCATCGAACCTATGTTGGAAATCACAAAAAAATATCCTGATTTTTGTTTCCCTATGTTGGGTTTGCATCCGTGCAATGTAAAAGAAAATTATAAATCACAATTACAACTACTCGAAAAATACCTTCCTACACACAAATTTGCCGCAATTGGCGAAATTGGGCTAGATTTTTTTCACGATAGAACATTTGAAGCTGAGCAATACGAAGCTTTAAAAATTCAAGCTCGTTGGGCTTTTGAGCATAAACTTTCTATAAATATTCATTCTCGAAAAGCAAATGACGAAACCATAAAAACACTAAAAGAATTGCCTTTTTCAAAATCATTAACTGGCATTTTTCATTGTTTTTCGGGTACAATTGAGCAAGCCAAACGTTTGGCAGATATGAATTTTTATTTGGGAATTGGTGGTGTAGTTACATTTAAAAACGCAGGATTAGCAAAAATTTTGAAAGAAATACCGCTTTCACAATTGGTACTCGAAACCGATGCACCTTATTTGGCACCCGATCCATTTAGAGGCAAAAGAAACGAATCAAGCTATTTAACTTTTGTAGTCGAGAAACTGGCTGATATTTATGAAACATCGCCATTAGAAATCAAAAAAATTACCACACATACAGCAAATAAAGTTTTTGGATTTCCAGAATAGGTTTTTAAAAAGGGTAATAAACAAAGTAGAATATTCGAAATCCATATAGATGCATTGTGTCTTACAAAAAAATAAGTCATATTGCTAAACATCACAAAGTTGATATTCTATAACTTTATTTTTACACCGAAATTAAACACAAATCCGTCTAAAGGTGCCCATACCTCTGTAAATTGTGGGGTATTATTCGGTTTAGAAAGTAAACTTTCTTGTCTGGTTTGTCGGTAATCAAAAAAGTTTTCTACATTTCCAAAAAATGTGAAATTTTTGTAATAATGTTCTATCACTGCTCCATAAGTCCAAAAAGATGGAGTTTGGTTTCCATTGCTCAATATTTGACTGCTTTTAAATTCATAATCAACCCCAATTCTCCATTTTCCTGGCAAAGCATACAGTAAGTCGCCTTTCAAACTATGTTTTGGAGTTAGTGTAACGTTGGATTTTGTGTTATTAAAATGATTGGTTGCGTCTGTGTATGTATAACCTACAAACAAAACAAAATCATAAAACCCAAACTTAAAAAAAGTTTCTGTACCCATACTTTTTGTATAACCAAACGTATTCACAAATTCATAACTACTTCCATTGTTTTGTAATACTAAAGGATTATTTAAGTGTGTATAAAAAAACATTTGATTGAAATTTATAAACATTCGGTCGCCTAATGGCAATTTATAACCTATATCAGCATTTCCGCCAAAAGAGCGTTCGGATTGTGTAGTGTTTCGGTTTAATGCCAACACATTTTTAAACCCAAACAGTTCTGCTTCTTGGCTAAAAATGCTTGCATTTCTATAACCCATTCCTCCACCAATTCGTGTGGATAATCGGTTCGTCCATTTCAATAATACAGATGTTCTAGGCAAAAAATAAAATTTGTCGCTCAATACATAATCTCCACGCAAACCACTTTCAATAGATACTTTTTCTCCTAAATCAAAGGTATAATTAGCAAAAGCACCTAAGGTTTTTCGGTCTTCATTTCTTAGGTTTATACCATATAAAGGTATTTCTCTAAAATTATCTGTATAAAAGTTTAATCCTGTAATAAAAATATTTTTATTCTGTTTAATAACATATGAAAGTTCCGAAAAAGAGGATAATTGCATGCCTGCAAATTTATAATCCCCATCTATAAACGAAGGAACTATCAAAAGTGTCCTATCAAAAATATTGAATGAATTTCTAAACTCAAATGTTTGATTTTCAGCAAATTTATGACTCAATTTTGTTTGTGTAGTAATTCTACTAATTTCATTCCTTTCTTTGTAAAAATTTTTTGCAGAAATAGCTTCGCTGTTTAACAATTTCATATCACCCCCTTGTCTTTTTTCTGTAGTAAAGGTTCCGCCAATGTTTAAATTAGTTTTATTGTTTATATAGAATACAAACTTTGGATTAACGTTGTACTTTTCTAGTTGTGGCATATCAGAAAATCCGTCTTTGTCGGCATCAAACGCTCTGTGTATGTTTCTTTGAGCTAATAATGTAAATCCTATTTTTTCGTATTTCTTGCTAGTAAACATGTTTACATCAAAAGCTCCAATATGCGAACCATTTAAGTGCAAAATTGTTTCTTCGCTTGTTGGTTCTTTTGAAATCAAATTTATGAGTCCCGAGATAGCACCACCACCATACAAAGTTGATGCAGAACCTTTTATATATTCAACTTGGCGTAAATCTAAAGGTGGAATTTGCATAATGCTTAAACTTCCAGAAAACCCACCATATAGCGGAAATCCGTCTTTTAATATTTGAGTATATCTTCCATCCAATCCTTGTATACGAACATTGGAAGTGTTGCTTGTGGCGGATGTTTGTTGTACCTGAACTCCAGTACTGTGTGTAAGCAAATGTGCAATTTTACTTGGATCCATAGTCGCTGCTTCATCTATTTCTTCTGTCAAAACCTCTACCCTTGTTGGAATAGTAGAAATGCTTTTATTGCTTCTTGTGCCTTGAACAATTATTTCTTCAAGTTCATCAGATACTTCATATAAATGAACAAAAGGAATTTCTTTTTTTAACGGGAATTCTAGTTCTAACTCTGAGTTTTTATAGCCTAAAAAAGAGAAGATTACAGTTTGCTTTCCATTTGGTATATTGTTTATCAAGATTTCGCCATTTTCTTTAGAAATTGCTCCAAGCGTAGTGCCTTTTATGCCTGCAAATACACCTATCATAATTTCGTTTTTTATGCTATCTTTTATAATGGTTTTAAACATGTTTTGACATATTGCTTTTTGTACAGTAAAAAGCATGAAAAAATGCAAAATATATTTAGTCATTTTAATTTTTTTAGTTTAATAAATTCATTTGTATATTTCAAAATCAACATAACAGTGTCTTAAATTAATATATTGTATTTGATTGAAATAAGCACTTAAAGTAAGTGCTTCTTTTTGGTTCCATTTCTATAAATTTGTAATTATTTTGTTAAACGTTGATTATTAATAATTTAGAATAGTAAGCATTTTTGTCTTCAACCGTTTTAATTATGATGATAAAGGTTTATAAAATATCACTTTAGCTATGCAAATAATAAATATATACAAAATCGTGAAGTTTATCTAACATGCAGTAAACTGTCTTAAAAAAATTTTGTATTACTAAGCTGCTTTTTTTAAAATTGAAATTACTATTTTGGAGTATTAACTTGCACGAATATTAATAGCGTAATGCCAAATAATTTCCAATAATTATAAAAGTATAAAATGTATTTTTATAACTACATATAGCTTTTATATTCTAATCCAAATTTATACATGAAAGATTTTATAAAAAATAAGTTAGGCGGTTTCAAGATTTTTCTTCTAAAATTCATTGAACCTATCTGTTGTTTTTAAAGTTATTACTAAACTAAACTTATTCCCTTTTTATGTTTTCAGAAAAAGAAATTACAAAAATAAAAACCTTAAAAGATTTAAAATCAGCAGGATATAAATCAAAATCGATTAAAGAAGAGCTTAGAGAAAATTTAATTTCAAAATTAAAATCAAAACAAAATGTTTTTGAAGGCATTTGGGGTTATGAAGATACGGTGATTCCAGATGTAGAACGAGCCATACTTTCGCAACATAACTTTATTTTATTGGGTTTGCGTGGACAAGCAAAAACCCGAATTGCTCGCCAAATGACAGATTTATTGGACGAATATGTGCCATTCATCGAAGGCACAGAACTCAATGACGACCCTTTGGCTCCACTTTCGAGAGCGGCTTTTGATATTTTAGAAAAGCATGGCGACCAAACTCCTATTGCATGGCTGCATCGTTCGGAAAGATATACCGAAAAACTTGCCACACCTGATGTTTCTGTTGCCGATTTGATTGGCGATGTGGATCCTATAAAAGCTGCTTCACTCAAATTGCCTTATTCTGACGAACGTGTAATTCATTTTGGTATCATTCCTCGTTCGCACCGCCAACTATTTGTTATCAACGAATTACCTGATTTACAGGCTCGTATACAAGTTTCGTTGTTTAATATTTTGCAAGAAGGCGATATTCAAATTAGAGGATTCAAAATGCGTTTGCCGCTTGATATTCAATTTATTTTTACGGCAAATCCCGAAGATTATACCAACCGAGGTAGCATTGTTACGCCACTAAAAGACCGAATCGAAAGCCAAATTATTACGCATTATCCAAAATCGATTGAGGTAGGAAAAAAAATAACCAAACAAGAGGCAAATATCAAAGAAGCTCAAAAATCAGCTGTTTCGTTTCCCGAATTGGCTTATGATATCATTGAGCAAATCGCAATTGAAGCTAGAAATAGCGAGTTTGTGGATGCAAAAAGTGGTGTTTCGGCTCGACTTACCATTTCGGCTTTTGAAAATCTGGTTTCGGCAGCCGAACGCAGAATGCTCATCAATGCTGAAAAAGCTACGTATGTTAGAATGACCGATTTTTGGGGTGTGATTCCAGCACTAACTGGAAAAATGGAATTGGTTTATGAAGGTGAGCAAGAAGGTCCATTTATTGTTTCGCAAAGTTTAATTGGAAAATCGGTTAGAAGCCTGTTTTTAACCTATTTTCCTGATCCAGAAAAATTTAAAAAGAAGCCCAAAGCCAAAAATCCTGAATTGCCAATAAAAGAAATTGTTAATCCATATTCTACTGTTATTCAGTGGTTTAACGATGGAAATGTGTTGGATGTTTTAACAGAAAACACAAATATTGCATACGAAAAAGCCCTAAAATCAATTCCTGGTTTAGCCGAAGTTGTAGCTCAATACCATCCAAATGCCAAGCACGAAGAAAAGCTCTTTTTAATGGATTTTGTATTGCACGGATTGGCAGAATTTTCACTTATTAGTAAAGCCAAACTCGAACGAGGATTGCAATTTAAAGATCTTTTTAACTCTATGTTTGATTCCTCCAAGTTTTCTGGAAATGATACAGAGTGGGATAATTAGTTTTTGAAAAAATAGCATTTTTATTTATATATATCTGATTATCAGTATATTATAACATATTTTTAAAATATTACAAAATATAAAATTGTATTAAAATAATTACATTTTTATAAATTATTTGTTTTATAATAATACATAATATAATTTTGTAATTATTAAATACATAATTATGGAAGAATTGTATGAAAAATCAAACAGAAGATTGCGAAATACTTCGTTAGATTTTAAACGTTATTTGCATACACATATAGACGATACCGAAAAGTTAATTGGTTTAACTGGTGCTCGTGGAGTTGGTAAAACAACAGTACTTTTACAAAAATTAAAAGAAAAAAACATACCACCAACCGAAGGTTTTTATGCTTCGATGGATGATATTTATTTTTCAAAAAATAGATTAGTTGATTTGGCAGATGATTTTCTCAAAAAAGGTGGAAAATATATTTTTCTTGACGAAGTACATAAATACGAAACTTGGTCAATCGAACTCAAAAATATTTATGATACTTATCCTGAATTGCATGTACTATTTACTGGTTCTTCGGTGTTAGAAATGGCAAAAACGCAAGGCGATTTGAGCAGAAGAGCAATGGTTTATAAACTAGAAACAATGTCGTTTAGAGAATATTTAGCCTACGAAACAAAACTTAATTTTCCAGCAATAAGTATAAACGATTTGCTCACTAAACATGTAGAAATCGCCAACGATTTGCTAGAAAGTGGCTTTAAACCGTATAAATATTTTGATAATTTTCTCAAAATGGGTGCATATCCGTTTTCGGCAGAAAACAAATTGAGTTTTTATGAAAAACTTCGTAATACTATAAATTTAATTATCGAAAATGATTTGATGATTGTGGCAGGTATAGATTTTAGCACGGGTGTAAAAATAAAAAAGCTATTGATGGCAATTAGCGAATCTGTGCCTTTCAAACCCAATGTTTCTGAATTGGCAGCAAAAATTGGTACAGACAGAAAACACTTATACGACTTTATAACTTATTTGGAACGTTCGAGGCTCATAAATACCTTAATATCAGACGAAAAAGGCTTAAATATTTTAATAAAACCTGAAATGATTTATCTTGAAAACACATCGCTTGCCTACGCACTTTGTGGTGATAAACCCGAAAAAGGAATGTTGAGAGAAACATTTTTTTATAACCAACTGCGGGCTACGCACCATGTAAGTTACACACCTGCGGGAGATTTCTTGATTGATAACGCCTATATTTTTGAAGTTGGAGGCAAAAACAAAACCTTTAAACAAATCAAAAATTTGCCTGCAAGTTATTTGGCTATAGACGATATTGAAACAGGGCATGGAAACAAAATTCCGCTTTGGCTTTTTGGCTTTTTGAAATAAAACAGAAAGCCAAATTGCACTTTGATTTTATTGGATTATGATTTGGAACAAATTTTGATAAGTAATATTGAACTTCGTTAAAAATGAAGTAGAATAATTTTATACATTTGCATTTCATTAACCCATACACAACCGTATGTTTTCTTTCTTAGCCAAAGTATTTGGCACAAAATCAGACCGCGACATCAAAGCTATTCGTCCAATATTAGAAGATATTTTAGCCGAATATGCTACTCTTCAGCAACTTAGTGATAATGAGCTTAGGGATGCTTCAACGGAATTAAAAGCCAAAATTGCAGATTATTTATCCGAAATCGATACCGAAATAAGTAAACTATCAAAAAGTGTTTCAGAAAATGCCGAAATGGCATTAAACGAAAAGGAAACGATTTTTAACCAAATTGACGAACTCGAAAAACAACGCAATGTTGAACTCGAAAAAATATTATTAGAAATCCTTCCTCGTGCATTTGCAATTATAAAAGAAACTGCTCGTAGGTTTGCCGAAAATGGCAAACTAGTTGTGAAAGCAACTGAACATGACCGCAAAATCTTTGCACAGAAAAACGGTAATGGTTTAGAACTCGATGGCGATTCTATCACTTGGCTTAACAAATGGAGTGTGGCAGGTAATCTGCTTACTTGGAACATGGTACATTATGACGAACAATTGATAGGTGGTGTGGCTCTACATCAAGGCAAAATTTCGGAAATGGCTACTGGCGAAGGAAAAACTTTGGTTTCGACTTTGCCTTCGTTTTTAAATGCGTTGGCAGGAAAAGGTGTGCATTTGGTTACAGTGAACGACTATTTGGCAAAACGTGATAGCGAATGGAATGCTCCACTTTTTGAGTTTCATGGACTCACCGTTGATTGTATCGACAAACACGACCCACATTCCGAAGCCCGCAAAAATGCGTATTTGGCTGATATTACGTATGGCACAAACAACGAATTTGGTTTCGATTATTTGCGTGATAATATGGTGCGTAGCCCCGAAGAAATTGTGCAACGCAAACATCATTTTGCAATGGTTGATGAGGTCGATTCGGTTTTGATTGATGATGCCCGTACTCCTTTGATTATTTCTGGTCCAGTTCCGAGAGGCGATGAACAACAATTTTATCAGCTAAAACCTAGGGTTTCAAAATTATATGATGCACAAAAAACATTAGTAAATAATTTATTAAATGAAGCCAAAAAGAAAATTGAAGCTGGAAATACCGATGAAAAAGATGGCGGATTAGCACTTTTTAGGGCACATAGAGCCATGCCAAAATACAAACCTTTGGTAAAATATTTGAGTGAACAAGGCATAAAAGTTGTTTTGCAAAAAACAGAAAATTTTTATTTGCAAGACAATCAAAAAGACATGAAAAAAGCAGATGAAATTCTGTTTTTTACCATTGACGAAAAACATAATACCGTTGATTTGACAGACAAAGGAATAGAAGTTTTGACAGTCGATGGCGAAGACCAAAGCTTTTTTGTTTTGCCCGATTTGAGTATAGAGATGCACAGCATAGAAAAAAATATGCTAATTTCTGTAGAAGAGCGTCAAGCCCGAACCGAAGCTTTGATAAAAGAATATGGCGACAAAGCCGAACGCATACATACCGTAAACCAACTTTTGAAAGCATATACCATGTTTGAGAAAGATACTGAATATATTTTGGTGGATGGTAAAGTAAAAATTGTGGACGAAAACACAGGTCGTGTGATGGAAGGTCGCAGATACTCTGATGGTTTGCACCAAGCTTTGGAGGCAAAAGAAAATGTAAAAGTGGAGGATGCCACACAAACCTATGCCACAATTACGCTTCAAAATTATTTCCGTATGTATCACAAACTGGCGGGGATGACAGGTACTGCTACCACAGAAGCAGCCGAGTTTTGGGAAATATATAAATTAGATGTTGTTACCATTCCTACACACGTAAAACCAGTTCGCAACGATATGGACGATAAAGTCTATAAAACCATGCGAGAAAAATTCAATGCTGTAGCTATAGAAATCGAAGAATTAAACAAAGCAGGCAGACCAGTTCTTGTTGGTACAACCTCAGTAGAAATTTCAGAATTATTGAGCCGAATGCTCAATATGAAAAAAATAAAACACAATGTATTAAATGCTAAACAACATGCCCGAGAGGCAGATATTGTAGCAGAAGCTGGTCATCCGGGTGCAGTTACGATTGCAACCAATATGGCTGGTCGTGGAACGGATATAAAACTTACACCAGAGTCGAAAGCTGCTGGCGGTTTGGCAATTATAGGTACAGAACGTCACGAATCTCGCAGGGTCGATAGGCAGTTGCGTGGACGTGCGGGTAGGCAAGGAGATCCAGGTTCTTCGCAATTTTATTTGAGCCTAGAGGATAACCTGATGCGTATGTTTGGTTCCGACAGAATTGCCAAACTTATGGATCGTATGGGCTTAGAAGAAGGCGAAGTGATTCAGCATAGCATGATTACAAGTTCAGTTGAACGTGCTCAAAAGAAAGTGGAAGAAAACAACTTTGGAATGCGTAAACGTTTGCTCGAATACGATGATGTAATGAATATGCAACGCAAAGCCATTTATTCGAAACGTAAAAATGCGCTTTATGGTGATCGTTTGCAAATGGATATTGCAGATATGATATTTGATATGTGCCAAAGTGTGGTAACTGGAGCAAAAGTTCAAAATAGTTTCGAGAATTTTAAATATAATTTTATTGCCACTTTTGGGTTTACACCTGCTTTACAAGAAGCTGATTTTCTTAAGCTTAAAGAAGATTTTTTAACTCAAAATTTATATGAAGAATGTAGCAAACATTATGAAAATAATGCAAAAAAAATAGCTTCAGAATCATTATCAGTTTTTAATCGTTTATATATTACCGATGGTAGCAAAATCGAAAATGTTGTTGTACCAATTACAGACAGCAAAAAACAAATTCATGTGATTGTTCCGCTCAAAAAAGCGTATGAATCTAAAGGATTAGAATTGCCAAGAGCAGTAGAAAAATATTCGGTTTTATCATTTATTGATCAAGAGTGGAAGGAGCATTTGAGAGAAATGGACGACCTCAAACAATCGGTTCAAAATGCGGTTTACGAACAAAAAGATCCACTTTTGATTTATAAAGGCGAAGCCTATGGCTTGTTTAATCGCTTGATTAGCAAAATGAGTAACGACACTACTTCTTTCTTATTTAAAGCAGAAATTTTGAAAGAAAATATGTCTCAGGCGTATGACAATCGCAGACAATCAGAACCAAAATTGAAAGAAACAAAACAAGAAACCGAATCGAGTTTGGGAGGATATAATGTGCAGGGAGGTGGTTCGCAATCGCAACAAGACAGACCGCCAGTTGAGCGTGTAATGCCTGTGCGTTCCGAAAAAGTGTATGGCAGAAACGATACGGTAAAAGTTCAATATATGGATGGCTCTATAAAAGAAGATAAATACAAAAAGCTTGAAAACGATATTTTGAGTAATAGGTGTGTGGTAATGCAATAGTTTTGAAAAATGATAAATGTTCAAAGTTTGCAGCATTGCACAATAAAAAATCTTATCAAAAATATAATTCAGATAGTTTTTGTATATTTGTTAGTGAAAAGCAACACAAAAAATGAAACCTACATTTGTAACCAATAACGAAATTAAAAAGCCAAAAAAATCGTTTATTTCTAAAGATTGGCTCAAAGAAGAAAAAATTGGAAAAATTGGATATATTTTTAATCCAAAAAATTCTAATGTAAAATTTAATGATTAGTTATCTGATAGATACACACATTTTAATTTTTTATTTTACAGATAAATCTAAACTTACCAAATGGCAAATAGATACAATTGAGAGTAGTGATACTGAAATTTATGTAAGCACTATTTCGTATTTTGAAATGGCAACTTTGATAAGATTAAAAAAAATAGATTTAGGAATGAATCTTCATGAATTTTACTTAATTCAACAAAAACATGGTTTTAAAGATTTAGATTTTGGAATGATTGAATTAGAAATGGTTTCTAAAATTGTACCTGTTAAAAACCATAAAGATCCTGTTGATTTTATGCTAATTTGCCAATAATTAAAAAATAATATCGAAATTATCACAAACGATAAAAACATTAATTTATATAACAATTCTTGATTGGATGTTAATTAGTCCTTGAAGAACAACCTTTATTTATAAAATGAAAGTAGGATTATTTGTACCGTGTTATATCGACCAATTTTATCCAAATGTGGCTGTTGCCACAATGGAGCTTTTGCAAAAATTGGGTTGCGAAGTTGGTTTTCCGCTCAATCAAACCTGTTGTGGACAGCCAATGGCAAATTCGGGTTGCGAAATGGAGTCGGAATCTACAGCTAAATTATTTGTCGAAAATTTTAAGGAATACGATTATATAGTTGGTCCAGCTGCTAGTTGTGTATATTTTGTAAAAAAACATTTTAATATTCTCGAACAAACTGACGATGTTCAAAAAGTTAGAAAATCTATTTATGATTTATCTGAGTTTTTGATAGATGTTTTGAAAGTAGAAAAAATTGATGCCAAATTTCCACACAAAGTTGGTTTACACACCAGTTGCCATGGGCAGAGAGGTATGCGTTTGGCTCAATCTTCTGAAATTGTTGGCGAAGATTATTCTAAACAAAAGCAATTGCTTCGGATGGTCGAAGGGTTAGAATTAATTGAATTAGATAGAAAAGATGAGTGCTGTGGTTTTGGAGGCACATTTTGTGTGAGTGAAGAGGCAGTATCTGCCAAAATGGGAAAAGACAGGGTTGCAGACCACGAGCGACATGGAGCTGAAGTACTTACAGGTGGCGATGTGTCGTGTTTGATGCATCTCGAAGGAATCATTCGAAGGCAAAACACTGCGATAAAAGTTTTGCATTTAGCCGAAATTTTGAATGGGTAAGTAATATTTTAATTTTAACATTTTAACAAACTTATAATGAAATACATATTCCAGTATTTCTTATTTTTTTTCCTATTTGAAATTGAAGCTCAAAATTTCACTTTAGAAGACATTTGGACGAAAAACACGTTTCAAATGAACACTTTTGATGGTTATAAATGGGCAAAAAAATCTGGAACCATTTATAAAATAGATCAAAAACAACTCGTGCTTTGGGATATTTTAAAAGATATAAAAGATAAAAAAATAGCATCGATTTGTAATACAGAAAACTGGAAATACAACAATAAAACCATTGATTATCAATCGTTTGAATTTTCAAATGATGAATCAAAAATTATTTTAGAAGCCGAATCGGAGCAAATATACAGGCGTTCTTCAAAAGCCATTTTTTATATTTATGATGTAAAAGAAAACGCAGTTGAGCCAGTTGCAGATTCGTTGAAACTAAGCACATGCGAGCTTTCGCCTGATGCAAAAAAAATTGCTTATACTTTTAATAATAACTTGTATATCAAAGATTTAATTACAAAAAAAACAACTCAAATCACAACAGATGGAAAGCCAAATTTTATTATAAATGGCACATCCGATTGGGTTTATGAAGAAGAGTTTGAAATTGTAAAATGTTTTGATTGGAGTTCAGACAGTAAAAAAATTGCCTTTTTACGTTTTGACGAATCTGAAGTGAAACAGTACAATATGCAACTTTGGCAAGGAAATTTGTATCCTACAGATTATACTTTTAAATATCCAAAAGCTGGTGAAAAAAATGCTAATGTCTCTGTTTTGGTTTATGATTTATTAACTCAAAAAACAGATACAATTTATAATGGTACTAATAAAAACAGCTATGTGCCACGCCTCAAATGGACAAATATTCCAACTATTTTGTCGGTAACTCATCTTAATAGAAATCAAGATTCTTTATGCTTAAAATACTATAATACAGTTGATTATATTTCTGAAATTGCATTATTTCAAACCAATAAAACATATATTGAAGTAGATGATAATTTAAAACTACTAAGCAATTCGAATCAAATTATTTACAAATCACACACTGGTTTTCGAAATATTATGATTACTGATTTGAAAACAAAAAAATCTAATCAAGTTATCAGTTTCGCAAATCAAGAAATCCAAGAAATTTTGGCAATTGATGAGGTAAAAAAACGAATTTATTTTACAGCAAAAGATTTTCCTCCGCTAAACAAATTTGTTTATTCAATTGATTATGACGGCAAAAATCTTAAAAAAATTATCACAACTTTAGGTGTAAATAATGCCGAAATTAGTCCAACTTTTGATTATATGCTTGTTTTAAATTCAACGATTGACAATGGAGTTTCTTATGCATTATATCAAACTAATGGTCTGAAAATTAAAGACTTAGAATCCAATTTGGCACTTAAAAAAAAATTAAAAACTTTAGCGTTTTCAAAGCTTGAGTTTAGTAGTTTCAATGTAAAAGATAGCACCTCAAACAAGACTTACAATTTGAATTATTATTTGATAAAACCGCCAGAATTTGACGCTACAAAAAAATATCCTGTTTTGATGTATTTTTATGGTGGACCTGGTTCGCAAGAAGTAATTAACGAATGGCAAGGAAAAAACTATTTATGGTTTCAATATTTGGCTCAAAGTGGTTTTGTAGTGGCTTGTAGCGATAATAGAGGTACTGGTGGTCAAGGTACTGATTTCAAAGATATTACAACTGGAATATTGGGAGAAAAAGAAGTTAAAGATCAAATTGCATTTGGTAAATTTTTGCAATCACAATCTTTTGTAGATAAATCCAATATTGCAACTTTTGGTTGGAGCTTTGGAGGCTATTTGAGTTCGCTTTGCATACTTTTAGGTGCTGATGTTTTTCATTCTGCCATTGCAGTTGCTCCTGTAACAAGTTGGAGGTTTTACGATACCATTTATACCGAACGTTATCTTAAAAATCCAACTGATAACGCAAAAGGATATGATGCCTATTCGCCATTGAATCATGCTAATAAACTGAAAGGCAAGTACTTACTTGTTCATGGAACAGGCGATGATAATGTGCATTTTCAAAACACAATAGAAATGCAACGAGCTTTGCAAAACGCTGGAAAACAATTTGAATCGGTGTTTTATCCTGATAAATCGCATGGAATTGGTGGCGCAAAAACACGCTTACATTTATATACCAAAATGACCAATTTTTTATTAGAAATGAAAAAATAAACCATGCAAAAGCTTATTGAATGTGTTCCGAATTTTTCAGAAGGTCAAAATCCTAAAATTATAGAAAAAATTGCTCAATCAATTCGTAATGTTAGTGGTGTAAAACTACTAGATATTGATGCTGGTTTTCATGCCAATCGAACAGTTATGACATTTGTTGGTGAGCCAAATGCTATGCAAGAGGCTATATTTCAGGCAATTAAAACAGCATCTGAAACTATTGATATGTCGTTACATAAAGGCACTCATCCTCGCATTGGAGCAACAGATGTGTGTCCGCTAGTTCCAATTGCTGGCATTGAAATGGATGAGGTGATTGAAATTTCAAAAAATATTGGCAAAAGAGTTTGGGACGAACTAAAAATTCCTGCCTATTTATATAATGAATCTGCCCAAATTATTGAACGAAAAAATTTAGCTTGGATTCGAAATGGAGAATATGAAAACTTAGAACAAAAGCTTAAAAATCAAGATTTTAACCCAGATTATGGCGATGCTATTTTTAATCCAAAATCAGGAATTTGTATCATTGGAGCTCGTAAATTTTTATTGGCTTATAATATCAATTTAGCTACCAAAGATGTAAAAATTGCCAAAGAAATTTCAAAACATATTAGAGAATCTGCTCCAAATGGACTCAAAAATGTGAAAGCTATCGGCTGGTATATCGAAGAGTTTGATAAAGTTCAAGTATCCATGAATTTAACCGATTTTTTAATTACAGATATTTTTACTGTTTTCCAGAATGTTTCTTTACTTGCCCATCAATTTAATACCCAAGTTACTGGTTCTGAACTAGTTGGAATGATTCCAATAGCTGCTATTACAAAAAAAAATGAAAAAAAGTCGCTTCATAATGTAATTAAAAATGCTAATTTTTTAGGCTTAAACGATGTTAAACCATTTGAACCTTCTCAAAAAGTTATCGAACTTGCTTTACATTGATAATACGTTTTAAGTATACTTAAAACTTTTATAATTTTAATTATTAATATTAAGTGTAATTAATTTATTTATAATATGGTTAGTATATTATAATTATAGTTTATATTTTTGTAAAATATTATAGCTTGTAAATTTATACTTTATTAAAATGTCTTTTGTAATACCCAAATATGTAGCTCGAAATAGCAATTACCTATTAAAACTTTCTCCATTTATAGATAAAAATGTGATAAAAGTGGTTTTGGGGCAACGAAGAGTTGGCAAAAGCTTTTTTTTGTTTGAAATAATGGCATTAATAAGATCAAATAATGCAAATGCAAACATCATTTATATCAATATGGAATTGATGGAATTTGATAGTATCAAAAATTATCAAGATTTATCACAATATTTAGATAGCAAAATCATAAAAAACGAAAAAAGCTACATATTTATAGATGAAATACAAGATATTGCAGGATTTGAAAAATCGCTGCGAAGTTTGCAAGCAGAAGGTATACATGATTTATATGTAACAGGCAGCAATGCTTTTTTGCTTTCAGGCGAACTTTCTACCTACTTAAGTGGCAGATATATAGACATACATTTGCACACACTTTCGTATACCGAGTTTTTGAAATTTCATCAACTTGACGATTCAAATACCTCGTTTCTACTGTATTTAGAATTAGGTGGATTGCCATTTTTGGTTAATTTGCCACTAAAAAGTGAAATCGTTTTTGAATATATAAAAAGTATATATTCTGCCATATTATTTAAAGATGTAGTTGCAAGGCACGAAATCCGAAATGTTTCTTTGCTCGAAAATATGGTAAAACTTTTGGCAGACAGCACCGGTAGTGTGATATCAGCCAAAAGCATAAGCGATTTTTTGAAATCGCAACGTATGGAAATTTCGCCAAGTGTGATTCTTAATTATTTGGGTTATCTAGAACAAGCGTTTTTTGTAAACAAAGCCAGTAGAGTAGAAATTGTTGGCAGAAAACAGCTCGAAATTGGTCAGAAATATTATTTTGAAGATTTGGGTTTACGCAATTCCTTGATAGGTTTTAAACAAACTGATATGGGAAAAATGCTCGAAAATATAGTGTATTTGCATCTCAAAATATGCGGTTATACGGTTTTTGTGGGCAAATTAGCCACAAAAGAAATTGATTTTGTGGCAGAAAAATCGGCAGAAAAAGTATATGTTCAA
The DNA here is from genome assembly GCA_004293915.1 of Bacteroidota bacterium. Taxonomy (GTDB): domain Bacteria; phylum Bacteroidota; class Bacteroidia; order Cytophagales; family UBA9547; genus REAG01. The sequence goes on along the minus strand of RDZG01000093.1, from coordinate 21,485 downwards.
GTGGCGTATCAAATCACAAATGACAGCACCAAAGAGCGTGAATTTGGCAATTTATTAGCTATAAAAGACAATTACCCAAAATATGTGGTAAGTTTTGATGAAGCAGCTTCGGGCAACATAAATGGCGTGAAACATGTTCACGTGCGAAATTTTTTAGTAAACTTTAGCTAACCAAATTTTATAAATTTTTGAGAATATCAACAATGCGTTCGGTAGATTTTCCGTCCCAAAAAGATGGAATTTCTGCTTTTTTGAATTTGCCATCCAAAATGGAATTTACTTCTGCAACAACCTGATTTACTTCAAATTCGAGCAATTTGTTGCTGCCCATTTCTACAGTAATTGGTCGTTCAGTATTTTTGCGAAGTGTTAAACATGGCACTTTTCTAAACGTAGTTTCTTCTTGAATTCCTCCACTATCTGTAAGTACAAATGCGGCTGATTTTATAAGTTTTTGAAATGCCAAATAATCGAGCGGTTCGGTAAGAATAATATTTTTATTTTCAGTTAATTTTTCTTTTAATCCAAACTGTGCGGCTTTAGCCAAAGTGCGAGGATGAATTGGAAAAACAACCTTTATGCGATTAGAAACTTGGGTTAAAATTTCAATCGTAAGTTTCAAATTATCGGGTTCGTCCACATTGCTTGGTCGATGAATGGTAACAATGCAAAACGATTTGTCGGTAAGATTATAGGTAGTTAAAATTTCTGATTTGTCGATTTCTGCATCAAAAGCCACCAATGTATCAATCATGGTATTGCCTACAAAAAAGAGCTGATTTGGCTTTTTCCCACGTTTTTGCAAGTTTTCTAAACCGCTTTTTTCTGTAATAAAAAAATAATCTGAAATTTCGTCTGTCAAAATTCGGTTTATTTCTTCTGGCATATCTCTGTCATCGCTTCGCAGTCCGCTTTCGAGATGTGCAATTTTGATAGATTTTTTATATGCGGTAAAAGCAGCTGCAAAAGTCGAATTTACATCTCCAACCACAATTACTAAATTGGGCTGAAAATCGTCTAAAACTTTCTCAAATTTAATCATTATCGAACCCATTTGAAATGTAGGTGTGCCTGGCTCGATTCCTAAAAAATAATCGGGTTTTCTTATTTTTAATTGTTGAAAAAACACATCCGACATATTGTAGTCGTAATGTTGCCCTGTATGCACTAATTTATAATCAAATAAATCGGGAAATTGATTAAAAACTCGCTCAAATTGTGTGATTTTAATAAAATTCGGTCGTGTGCCAACTACAATAATTATTTTCTTTTTTTGCATACCTAAAATTTGAATTCAAAAATAGGAATTATGCGTAAAAGAAAAGCTATTTTATTTTCAAGCATCCAAATAAAATTCAATACTTCTTGGGTATTTTTTTTGTATTGGCTTTATATTTTCTACTAAATCCACAGCATTTTTAACATCATGCAAATGATTTTTGTAAATCACACGCTGCATTTCTTGAATTTTGGCAACAAATACTTTTTTCTCTTTTTCATATTGCAGATGCAAATGGTTATTTTGTAAACTTTGATGCTCGTTTTTGGTTTTATATTCTTCTAATAAATTTATTAATTGCTCTTTTTCAGCATTAAATTCTTGTTTAGTAATTTCTAATTCACTTATATATTTTGCTTCTTTTCTATTAAAATCTTCCTGAATGGCATTCATTTCTTCTAAATTCTGACGCAATTCTTCTTCACTACTCGACATAATATTTATATTATTTTGTGATTCTAAAAGCAGTTTTTTTGTTTTTAGAATCAGATTTTGATTTAAAAATGCCGATGCAATATTTTTTCCAGCAGTTTCCAAAAACTGAATTTCATGCGATGTAAAAACTGAAAACGAACAAATTTCAAGAACCGCTACTACCTCATTGTTTTGAATAAATGGCACAATAACAACACATCTAGGCGTTGCTTCACCTAAACCAGAAGTTATTTTTATATAATTTTGTGGTACATCAGTCATAAAAATGGTTTCTTTTTCGTCAGCACATTGTCCAACTAGTCCTTCTTTTAGGCTGATATTTGAAGTTACAAATTTTTTTCTACCATAAGCATAAGTTCCAGTTTGGATAAATTCAACTTCTTGATTTTCAAAATCTTTTACAAAAATTGCAGCTTGATTTGCACTAAGGTGTTTAACAAAAAAAGTAACAATATGCTGTGGCAAATCGTCCATTAAGTCGGCTTGGTAAAGCATTTCTGAAACTTGTTTTATACCAGAGTCAAACCAAACTCTGTTTTTTTGAATTGCTCGTTGATTTTCCAATGTTTGATGCAAATCATTGAGTTTAATGGTAACTAAATCTTGATTGCTTCTTACTTCTCGCTTTTTTGCATTTTCGTCTTTTATGTAGTTTTGCATTGTTTCAAAACTCGATTTATAATCAGTTAATATGATATTAAAACTACCTATGATTTCTTCTAAAAAAGACTGTTTTTCTGTTTTATTTATGGTAACATCTAAATTTCCATTTGCCAAATTTTTGCTTATTTCAGTTAGTTTTATACTTGGCACCACAATTTGAGAATTAAAAAACCGATAAGAGAAAAAGCAAATCAAAATCAATCCTATAATTAATAAACTCAAAACTAGCGAACTAACGATTAAAAAATCCCAAGCTTGTAGTTTTTTTGTATTAGAACGAACCAAAATTTCATCACATATCTGTTCAATTATTGCATAATTTGAAAACAATTGCAGTTGCAATCCTGCATTTTGTTTTAAACCAATTTGGGTTTCGATTTCTACTATTTTTTTAAAATACAAATCATAGTCTAACAGGTTGGCATACAATAGTTTGTCAGTATTTATTTTAGACTTAAATTCAGAAAATGTTTTATTGAATTTATCAATATAAGCAACATCTTTGCGAAGGAAAAAGTCTTTTTCGTGTCGTCTTAGCGTCAATAAAAGTGTCATAAATTCTGGCTGCAATTTGTCTTCGAGCGAATGAATGGCGGCTCTCATTTTGCCTTCATAACCCGAATCTTTAAAGCCCCTAAGTTTATAACACGTATCAATTTTTTCAATTGCTGTTTCAATTTGTAAAATCGAACTCCTGATTTTTTGTTTTTCAGTATCAAAATTATCATCCAAATTAGCCTTAGATAATCTCGATTTTAAACTATTAAAAACATTTTTTAGGTTTTTTTGAGCTTGGTTATTTTCTTGTTTTTTGTGGTCGATGTATATTTCTAGAAAAAAATTCTTGGTATCAATATCACATTTATATATGCTTTTTGAAAATTCTTCAGCAAATTCAGAAAATTGATTTGAAACATTGATTTTATAAACAGCCCCAATCATGATTGCTAACACCAGACATGCTACAAATACCAAACATACTCCAATTCCAATAATTTTGTTTCTATAAGTTAGTACTTTCATTTTTGCATTTTTTATAATACACAAAAATACTAACGTGTTGTTACTGAATGATTAACATAACAAATTGATAATATTAATACATTACTAAATTTAAAATATATGTAAAATTATTTGTAATTTATAATACACATTTATTTACTAAATTTGTATTATAAATAGATAAAAATCAACAAAATCAAAAATTATAATCCAATAAAATAGTAAAAAAACATACTGCTATTTTAAAATTGATACTTTAAAAGTAAGTTCATTAAACCTCAATTTACCCTTGTTCTTTAGCCCAATTAAATCTATCGGATGCAGAAAATTTCCAAGGGGCAAAGCTAGTTTCAAGGTTTGAAAATACCATATTCCAGCTTTGTGGAGCAGCAGATTCTTCCATTATTTTAAAACGCTTTAGTTGTGTAATAATTTCTAGCGGATTGATGTTTACCCAGCAAGACACCTGCCACAGAACAATGAAATGGAAATTTTAAGATTCTATAAAAACAAGTTCAAATACACGGTTTTTGTATTAAAAGCAATGTTTATTTTCTACTAATCTGTTTGTATATGCTAATTTATAGCCGTTGTGCAAATCGTTTATGTATCCGATTTCTCTTTATTTTAGCTAGCAAAATCTAGTTTACTGACGTATTAAAATCTAGTTTTCAAGTTTATATACAGATTTTTTTATTTTTTCGTATTTGTTACTAAAAATTGGAGCTTCTCCATATTTAATTTTAATTTCTTTAATTACAGCATTGCAATCAATCATAATGCTGTTTTTATGTTTATTAAGTTTCATTTTTTTATTTTTTAGATATACGAAATTGATCATATTTTTTTGAAAAGTCAATCCTTTCGAATTTATTTTCATTTTCTAGTTTTGCTTCTAACTTAAAATCTGTAGAAAATTCACTATAATATTCTTTAATTATTCTTTGATATAAACGGGTTCTTATATCACTACTTCCCGAAACAATTACTTTTGAATCTTTGTGTTTTTCGAAAAACAAATACAATGATTTTATTACAGTTGAAAGCACCAATTTTGCATCGCCATTATTAGAATTTGCGGTGTCACTAATAGTTTTTGTAAGTAAATCATAATCGCCAAATGCTAAATTATAGATATTTTGCTTAATATATTCGTACACAATTACCTTTATAATTACTCCTTTTGACCCAATACTGAGAAACGAAAACACAAGGCTTGAATTATCACTGCTTAAATCATAAGTTTCTAACTTCATTTTGGTACTACTTTTACAATTTTTCTAGCAATGCTATTTTTTCTTCGAGCAGTTTGATGGTTTTTTGGTATAATTCTCGTTCGGGGTCAGTAACTTTGCCTTGATAAATATTTTGAGTTTCGATAGTGTTTGTAGAGTAGTTTACAATATGCAGTTCTTTGGTTTCGTCAAAAGCAATAAGTTCTTCGGTTTTCATGCCAAGGTTTTCGGCAATTTGGGCAAGGCGAGAATAAGGCACATCGGTTTCGTCTCGTTCTATTTTTCCATAGCCGCCTGCAGTCATACCTAGTTTTTCTGCCAATGTTTCTTGTTTCATGTTTTTGAGTTCTCTTACTCTTTTTATTTTTGTGCCAACGCTCATGGTTTTAAATTTAAGTAACTCAAAGGGAAACAAAAAAATCTATTAAGGCATATTATTTTATCTTTATTTGAAAAATAAAAGTAGAATTTTGTAAGAAATTAAAAAAATATGAAAAATTTAATACTATTATTGACAATCTACACTTCAATTACATTCAACCTAAATGCACAATGTGGAATTAACTCCAATTGTGATATTCCATACACAACGTTTAGCATGTTAGAAAATGGGTTATTCCAGTCTGCAAAATCTTTGCATATTATGGGTAATAAAAACACATTATTAATAGGTATTGGTGCCGCCACAGCGCAACAACCAGATGGGCAGTTTAAGCAAATGGAACGTTATGTAGTGGTTACTTTTAATGGCAATAATTACATAAAAACAAATACTTTTCATGATTTTGAATTAGTATCAGATAATTCCATCTATAAAAGCAAAGATTTTTCTGTATTAAAGGCTGAAGGGAGAAACGCAAGTAACGAAATAAACTTAATATTATATACCATATCAGGAAACAATATTGTGCCATTTTTAAAATATGATGGTTATCCAACATCCCCTCCAGGAATCAATACAACAGGATTGGGTGCGTATTACAGAAGTGATAATGCTTGGGTTTACAGAACTGCAACAGAAGACGAAAAAAAATATTTCAATAATTCATATAGTGGAAAAATAATGGTTAGAATTACTGCTGATGGCTATAAGCTTTATACTCCAAAACATCCTGATGATATAGCAACATATACAGGAACTTATTTTACTTCGGGAGATAAAAATACTTTGTGCTATAGTAATGGTGTAGACAAAGTGTTTATATTAAAATGGAACGGGTCAGAATATGTAAAATATGGTAACCCTATTATGTTGTCAGGTAAAATTTTAAGTCTATCCTACGATGGAAAGTTTATTTCTATCATAAATAATGGGAGAGTAATTTTAAAAGATAATGGGGCTAAGTACGAAATGTATGGCAATTCTCTTCCATCAAGTAATGATGAATTTGGAATCTTTAATAAATCACTATATTTTGAGATAACAGAGAGTAGAGTTTGTCCAAATAATAATGTTTTATCAGGATCTTATGCAACAATATATCAAGATAATGGTGCTGGGTTTGTAGATACAAAGTTGCGATTAACATTAAGGGGCAACGGTAGTAAGTTCAACAATGGTTTTTTTATAAATGAGTCAAATAAATTGGTTTTTAGTAAAGAAACCTATTTGCAAAATTATGAAAACAATACGATAACCAGCTTTTTTTGTACCACAACTTCGGGCAGCAGAATAGATGAAGTGATGTATATTTGGGATATAGGTGGTAAATTGGGTTTGCCAACAGCATCGGCAGAGCAAATTTCTTCAAAAGTTGAGTTCTCTATTTCTCCCAATCCAAACAATAGTAGTTTTATAGTTCAATCGGCAGTGTTTCCAGTAGAATATAGCATAACAAATATTTTTGGAGTAGTAATAAAAACAGGAATTTTAAATGCTAAAGAAACACAAATGGAGTTGAATTTAGCTAGTGGTATGTATTTTTTTAGAGCTGATAAACAAAATGTAAAAATGATGGTGGAGTAAATTAATTTAAAAATGATTGAAAAATATTTTCACATTGATAGGGAAGATAAAATTAATTTAGCAATCAATGACACATTAATATGTGGTAATAAAATTAACGTTTCAAACGAAATAAACATTAAGAAATTAATTGAATATTTCAATGAAGCAAATAATGCTTGTTTAGCAAAAGGGTGTGAAAACTTTAAAGAGGGAGTTTTCAGTATTGATTTACACAATTATTTTAAAGAATTGTTAATTGAAAATAACATTGAAAAATCTGACTCTGGTAATATTTGGAGAAAAACAGCAGTTGAATTTTTTTATGAAAAAACAAGAATAGAAATAAATCGTGATTTATGTTCAAGGTTAAAATGTTTTTATTTAACAAAGAATCCAAATGAATGGATTACTTTTTTTCAATCAAAAGGTTCTTATAATTTAGTGCTCTACGAATTTGAAACAATAAAAGGAAAACTTAATTTTTTTGATAGCAATTTCGGTAGTTGTAGTATTAATGCTGTTAGTTTTGATGAAATAGTAAAACAATCTAATATGTACTGGAAATCAAAAAAAACAGAAAATTATTTGGAAGAAATTTTATTTGAAGGCGAATTAATTATAACAAATAAAACACAAATCTAAATTTTCTGGTTTTATTTTAGAATTGAAATCTATCACTACTTTAGTAAGCTATTTTTAAAATCTTCAAACACTGATTCATACAAAATTTCTCCAGTTTCTACTTTTTTGCATAAGTTATATCTCACCATCTTGCCACAAAATCAACAACCATAAATTAAACCACCGCAAAAAATTGGATAATTATTTATAATTTTGTAAGTTGTTAATAAAATAAGCTAACTCATGGAATTAAAACAACAATATACTGTAGCCGAAGTCGTAGAAATTGTGAATACATTAAGTATAGGGGATAAAAAAATCGTTGAAAAAGAATTGCAAAAAACAATGTTTTCAAACAATGATGAATCTTTTATCCAAATGGTAAAAGAAGATTTCAAGAAATACGAAGCAACTTTCAAAGCTTTACCCTAATGATATTGCTTCTATTACAATAGTTTCCATTTTTAACCTATTATTTTATACCAAAAATAAGTTTTTTATTTGTAAAAAGCGATATAAACGCTATTTTTTTATCCAAAAAACCCCAATTTACCCTTGTTCTTTAGCCCAATTAAATCTATCGGAAGCAGAAAATTTCCAAGGGGCAATGCTAGTTTCAAGGTTTGAAAATACCATATTCCAGCTTGGTGGAGCGGCAGATTCTTTTGAATAGCAAGAACACAAAATCATTACCGAATAAAGTTTGAAATGCAATTTAAAAAGTAGGCAAAAAATTGTGTAGCTTATTTATGGGAAAATTTTATAAATTTCATCTCTTTTGGCAACGGCAATAAGGGTTATAATGTTGTTTTCAAAACGAAATCCAATGCGGTACTTACCCATTCTTATACGATAAAAATTAGTAAAACCAGCCATTTTTTTAACATCTAAGTTACTCAAGTCTTCTTGATACTGCATCTTTTCTATTAAAAAATAAATATCCTTTCGAGCATCGTGAGAAAGTTTTTTTGCCATTTTACTAAAACTTTTATCAGCTTGTACTATCACTACTTTAGTAAGCTATTTTTAAAATCATCAAACGCTGATTCAGCCAAAATTTCTCCAGTTTCTACTTTTTGCATAAGTTTACCAAGTGATGTATCTTCCATTTTTTCTACATCATCAAAGTTTCTATATTTTGTACCAAGAGCATCAGACATGGCTTTGAATAAAGACGCTTGTTTTTTTGTTTTTGCTTCTATTACAATAGTTTCCATTTTTAACATATTATTTTATACCAAAAATAAGTTTTTTATTTGTAAAAAGCGATATAAACGCTATTTTTTTATCTAAAAAACCTCAATTTACCCTTGATCTTTAGCCCAATTAAATCTATCAGAAGCAGAAAATTTCCAAGGGGCAAAGCTAGTTTCAAGGTTTGAAAATACCATATTCCAGCTTTGTGGAGCGGCAGATTCTTCCATTATTTTAAAACGCTTTAGTTGTGTAATAATTTCTAACGGATTGATGTTTACAGGACATGCATCGGCACAGGCATTGCACGATGTGCAAGCCAAAAGTGCTTCGTGCGAAATATAATCGTTTAGTAAAGATTTGCCGTCTTCTAATTTATAGTTGTTTTTTGCCACATCTTCCATTCTGTCTCTGGTTGCCATCATGATTTTTCGTGGCGAAAGTATTTTGCCCGTGATATTTGCAGGGCAGGCACTTGTGCAACGTCCACATTCTGTGCAGGTGTAGGCATCGAGCAGATTTTTCCACGACAAATCATTAATATCTTTTGCTCCAAATTTACCAGCAACTGCCTGGTTTTCAGCATCTGATAGCGGTATAGAAAGCATAGATTTTACTTCTTTCGTAATTTCGGGCATATTTTTCATTTTTCCATACACTTCTTGGTTTGCAAAATAGGTATTCGGAAATGCCAACATAATGTGCAAATGTTTGGAATAAGGCAAATAGTTTAAAAACAACATCACACCAATAATGTGCAACCACCAACTCAATCGCTCAATTGCAATCAATGTACTTTCTGAAAAACCAGCAAAAATAAAAGTTAATTGATTGGAAATCAAAAAGTTGCCTGTTGTTGGATAATGTGCAGAGGCGAGTTTTTGCAAATTCAAATCGGCTGCATTCATACTTAAAAATGCACACATCAAAACGACTTCGATGTATAAAATTGTGTCTGCATCTTTGCGTGCAAAACCTTCTAAATCAGCACTTTTAAATCTGTTGATATTCATAAAATGCCTACGAGCAAAAAAGGCAATACATGATAAAATTACAGCAGCTGCAAATAATTCAAAAATCGAAATAAAAACAGGATATGCCGAACCTAAAAAGCCAAAAAACACACGATGTGTACCGAAAATTCCATCTATTACGATTTCAATCATTTCGAGATTGACAACCAAAAAACCAACATATATGGCTAAGTGTAAGAGTGCAGGAATGGGTTTGTCAAACATTTTTTTCTGTCCCAAAGCCATCAAAACCATGTTTTTGAGACTTCCTTCTCGTTTTTCATCTTTGCCCAACAAAATGTTTTTGCGAATTCGACTAAAACTTTTGTAAGCAAAAAAACTTGCCATGCCTAGCAAAACCACAAATAATAATTGAAAAACTATTGCCATATCAATCTGTAATTTAATATACAATTGAATACGAGAAGTTTAACCTAAAGTTTTTTTGGTTATATTTTGAGAATAAATGTATTGAAAATAATCCTAACTGATTATTTGCCACGAATGCACGAAATAAAACTAAAAATTAGCGCATTTGTGGCTAAAAAAATTATAAAATATATGCTATAAATATTACTAAAACTCAACAAAGTTTTTTACTTGAGCATCTAAAAGTTGATCAAAGGTTTTGTTTATTAATTCATCGTTTTTGAAATTTTCTTCTATACGATAAATTTTTACTCTTTCTCCCAAAACATTGGTGCCTAAGTAACTCAAAATATCTGTTAAATGGCTCAATGCCAAGGCTCCACCTTGCACTCCAGACGATAGTCCAACCAAAGCTGCTTTTTTGCTTTTGAAGCTATCTGGGTATTTTAAACCATCAATAAATGCTTTTAATACACCTGGAAACGAACCATTATATTCGGCAACTATAAATACAAATTTTTGGTATTTCATTACTTTTTCTCTTAATGGATTAAACTCGGGATGTTTGCCTCCATTTTCGTATAATGCCGAAAAAATAAAGTCTTTTGGAAGGTTGGATAAATTTAAAATCTCGCTATCTGTATTTAGTGTTTTTAATTTAGATTGGTAAAGCTTTGCGATTTTTTGAGATACACTATTTGCACGATTCGTGCCAGAAATGATAAGAATTGACATAATAAAATGTGTGATTTTTTTTGATTACAACTTTAAGATATATAATTTGGTTCAATATATTATTTTTGTGTCGAAAATATAAGATAGAATATGTCGGACTTGAATTTAAAAGCACTTTTAAAGAAACTACGTAGCTACGAAATACGCATCCGTAAGGCTGTAAACCAGCAAATGCACGGAGATTTTCAATCTGTTTTCAAAGGCTCTGGTATCGAATTTGATGATGTGCGAGAGTATCAATATGGCGATGATGTGCGAACAATAGATTGGAACGTTACTGCAAAAGGACATGGCACATTTATCAAAACTTTTAAAGAAGAAAAAGAACAAACCGTTTATTTTTTGTTAGACATCAGTGCTTCGCAAGACATTGGTAGAGAGGGACTTAAAAAAATTGATCGTGCAAAAGAAATTTTGGGTGTATTGGCACTTTCGGCATTGCGTGAGCAAAACAATGTGGGTGTATTTTGTTTTACAGATAGAAAAGAAAAATATATAAAACCCGGAAAAGGACTCAAATTTGCATACGAATTGATTTCGATTGTATATAAATTGGTACCTCAATCGCTCAAAACAGATTTGAACAAAGCCATGGCTTATTTACTCAACGCCATCAAACGCAGAAGTGTGATTATTGTGATTTCGGATTTTATTGACGAAAACTACCAAAAAAACTTTCAAGCATTGGCAAATAAACACGATTTAGTGGTTATTCATTTGTCGGATAGGAGAGAAGCAAAGTTGCCAAGATTGGGAATAATTCCTATTTTTGATAAAGAGAGTAAACGTACGGTTTGGATAAATACCTCATCGTCAGACTTTAGAAATGGAATCACAAACAAGTTTGAAGAAAACAAATCAATGCTCGAAACGGTTTGCAAAAAATCAAATGCAAGTTATTTGCAAATTTTCAACAACGAAGATTATGTAAACAAACTTATAAAATTATTTCAAGTTCGGAATTTGAAATAAGTAGCCATTACACTTTTTCTAAACTTCCGATTTCTTCAGCCAAAATATCCCATTCGTATTGCTTTTCGGTAAGTAGTTTTTTGTTTTTGCTATATTCTGCATTTACTGAAGCCATTTTTGCAGCATCAGAATAGGTTTCAGGTTTTGCTAATTCGATTTCAAAACTTTTGATTTTTGATTCAATTTCAGCAATTTCATTTTCGATATGTTGTAATTTTTGATTAGCCGTTTTTAGTTTTTTATCCAACTCTTTTTTAGCATTTTCATCCAAATTTTGTGGTTTTGGTTTGCTTTCAACTATTTTTTTTGGAGTTGATGGAGTTGCTGCTGCATTTGTTTTTACGTTTTCTCGCCAAAACAAATATTCGTCATACGGACCAGGATATTCTTTGATTTCGTGATCTTCGATATACCAAATTTTGGTAGCCACATTTGCCACAAAATCTCTATCATGCGATACAACCACAAAAGAACCTTCGTACTGTTGCAAAGCTTGAATCAAAATATTGACCGACATAATATCTAAGTGATTTGTTGGCTCATCTAAAAGTAAAAAATTAGCTTCCGAAATCAATGTTTTAGCCAAAGCCACACGCGATTTTTCGCCACCCGAGAGTACTTTTATTTTCTTAAAAACCTCTTCTCCAGCAAACAAAAAGCAACCCAAAATGGTACGAAGTTCAACTTCTAATTTTGCACTGCCAGCTTCTTTTAATTCTTGAAGTATCTCATTATCAAGCTTTAAACTTTCAAGCTGATGCTGAGCAAAAAACGATTTTATTACATTATATCCTTCTTCTCTTAAACCTTCAATTGGCTCTGTGCCACTAATGATTCGAAGCAAAGTCGATTTCCCTTTTCCGTTGGCACCAATTAGAGCAATTTTGTCGCCACGTTCGATTTTTGCCGTAGTATTTTTTAAAATCTGCAAATCGCCATACGATTTTGAGATGTTTTCGAGATTTAAAATTATTCTTCCAGGTTGTTGTCCAAAATTAAACTTAAAAAAAACACGAGCATTTTCATCTACCACAGCATCCACTTTATCTAATCTATTCAGTGCTTTCACACGTGATTGCACCTGATTTGCTTTCGAAGCTTTGGCTTTAAATCGTTCTATAAATCGCTCCGTTTGGCGAATTTGTGCCTGTTGATTTTCGTATGCACCTTGTTGAATTTCTTGACGAAGTGCTTTTTCTTCTACATAAAACTCATAATTTCCAGCATATTGCGTGATTCTGCCACCCGAAATTTCGGCAATGCTTGTAACACAATTATTTAAAAACTGCCTATCATGCGATACAATAACCACCGCACCTTCGTAGTTTGTTAAATAATTTTCGACCCACTCAATCGAAGGTAAATCCAAGTGATTGGTTGGCTCATCTAAAAGCAAAAGCGAAGGCTCTTGTAATAATATTTTTGCCAACATCACTCGCATACGCCATCCACCCGAAAATTGTTTGAGTGGTTTTTTCAAATCGGCTGTAGAAAAACCTAATCCTTCTAAAATTTCTTCGGTTTTGGCTTCTATGGTATAGCCATCAAGCATACCAAATTCTTCTTGCAAAATTGCCAACTTATCAATGAGTTTGTCCTCATAGTTGGTTTCCATCAAATGCAATACTTTATCAATTTCTTTTTGCAGAAATAGCTGACGTTCAAAGGCTTGCATAGCCACATCTCTAATGCTATCTTCGCTTTGATAGCTCAATAAATCTTGATTTAAAAATCCAATTGTGCAATCCGAGCTTTTAGAAATCGAACCCACATCAGGTTTGTACTCACCCACAATCAATCGCAAAAGTGTGGATTTTCCAGTTCCATTTTGCCCAATCAACCCAATTTTATCTTTGGGTTTGATATGCAAATTGGCGTTTTCGTAAAGTGCACGAGCACCTAATAAATAAGATAAATTGGTTATGGCTAACATTGATAAAATGTGCTATTTCGTAAAATTTTGTATTATAAAAGCTTACAAAGGTAGCAAAAAATAGTTTGAGAGCAATATGGAATTAAGGTTGATTTGATGAAAATTTACTTTTAAGATGTTTATTTTTTATAAATTCATTTATAAAAATAAATCACATGAATTATAAATAATTTATCTAATATTGTTGTAATATTACATTATAAATAAGTACAAAATTTAATTCTATAAACATGAAATCAAATGTAACAATAAGTGATACCCTTTTTAAAGGTAATTTTTTAACTGTATTTTTAATTGTAATTCTTGTTAATTTATCATTTGGGCAAACCATATTTTCCTCTGCAAGAGTATATACAGTAGGTGGAAGTGGTGATCAATTATTTGGTACTGCAATAGGCGATCTCAATAATGATGGAAAACCAGATTTGGCAATTTCTAGTGCAAATAGTAATACAATTACTATAATGACAAATACAGGTAATGGTAGTTTTGTTATAACGGCAAGTTATATTACTGGTAGTGGACCGTACAACATAGTGTTAGGCGATTTCAATGGAGATTCAAATCTTGATTTAGCCGTAGTAAATAGAGGCAGTAATACAATTAGTGTTTTTACTAATACAGGTAACGGAATGTTTGCAACAAAGGTCGATTATACAACAGGTAATGACCCTCAAAATGTAGCAATAGGCGATCTCAATAATGATGGAAAACCAGATTTGGCAATAGTCAATTGGAGTAGTGGAACTGTTAGCATACTTACAAATACTGGTATTGGCAGTTTTGGAACAAAGACTGATTATACCACAGGTAGTTCTCCTTGCAGTGTAGCAATAGGCGATATTAATAACGATGGTAAACTAGATTTGGCTATAGCCAATTATTTTAGTAATACTGTTAGTGTCCTAACAAACACAGGTTTCGGAAATTTCGGAATAAAAGTAGATTATATTACAGGCTCTAATCCATTTAGTGTTGCGATAGGCGATCTTAGTGGAGATGGAAAACCAGATTTAGCAGTTGCAAATCAAATAAGTAATTCTATTAGTGTATTTACAGGAACAGGTACAGGTAGCTTTGCAACAAAAGTAGATTTTGCTGCCGGTACAAGACCTCGTAGCGTTGCGATAACCGATCTTAGCGGTGATGGAAAACCAGATTTGACATTTGTAAATGAATACAGTAATACTATTAGTGTAATTACTAGCACAGGTAATGGAAATTTCGGATTAAAAGTTGACTATAGTATTGGTAGTTTGAATTTGCCAAGAGAAATGGCGATAGGCGACCTCAATAATGATGGAAAACAAGACATTGCAGTTGCTAATAGTGGCAATAATACAGTTAGCGTATTTCTTGCAAAAGGTGTACAACAAATTAATTTAATAAATACCATAAATTATGGATTAGTTTTTAATATTACTGCAACTTCAGGGTTAACAGTAAATGCTACAAGCTCAAATTCGAGTATTTTAGGTGTTTTTGGCAATTCTGCAACAGCAACAGGTATTGGTGTTGTAACTGTTACTGCTTTTCAAAATGGCAACAGTAATTTTGATGGGGTTACATTAACTGGCGTGGTAACCATCACAAAAGCAAACCTAACAGTTCAGGGTAATAATTTTAGTCGTGTATATGGTTCTATCAATCCAATATTTACTGGTTCTGTTTTAGGAGTTGTAAATAATGACATCATCAATCCGAGTTTTACAACTTCGGCAAATAGTCTATCAGGAGTTGGAAATTATAATATTTTGGCAACAGCAACGGGTTCAAATATTTCTAATTATACGTTAATAATTAATAACGCAACTTTAACAATAACCAAAGCATTGCTTACAATTTCTAGTCCAATAATTTTTAACAATAATATATATGATGCAAACCCGAAAATTGCAAGTATTTCGGGTTTGTCAAGCACTTTCGGTGTAAATTATACTTACAATGGTAGCATAACTGCACCAACAGATGCGGGTACATATACAGTTGTGGGTGTTGTAGCCGACTTAAATTATATTGGCACTGTTACAAGTACAATTGTGATAAACAAAGCAATGCAGAGCATTGTTGGAATGGGTGCAAACGCTATTGCAACCATTGGCGGTGCAAATATTACACTTACTGGTGTAGCAAGTTCTGGCTTGGTAATTAATTATAATAGTACTAATTCTGTAATGGCAAGTATATCAGGAAATCAGCTTCTGCCAATTTCGGTTGGTATTGTTACTGTTACTGCTATGCAATTGGGTAATGTTAATTTTGAACCAGCCACAAATCAATATCAAATCATAAACATAGTTGCTGCACATAAACCACCAACTAATTTACAAAAATATAATTCAGAACATTCAAATCATTTTATAATTTATCCAAATCCAGTAAATGGAAACGAATGGAAAGTAGAAAATGGAGAGATTGGAGCATCGTTATATATATTTAATGCACAAGGTTTGCTGGTTTATACCCAAAATATAGTTTCAGAAAAAACTTTGATAAACGAAAAATTGGCTTCTGGCATATATTTGGTAAAAATTGGAATTCATATTTCAAAATTGGTTGTTTTTTAAAAAATGCAATTAAATTTCAATTTTATGTTAAGAATCTCAAAATAGCCTAGAATATAAATCTTATTTTTTAACATTTCAATTACTTTTATTACATTTACAGTATAGATGTTGTACAATAATTATTCTATAAAATGAAAAACGCAAAAATTCTATTTCTGTTTTTAATTATCAGTATTCAAACTTGTTTTGGGCTCAGTATTTCTTTGACAAATGCACCAAAAATTTCCAAAATAGGTGGAATGGCAACATTTACAGGAACAATTTTTCCTGGAAACGATACAAAATTACATATTGGAAAAGTAAATGCAGGAAATCCAAACACTTTATCTGGAGGACAATTTTCAGCAAAATTACCACTTGGGTCAAGTTCAAAAAATGGAATTTATTTGTCAGATATTACTTTTGGACAAACTGTTTTCTACCAAAACATCCCACAATTGACCTATACAGGTGGCACGGCAGGCAGCATATCACCAAATACATTTGAAACCCAAACAAAGCCACTCGATTTTGCTCCAAGTGCAATGGTTTTAACAGATTATTATAACCAAGGATTTTTGGGAATTTATTTTGGAAACACAAACACTGCGTTAAAGGTAATTTACAATGATATAAACACAAAACCATACAAAATCAGCAATTTTTTTGCTGATAATAGCTTTATTAGTGTAGGACAAAGTCCAAATAAATTAAAGGTATCAGAACTCAATGCTAATGGAAGTTTAGATATTGTACCTTACACAACAAATGGCAATGCAACTATTTCGGTAATTGATAACAATTTTACTACTCCATACAGTTTAATAAATACATTTGCAAATGACTATGTGTTTTCTGATATAGATGATGACAAAAAACTTGATTTGGTATATATTTCAGGAGTTCAAATTTTTGCAATAAAGAATGTTAGTACTGCGTCTAATTATTCATTTGCAGGTACAAGTTCAGCACTTTTAAGTAATTTTTATCCACAAGGATTTAATCTAATTCCTACAGATTTAGATAATGATAACCGTCAAGAAATTGTTGTTTCAGTTAATAAAACGTTTAGTACACCATTTAGCATAGAAGTTTTTACCACTTCTTCTTCATTTTTTACTAAAATAGCAACCATTACAACCTCTTCAGCTATTACAAAAATCGAAAATTGTGATTTGAATGATGATGGTTTTCATGATTTGGTTTTGAAGTATGGTAATTTCGACTCTTTAGCAATTGTTCAAAATAATAGTTTTGGACAAACACTTAGCGGCTCAAGTTTTTCGGATCCAATTTTGTTTACGCTGGGACAAGGCAAAATAATATCAGATTTAACAACTGGCGATGTTGATGGCGATGGCATTCAAGAAATTATTGTGGCTTATTCGCAAGGCGGAAGTTCAAAAATTAGAGTTATGAAATCGAATTTTAAGCTAAATCCAACAGGTAATTTACCGATTTCTGCAAATTCGTTTAGTACAATTCAAGATTATAATACAGATGCATTTTTTAATGATAAACCTGTTTTGGGGCTAGAAGTTGCAGATATCAATGCAGATGGAAAAAACGATATTGTTGCTTATGGTTCCGATTTTATTGGTCAGACAACTACGCTAGGTATGTTTATGGTTTTACTCAACAAATCTTGTGCAGCTCCCGAAGTTGGTATTTTGGATAAGTCTTTTTGTGGAAATAGCAATTGTCCCAAATTTGCATGCACAGGCACTAAATTAAACATAAATGCAACTGCATCTGGCGACAATTTAACTTATTTGTGGGAAGGTTTTACAGAAAATACAACTATGGCAGGTATGTTAGAAAATTTGAATATTCAAAACGATTCAAGGTTTACAATTATATCAAACAAGCAATTGGGTTTTACTTCTGCCAACCCAGATATTATTTCAAAAATCATAAAATTAACAGTTGAAGGTTCTTGTGGAGAATCAAAAACAGATAACGTTACAATTGGCGAAGTTTTCAATAGTCCAACATTGATTCAAACAACTACAGTGTGTGGCGAACCGCTTTTAGAACTTCGTAATATTAGTGTTTCTGGTGCAATTTTTGGAGATACATATATCAATGGCAACATGATTTTTAAAGACTTAGATTTGCCTGAGATTCCTAGTAGTTTTAAACCTATGGTTGTTGGGGCATATAAAATGGAAGTAATAATGTATCCACAAGATAGTCGTTTTAGTTTTTCGTCTGGCAAATGCAAAACAAATGAAGTTTTAATCAGTAACATCGAAAAAATACTTGATTTTACAACAATTAATAATGCAAATTATACTTCGTTTTCGGCACCCAAAAATGCGGGAACTTATCGTTGGTATTTGAACGAAAGATTAATTATAAACCAAACCACTTCAGGTTTGGCAACAAATTATAAAGGAAATTATAGGGTAGAGTTTACAGATAATTCGGGTTGTAAGTCGATTTCGAAAGGTGTACTATTAGATAATCCTGCTTATTTTGATGTTCCAAATGGGAGAGGAGATTTTACGTTGAGTATTTCTAAACCCGAATTTACATTTCAAGTTTATCCTAATCCAGTAAAAGATATTTTGCATATCGATTTAGAAAATATTACTGAGAAATCAAACGTTAAATTAATTGACAATTTGGGAAACATAAAATTAGATATCATGTTGCTCAACCATAAAAACGAAATCGATATATCTCATTTGAATTCAGGTATTTACATCATGCAAGTTTTTGAAAATGAAAGTATTTTTACACATAAACTTGTCGTATTTTAGGTATGAAAAAGCTATTATCATTTGCCATTTTGAGTTTGCTATTTTTTGCAGAATGCAAACAAGAAGACAAAACAGTGAGTTTTCCGACCAATATTTTTATGAGTATAACCGATGAAAAAAATCAAGCATTAGACAGTGCAACCATTTGTTTGTTTTCGGATTTTACACAATATAACAATGCTTTGGCTGCTTATGATATTTCAAAAGCCTATCGAAGCACCGTTTCTAAAAAAGGAAAAGCCGAGTTTACAGACATCGAATCCGATAAACAATATTGGATATTTTGTTTCAAAAAAGTAGAAAAAACAGCTTTTTTAAACGCAGATAAAATTGCTGATAACTTTGCCATTTCTGATATTTTTACCATCACACCCAAAAAATCGAGCGACAGCAATATAGAAATCAAATTGGTGCCAAATAGTGGAGTTGTAGTTTTTAGCTTTTTAGGACAAAATTTGGGCATTGGTTTAGATTCATCATACAAAATAAAATTGAACGATAAACAAATTGGTCCATTTGTACCCAATTCGGTTGGATATACTAATTTTTATCCCACAACTGTCCGTAAAAACATTCCATTTAGTTATTTAATAGAGTCAAACAACGGATTGTGTGCTTGGACCGAAAGAGATATTACAATCATAAACGATGTTACGTTTATTACTTTGCAACCTTGTGTGTTGGCAAGAGTTGGTTTTGTACATGATTTTAAAGTTGGAGGAAACATTAGAGACATACCCGTGTTTTCTGCAATCACTATTTCGGGATTTGATAAAGGAAATCTAATAAAAGTGGATACAAATTATGCACCTTGTTCGCAACAAATCACAAAAACTATTTTGCTAAGTCCAGGCAATTATACATTTGCGGCAAATTATACTTTGAGTGGATTTGTGGGTGCGTTTGTAAATTCATTTACAGTTTCGAGTACTGCTACATGTGTAAATACTACTTCTGGAGTGCGTTTTCAAGAAATTTTAATCAAATAAATACCTATGAAACACAAATTTAAAATCTATTTTTTGAGTTTACTTTTTCCGCTATTTGCTCATAGTCAGGTTGTTGATTATGTACATGTGTATGGCGGAGCAAGGCTTTTTGGAGGGGTAGAAACATTTAATTTTGAAACAGGATTGCCAAATAATGTTTTTGCTGATTACAGCCCAAGCCCTGTAATAGGTGTGACAATTTTGAGAGAACTTACTAATAATCTCTCGATTGGCATTGGTGCAGAGTTTGCAAATAGTATGCGCAGGTTAGACGATTCGCTCAACAATAACCCATCTTATAATCTCAACACAAACTCGGTGTACACGTTTTTGAAATACAACCTAACCAGAGTTGAGCGGTTTATGTCGCCATATATACTTGCTGGCGTGAGTTTAAATTTTGTTTCGATCCAACAACCCAGATATAAAACTGTGGTAACCAACCCCGACCCACGCAAAGACCAACTCACTTATCTGAAAGAAAGTACTTTTAATAGAGATTATAGCAGTGTACTTTTTATTCCGACAGTTGGCGTATTTGGCGGTGCTGGACTCGATTTCAAAATAAGAGAAGGCTATGGACTTTTTGTACAATATAGCTATAATTTTTGCCTCACAGCTGATGTAATAAAATTACAAAAATTCTACCCTCAAAACGAACCCCAAAACCTAATTTATCATAATGTAACGATAGGAATGCGGTTTTTTATGTGATTATGATACTATTACGATATTGTTAATGAATTAATAAATTTTAGATATTTTTAAAAAAAATGAAATAAAATTTGCAAATGTGAAACTTTTGTGAAACTTTTGTGAAACTTTTAAAATTTTAGATATCATGTTCACAAAAAAATCAAAAACCGCATTTTTATTTTTTTCGTTTGTTTTCACGTTTAGTTTTGGGCAGTTGAAGGTAAAATCAAATGGTGACGTCAGAATAGGAACTATTGAATATGGTTGCAAACTATATGTATCAGGTTATAAGCCAAGTTTAAATACTGGTTTAGTTAGATTTCTATCCGTTGGAGACCAATATGGTACGCATGGACCTATCTTAACATTAGAAGCAATTGACCCAAGTAACACATTTGGCATGTCTGGATACCAAGGATTATATGGACCAGGTTTATTACATATCAGACAAGGAAGATCACTTTGGCATGATGGTGTAAATTGGAGAGGTGATAG
Organism: Bacteroidota bacterium; assembly: GCA_004293915.1. Taxonomy (GTDB): domain Bacteria; phylum Bacteroidota; class Bacteroidia; order Cytophagales; family UBA9547; genus REAG01. The sequence continues at coordinate 595 of RDZG01000093.1, read as the reverse complement.
TAGAGCCTTAAATGTTGCAGATTTGTTTATAGTTCAAAATGGCGGACGAGTAGATTTGACTGGACAAATGTATATCAATGGCGGTATAGTGCTTTTATCTGATAGAAAAATCAAGAAAAATATTTCCACATATTCAAATGCATTAAGTAAAATTTTAGGAATGCGTGGAGTGGGATATGATGCATTAGATTCGATTGAAATCGAGAAATTTGAAAATGTTGACGATAAAACAGTTGTTAAAAAAGCTAAAATTGCTACTGATAGTCCTAAAAATAGAGTTGGATTTGTTGCCCAAGAAATGGAGCAAATTGCACCCGAATTGGTGTATACAAATACAATATCAGGCATGAAAGGAGTAAATTATATTGGTGTTGTGCCAATATTAGTTGAAGCACTAAAAGAATTAAACATCCAAGTTGAAAGCCTGAAAGCCGAAGTAAAAAAACTTAAAAATACCAAAGCAGGAGCCAGAACAGATGATACCAAATCGAGTACTGAAAAAACTACTTCGATAGCCTTTTTGTATCAAAACTCTCCTAATCCGTTTTCGCAAGAAACTACAATTAAATATTCGCTTCCAGAAACCGTGCAAGAT
>RDZG01000149.1 GCA_004293915.1 Bacteroidota bacterium | reverse complement strand
TGTAGATACCACCACTACAGCAGCAAATGGAGCTAATAATTTTCCCGTAGTATTGGTTAATAATAAAAAAGGTACAAATACAACAATATCCACCATCGTTATAGATAAGGCTGTAAAACCAATTTCATTCCTACCATCAATGGCTGCTGTACGCTTGTCTTTACCCATTTCTAAATGGCGGTAAATGTTTTCAAGCACCACAATAGAATCATCTACCAGAATACCAATTACTAAAGACATTGCAAGCAACGTCATTAAGTTGAACGTGTAGCCTGCCAAATACATAGTTATGATAGCCGTAACTAATGAACAAGGCACAGCAATCATTACTATAAATGAGTTTCGTAAACTGTGCAAGAAAATAAGCATAACTGCTGCTACTAGTAAAATGGCAATCAGTAAATCGTGTTGTACTGCTTTTGCCGCTTCTAATGCAAATGAACTAGTATCTATAGCTACAACAAATTTTAAATTGATGTTGCTATACTTACTTTCTAATTCTACAATTTTATCTCTTACTGCTTTACTAACAGCTACTGAATTGGCATCAGTTCTCTTTCTTACTTGCACACCTACTGCTTCTTTACCGTCTAAGCGATTGATATTATTGATGTCTCTTTTGCTATCAATCACTTCGGCAATGTCTTGCAGCTTAACTGTGCTGCCTGTTCTGGAAGTTGAAACAATCAAATTTTTCAATTGCTCCAATTGTGTAAACTTACCTGTTAAACGAACCACAGTTTGTGAATTTCCTTGTTCAATTCTACCAGTAGGAAAATCGAGGTTGGCATTATTAATAGCTTGGTTAACTTGTAGTATGGACAAACCATAAACCGTTAATTTTTCCTGATTGATGTTTACCCTAATTTCTCTTTCCTCACCACCCAATAATTGCACACTACCCACACCTTCTAACTGCGATAGTTGGGGAATAATTCTATTTTTTAATTCTGAAAAGAACTGTGTGGAAGCTAAATTAGAAGTAGCACTAATACGCAATACTGGCTTTGTATGCTGTTGATTTTAGCAATTACATCTTGCTTTACTGATTTTAACGAAACATCGTTTGATAACTCTAATGAAATAAGCGAAAGCCCCTCGTATGAAGATGAATTGATAGACACAATACCATTTTGATTGGATAATTGATCTTCAATTTTCTTCGTTACCTGACTTTCAATTTCATTAGGTGCTGCACCGGGATAAACTGTTGCTATTGTTAAAAGCTGTGGTGTAAATCTTGGCAAAATTTCGTAGCCTATACGATTATAGGATAATACGCCACCAAGCAACAGTACTAGAAACAGTACGATGATGAGTGAAGGTCTTTTTATTGCTAATTCTGTTAATGTCATTTTTTGTTTCTTTTAATAGACGTTAATTATTTACTTGCTTGTGCTACATTAATGCCATTGGCAAGATTTACAAGCCCACTATTGGCTACCAACTCACCCTCTGTTAAACCTCCAATTACTTCTATTTCGTTTTCTAAAATTTGACCCAACGTAACATTGCGTAAAACAGCTTTACCATTTTCTATGACATAAATCTGTGGGTTCTTTGTTGACCCTGCAATGGCGTTTCTGCTAACCATCAAAGCGTTTATTGGCAGTTTGCTTTTAAAATATGCCTTACCAAACATTCCTGCCCTAATAATATTACTGGCACTATTGTTCACTTTAATTTTTACCAAGAAGTTTTTAGAATCATCGGCTTTTACAGAAATAAAATCTACTGTACCCGATAATTTACTTCCTGCATAAGCATCGCAAGAAAGCATTTTCAGGTACAAGAATATTGAGTTTTACAGCCCCAATATCTGTTATCATAGCAATGGGCATACCAGGAGAAATGATGGAACCTAACTCAAAATTTTTTGAAGTGATGTAACCACTCATTGGAGCATAAATGTCCATATATGTCATTTGCTTTTTGAGTACATCAATACTGTTTTTAAATGTTTTAACTGATAGTTCAGCTTTTTCTAAAGCATTTTTTGTTAAGGCTTCGCCTGATGCCAAAATTTTATTTCGTTCATAAGTACGTAAAGCATCTTCATACAAAGTCTGATTATTTGCCAAGTTCAAAGTCAATTCTTCATTGTCTAAATGTGCTATCAGCTTTCCTTTGCTCACATAGTCTCCCAATTCAATACCTATGCTGGTTACTTTACCACTTCTTTCAGGTAGCACTTGCACTTCTTTATTAGGTTCAAATGATCCAGCAAAAACTGCTATCTGCTCTATATACTTGATTGTTTAGTTCCTGCTTGTTTGTACGCAACTTTAAAAAGGTGAATACACCAAATGCACACACTACCGATATAATTATGATTGTTGTTATCTTTTTCTTCATTTTATTTACAATTAATTTTTAATAAGTTCTCCGTTTACTTTTTTAATGTCTAACTCTGCCACTTTTAATTTTATCAGAGCATTCAAATAATTTGATTGTGCTGCTTTCAAAGTATTTTCTACCGTAATCATATCATTTAATGATGCACTTGCATTTTTATACTCTAATAATTTTTGATTGTACAGCTTATTGGCTAAAGCCACATTCTTAGTTTGATATTCTACATCTTTAATATATAGATTGTAGTTGTTTACTGCATTTAATTGCTCCATCTGAAACGTGTTTTTCAAGTTTTCCAATGTGTTGAAATTTTGTTGCTGTTGGTATTTGTTTTGGATTAATTGATTTCGCTTTTTCATCCCATCAAAAATGGGAATTTCAAGATTTAACTGAATAAGGTTGGTTGCGTACCATTTATTGTTGTATGTTTTAAACAACTCAAATTCTGGATTAAAGCCACTGTAGCCAAAAGAACCAATAAGATTTAAACTTGGTAAATAACCTGCTTTTATACTTTTTGCTTGAAGCACAAACAAATCTCCTGTTTGCTGTAAAGACATATAGCTGCTTCTTTTTTTATAGCTGGTAGTATCAATATTTTTTAAATAGGAATAATTACTTTCCTGTTGTTTGTATTTTTCTATGACTATTTGATAATCGGGAGCCAAGCCCAAATAGATTTTAAGCAGATAATACAACTGACTAATTCCATTTAACTGGTTGTTTAATACCGTTTCTAAATTAGCAACACTTAATGTAACATTGTCTATGTCTGATTTTAGAGCCAACCCTTGATTGTACAATTGGGTGGTTAGTTCTAAGTTCTTGTTTAAATTAGTGATGTTTGAACGGGTTAAATCAGCCTGTAACTCGTTTATTTGGATATTGAGGTAGGTTGCTGAAACATC
>RDZG01000092.1 GCA_004293915.1 Bacteroidota bacterium | reverse complement strand
ATTTTCGTGGATATACGTAAGCTTTTGTTCACTTACATGCTTGCTTCTTAGTTCAATACTTAATGGGTTTCTTTCCCAAATTTGATATTTTCTATCTTTAAGATTTACTTCAAAAATGCTTCAATACTTCTTGATGATTATTCCTTAATTCTTTTAATATCATTTGAGCTGTAAATTTCATAAACGATAATTGATTTTCCTTTTGATTATATGGCGGTATATTTTGCCATATAACATGAATATGATTGCTCATGATAACAAATGCAAATATTTTCATTCTGTTGTTCTCTGCCATATATGCCAAGCTACTTACAATAATATCTTAATAAATGCTTCCATTCTAGTATAGTGGCAGTAAAAAAGTATGGATATTCTACAATGATTTGCATCTAATTGCAAAGATATAAAAGTTTTGTTGGTGAAATGAACACCAATAAAGGCAAAAAACATGAAATCTGTTATAAAAATATAGCAAATTATAGAATTAAGTTTAGTAGGTTTGTTGGTGAAGAACACCAACCTTTAGGTTTACATCATTGTATTAAACTAAGAAGTAAAACTATTAATATTATTATCAATATTTTCTTTTTTGCTTCTTTTTTCTTTTAGAATTATCCACAATTGTGGAAAAGTAAGCAACGGTAAAGGCGAGTATTAACACCAACTAAGCATATGGCTTATCCTTTGATTTAATCCTTTACCGTTTGTTTTAAACTATGGCATCAAATAGAAATTAGAGTTTATAGGCTCATTAGTAAGGTATTGATGGTGTTTAAAACGTGCTAACTTTTTGTTTATAATTTCACTCATAAACCATGCAAAGATATGGAATTTACTTATTTTATCGGTTGCGATGTATCAAAAAACGAATTAGACTTTGCAGTAATGCGAGGTAAAGAGTTCTTATTTCACAAAGAGATAGCAAATGAACCAAATGCTATTAAAGACTTTGTTAATGAGCTTAAAAAGCAACCTGAATTTGATCTAGCGAAAGCGGTGTTTTGTATGGAGCATACAGGTATCTACAACAATCATTTGCTGGTGTATCTGCATAAAAAGAAGGCTAATTCTTGTTTAGAAGCTGCTACGCACATCAAAAACTCATTGGGTAATATCAGAGGTAAAAACGACAAAGTTGATGCTATGCGTATTGCTGAATATGCCAATAAAAACCGTGAGGAATTGCGTTTATGGCAACCAAAGCGAGAAGTAATTCAGAAATTGGCTTATCTAGCTGCAACACGATCTAGATTATTGGAGGCTCAAAAGCAGTTAAAAACACCCTTGAAAGAAAGTAATGGCTTTGTGAGCAGAAGTATTGCCAACGAAGCCCAAACGATTTGTCAACGGACTTTAAATAGTATAGAAGCCGATCTGAAAAAAGTAAATGATGCCATTGATGCACTCATTGAGTCAGATGAAGAACTCAAGCGATTATTTGGTCTCATTACTTCTGTGAATGGAGTTGGTACAGTAACTGCCACACAAATACTGATAACCACAAACGAGTTCAAAGACATTAAAGACCCTAAAAAATTCGCTTGTTATGCAGGGGTAGCCCCCTTCACAAAAGAGTCGGGTTTGTTTAAGGGAAAAGCACGAGTCTCGCACATGGCAAACAAGAAAGTAAAAACATTATTGCATATGTCTGCACTCACAGCCATAACTTATAATCCTGATATGAAAAAATACTATGATCGAAAAGTAAATGAAGAAAAGAAAAACAAAATGCTTGTCATCAATGCGGTGCGTAACAAACTGATACTACATATTTTCGCCTGTGTAAACCAAAATCGAAAATATGAAAAAAATTATACAAGATTAGTTGCATAAACCATAGAAATCAAAGGCAAAATAAAAAAAAGTCCCTTGAAAAAGGGACTTTTTTTATTTACTAACTTTAGTCAACTACAAAAATAAATCGAAGCAGAATTATTCATAAATTTCATCTTCTATTATTTCGGTTATGTTACCATTTTTTCCGAGTTGAAATTTTTTAAATTCTTTTTTTTCAATTCCACCATTTGAATATTTTAATATTTTCACAACTGCATTTGTATCAATATTAAAATTAAAAAATTTATCTTTACGAAATGATTTTTCTAATAATAAAATATTTTTAGGAATATATGAGCTATCAAAAGAAAAAAGTAAATATGCATGGTCTTCGTTATTTTCTTCATGACGAAGCATAATATAATATTTAGATGTTTCATTTATATATAGCTCTCTATAAATAAAATAGAAATTCCATGGGGCAGTTTCAAAATCACTTTCACAATAGGTTTCATTTCTTCTTTTACTATTTTCTATTGATCTAGAATAATCGAATGTACCAGGTTTAATATCGTCATAATTACAAAAATCTGGTATAGGTATAAAATTACTGTGAATTCTTAACATCTTATAGTCTTCATTAGTAACAATAGCTGATTTCTTCAAAACTAATGAATCCTCATTTAATGGCAATCGTAAGTTGTAAATAGTATCTATTTTATTCATTTTTTCATTAAAATATTCTCGAAAATATGCTTTTTGTTCTGATATAACATTAATTAATGTATCAGAATCCCGAATAAATCTACCTTTAGAATACCTGAATCTAAATAGTTCTCTAAATAAAACTTTTTCAAGATTATTTTTATCAATATGATACCTTAAAAATGTAATATTAGAATCAATATGAATATAAAAATCTAAATTTGAAGCAATTGTTGAATCGCTTTCAAAAACAGTTTCATTTTTAATTCCTGTTAAATCAATCATATCTAACTTCTTTCCATTAGAATCTAAACTGATTAACTTAGAAGTAACATCATAAAAATGTACAACTAGTGAATTTTTAGTCTTAAAATAAGAATTAAAGATTACAACTTTAGGGTTTGCAGAAAAATAAGATTTTAATGTATCTCCTATTGAGTTTCCTTTTACAAAAGCTATTGAATCATCTAATGTATTTATTGCATTTTGATCTAGTGAAATAGTATTTTTAAAAAATTTCTTAAAGTAATAGTCATTTTTTTTTGTACATGAAAAAAACAAAAAAAATACTACAGAAATAAATAAAGAGTTCTTGAATTTCATATGTTTTATTCTTAATTTAAACAACATTAAATTTTTGCAAAGATAACAATTTTGCTTCGGCATCTGCTTTCTTTTTTTGTTCGTTTGCCAAAACTTCGGGTTTGGCATTTGCCACAAATTTTTCATTAGATAATTTTGCATCAACCGATTTTAGAAATCCAATCAAATAATCTATTTCCTTTTGCGTTTCGGCTTTTTCTTTTTCTGCATCTACTTTTCCTTCGAGCGGAATATGAAATTCTAAACTGCCAACTATAAAATTTGAATTTGAAAGTGCATCTTTTGAAATAGTGATTTCAGAAATATTTACTAACTTTTTTATGATAGTTTCAAATTGAGAAACATAATCGAGTAGTGCATCTGTTTGAATTGATTTTGCAACCAATTTCAAAGCAACTTTTGGAGAAAGTCCTTTGCTACTTCTGAAATTCCGAACTTGCGAAATAATTTCTAAAATCTTATCAGAATAATCTATAAACGATTGATTATAAGGCTCTAAAACTGGATATTCGGCTACGATTATACAGTCTTTTTGATTTCTGTTTGCAATTTCATGCCAAATTTCTTCGGTAATAAATGGCATAAAAGGATGAACAATTTTTAGTATTTTTTCAAAGTAAACTATCGTTTGATCAAAAGTTGTTTTATCAATGGGTTTTCCAAATTCTGGTTTTATCATTTCGAGATACCAAGCACAAAAATCATCCCAAACCAACGAATAAACACCTTTTAAAGCATCCGAAATGCGATATTTATCATAATTATCTTCAATTTCTGCAAGTTTTTGGTTGAATTTATGATTGAACCATTCTGCAGAAATACTAGAATGTGGAGAATTTAACCCCACCCCTAGCCCCTCCCCAAGGGGAGGGGAACTTACTACTTCCCACCCATTAATTAATCTAAAAGCATTCCAAAGTTTATTGGCAAAATTTCTTCCTTGTTCGCAATATTTTTCATCAAAAAGCAAATCGTTTCCAGCAGGAGAAGCATATAACATACCCACACGCACACCATCAGCACTAAATTTCTCTATTAATTCAATAGGATCTGGCGAATTTCCTAAAGATTTACTCATTTTTCTGCCTTGCTTGTCTCTTACAATTCCTGTAAGATATACATTTGAAAAAGGTAAATCGCCTTTAAATTCATACCCAGCCATAATCATGCGTGCCACCCAGAAAAAAAGAATTTCAGGGGCAGTTACTAGGTCTTGTGTTGGGTAATAATATGCCCCCCAACCCCCGATGGGGGAGATTTTACCATTTACAATACCCTTGCCTGATGCTGGTTCAGCAGTTCCCCCTTCGGGGGCTAGGGGGCTGAACACCGAAATAGGCCACAACCAAGAAGAAAACCAAGTGTCTAAAACATCTTCATCTTGTAAAACATCCTCTAATCTCAATTCTATATTATCAATTTTCAATTTATTAAATGCTTCATCTTTTGTTTTCGCAACTACAAAATCTCCATTTGGTAAATACCAAGCTGGAATTTGCTGTCCCCACCACAATTGGCGAGAGATACACCAATCTTGTACGTTTTCCATCCAATGTTTGTATGTATTGATAAACTTATTAGGATGCAATTTTATATTTCCATTTAGCACATTTTCCAAAGCAGGTTTTGCCATTTCTTTCATCGAGCAAAACCATTGAGTAGAAATTCGAGGTTCAATCACCGCACCTGTGCGTTCAGATGTGCCTACTTTGTTTACCATGTCTTTGGCTTCTATCAAATAGCCTTTTTCTTCCAATTCTTTGGCTATTTTTTTGCGAGCTACGAAACGGTCTTCGCCTACATAAATTTGTGCTTTTTCGTTTAATGTTCCATTTGGATTAAGAATATCAATGACTTCTAATTTATGTTTTAAGCCTATATTGTAGTCATTTATATCATGTGCTGGGGTGATTTTAAGGCATCCTGTACCAAATTCAATATCAACATATTCATCAGCAATCACAGGTATTTTTTTATTGATTAAAGGAATAAGAACTTTTTTGCCAATCAAGTTTTTATAACGCTCATCATTTGGATTTACACATATAGCCACATCTGCCATGATAGTTTCTGGACGAGTAGTAGCAATTGTGATTCCATTAAGCCCCACCCCTAACCCCTCCCCTTGGGGAGGGGAACTGTAATATTTAATATAATACAATTTAGAATTAACTTCCTTATATATTACTTCTTCATCGGAAACGGCAGTAAGTCCTTGCGGATCCCAGTTTACCATTCTAGCACCTCTGTATATAAGCCCTTTATTATACAAATCAATAAAAACATCAATAACAGCTTCTGAAAGAGGTTCTTCCATAGTGAAGCGAGTTCGTTCCCAATCGCAACTTGCACCTAACTTTTTGAGTTGTTCAAGAATAATTCCACCATATTTTTCTTTCCATTCCCAAGCATATTTCAAAAAATCTTCTCTTGAAAGGTCTTTTTTGTTAATGCCTTTTTCTTTCAACATAGCCACTACTTTGGCTTCGGTAGCTATAGAAGCATGATCGGTACCAGGAACCCAGCAGGCTTCAAATCCTTGCATTCTTTTTCTTCGAATCAACACATCTTGAATGGTGTTGTTGAGCATGTGTCCCATGTGAAGCACTCCAGTTACATTTGGTGGAGGAATCACAATGGTATATGGCTTTTTATTTGGATTAGGTTCTGAATGAAAAAAATTATGTTGTAGCCAATAGCTATACCATTTGTTTTCGATATTTGAGGGGTCGTATATTTTTGAAATTTCAGACATTAAATATTTGGTTTGAAATGCAAAAATAAGCAAGAAATTAATACTACAGCATACTTTTATAATTGCTTGCTTTTAATAAAAACAAAAAATGTTGTGAAATAAAAAAATTAAGCTTCTTCAGTATAAAATTGCTTTTCAAGCTCAATTAATCTTTGACTACGTTTTTTGAAAAATTTTGCTGGATTTCCAATATATATACCAAATTCTTCACATGATTTTGTAACTAAACTCAGCGCACCAATTGCAGAACCAGTACCAATCGTAACATTTGGTAAAATTACAGACATAGCTCCAACAATAACATGCTTTTGTAAAATTACGTTTCCATTTTGAACTTTTTTATATTTTGATGGAACTGTTGGATTAGTAAGACTTAAACCAGAATAATCATCTGAACTACTATAAACAGCAACTTTTGAAGATAATCCAGAAAAATCATGCATCTCTATCAACGCTTCTCCAATTAAAGAACAATAGCATGCAATATGTACGTTTTTGCCAATTTTAATTCCAGATTTGCCTGCACTTAAAATACAAAAATCATCTATCCTTGAGTTATCATCAATTGATATATTTCCAGTATTATAAAATTGTGCCATTTTAGATAATTTTACATTTCTACCAATATGTAAAAAACCCATTGATTTTAATTCATCATCAGAATAGAATCCCATAATTATTTTTTTTGATACAAAAATACACAAGAATTCAATAATTTCCATGTATAAAATCCAAAGCTTCATTTATAAAAAGTTAACTAAAAATTCAAATTGTAAAAACATTTTAACACTATTTATTTGTATTTTTTGCATATTGCACCACAATTTGATTTTATGTCTATTCTTTCAATTACTTGGGAAGTAAGTCCCGAAATATTTCAAATCGGCAGTTTTGCTATTCGGTGGTATGGTTTGCTTTTTGCTTGTGGTTTTTTAATCGGACAACAATTGATGCATTGGTTTTTTAAACTTGAAAGTAGAGACGAAAAAGATTTAGATAACTTGTTGATGTATATGGTTTTTTCTACCATAATTGGAGCTCGGTTAGGACATTGTCTATTTTATGAACCCGAATATTATTTGGCAAACCCAATTTCAATTTTTAAAGTCTGGGAAGGTGGCTTAGCAAGTCATGGTGCTACAGCAGGAATACTTTTAGGAATATTTATTTTTTCAAGAAAATATAAAGGCTATACTTGGCTATATTTATTAGATAGATTAGTGATTACCATTGCTTTAGGTGGAGCATTTATTCGATTAGGCAACTTGATGAACTCAGAAATTGTGGGTAAACCTACTGATGTTTCTTGGGGATTTATTTTTGTTAAAAATCTTACTCCTGAAGGATTTCCAGAAAACTTTGCAAGACATCCATCACAACTTTATGAAAGCATTTTTTGCGTGTTTCTTTTTGCATTCCTACTTTTTTTATATTTAAAAACAAAAGAAAAAACTCCTTATGGCAGAATTTTTGGTTGGTTTGTGGTTTTGTTATTTACACAGCGAATTTTGACTGAATTTACAAAAGAAAATCAAGTTGCTTTTGAAAACGGTTTACCCTTAAATATGGGTCAATTATTAAGTATTCCGATGGTGATTTTTGGTTCTTATGTACTCTATCGAAGTTTTACATCTAAGCCAATGCAGGTTTAATTTTTGTATTTATAAAATATAAAATCATCAACTGAATGTATAAAAAACTTAATATGAAATTGTCGTTTTTAAGTAACAAAAAATGTCCAATTTGTTTGACAAGTTTTTTTAGTTATATAAAATTACCAACATTTTATTCTCAAAAACTAATTGAAAATAATTTTAAACACGATATCAACCAAGCCGAAACATTAAATATAAAACAATATACTTGCCCAACTTGTGGCGCAAACGATAGAGATAGACTTTACAAATTATATTGGCAGAATATAATCAGCAATTTGAATCAAACTCAAAAGTATAATTTTATAGATTTTGCTCCAAGCCAATCATTATCAAAATATCTTAAAAACATACCCATTTTAAATTATCGCTCAGCTGATTTATTTATGAATAATGTTGATGATAAAGTAGATATACAAGATTTGCCTTATCAAAATGATTCAATAGACTTTTTTAATTGTTCTCATATTTTAGAACATGTTTTTGATGATAGAAAAGCCATTTCGGAGTTGTATCGTATTTTAAAGCCAAACGGAATTGGAATTTTAATGGTTCCAATTATACTTTCTGTTACTGAAACCATTGAAGACCCATTAGAAAAAAATGAAGCCATTCGTTGGGCAAAATTTGGACAATACGACCACGTAAGGCTTTATAATAAACAAGATTATATAAATAGAATAAAATCAATAGGTTTTAAACTCACATTTTTAGATAAAAACAGCCTTCAAATTACTGATTATAACAAAAATGGCATTTCTGAAAAATCAGTTTTATACATAGTTTCAAAATGATACAAGTAACCAAATCAATACTTCCTGATATTAAAGAATATATTGCATATATTGAAGGAATTTGGGCAAGCGGACATTTAACAAATCATGGTCCACTGGTTTTAGAACTAGAAGAAAAACTAAAAAAATATTTAGGAGTAAAACATCTTTTTTTCGTAAATAACGGCACTATTGCATTGCAAATTGCTATTAAAGCACTTGGAATAAAAAAAGAAATTATTACTACACCATTTTCTTATGTTGCTACAACTTCTAGCATTTGTTGGGAGGGATGTAAACCCATCTTTGCAGACATAAACGCCTCTAATTTTACAATTTCATCTGCAGAAATTGAAAAAAAAATAACATCAAATACAGAAGCAATTTTAGCAACACATGTATTTGGAATCCCTTGTGAAGTAGAAAAAATTCAAGAAATTGCAACAAAAAATAACCTCAAAATAATTTACGATGCTGCACATGCTTTTGGTGTGAAATACAAAAAACAATCAATTTTAAATTTTGGAGATATTTCCACTTTGAGTTTTCATGCCACAAAATTGTTTCATACCATCGAAGGTGGAGCAATTATTTGTAACGATGATGATTTAGCTCATAAAATCTCATATATGCGAAATTTTGGGCATAATGGACAAGAAGCATTTTGGGGATTGGGCATAAATGGAAAAAATTGCGAATTTCATGCAGCAATGGGCTTGGCTTTGTTTCCAAAAATAAATTGGATTATAGAAAATAGAACGCAAAAACTTCAATTATATGATTCTATTTTGAAAAAAAATCCAACGCTATTTAGACCAGAGATTGCCGACTTTATAACTTATAATGCCGCTTATTACCCTATAGTTTTTGAATCCGAAGAAATACTTTTAACAGTTAAAAAAATATTAAACGAAAACCAAATTTATCCTCGCAGGTACTTTTATCCAAGTTTAACCACTTTAAACTATATTGAAAAAATGGAATGCAAGTTTGCCGACAATATTTCTAAAAAGATTTTGTGTTTGCCATTGTATCCAGATATTGAAAACGAAATAATTTTGAAAATCTGTAACTTAATCTTAAATAATATTCAACAAAATTAGTTTGAATTAACTATTAATTTAGTTCAAAAAATAAATAAATGACAGAAAATCCACTCGTAAGTATTTGCATGATTACCTACAACCATGAGCTATATATTGCTCAGGCAATTGAAAGTATTTTGATGCAAAAAGTAGATTTTCAAATAGAAGTTTTAATTGGTGAAGATTGTTCTACAGATAAAACTCGTAATATTGTTGCAGAATTTGTAACAAAACATCCAAATATTATTAAACCATTTTTTTATGAAAAAAATATTGGAATGATTGCAAATTTTGTTAATGTAATAGAAGCTGCAAAAGGAAAATATATTGCAATTTTGGAAGGCGATGATTTATGGTCGGATGAATTAAAATTGCAAAAACAAGTAACATTTTTAGAAATAAATAATCGTTATATAGGTAGTTTTCACAATATGGATGTGATGCTGGAAACAAAAAACGCAACTTTTAAACCAATTAACTATAACAAAACAAAAAATACATATACTTTTTCTGATTTTTTAGGAAAAAATCATGCTTATACAGCTTCTTTAATGTACAGAAATAAAGTAGCTTTTGATCACTATCCTCAAATTTTTCATTCGCTATCGCTTGGCGATTGGCCCTTACATTTTTTAAACTTATCGCATGGAAATTATTATTTTCATAACGAAATAATGGGTAAATACAGGATACATGCAACCGCAAATTGGTCGTCTGCTTCTTTAGAAAAAGTACATAAAAACATCTACAACATGTATGTAGCTTTAGAAAATTATTTCCCTAGCCCTATTTCTGAAAAATTCTATTATTTAAAACACCAAATTTTATATTTATTACTTAAATCGTATGTTTTAACATTTGATGTTGCAAAATTTAAAACACAAATCATAAAAATGAAAAATAAAAAATTGTTGAAATCATTTATGAAATTTGTATTTAATAAGTTCAATATTTTTAGAATAAACCATAAGATATATTCTGTTTTCAAAAATGAAAATTAAAGAGTTTTTTAAAAAACATTTTAATTTTTTACATCAAATGGCAACAAGCTATGGAGCTATTGCTGTTAATATACTCATTTTTGCATTTTTAACTCCTTTTATGCTCAAAAATTTGGGCAAAGAACAATATGGAATTTGGCAGTTGGTTTCTAATATTTCGATGTATTTTTCGATGGGAGCTTTGGGTTTGGGAAATGCTTTTTATTTGGAACTTAATCAACATAAAGCAGATTTTGCAATAACTCAAAAACTGATTAATACCGTATTTTTTACATTTTTATTTGTTGGGATTTTTAGCTTACTATTTTTTGGAATCATTATTTATAATTTTGATACTCTTTTTATAGTTACGGCTGATTTTTTAACTAAAGCCAAATTCACTTTTTTGTTTTCATTTTTAGCTTTTTTAGTTGTATTTTTATTTGGTTTTTTTGATTTAATATTACTTATAAATCATAAAATCACAACTCGAAATATAGCAGAAATTGTCAAAATTTGTGTAAACGGATTAGGAAGTATTTTGCTTATTGCAACTGGTTTTGATATAGTTGCAATTGCCATTTTATATTTTGTGTGCAATACATCTCAGATATTTTACAATTTTTATATCTCAAAAAAACTCCAATTTTTCTCGCTTAATTTTAAATATTTTGATTTCAATTATTTAAAAACACTATATAAAAGTGGCATTTATTTTTTTCTTTACACACTTAGTGTTTTGGTAATTATGAACACAGATAATATTTTGATTTCGCATTTTATGGGAGCAGCTTATGTTAGTTTATATGCAGTAATTTTTAGATTTGTTACTATTTCAGAAAAATTTATTTTCGTAATTAATACAGTAAAAACTCCAAAAGTATCAGCATTCATTGCTCAAAATAATTTCAGTGCTGTTTTTGATATTTATAAGAAAGTTTGGATTGTTACTTTTTTAACATCTACAGGAGTAGCCATATTTTTATCTTTATTTGGCATAAAAATTCTGGAAATTTGGCTTGGGAATCGGTTTGAGTACGATGTAGTTTTAATCTATATTTTCTCTATTTTTATTGTTTTTCATTCGCTTTCAAGCGTAACGGCTTGGTTTATGGGAGGATTAAATATTATAAAAATACAGAGTATAGTAAGCATAATAGAAATTTTTGCTAATATCTTTCTTTCTATTTTTCTATATAAAGATTATGGATTGAGAGGC
Source organism: Bacteroidota bacterium (assembly GCA_004293915.1). Lineage (GTDB taxonomy): Bacteria > Bacteroidota > Bacteroidia > Cytophagales > UBA9547 > REAG01. The sequence goes on along the minus strand of RDZG01000092.1, from coordinate 39,050 downwards.
ATTGCATTAGGAACTTTAATAAGCCATATTGCTGTAAGTAGTTGGTTTCCAACTTGGTATTTAATAAAATACTTAAAAAATAAATTACAAACTTAGCTCAAACAAATTTTTTCTATCTCTTTTGGGAAATGTAAATATTCTAATTGATGAATTTTATTTGCAATTTCATCTAAGCTATCAGTTTCTTCAACTTTTACTTTAGCTTGAAACAAAATTTTACCTTCGTCATATTTTTCATTTACAAAATGTATGGTAATGCCTGTTTCGGTTTCTTTGTTTGCCAAAACAGCTTGATGCACATGCATACCATACATACCTTTGCCGCCAAATTTTGGTAAAAGTGCAGGGTGGATGTTTATAATTTTGTTTGTATACTTTTTAATAATTTGTGGTGGAGTAAGCCATAAAAAACCAGCCAATACAATCAAATCGGTATCTAATTCTTTAAGTTTATTCAATACAAAATCAGTATCATAAAAATCTAATTTTGAGAAAACAGTAGCTGGAATTTTTAAACGTTTTGCCCTTTCTAGCACAAATGCATCGGGTTTATTGCAAAACAAATGCGTAATGTTTGCTGTTTTTGTTTTTGAAAAATAATTAACAATATTTTCAACATTAGAGCCTGAACCTGAGGCAAATAACACAATATTTTTAGGCTTTATCATTTTTTATATTTTCAAAATTATCATTCCACTAATCCCAAATATCATTATGATTTTAATACAAAAATTAATGAAATTGTAATCTGTTTTTTTGTCTGCTGTGGCTAGTTTATAACTCACGAATAACAAAGGCAATAAACAAAATAAAATCAAATAAATGTAAAGTTGTGCAGTAATAAAATAGTTTGAACCCAAAATCAAGCTTAGCGTCAAAATCAAAATTATAAACACTAAAATTTTAGTTTTTTGAACTCCCCAAATGATTGGTAAAGTTTTACAATCAAAAATTTCATCGCCACGCATATCTTCTATATCTTTTACAATTTCTCTAATGAGGGTAGTTAAAAAAGCAAACGTAGAAAAAAACAAAATTCGCTCCAAGTTTGATTTGTAATAAAGAAATAATATAAAAAGTGCTGAAAATGCTAAAAATGAGATAATTAAGTTACCCCAAAATGCAGTTCTTTTAAAATAATTTGAATAAATCCATAGTAAAAAAATACAAACAGACATAAATATAGCTACCCGCCATGAAAGTAAAATCAGAGATAGAAACACAGCTAAAAAATTCAAAATTACATGAAAAATAATAGCATTTCTTCGATTAATTTGTTTACCAATTACAACTTGATTTGGTTTATTTATCATATCAATTTTGATATCGTAATAATCATTGATGATATAACCACAAGCTGCCACCAAAATTGTTGAAAGAGCTAAAACAAAAATAGGGATTTCGGTAACTAACGCTATGAAAGACAATTGATTATCAATCAAAAAAATGCGACCAAAATATTGCAAAAGCAACAAAATAATTAAATTTTGAATGCGAATTAATCGTAAAAATGCGTAGAATTGGTCCCAAATTTGTTTCACTATTACAAATCTATACATTTTAAAAAATATTTGTTTGAAAGAAAAATAAAAATGTAGCTTTGAACAAGATTATTAACTTCAACAGCAACCATGAAACTTGATGCAATAGATAAAAAGATACTTGAAATTTTACAAAACAATGGGAATATTACCAATTCGCAATTAGCAAAAGATATTGGACTTTCGCCTGCACCTACGCTAGAGCGAGTAAAAAAACTCGAACAATCTGGAATTGTAAAAAGCTATCATGCAAAACTCGATACAAAACAATTGGGATTAGGAGTTACAATTTTTATAACTATCACATTATCAAGTCATAAAGTGGGGCAAATAAGTAGTTTTGTTGAAAAAATCACTGCTTTACCCGAGGTTTTAGGCTGTTATAATGTTACTGGAAATGGCGATTTTTTAATCAAAATTCTAACCGAAGATATTGCCTCTTATCATAAACTAATATTAGAAAAACTAAGCCAAATCGAAGAAATAGGAAACATGTCGAGTATGATTGTACTTGCCGACTATAAACCAGATGCCATCATAAAAGTTTAAGTAACAAAAAAGGGTTCGTTTAAAAAAACGAACCCTTTTTTATGAATCAATTAATATTTCTAAAATTCTACTGTAAATTCTACTCTACGGTTTTTGGCTTTTCCAGCAGGTGTTTTGTTATCTGCAATTGGTTTGTCTGGTCCATAACCTTCCGAACGCAATCTATTAGCTTGAATTCCTTTTTTGATTAAGTAATTTTTTGCAGCAGCAGCACGTTTTTCCGATAAAAGTGTATTTTTCTTTCTATCTCCAGCATTGTCTGTATGTCCTGCAATGTCTAATTTGTATTCTTGATGTTCTTTCAAAATCGAAACTACATTATCTAAAATAGGGAAAGAGGTTGGTTTAATTACATCTTTTCCTGTTTCAAATTGAACACCTGAAAGTGCTTTTTTCAATGCTTGTTTAGTTTTTTCATCTACTGCAGGACAACCTTTGTTTTCAGCCAAACCTTTTATTGTTGGACAAACATCATCGCCATCTGCAACTCCATCGGCATCACCATCTGGACAACCTTTAAGAGGCTCTAATCCAGCCACATACGGACATTTGTCTAAATTATCAGCTATACCATCTTTATCTGAATCAATACAACCTGCAAATTTTTCTTCACCAGGAATTGTTGGACAAGCATCTTTTGAATCTTGTATTCCATCGCCATCTGTATCAGGGCAACCTACAAATTTGTCAATACCATAAACTGTCGGACAAGCATCTTTTGAATCTTCAATTCCATCATTATCAGAATCTGGACATCCTTTAAATTTCGCTACGCCAGCAACATCTGGACAAGCATCTTTTGAATCTAAAATGCCATCGCCATCTCTGTCTTTGGGACTTATAGCAACTGGTTTTGCAACAGGAGCCTGTGGCATTGGCATTGGTGAAGCCGTACCTCCTTTTACAATTACATCGTCTATATAATAATATGCTCTTTGGTAAGAATCGCCAGTAGCAACATCTTGCACATATAATTTTGCAGTAGAATCTTGTTGCGATTTTGGAACAAAAAAGCCAATAGTAACAAATTCTTCGCCACCTTGAGCAATATAAGTACCTGAAATTTCAGTCCAAGAATTCACATCAGATACAAAATTCATGCTTTGTATACTTGGCATTTTATTCATGTAATCAGAATGAAAATACCAGTTTTTAGAACTTGTTAATAATGCTCCCAAGCCTTTTACAGCTTTAGCACTTTTTTCTGATAAACTAGCTTTGAAACTTACAGCATAAGAAACCCCTTTTTCTAATTTTTGAGAAAGCTTAACTTGCACATACTCAGAATAAATATTGTTTTCATATGCAATAATACCGGCATAACGATCACCTTGTGCTGGCGATTGATTTCCTTGACGATTTGAAGGCGTTTTTAATTCTGAATTTGTTGCCGAGCTAGAAAAATAATCTACTGTTCCAGCACTAGCCGTAGACCAATTTTCTGCTTTAGAAATTTGTCCAAATCCATTAATTTCTGCACCCGATTTTGGATCCATATCTGGATTTAGTACTAAATTTTGTGCTTCTGATGAAAAAATGTTTGCCAAGCATAACATACCCAAGGATGCAAACTTGTTTGTATAATTTTTGAAAATCATAAATAATATTTAGTTAGATAATTTACAATATTAAATATAAAAAATGAAATTAATTCTAAAAAAGTATCAATTAGTAATTATATTAGGCTAATTAAATAATTTTAAAGACAAAAATATTACTCGAATAAATACCAAGTAAATCCAAAACTCAAAAATGGTCGAACTGAAGGATAAAATGGGGTTACATAATATCCATTAGGTTCTATTAAATTTCCAAAAAAAGTATTTATTTGATTATATCGAGCAAAAACACGAGCGTTTTTTAGCTTAACATTTACAAAAGCATCTAATAAATGTACGTTTTGTAAATAAAAATCGTTTTGTAAATAAAATGCCGCAATGGCTGGCATATAGGCATCTCCATAATATGAAGTACGATAATGAAAATCTAATCCAATCATAAACTGCTGATTTCCACGTTTTTTTGCTGGTACTATTTTATAAAATACTTTTGCAGAACCATAAAAAACTGGTTGTCTATACACATTATCTAAATCAACTTTAAGGTTTAGTTTCCCGAAAAAGTCAAAATTAAATCCTCGTCTATCAGTTCCTAAAGTTATATCTAACGAATTTAACCAAATTGAATTTTGGGCTTGTTTTGGCGCAATTGAAGTATCTAAATACATATAATTTGCAATTAAATCGCTCGAAAACTTAAATTTAGAATATATAACTCTCGAAAAACGATAATTGGTTTTGATATATGCTGATAAAGTAACTTGAGGTTTAAATCCACTACTTTGATCATAAATCCACGAAAAATTATTGTGATTTATGTAGCTATTTTTTAAACTTGGTGAGGTTAAAAGATTAGTAAATCCAATTTCTGCAAAATGTTTGTATTTAAAATAAAAATCGAGTAAATATTCATTGTTATTAATGGCATTAAATTGTTTTGTGCCAATATTTGAAACTAGCAAAAGTTTTTCTGCTCTTATTCTAATTTCGGACAAACTATCGGGCAATGTAAAACCTATTTCTCCGCCAAGATACGTTTCATGAAAATCAACCAAATTTGAAGATTTGCTATTTCCAGACAGGAAAAAGCCATCAAAGTTTTTGAATGGATTTCCAAATGCAGATAAAATATCCAAATTATTGGCTTGCTGCACTTTTCTATGTTTTATAAACCCTAAAACAACAAAGTTTTTAAACATTGTTTTTAAGCCAATTTTGTTTGAAATAGTAAGATATTCAGTATTAAAAAATATTTTTGAAGTATCTTTTCCTGCAGGATAAAAGTTGCTTCTACTACTCGAACTATTAATTGGATCGGCATACCTGATTTTCTGATTTCTATGATCGAATTCATGAAAAAAAGACAGTTTCCCTTGTTTAACTAAATCATATTGCTGATAAAAATGCCAAATTATGCGTCTATCCCGACTGTAAATACTTCCTAGTGTACGCGCAGGTTCTAAGTAAGATTTTTCGCTTAATAAATTGGATTGCCAACTGCCAACATCTTGTGGAGGTGCATTTTGATTTATTTTATTGTTTGTAGTAGAAAATGGATTTGTTGAAATCATTCCTCCTTGCTCGTTTTGTTTAGTTACAAAATAAGTAAACGAACCCATAAAATGATAGCGTTCGTTTTTAGATTTTCCAGAAGTATATAACTTAAAGTCCTGATTTCCAATCAAATTATTATTATCTCTACCACTTTTGGCAAATTGTTTGTTGCTATTTATACGTTGATAACTAAATCCAACATTCCAGTTTTTAGTAATATTTCTATTTAGTTCGGCATAAATTCTATTTTCATCACCTGAATTTGCCATATAATCAAATCGTGTAACCGCAGACCGAGAATTATAATATGGCATTGTTTTTGGTTCTTTCAAGTATAGGTCAAAAGCATTAAACCCCGTTTGATAACCCAATTCTGTTGGTCGAACAAAAAATACGAGTTTAGATGCAGTTCCTATCAAACCTAAATTCTGATGTATATTATCATTAATATACAAATAATTATAATTATGAAAATTAGTTAATCCAGTATCGAGTTTTGTATAAGTATATTCGCTTCTGTAAAATCGTTTTTTAAATGCCAATTCTAAACTATCTCTTTTTTTGATATTTAATGTATCGTATTTATAAACTTGACGCTTAATTTTTAAGAGCGAATCGCTTAATAATGAATCTTTTATGGCTAATAAATGACTTGCATTTGGTCTAAATACAGTATCTTTATTATAATACCGAATTCGACTTCCGTAAACAGTTTCTTGTGTAAAAAGTTTAGTAGTATTTGTTCCAAAAAGAAACTTTACAGTATCGTTTACAATTTGAGCTTGTATTGTAAAAGTACAAAAAACTAGTAAATAAAAAGAATAAATGCGTTTGTTCACGATGCGAAATTAGGAAATATTCGTAATCGATTTCAATACCAAGCGTTTAAATTGTTCTTCGTTTGAAATAAATTTTATTTCGATTGGCAAAAAATGCAAACCAAATTCTTCAAAAACAGGTTTAAAAGCCTCATTTTGGAGTTTAACAGCATCTTTTTCGGTAGTTAAAACAGTAAATGATTCTGAAATATTTTCTAAAACTGAAGCAATTTTAGCCATATCTTTTTCAGAATAATTGTGATGGTCGTTAAATTCAAAAGCTTCAATTACATCATATTTTGAGCGAACATAATTTATAAACACTTGATTTTGAGCAATTCCACAAATCAAAACTACTTTTGAGTTTTCTTCTAATTCATTTTGTCCAAAAATCTGTACTGGATTTGCATATTCAATCGAAGTATAAAAAATGGGTTTCCAGCGTTGTTTGATATATTTTGCTAATTTTAGTTTTATATATTCTTTTTTGTAGCCAATGGCTGTTGGGCATTTTGTAATCACAATTACATCAGCCCGATTTAAACCCGAAATGGGTTCTCTCAACAGCCCAACAGGCAATAAAAAATCTTTGAAAACCAAACGATTATAATCTATTAATAAAATCGAAAAATGAGGTTTTACATAGCGATGTTGAAAAGCATCATCGAGCAAAACTACCTGTGTTTCAGGTTTTTCAGCCAACAAATGAGGTATAGCAATGGCTCGCTCCTCTCCTACTGCCACATTAATTTTAGGATAAAATTTTGAAAAAAATTGCATTGGCTCATCACCTATTTCAGTTACTAAAGTTTCAGGATTTGCAATAATTATTCCTTTTGTTTTTCTACCATAACCTCTACTTATTGTTGTTATTTTATATTTATCTGATAATAAACGGATTAGATACTCAATAAATGGAGTTTTTCCAGTTCCACCAGCCGTGATGTTTCCAACTGAAATAGTAGGAATATCAAATTTTGTTGATTTAAAAACTGAAATTTGTTTATCAAATAAAAAATTACGTAAAACAACTACACTTCCATAAATCCAAGAAATAGGAAAAAGTAGAAAACGTACGTATTTTAAGTGGTTTATCATCGAAAAAATGCATCAAAATAGCCTAATTTACTTTCCAAAATCCAATTTTTTAATGCATTCTTACCGTTGTACCTGCATTATCAAAGTCGTTTAAATCTTCTGCCATACAAATTTTGACTTCTTGAACACCTTCGCCAATCGATTTAAAGGCATTATCGAGTTTTGGAATCATACCCGAATGTATGATATTTTTTTCTTTCAATTCATTATAATATCCTGGAGTAATTTTTTTAATAACTGAATTTTGATCTTCTATATCAAGCATAACTCCCTTTTTTTCAAAGCAATAGACCAAACTAACCAAATGCCCAGCCTTTGCCAATGCCGATGCCAAAACAGCTGCAATCGAATCGGCATTTGTATTTAACAAATTTCCTTTCCCATCATGAGTAATGGCAGAAAATACTGGATTTAACTCGTTGTTAAGTAATAATTCTAATTTTTCAATATTGATATTAGTAGATAAAACATCGCCAACAAAACCCCAATCAATTTTTGGGTCTTTTCTTTTATTTGCAGCTATTAGATTTGCATCTGCCCCTGTTAAACCAATAGCATTGCAGCCATGCGATTGAAGTTTAGCTACAATGTTTTTATTAATAAGCCCAGCATAAACCATGGTAACTATTTTTAAAGTTTCAGCATCGGTAACACGCTTACCTTCAATCATTTGAGATTCAATTCCTAAAGTTTTACTCAAATCAGTAACGATTTTTCCACCACCATGAACTAATATTTTTGCACCTGTTAGCGAGGCATAATCTTTTAAAAAAGAGTCTAGTTTTGATGGATTATCAATGATATTTCCACCAACTTTTATAATTTTAATCATTTTACTTTAAACTTTTTCAATTACCATTAAAACGTACATTTTTGAATGCTTAAACAATTCAGGATCAATAGTTTGTATGTTTTTTGTTAGTTTTTTATATATTTTTTCAACAAATGGTTCAATTGCGTAATAAATTCCTTTTTTCTTTACTTTAAGTTTATCAAGAGCAAACTCTAAAACAGGCAAACCAATCTGAACAGCCATAAAATAAAGATACGAAATTGTTGGCAGAATGTGTGGAGTTATATCAGTTTTTTCAATAATTTTAAAACCTGACTTTTTAAGTTTTTCTTCAAAAACTTCCCAATTATGACCAGATTTTTCACCCTGATTATTTATTTTAAAATAGTCACAAGCAATCCATTTTCCATCCTTTTTTAAAAAATTTGTTATTAAAGGTAAAGATTTATCTAAATCGAGATATTGTAATGATTCTGAGGTAATTATAGTTCCAAATCTATTTATGTTTTCTGAATGAGGTGTGTCTTCAAACTTGCATCCATAAATTGGCGTATTTTTGTATTTTTCTTTAATAAATTGAATTTGAGTTTTGTCAGGTGTAAGTGCAACTGGTTTTAATTTTTTTGCTAACATCATATTTATCAAACCACCCATTCCGCAACCTACATCTAAAATTTCGTCATTTTGGTTTGTGATTTTTTCGAGCAAAACTTCGGCATAGCGTTCTTGAGCTCTATAAATCATGCCAACTGAAATCTCTTTTGGGTCGATAGAAACATCATCAAAATAACCATAATGTAAAAAACCATTTGGTGTAATTTGACTATACAATTTTAATTGTTCATCAGCATACGTTCGACTAACTCTGTTTTTGTTTCTATTTAAAGATATAATTTTATATAAATGTACCGGATTTATAACACGAAGAATAAAGTCGTTTAGCATTGCTTAAAATAAAATCGTTTAATGATTTCAAAAGCAAATATGATTAAAAATAGCAGAATTTTATATTAAATAATTGAAAAAGAAATCTAAAAAATTGTTTTTAACTTTTCGTTCATGATTTTTTGAGCTTCTTCAAAAGTGCCAACAATATCATATTTATAAACTGGTTTTTCTACTAAAAAAATACCATTTAAAACCATTCGAATCATCATAGAATTAATAATAAAAACGGTGTGATGATTATATTTTTTAACTACTTCTGCATTTGACTTAAACCAATTTCCAAGCTTAATACGTAAATCAGAAGCAAGATATTTAGCTTTTGAAGAATCATAAATCAAAATGATTTTATTTTTATTTGCATATGTATCTTCTAAGAATTTGAGGTATTTAGCAAAAAGTTTCTCATCAGGTTCAATTTCTGAAAAAGTAACTTTGATAACATTTTTTTCTACAATGTATGTAGCTTCAATGTATTCATCTTTGTAAAATGCGGCCATGTTATATTTATTTTATTGTTACTAATTTTTAGTAAAATTAGTAACAATAATTACAATATTAAATACACAATTCTATTATTTTTAGTTATTTCAGATATTTGGTCTGATTTTTTGTATTTTAAAAAATAAAAACACTAATCTTATTTGGACTAATTCTAATTATGTTATACATTTGTAATATTATCTGTAACCAATGGAAATATATTCAACATGTTTTGGTTTTGTGGCTCAAAATTTTTTAGAAAGGAAATTAGAACTTAATTTCTCAAACAGAACAATTAAAATGTGTATTACAGATTTTTTGCTTCAACGTAGCCGAATTAATGCGATAAATATAGAGTCATTGCTTTTTGATTTATCTGATTCGGTAGATTATTTTAGATTTTCATTACCAAAAAGTTCTATTGTAATTGATATCACAATCTCTGAGCTGATACAATTAAAAGAACTCTTGAATGGTGCAATGTATATGCTCGAGTTGCATACAATTTTAGAAAAATCAGGCATTTCGGTTGATTCAATTGAAGAAACGCATTTTGTTGTTCTTTAGACTTGTTCTAATACCAATTCTAAATTTAGATATTTTTTGATGTACAAAAGCTTTATGTTTAATTTTGTTTAGAACTAGTTTTAAAAAAACGATGTTATGAATTAAAATTACCATTTAGGAGGTGGAAAATACAAAAATGAAAACGTTATTGAGAATGAAAACTTCGCTTCAAGAAAGCGTACAAAATATGTTAAACGAACAAATGACAATGGAAGCTCACTCTTCGGCTGTTTATTTGGGCATGTCGTCTTGGTGTCACGAACAAGGTTTGATAAAAACAGGAGAATATTTCAAAAAACAATCAGCAGAAGAGCGTGAACACATGCTACGCATATTTGATTATATGATTGATATGGGAGGCAGAGCCATTTCGCCAACGGTATCTGATGTTCAAAATGATTTTACAGATTTGAAATCTTTGTTAGAATTATATTTGGAAATGGAAATTAAAATCACTGAATCATTTAATAAAATGACTGGTGCATGTATAAAAGTAAATGATTTTCAAACCGTTAAGTTTTTCGAGTGGTTTTTGAATGAACAAATCGAAGAAGAAGATAATGCACGTAGAACATTAGAAATTTACGAACTAATTGGTACCGAATTAGATGGATTATTCAAAATTGATCACCAAATAGGAGAATTAGCTGGTGCATAAAATTTAAAATTGAAACAAAAAAACTCTCTCAAAAAGCGAGTTTTTTTGTTTTATATAAAAGTACATTTTATAAATTATTAAATATTTTGCAACCCAACAAAACTTTTGATTTCAGACATAGGAATATGATCTCTTAAATTGCTACCGTAATGTGCTGTTACGATATTAAAATTTTCATCAATCAAAAAATCTGCAGGAATAAGATTTATACTTGCATCTTTATCTACTGGCAAATTTAAAGCCTTACTTTCTTTAACCTCAGAAAATGTACCAGCTTTAAAAAATGTTAAAGTTGTTTTTAAAAATGAATTTTCTACACCATATAAGTTATAAATCAACTTTTCTGGATCTCCAATTAATGGGTCTGGAGAAACTTCGGAATGAAAAATACTGGCTTTTAAAATCTGAGGTTTGCTTTCAAACAAAAAAATCATTTGAATATTTTTTTCTCTAATTGTATCGCCTAATTTTTTAAGCTCATGTACTCTTAAATTGCAAAAAGGACAACTAACATTTCTAAAAAAACCTAAAATTATTTTTTTACCTTTAAAATTAAATAGTTTTATTTCTTTTCCATAGATATCATTTATAGTGAAATCTATTGCTTGCATTCCTTTTCTAAGTTTCATATTTTATATTGATTTAATGTTTAACAAGCAATACAAAACTTTAATTCAATTTTTGACAATAAAAATAATATTTAAGAAGGTTCTGCCTTTCCTTTTTCCAAATTATATTTTATTGTTCGCTGAGTTGGATCCGAATTTGCAAGGTCTATCATTCCAAAACCGTTTTCAGACAATGCACCAAGTCCAGAGTGAAAAATAAAATTATGCACATCGTTTGCTGCTGACAAAGTAAATGGAAATGTGTAGCCTCTAACTTCGTATTTTTCACTGTTTAAATATGTGGTATAAACTCTCGAAAATTTCTTATCTTCTTGTGCCACTTTGGCTAAATAATCTTTATCTGGCGTCAATTGAAACTGACTAAAAGAAGAAATTTGTTCAGGAGTATAAATGCCCGATTTTTCCATTCTAATCATTGTACTTTCGTACAAAAAATCAGAAAATTCATCGCTTTCTGGCTCAAAAAACGACTTATTGTCTTCTGTATGCAAAATTGGGTCTAAAACCAAAATAGGCGATATACAAACATATTTAGTTTTGTTTTCAAAAGTAACTTCGGCTTCCATTTCTATACTTTCTGGCGAAAGTTCCATTTCTCCAATTTGAATATCTTTAAAAGAAAAAAGGCTATTTAAAAACTGATTTATAAAGTCAATATTTAAACTCGAAAACACAAGAGTAACTTTAGATGACATATAGTGTAATCCACCTTTTCCAACTTTAATCTGACCTTTTAGTCCTGAAAAATTATAGTATTTGTAATCTCTATATTTTGGCTCACATTTTGAAATAATTTGTTGCGAAAATTTTACCAACAAGTGTTGATGATGAAAATGGATTTTAGCCCCTCTGTTTTTAAGCCCAAAAATAATACGTACTCTCATTTTTAATAAAAATTTAGTTTAGTATACCTCGTAAGTGAATGTAACTGTTTAACTTAATTGTAGAACCTATGGTTATTCATTTTGTTTAAAAATATAATTAATAAAACTATACATTAAATCTAAAATGCATGATATCACCATCTTGAACCACATATTCTTTTCCTTCTAGGGATATTTTCCCTGCCTCACGGCAAGCTGCTTCGGTTTTGTATTTTACATAATCTTCTAATTTTATTACTTCGGCTTTGATAAAACCTTTTTCAAAATCGGTATGAATTACTCCTGCTGCTTGCGGTGCTTTAAATCCTTTTTTAATTGTCCAAGCTCTAACTTCTTTTACACCAGCTGTAAAATATGTACCCAAATTTAGCAAACTATAAGATGCTCTAATTAGTCTGTCCAAGCCACTTTCTTCTAGTCCATATTCTTCTAAAAATAGTTTGCGTTCTTCTAAATCTTCAATTTGTGAAATATCAGATTCAAGCGAAGCATTAATCAAAAGCACGTCTGCACCTTCTGATTTTACTAATTCTTTTAGCTTTTCCGAATATTTATTACCTGATTTTAATGATGCTTCATCTACATTGGCAACATAAATTACGGGTTTTATCGTCAATAAATGTAAATCCTCAACAGGCTCTAAATCATCGACTTGTACCTGACGAGCATTTTTTCCTTCTTCAAAAGATTTTTTAAAAAGTAACAAAATTTCTAATTCTTTTTTTGCTTTTGCATCTCCCGATTTGGCTGCACGCTCAACTTTTTGAATCTTTTTTTCTACTGATTCTAAATCTTTTAACTGAAGTTCGTAATCAATAATTTCTTTATCAGAAACTGGATCAACTTTGCCTTGCACATGCACAATATTATCGTCTTCAAAACAGCGAATAACATGTATAATCGCATTTACCTCACGTATATTGCCCAAAAACTTATTTCCTAAACCTTCGCCTTTGCTAGCTCCTTTTACCAATCCAGCAATATCTACAAACTCGAAAACAGCAGGCAAAACAGCTTGCGGTTTTACAATTTCTTCCAAAATTTGCAACCTTTTATCAGGCACATTTACTACACCAACATTTGGATCTATTGTGCAAAAAGGATAGTTGGCAGCTTCTGCTTTGGCATTCGATAAGGCATTAAATAATGTAGATTTTCCAACATTGGGTAAACCTACAATTCCACATTGTAAAGACATATTTGTATTTGGTGTTAATTCAAAGGTAACTATATATAAAAAAATAAAAAAAGCAATAAGACAACAAAAATTACTCCCTAACTATTTTTATTCCCATTTTAGATCAGAATCAGATTCTTCTTCCGAATTTTCTGCACTGTTTTCAAAATCAAAATCAGGAACTAGTTCTTTTTTCATGTAATCTTTTACAGTTTCAAGAGCTTCTAAAAATTTGTTAAAATCTTCTTTATACAAAAAAATCTTATGTTTTTCGTAAAAAAAACCACTTCCATCTTCTTTGTACTTTTTTTTGCTTTCTGTAATAGTAAGATAATAATCGTTTGAACGAGTTGATTTAATATCAAAAAAATAGGTTCTTTTTCCAGCTTTTATACGTTGCGAGTAGATCTCCGATTTAGTGTCTTTATTATCTTCCACTTTATTATATTTTCTTTTTTTTACAAATTTAAAACTTTTGTATTACTTTCAAAATAATATTGTTCATAGAAATAGTCTTAAATATTTACATTTATAATAATGAAACATAATACAAACTCAAACAAAAACAAACTACTAACATTTTTTACGGCTATAACTATTTGTATTTCAATATATTGTGTAGCACAAGTTGGCTATACACAAAAAGGGATGGCTTCGTATTATCACGATAAATTTCATGGAAGAAGAACTGCATGTGGCGAAAAATTTAATCAAAATAGTCTTACAGCTGCACATAGAAAATTGCTTTTTAATACGTTGGTAAAAGTTACAAATTTAAACAACGACAAAAGTATAGTAGTAAGAATAAACGATAGAGGTCCTTATAAGTACGAAGGAAGAATTATTGATTTAACACTTTCAGCTGCAAAAAAAATTGGTGTAATCAAACGAGGAGTTGTGCCAGTAAAAATCGAAGTTGTTGGAGAAGATGGCGTTTTATCGAGTCAAGGAATGATATTGCCCGGTACATTTACAAAAGGAAAATGTTATAATTTTAAAGGAGAAGAGCGTACTCAAACTGGATATGGAGTTCAATTAGCCACTTTTAAAGAACTTTTGAATGCAAGGTATTTTGCAAATGTTGTATTTAGGGAAGGGTTTGGAGAAGTTGTTATTAAAATAGATAGTTACAAAACAGACTCAACAACAGCTGTATATAAAGTAATTGCTGGTGAGTATAGCGATAAAACCACTCAAAAAACGCTATTTTACTGGATTTGTTGTTCGTTATTGATTTAGCCTAAAACTTGTTTTCGATTGGCATCAAGATTCAAAAATATCCAAAAAAGTATTGTAAAAGACCAAAGTGATGAGCCTCCATAACTAAAAAATGGCAAAGGAATACCAATCACAGGAAACAATCCGATTGTCATTCCAATATTTACCATAAAGTGAAAAAACATGATACTAGCCACACAATAGCCGTAAATGCGTGCAAAATTTGATCTTTGGCGTTCTGCCATATAAATAATACGTAAAAATAAAGCTACGAATATACTTATTAGTACAAATGTACCAATCCAGCCCCACTCCTCTCCTATTGTGCAAAATATAAAATCGGTATGTTGCTCGGGTACAAAATCAAATTTGGTTTGAGTACCTTCCAAAAAACCTTTTCCCAAAAATCCACCCGAACCAATAGCAATTTTAGATTGTGTTACATTCCAACCAAAACCTAGTGGATCTGCATCAGGATTTATTAATGCTTTTATGCGATTTTGTTGATGAAGTTGCAACACGTTATTGACAAAAAAATCAACTGAATAAGTAAATGCTGCCATCAAAACAGTACATCCTAAAACTATTAAAATATTTGAAAACTTACGTTTGATACTTCTATTAAAAAATATAAAAAGCAATCCTAAAATGCCATAGGCAATACTTAAATAAATTTTATCAAAAATAAGTGCAAAGATGAATAAAAATACGGCAACAATTCCAATTACTAAAATAGTTGGATTCATTCCTTCGCGATAAAGTACCAACATAAAACAACTAAAAACAAGAGTAGAACCTGTATCGTTTTGTAATAAAATAAGAATGGCTGGAGAAAAAATAATGATATAAGCTAAAAACAAACTTTTAAGATTTGACAAATTCATAGATTGTTTTGACAGATAAGCAGAAAGTGCCAAAGCAGTCGAAAATTTGGCAAACTCCGATGGTTGAAGTGCAAAACTGCCAATTTCAATCCACGATTTAGAGCCTGCGACTACTTTGCCACCTATCAAAACTCCAATTAATAGCAAAATAATAGCTCCATAAATTACAAAAGCAAAGGTTTCAAAAAAACGATGATCAATTAAACTAATAAAAAAAATGAGCAAAGCTGCTGTACCAATCCAAAGCAATTGTTTACCCGAATTTATACTTAAATCAAATATACTTTGCTGAATTTCAGGGTCATACACAGCAGCAAAAATATTGAGCCAACCCAAAAAAACTAAAAATAAATACATTAAAACAGCAGGCAGATCAAACTCTCCGCTTCCTATCCTTGGGCTTTGGTTTCGCAGGGTCACGTATAAAATCGCGTTTAAGTATATAATTTTCTACCCAATCTTTTTCTATTTTTTTGTTCAAATATTTAGCAAAAAGCAAGCCAGAAATTGGTGCTGCCCACTCTGCACCAAAGCCAGAGTTTTCAACTACTACGGCAATAGCAATTTTTGGGTTTTCTTTTGGTGCAAAACCTATAAAAACCGAATGATCTGCACCATGTGGATTTTCTACTGTACCCGTTTTGCCACAACCAATAAATTCTTTTGAACGAGCTAAAAAACCTGTACCAGAACGAACAACTAATTCCATACCGTTTACAATGGCATTATAATACATTCTATCAATATTGGTTTCGTGTTTTTCTGTATAATATGTTGCAACTGAGTCTTTTCGACCTATTCCTTTTACTAAATGTGGGGCATAATAATACCCTTTATTTGCCAAAATGCAAGCCACATTTGCCATTTGAATGGGTGTAATGCTCAACTCGCCTTGCCCAATGCCAAGCGAAAAAATGGTAGTAAAAGCCCAACGACTTTCTCCATAAACTTTGTCATAATATTTACTCGAAGGCAAAATTCCTTTTTTTTCGTTTGGTAAATCGATACCAGTTTTGCCTCCTAATCCAAATTTAACAACGTGCTCACGCCAGTGATCGTAACATATTTTTGCATCTTTGAAATAGTTTCCAACTTTGCCTTGATTCAATATTTTTTTATAAACATTCCAATAATATGGATTACATGAAAACTGTATTGAAGTTGTAAAATTTGCAGATGAATGTTTGCCATGGCAAGCAATTATGCCTCTATTACATGGAAAAATAGTGGTTGTATCAATTATGTCATTATGTAAAGCATAAAGTCCATTGATGGTTTTAAAAATCGAGCCAGGTGGATATTGTGCCATTAATGCTCTGTTAAAAAGCGGTTTTAGGCTATCTCTCACTAGCTTATTATAATTGGAAGAAAAATCCTCACCTGTAAGTAAATTAGGGTCATAAAATGGTGCTGATACAAATGCCAAAACCTCTCCTGTACTAGGTTCAATGGCAACTACACTACCAACTTTATTTTTCATCAATTTTTCTGCATATGCTTGCAAATCCAAATCTAAAGATGCTATTACATCTCTTCCGGGTACAGATGCTGTGTCATAACCGCCATTTTTAAATCTTCCTTTTTCTTCGCCACGTACATTTACCATTACATATTTTACCCCACGCACACCTCTAAGTTCTTTTTCATAAAAAGCTTCTACCCCACTAATTCCAATATAATCGCCTGATTTATAGTTATCTCTACCAACTAATTCGATTTTTTCTTTACTAATTTCTCCAATATATCCCAACGCATTTGCAGCAATAGATTGTGGATAATTGCGAACGGTACGAGCCTGTACATAAAAACCAGGAAAATCAGAAAGTAAATCTTGAATACGTGCAAATTTGATGTCTGACATTTGCTCAAAAAACACGGTTGGTTTTACAGAAGAATATTTTGTGGCAATTTTTAATCTTTGTCTGAATTCAGTAGTATCAATTCCTAATAAAGCACAAAACTGACTTAAATTTCCATTTATTTTAAGTTTTTTAGGGATAACCATCAAATCATAAACTCCTGTGTTTGCAACCAAAAGTTTACCATTTCGGTCTTTTATTATTCCACGATATGGATATTCAATAATACGTTGAATTGCATTATGATTGGCTTCTTCCTCGTAAGATTTATCAATTACTTGAATTATAAATAATTTCAAAATAAATACAGCCCCAACTAGTAAAAATAAAAACTGAATAATTATAACTCTGTTTTCTTTCATTGTAAACTACTCGTATAAATATGAGTTTATATTATAAATTTTACTTTTACAAAAATACAGTTTTTATTAAAAAATGCTTTTCAAAATTGGTTTAGTTGTTCACATAATGAAAACAAAAAAATATTTTACTATATTATGATTTGAAAATTTTAGATAGAATGATTTTAGTAGATATTAAAATTTATTTGTAGTATTTAAAAATATTTCATAATTTTGTATTGGAGTGGTTGACATCATAAGAACCAACCGCACTGTCCCAAAACCTTGCAAAATTAATCATTTGCAAGGTTTTTTAATTAAGTTACCCCTTTCAAATTTAATTAATTTGCCATTTTTCCAAACCCAAACTTTGTTTAATGTTTTAGTAGCAATAATTTGTCCTTTGATAATTCTGTATAAAACTTTATTTGAAACATCGTTTTCAAAATCAAATCGAATTATAAGATTATCAGATTGTTTATGCCCATCTTTTATTTCTTGTTTGATAGTTTCTTTTCTTCCAGTTGTATTTGTTTTAAATTCCCAAATTTCGTTTTCCCAAAAACAGTCTGGATGTTTGCCAATTTTCACACCTAATGGCATTAGTGTATTATAGGTAATTTTGTTAGTTATGTTATTTGGAAGTAAAAACAGTTTCCCTCCATATTTATCTACTAAAAACGCAGCAATTGGAATATTTTTCATCAACTCAGCTCCAATATGAGTGGAATGTATATAGAATTCGTTCCCTTTAATTGTAGTTTTTGTATAATATTGTAATTTCATATTCACAATAAAAATCCTTTTTGAAAGCTTATTTATTCTTTTTGATAATTATAATCGGCAATTATTTTAATTCAAACACCATCAATTACTATAATTCAAAATAGTATGTATAAAAAAAGACTTTGGAAAATACCAAAGTCTTTTTTTGCTGTAATAAGAAAATTAAACTAAAATTTTATAACTCTAGCCATTCCTTTTTTGTAAGAAGCCAAATCATAACCAGCCATATTAGAATAGCTATTTGCTTTGATTTTTTCTGCATATTTTTGTGCTACTTCTTCTTTTCCATCAAACAAATCTGTGTTGCTGATGAATTTGCTTATTTGCGGGATTCCAAAATTTTTATCTTCCATATTATTTTTTAGATTTTTAATTTAAAACACTAATTATAAACTTCCAACTATTTTGGAAGTCCATCAAGTACATTCATTACTACTTTAACTGCTTTTTCTGAATCTTTTAACAATTGCAATTCGGCATCGTTCAATTTAATTTCAAGAATTCGTTCTACACCATTTTTTCCTAAAACCACTGGAACTCCCAAATAGCAATCAGAAATTCCAAATTCGCCTTTTAGTTGCATACAAACTGGGAAAACACGTTTTTGGTCTTTCACTATGGCTTCAACCATTTGAGCAGCTGCCGAACCTGGTGCATACCAAGCCGAAGTTCCCATAAGTTTTACACACTCTCCTCCACCACGTTTTGTTCTTTCCAAAATACCTTGCAATTTATCGGCATCGATTAATTCAGTAACTGGAATTCCACCAACTGTTGTATATCTTGGCAATGGAACCATTGTGTCGCCATGTCCACCTAATAAAACAGCTTGAATATCTTTTGGAGATACATTTAATTCTTCGGCAATAAATGCTCTATAGCGAGCAGTATCCAAAATACCAGCCATACCAATTACTTTATTTCTTGGCATTTTTGAAGTTAAATGTGCTTGATAAGTCATCACATCTAATGGATTTGAAACCACTATTATGATACAATTTGGCGAATGTTTAATTACATTTTCGGTAACTGCTTTCACAATTCCAGCATTTGTTGCAATTAAATCATCACGGGTCATACCAGGTTTGCGAGGCAAACCAGATGTAATCACAACCACATCCGAATTAGCAGTTTTTGAATAATCGTTAGTAGAACCAACCACACGTGTATCGTATAAATCTATTGGAGCTTTTTGCGAAATATCAAGGGCTTTTCCTTCCGAAAAACCTTCTCTAATATCTAATAAAACTACTTCGTTGGCTATTTCTCTATATGCCAACACATCTGCACAGGTAGCACCTACGTTTCCTGCACCAACTACGGTTACTTTCATGTTTGTTTTTTATGTGTTAAAATGAATATATGCTATTATTAATCAAAAAGTGGCGTAAAAATAGAAAGCAAATATCAAATTACGAATTTTTTTACCGTTTTAGTTTATAAAAAAATACATTACTCCAAATTCGATTTATTTTCGGATGCTTTTGTAATTTTTTTGAGATTAAATTGGTACAAAATTTCAACTTTTTGTCTTGCCCAAGGTGTTTTTCGCAAAAAAGCCAAACTCGATTTTATGCTTGGCTCATGTTTAAAGCAATTTATTGAAACTTTTTCAGCCATTTTTTCCCAACCAATATGAATAACCAAATCGCGAAGCATAGCTTCAAGAGTGATTCCATGAAGTGGGTTATTGGGTTGATTCATAGCAATTTACAATTACTTTAACATTTCCATTACCATTTGGTTGGTTTTTTTAGGATCTGCTTTTCCTTGTGCTTTTTTCATAACTTCGCCAACAAACAAACCAATCAAACCTGTTTTTCCGGCTTTATATTCCTTTACTTTTTCGGGCATCGAAGCCAAAACTTGTTCAATCAATGGTTTTATAAAATCCGAACCACTTTCTTGAATCAAATTCATTTCTTCTGCCAATTGTTGTGCCGTTTTTGATGGGTTTTTGATTAATTCTGGATATATTTTTTGTGTCGCAATCGAATTACTCACTTTATTTGATTCTACCAATTCAATTATTCCTGCTAGTTTATCCGTAGAAACAGGAAAATCTTTGATATGTAATGTAAGTTCATTTAGATAGGATTTCACAGGACCCATTATCCAGTTTGATGCTGCTTTGTATGCTTTTGTTTTTTGGCATAAATCGTCAAAATATAAAGCTATTTCTTTGGTATCTGTAAGCACATTGGCATCGTATTCAGAAAGTTTATATTGCTTTGTAAACTTATCAAATAACTCGTTTGGCAATTGTGGCATTTGCAATTTTACAGCATTTATCCATTCGTCAGAAAGTGTAAGTGGTTGTAAATCAGGCTCTGGGAAATAACGATAATCATTCAAATCTTCTTTTGTACGGAGCGAATAAGTTTGCATATCAACTGTGTTAAACGTACGGGTTTCAGATGGAATTTGCTCGCCTGCATCTAGCATTTTTGATTGGCGTTCGTATTCTAAATCAATCGCTTTTCGTACATTATTAAACGAATTAAGGTTTTTAACCTCTACTTTTTTGCCAAATTCGGCTGCTCCAAAATGACGAAGCGAAATATTTACATCGCAACGCATCGAACCTCTTCTAATTTCGGGTTCGGTTACAATTTCTATCAAAGGCACACCTGCACGATTCAAATCTACAAGCGATTCGGTAGAACCATCTAAATGCATGGATTTTCCAGCATCTTCCTCCATGTGAATTTTTGTCAAACCAATGGTTTTTTCTACACCATCTTTTGTTTTGATTCTTACTCCCCCACCTCGGCAAATGGGTGTTTTGTCTTGTGTAGTTTGATACCCTTTTGGAAGATCGGGATAAAAATAATTTTTACGGTCAAAATACTGAAAACGAGATAATTGTGAGCCACAAGCCAATCCCATTTTAATAGCATATTCCACCACTTTTTTATTCAATCGTGGCAAAGTACCAGGATGTGCCAATGTATGTACACTCACATTTGTGTTTGGTAAATTGCCAAACTCGGTGCTATCTGCATTAAAAACTTTACTTATAGTCGAAAGTTGTGCATGAACTTCAAGCCCAATAACGATTTCATATTTTTGTGTACTCATATTTTTTGAAAAATAAAAATTTTGGCTATATTCTAAATTATCAACATTTGTTAAATTCCTAATTGGATTTGAAGATAAAAGTTCAAATCCAATTTTTTTTACTATTATTTTTTTGCCACGAATTCACTAATTTTTAGTGTTTTTTTCGTGCATTCGTGGCAAATATTTAGTTAAAATGATTTCATCCTATCATTATTGCAATATTTTAAAGTCATATTTTGTTGTAAATTTCAAAATATAGCCAAAATTTTCAATTTTTTACAAAGTTAAACGCCAAAAACAATATTTCAATTAAGAATTAGTAAAATATGAATTTAATTAAAATATATTATTTCAATTCATGCAAAGCAATTATCTATATTTTGATATATAAAAAGGTATTTTATTTTTTAAATTAAACCTTATTTCAAAATTTCGATTTTCCCGGTTTCAAAACTATTTTTTAAACTTAAAACTGGAGGAAGTTTATTTACTAATACAGTACCTCCAATTTTAGAATCTGTTTTTGTATTATCAATCCAACATATTATTAAATCACAATTTTTGTCAGATTTAAAATGATTATGAGTTATATAATTATAACTGTTATACTCAAATTCAATATCTAATTCAAAATTTCGTTTTTTTTCTCCAATGGTTTTACATCTTATTTTAGCATCAGGAAATCTATCTCTAACATATTTTATTGAATCAAAAGTTATTAATTCATTTTGCCATTCAAATTCAATACCTTTCAAATTTTTAAAAACCATACAAAACAAAGCAACAAATCCCATTTCATCTATAGGTTCGTTTTCAAATAAAAGTGAAATACTTTTGAAAAATTTAGGTTTAAATTTATCGCCAAAAACATCTTTATTTTTTGTTCCTTTTATAACTTTATTGGCATTTTTAATTCTATTTTTTTCTTGTTTGCCTTTATCAATGTTGATAGAAATTATTTCCTTAATTTTATCTTCGTTACCTTCTGAAAAATCTTTAATATCACTTTCTTGAATCATTGCAATAGTTGCAATAACATCTTGAAGTTTTGTTTTATAACTTTGATTTTTTTGAGAATTATTTTGCTGTAATTCAACTTCTTTAAAACATTTTAAGACAAATCTACGCATACTATCATTTTCAATTTTTGCAATTACTTGCAAATGAGTAATAAGCATTAACTTTCCAATTTCTTGTTTACTAAATTTTTCACTAATAAATATATAGTTGTTTACTGTTTGAGCACTTAATTTCAATACCTTTTTTGTGTAATTATCAAAGTTTTTATACTTCATAATGAAATCTTGTTTTTCTTTAACAATCTTTAAAAGATTTCCTGCTGTCCAAGCTAAAACCCCGGAATTCCCTACCTGTTTTGTTAATTGTTTTAACTCATCTGTTTCTTTTATAAACTGCTGTTCTTTTGTCATATTTTTTCTAATTAGCTATACAATCTACTTAAATATGTAATATTTAAAGCTAGAAAGTTTTAAAAACCTTATGGATTTAGTTTACTTACTCAACTCTTTCTAATTTATTATTCAGAATAAACATCTTTTTAAACCTTAATTTTAACTGTTTCACAAATTAATTGTTTAAATTACAAAATATTTATAATTATAATTTCCAAATTGTTTAAGTTTTTGATTATTTTCTTAATTCTTGAATTTCGTTTGTTAAGGTAATATATTGTTTCACACCAAGCTGTTCGGCACGTTGGTCGAAAAACGGATTTTGCAAATATTCAGCAGGCAAACCCATTGGCTTGAGGCAATTACGCAAGGTTTTTCTGCGCATGGCAAAAGCTTGTTTCACTACTTTGCGAAACAAAACTTCATCACAACCCAATGTAGCTACTTCGTTTCTTGTAGCTCTTATCACGCCTGATTTTACTTTTGGTGGCGGATCAAAAACATGTTCGTGAACCGTAAAAAGATATTCCATTTTGTAAAATGCTTGCAAAAAAACACTCAAAATACCATAATCTCTGTTTCCGGGTCCAGAACAAAGTCGCTCGGCAACTTCTTTTTGGAGCATACAAACAACTTCTTGCACCAAGTCTTTGTGATCCAGCACTTTAAAAAATATTTGTGATGAAATATTATATGGGAAATTACCAATAATTCCAAACGGTTCGTTGTACGTTTTTGATAAATCCATTTGCAAAAAGTCGCCTTCTACAAGTTTTAAATTTGGGTATTTTTGTTTTAAAAATTTTACAGATTCGGTATCAATCTCTACAGCCGAAAAATTTATTTTTTCGTTTTTGATTAAAAAATCAGTCAAAACACCTGTGCCAGGACCAATTTCTACCAAATTATTATATTCACCATGAAACTCAATGGCATCAACAATATCTTTAGCAATGGTGAGGTCGAGTAAAAAATGCTGACCTAAATGTTTTTTGGGACTTACTTTTTGAAACATGTTGTAAAGTAAGTGTTTTTTGATGAAATTTTTTCTGCCAAGTATTTATTTTGTAAAAATTGCATGAATTGCTAATACTTTTTTTGAAATAAATTACTGAAATTTTAAAACAAAAAAGTATCTAATCAATTATCTTTATTATATTAAATATTCCAAACTCACATAAACCCAATAAATTTTATGAAAACAATTTTTGCACAAAATTCAATCAATAAATTGTTCCAGCATAAAGGGAAAATAGCTCCCATTGCTGAAAAAGCAAATATAAATTTCAAGCTAAAATCTAATAATCCTAATGGGCTTAGTGAAGATTTTATAAAAAGCAGACTGCACTATTTTAGTATAGGTCATAGTTTTAAGCAAATAGATACAAAACAAGTTTTTGGTCAAACAGACGAAGGAGAAAGGAAATTTTTTAAAAATCTTCAGCTAGAAAACTTTCCTAATAAGGATACATTTAAAACATTAATTAATGACTTGAGAAATATTAATAGTCATTACATTCACGACTTTGAAAAAATTAAAATTGAAAAAATTGAACCTTTAAAACATTTTCTAATAGAAGCTTTTTCATTGGCTATTAAAATGTCATACCTTAAGTTGGAAACATCAAAAAAGGCTTCTTTTGTTTATTCCGATATAACAGACAATAATTTGATGCATTTTTTAAGTGATAAATTTTTTCCTAATCATGAATTTCAAATAGAAGAAAGAGCCTATTTTAAAAAACTCTCTTACGATAAAGCCTTAGAATATTTGCTTTTTATTGAATTAGACGAACATTATGATTGGAAAAATTATAAAGAATCAAACCATGTAGTATTTACCATCGCCAAAGGCACTTATTTAAGCTTTTATGGCTCCCTTTTTTGCTTGTCTATGTTTTTATATAGAGGTGAAGCCAGAACAATGATTTCAAAAATAAAAGGATTCAAAAAAAATGCAACAGAAGATGAACGTGTCAAACTCGATATTTTTACATTTTTTGCCAAAAAATTTAGCAGCCAAGATGCCGATGCGGAAGAAAAACACTTGGTAAAATTTAGAGATATAGTACAATATCTCAACCAATATCCTACCGCATGGAATAAAGAACTAGAACTTGAATCTAGTGTTCCCAAAATGACCGAAGCATTAAATAAAGAACTGGAACTAACATCTAGTGTTCCCAAAATGACCGAAGCATTAACTGAATATGTCAAAGAAGAAGAAATTCAGCGATGTTATGAAGATATGTATGCAGTCGGAAATTTTAAAGAATATGCTTTGCATTATTTTTGGCAAAGACCAAAACCAAGCATAAATGCAAAGACTGAAAAAGATTTTTTGTATGAAATACAAACTCCTGAAAGTGTAAAAAAACTTGAAGAAGAAATAAGAAAACTAGAATCAGACTTGAAAAAGAAATATGACTATGAAAAAGAAAAAGCTTTAAAAAGTGCTAATTTCAGCTTAAAAAAACTCAAGGAAAAAAATCTGCCAAACACAAAACTTCTAAAACTTCAAAAACGAATTGCTAATCATTCACTTATTCGTTCGTATGGTAGAAACATAGACCGATTCATGGAAATGGGTTTGCGTTACTTGGCCGAAAACCAATGCTTTGGCGAATATACACAGTTTAGATTGTACAAATATTTTAGTCCTGAAGATGAGCGATTGAAACCAGAAGAAAAACACCTTACCAAAAAGGAATTTGACAAACTAAAATATCATGAGGGCAAATTAACCCATTTTACTACCTATCAAGAACATATTAACAAATATCAAGATTGGGATATGCCTTTTGTGATAGAAAATAATGCTACACAAATTAGATTTTCTGTTGGTGGAGATTTTTATACAGTTTCAATTCAACGCAATCTGTTGGTTTATTTGCTTGAAATAGCATTTTACAGCTCCCAGATAACATGCCATAAGGTTTTGCAAGAATATATTTTACAGAACTTAATGGACAAAAAAGAAAGCGTTAGTCTTTTAAATACAAATACACCGTTTTCAAAAATAGAGTTAGCCAAACTCAGAAAGCTGATACCTTCTAGAGTGATACAGGACAAATTGCACTTACCTAATGAACGAAAATCCGATTATGAGAATTATACCTTGATTCTTGACCAAGCAACTATACAGGAGATAAGGTATCAAGCTTTGGTAGAAAAAGCGAAAAAAGACAATGTTCTTGAATTTTTCTTAAAGCGAAACAAAGGAAAAAATTTCAAACTGCGCTTTGTAAAAAAAGCCTGGAACCTATTATTTTTTAAAAATGCGTATGTAGCTCAATTGGAAGAAAACAAAAACAAGCACCACAAGCACTATCATATAACCAAAGATGAGTTTGATAATTTTTGTAAATGGATGTATGCATTTGAAGAAATACCCTTTTATAAACTAGAACTTGAAAAACTATTAAATCAAAAAGGATTTTTAAATAATGTAGAATTCAAAAATATTTTTGACATTGGCAAATCTCTTGATGATTATTACACAAGCACAAAAAAATTATATACTAATTGGTTAGAAACAAATAAAGTAGCGGCTGAGTCATCCAAACAACTATTTGAAATACATAAATATAAAAACTATGAAGAACCAAATAAGCACCTATTGTATATCAACACCTCACATTTTATAGAATTTTTAAAATCAAAAAAATGGCTTCAACTAACAGATTCTAAAATAGTTTACACCAGTTTAAACAATGCAAAATACCTAAGAACTCCGTATTATTACACGGATATTTTACAAAAAGAAGAGTATAAAACTCATGCCAATTTGTTTAACAAACTTAGAACGCATAGGCTAGAAGACTGTTTGTTGTTTGAAATAGGACAAAGGTATATTAGTAAAAATCTAAGCAAAGCCAACAAAATAGAAAGTGTAAAAATATTATTATCAAGTGCGTATGATTTTGAAATAAAACCGAAAGATAATTTTAGTGCTAGCTATTATATAAATATCCCATTTAATAAGATTGATGCTTTTTCGGAATGGAATCATGCAAAAAACCAAGGTGAAACAGGAAAATATGATGTACATTTCTTATCAAAGTTGCCCCTTTACCTTGAAAATTATGGGTATATGTTAGGAAATAAATCAAGCATCGCTCAAAAATGGAAAACGCAAAATCATCCTAAAACCATTGATTATGCAGATTTGAATACCGTAAATATGCATATTATGAATACAGCAGCTACATTTACTGAAATAGGGATAGAAATGGAACGATATTTAATCGAAAAATATACTTTAAAACTAAAATCGTATAACATAGATGTAAAAGATATAACTGATTATGACAAGTATTTCTATTTTATCCAAAATGCTAAAAAAGAAAAAATATACCCAGACCGAAACAATGCTTTTCACTTTAATATTGCAAGTAAGCCTTATAAGTTTCTTTTAGAAGATGTACATAAAAAATTTATTATTGAAAAAATAAAAACAAAACAATATGACAATTTTGATGCTGTGCCTCCAATTGAAAAAACGATATTAAAAATGTTTTTAAAGGAGCTGTTTGACCATTGTTATGACAGAAACAACAAAGCTAAAACAGAAATCGAAAAGAGAAGGAAGCTAGAAGATGCCATAAATAAATATTGGCAAAAAGAAGTTAAAAAATACTTAATATAAATAAATTTAAAAATACTTTTACTCGCAAACCATTGCATCACAACAGATTGTATAAATCATGTTGAGACTGCTCTGATTTTGCAGGGTAAAAACAACATCCAGCTTCTTTGTGATTAAAACCCATTAGTTGAGACTGCTCTGATTTTGCAGGGTAAAAACAACTAGTAAATTATGTACCTGTACATTTTACTGTTGAGACTGCTCTGATTTTGCAGGGTAAAAACAACATGCTTTATAAGCAATTCCTTTAATAGGTTGTTGAGACTGCTCTGATTTTGCAGGGTAAAAACAACGATATATGTTGTGGTTTAATTATTCCATCTGTTGAGACTGCTCTGATTTTGCAGGGTAAAAACAACATTCCATCAAGATTACCTAATAAAGGTTTTGTTGAGACTGCTCTGATTTTGCAGGGTAAAAACAACACTCATCTAAAATTTTAGATGTATCTAAAAGTTGAGACTGCTCTGATTTTGAAGGGTAAAAACAACCACCAAGACATTCATATTCGTGAGCCATGCGTTGAGACTGCTCTGATTTTGCAGGGTAAAAACAACTATATCAATTTCTTTTATTTTTTTACTTCTGTTGAGACTGCTCTGATTTTGCAGGGTAAAAACAACGCACGAGGTAAAGCGTTTGATTATAACTTTGTTGAGACTGCTCTGATTTTGCAGGGTAAAAACAACTGCTGAACCTGACCAACACTTCTAGGATTAGTTGTGACTGCTCTGATCTTGCAGGGTAAAAACAACTGGTTTGTTTGGTTTTCTATCCAAAAAAACGTTGTGACTGCTCTGATCTTGCAGGGTAAAAACAACTGGTTTGTTTGGTTTTCTATCCAAAAAAACGTTGTGACTGCTCTGATTTTGCAGGGTAAAAACAACCGTTATCTTCGTTGTAATCCCGTGTTATAAGTTGTGACTGCTCTGATTTTGCAGGGTAAAAACAACAATAAATAATTAAATATGTAATAATTGCCGGTTGTGACTGCTCTGATTTTGCAGGGTAAAAACAACGCTGGACTTGCAATAGGGTTTTTTGTTTTAGTTGTGACTGCTCTGATTTTGCAGGGTAAAAACAACAAGTAAAGAAATATCTATTACAGTATTAAAGTTGTGACTGCTCTGATTTTGTAGGGTAAAAACAACAACTTCGTAATTCGATTAGTTGGCTTAATGGTTGCGACTGCTCTGATTTTGTAGGGTAAAAACAACTGTAGTTCTGGTTGAGACACTTCGGTCTGTGTTGCGACTGCTCTGATTTTGTAGGGTAAAAACAACTTTCCAATTCACGGTACCAAAACTTATTAAGTTGCGACTGCTCTGATTTTGCAGGGTAAAAACAACAAATATTCAATGAATCAATTTTAGTATTAAATTTTAGATTCAATATAAAAAACAGAGTTTTAAATAATGTATAAACTATAAGCCCAATTATTTATCTTAAGCTAAAAAAGAGTTAATTCCATTGAGAAGCATTTATGCTTCAATTCTGAAAATTCAAATAATTAATTTCCTAAAAACTTATTATAAATTTATCCACTATAAAAAATTCAAACGAATGGTTAATGAGTTAGGTCTGGAAAATTCTAAACTCACATTTTAAACAAGCGTATTTCTGTTCTGCGGTTTTTGGCTCTGGCTGTTGGGGCGTCTGAGCCGTCAGGGAGTATTTCTGGAAATAAAGGTTTTGATTCGCCAACTCCTTTTGCACCTGAAATTTTGCGTTTGGGTACACCAGATTTCAATACATAATTTGCCAAAAACTGCGCTCGTTTTTGAGATAATTCCAAATTGTAGTTTTCGCTTCCAATTCCATCGGTATGTGTTGTAAAGGCTATCGAAAGTTTAGGATCTTTTTTCAAAATCGAAACTAAGCTATCTAAAGTTAATTTGTTTTTTCCAGTAAGTTCTATGGTTTTGTACTCAAAAGTTAAATTTATTGTAAAATCAATTTCTTCAACTACTTTTTTCTTGGTAGTATCTTCTAAATAGATTTCAGATTTTGGCTCATTTACAACTTTTGCATATTCTTGTTGCAAGGTAGAAGCAATTTTTACAGTATCTTTTTTCTCTTCAATAGTTGCAGGAACAAATGGCTGATACACCAAATTCCCTTTTTGCATGTTAATGGTAACTTTTATTAAATTAGCTTCAATTTCTTCATTTGCATTACCAAAATTAACTTTAAACGAAACAGGTTTTGAAAGCGAATCGGTTAAAAAATTAGCTCTGGTTTCGTTAAATCCAGTACTTGTTACATTAATATTTACTTTTTCGTTTCCACCGATAATATAGTAAGATTCTAAAGGTTCTTTTATACCAATTACTTTCAAAAAATGCTTGTCTTCATTTGCAAAAACAGTATCAAAATCTATACTGGCATCCAAATTATAGCTCGAACTATCATTAACAGAAGAATATTTTCCCGAAATCACTTTTATATCCGCATCCGAAATCGTATTACCTGCTTCGTCAATGGTATTTATAACCAAAATCGAAGGTATTTTATAATTAAATTGCCAAATATCATCGCAACACGATGGATGCAAAAGTCCATACCCTCCTACCCTATTTGATACTAAAAAACCTTCTAATTTATTGTCAGGCAACAAGGTATAGTATGTTTCATCATAATTTGTATTGATTGGTTTTTTCAAATTTTCGGGTTTTTGCCATTTGCTATTCCATCCTTTTGATTTAAAAACATCAAAACCGCCAAATCCAGCATGAAAATTAGAACTAAAATAAAGAACACCTGCATCGGTATCGTAATATGGTGTAATTTCATCTCGTACCGAATTTATATTTCTGCCGCAGTTTATGGCATCTCCCATATAGCCATCACTTGCAATGGACGAATACCAAATATCGGTTCCGCCTAACGTACCTTTTCTATCAGATGTAAAAAACAACACTTCTTCTTTGGTTTCTTTGGGTTTATTTTTCGATTTTTCAGAAGTTTTACTTTTTATAATTCGCATTCCAACTACGGGTTGCGAACTCGAATAGCCAGGTGCATTAATTTCTGAGCCTAATTTTTCAGGTTTTCCAAAATTTCCATTCGAGTCTAATTTTGATAAATAGATTTTACATTCCACTCTATTATCTGATTTATTGATACAATTTGTAAAATAAAAACGCTTTCTATCGGCTGAAAATGAGCCATTTGCACTATGCCCATTTTTGTTTTTGAGTTCTTTAATAACTTTTGCTTCTGCCCAAGCACCATTTTCGAATTTACTTTCAAAAAGTTTTACATGCTCATCGTGTCGTTCGCCATACGGAATTGCAATAACAGAATCGGCTTGCATCGATGCAAAAATAAGTGTTGAATCGTCTTTTAAACTTGGTGAAAAATCGGTATAGTTTGAATTGATATTATTACCTAAATGCGAAAATTCAACATCAATATCGCTGGTTTTGCCTTGCATGGCAAATTCACAGGCTTTGACTTCGTTTTTTGCCAAAACTTTTAAATTTGCTCCTTTTATATCTCTATAATTACTTTTGCTAAATTGCTCAAAAACTTCTCTAGCTTTTTCGTATTTGGCATTATATTTCAAACATTCGGCATAATGAAACGAAGCTATTGTAACAGGTGTTTCTTTGTTTTTGGGGCTAAGATTTTCTTCTAATTTTGGATATAGTACTTCGGCTTTTATATAGTTTCGAGATTTAAAATAAGCTTCGGCTAATTTGAAAATGTATTTTTTAGAATCAGGATGCTTTTTTACTAATTCTTCCAAAATAGGAATAGCATTATATGGACTATTGATTTCAATTAATTTGTGTGCAACTTTGTGTTTTTGCTCATCAGAAAGTTTAGAGTTATCACGCAATTGTGAAAATGCAGTTGTTGAAAAAAATAACAAAAGAGTTATAAAATAAGTATATTTCATTCTTAAAATGTTCTACAAGGTACAGTGGTTTTGTCGGGAATGGCTCTGTTTAAAAATCCTGAATAAATGAGCGAAATTTCCCAAGCTCCAGTCGAAAAACTACGAGTTAAATTTGGAATATTTCCACCAGATTTTCCTAAAGCCGAAACGGTGAAATCATACGAAAAGCCAAGTTGAAAACTGTTATACTTAAATCCTAAATAGGCAATAAATGAATCTGAAAGTCTGTGCCAAAGCCCAAACATAACCGAAGCTTTTTTGCCAGTTTTTGCATTATTAATAATAAAATATGAAAAATTTGAACCTAAAATCAAATCTTTAGAACCTGCTTGCATAAATAAATTTACAGCTGGTAAAATCTGGAATTTTTCTGAAATAAAATAGCTTAATCCTGCTTGTAATCCAATTTTTAGAGGTGTACCACCCGCATTATTATTTGTAGAAAACCCTTGTTTAGGACCCGAAATATTAAAAAGAGATGCTCCTAAAAACAAATCTAATTTTCGGTTTATATTAAAATCATAAAAAGCACCAAAATTAGTGTAAATTGACATTTTACTATGATTTGTTGGAATATTTACTGTTTCAGTTGGCTCGTTAGTAGCTGTGTTAAACGAACCTGGAAAAAGTAAATTATTACGATTGAAATTGCCAAAACTCATGCCTAGTTGCAAACCGAAACTAAGTTTGTGTTGTTTCATATCATCCAATGCATAATGATTGGCTGCTGAAAGCAAAAATCCACTAGTATTAAATTGTCCGTTGCCTTGTTGGTCGTTGTAAACCACCAAACCAAGTCCAAACATATCGGATTTTAGAATTGACTTTTGAAAATTAATGTCAGCCATCAAAGCCGAATTGGTGTAAGTAGAATAAGCACTTCTGTGGATTAAACCTATACGAAAATCTTTTTCAAACTTGCCTGTTTGGGCAGGATTTACTACAATAGGCGTATTGTAAAACTGCGAAAAATTATAATCTTGGGCTTGTATATACCCAAAAAATAACCCTAAAATGAGAACAATATTTTTCTTAAAACTCAAAATATAAAATATTAAAAATAGCTAAATTTATTATCTAATCAATGTTACTTGTCCCTTATAATCAATCCCTTCGTTGTATCCTGTGGTGGCTTTCACTCGATACATATACACCCCCGCAGGACAATCAGCACCTTTATTATTGTTTTTTCCATTCCATTTTTCGTTTGTAGATGTTGTTTCGAAAACTATTTGTCCCCAACGGTTAAAAATTTGAAAAACTTGCAAATTTTTTATTCCATTTTGATACACACCAAACGAACTATTTACATTTTCTGGGTCTTCGGGATTAGGATAAAAAGCATTTGGCATTTTCAAAAAGCTAGTCAAATCAACTTTTTTGGTAATCGAATCTGTGCATAAATCAGTATTTTTAATTACATATTTTACATTAAAAATAGCCGATTTTTGATAGCTAAAAACGGTATCGAAAGGTTCGCCACCTTTTTTAGTTATTGTTCCATTTGCCCAATCCCACGTTTTTGTAGTGGTGTTACTGCCATCAACAGTAGAAACTCTATCGCTAAATTTAATATCGCTAGTAGAAAAAACATACTGTTTGTCGGCTGGGTCAGTAGATGCAAATGTAAAATCTGCTTTAGGGCTAAATAATACATTTACGACTTTTCGAGTGGTATCAGTACAACTGTTAAGTGGATTTAAGGTAATTACGGTTATGGTATCTCTGCCTGTTTTCAAAGATTTTGTAAATGTTGATTTTAAATTATTTTGAGTAGATTTATCAGGAAAAGTCCAAAAATTTTGCAAAGATTCAACTGAAACATCAGATGTATTTGAAGTTAGAACAGGCGAAATAGTTAGCACATCATTGCTACACCAGTTTGCAGGAATTTCAAACGTTGTTGAAGGCGAAATATTAGTTGTATATGTTCCAGAAACTGTTGTAAAACATTTTTCAAATCCAGCACCACCCACAAACGTAACGGCATAATTTTTGATTGATAATGGAGATGATTTGAATTTTGGAGCTGGACGAACACCTCTTTTTTCGTATATAATATCAGAATCTTCAAAATACCAAATATTATCTACAGTACTCAAAATATTGTTTTCGAGTGCATCTTCAATATTAAATATAACTAAACTATTTTGACATGCTTGAGCGGGATTTATTAATTTAGGTTGTGGAATTACGGCATTATCGATAGAATCTTTAAATATTCCTTTACAGCCTTTAATATCCTCAACTGTTAATTGCACTACATACGGATTTAAACCAAAATTTACTGTTCCTCCTTCTGTAAATGTTTTAATAACTTTTGTGGTATCTCCATTGTTATTGCCAACAATTGTTCCAAAACTTGTAGGTGGAGTTAGCCCATTCAGCTTATTAAATTCCCATTTGAATTTATCTGGCATTACAGTAAAAGTATTTCCCGTATTTGCTCTGCTAGCAATAAATTCGGTTGGAGTTCCCGCACATTTGTTTATAGGGTCTGCAAAAATATATTTCAATTCTGGGTATACTTCAGAGGTTGTAGTATAAACATAAATACAACCTGCGGGTGGTAATGTTAATGATAGAGAATTTGGTGTAATGAAAAACGACCCGTCATTATATCCAACTGTATGTTTTATTGTATAAATTCCAGATAAAGAATAAGTATGCGAAATAAAAAATGCTGTATCCGCATACACATTTTTAGAACCTCCAATTACTCGTTCGATAATATTTGCAGAATTATTTTGTCTGTAATCTGTATGGTTAATAAGCGTATTACTGCTATTTGCTCCATCGCCATATTCCCATTTCCAATAGTTTACGTTGTTTGCATCATCAAGCCCAGCACTTGGCGTTCCAAATAAATTCAATGGTTCTTTAAAACAAAGTTGGTTTTTAGAAATGGCAGTCTTATTGAATTTTGGTAAATAGCGAAGCATGGGATAAATAGCAGTATCTTTGCAACCATATTGATCTTCTAAATATAAAGTAACATCAAATTTACCTGTAAGTGTGTTTGGTATTCCCGTAAAAGTTTGCGGTGTAGGAATGGAATTTGTGCCAGAAACCGATGGTAAAATTACCAAATCCCAACTCCACTTTGCCGGAATTCCTCGAACGGTAGAAACATCTGATATTGACACCAAATCTCCTTCTTTACAATAATAAGAATCATACTTGAACTTAGCATCAATCCCCGCATTAATGCCAATTGATGTAGTATTTATGCAACCTAAGGTATCTTCAATATCTAAAAAATATGTCTTAGATATATTATTTAATACAATAGGTAATTGCTCAGGTGTATTAAAAATTCCTTTTGTAGTTACCCATTTGTACTTTAATATATTTGAAATTGCCAAAGCATTGGAAACGGGAGTTCCTAAGCCAACTAATGTTAAATTGGGATAACTTGGTATAGTACAAACTTGAATAAAGTTAGGAGTTACGTTAATAAATTGTGGTTTTTTATTTACATTTCTTGTAATTGTAATTGAATCTTTACAGTTATTAATTCCACCAACAAATTTTATTCCCACAACAGAATTTGTGGTTGAATATTTAACTACTTGATTGTTAAAAGTTTGTGCGCCATTATCAAATACAAATTTATAATTTTCAATTCCTCCTAAAGTAGTGTTATAGCCTGTTAGTGTGCCTACTATCTCTACAAAACCAGGTGATTCGCAAATATATTTCGGTCCAATAATTACATTTGGGATAGGTTTTGTATATACTTTAATATTTTTTGATGTAGTAACCACACAACCATTATTTGTTCTTCCTGTAAGTTTTACATTTTTTATTCCATCCGTTGCATATACATGGGCTGTATCTCTTTGTGTGGCAGTTGTATTTATTAATGGACTTCCATCGCCAAAATCCCAAGTAAATCCAGTAATAACTGTCTGTTGTGTAAAATCATTAGTATAAGAAAAATTTTGAAATTTTGTCTTTTTGTTTTTGCACGAATTAAAGTCATCATAGGTAAAATCAACTACTAATTTGCCTAAAAATTCAACAGTTATATTATTACCACATCCAAAAGCATCGGAAACAAAAAACTTATATTGTGCTGGTTTTGTAACATTATAATTTTTTGTGGTTGCAATGCTTTGTGTTAAGTCAGATGCATCAAACCATGTGAAATTATTTCCGCTACTAACCGTTGGAATCACTAAAACATTAAGTGGCACATTACAATCCGAAACAGTTGTAGATAATGGTACATTTAAACTTATTTGCGGAATTTGTTTTACATCAATGGTAATTATTTTAGTTGTAGTTCCTTCATACGGACACAAACCATCACTCACTTTAAATTGTAATTGCTGAATGCCAACTGTTGATGGAGTCCACGAAAAATTACCTCTTACAGCACCTACACTTGCAATTGTTCTAAAACTAGAGCCTGCAGGTGGATTTAGCAGTTCCATTTTCATTGTAGCATTTCCTAAACTTTTTCCATCTATGAAAAAAGAAATAGGTTTGCCTACACATGAATTTAAGCTTAGAGCAACATTTAGCCCATCAATACCTGAAACTGTTGGTGGTGGAGCCGAATTTGTTAAAACTTCAATTCGCATTTCTCTGGTAACATAGCCAATAAGATTACCATTTCGGGTTTCTGTGGCTCTCATTACAATTGCAGAAGTTTCGTCTTGTGTTGGAGTAAAATTGATTTCTCCTGTACCAGAATTTATAGAAAAAGCACTTGAAGAAGATACAGGTTGCGAAGCAGAAAAACCAGGTAGATAAGAAATGTTTTGCCCTAACGAATTTTGAGGTGCAATCGAACTGAAAGTCAATAAGTCGCTATTCACATCTGAAACACTTGGTAAATAGTTAGTAAGATAGTTTTTACTAACAAAATTCAGCGGTTTACTCGCAAATTTTGGCGAAGAATTGTTTGGTGCATCTACAGTGTTTAATAATGCTTCAATCGACATTGATGTAACTGTATTAACAAAAGTTGTAGGAGAATTTGCTCTATTAAACCCAATCCATCGAAATTTATAATCTCTACATGCCTGTGGTAAAGTTACTACACCTTGAAAAGTTTTTTTCTGAAAAGAACGAATATTACCCCCATCGCATTTTGAAACTCCTTTTTCGCAAGTTGCAATTACTTCTGAATTGACTAAAAACAAATTAAAGCTTCCGCTAATTCCACACAAAGAAGAAATATAACTGAGCGATTGTGTATTTTGTACTTGAAAAACACTTTCACAATCTCTTAAAACCGAAACTTCAAACTGATATTTGTTATTTCCCAAAGATTGATAACTAATGTCGGCTCCAACTAAGCCTGAATTTTGCGCTTTAATTCCAAAAGCAAAAACTAAAAGTAACAGTAAGAATAACTTACGTATGTATATGTGTTTCAAATTATTACATTTAAAACACAATTATAAATATAAAATTTAATTTATTATATATTTTTTTGCATAAATTACTGAAAAACAAATTAACTGTGTTTAATTATATTCTAAAAAGTAAATTACTTAGAAATTTCCAACACTATAATTACTCCTCTAAATCCGCCTGAATAGCATTTAAAAATACTGCATCAATTGCTTCTTCTTTTGTTGGTAAAATTGTGATTACTTTTTGAAGTTGGGTAATTTCAATTAATTTCATAACTGCCTGATTTACATCAAACAAAACCAAAAGTCCACCTGCATTTTCGCACAAACGATTAGC
Organism: Bacteroidota bacterium; assembly: GCA_004293915.1. GTDB lineage: Bacteria > Bacteroidota > Bacteroidia > Cytophagales > UBA9547 > REAG01. Next base: position 1,974 of record RDZG01000092.1, on the reverse strand, counting down.
CAAAAGTATGGCACTTAAACCCGAAGAATCAACATATTTAATTTGAGAAAAATCTAAGATTAAACTTTTTGCACCTTCGGCACTAAAAGCAGTTAAATCTGATTTTAATTGTGGAGTTTTTATGGCATCAATTTTATCCGTGATAATTTGAATTAACGAATATTGTTCTGTTTTTTCAATAGCATATTTCATGTTTGTTGCAGATTTTTGTTACAAATGTACTAAAATATTTTGTTCTATACGTTTTTCTATTTCTGTATAATCTTGTTTGATAAATTTTTTACCAATAATTTTTTCATATAATTCAATATATCTATTTGTAACCGTATCGATAAAATCTTGTGGCATTTCGGGTACTTTCTGTCCTTCTTTGCCTTGAAAACCATTTTCTATCAGCCACTGGCGAACAAATTCTTTTGAAAGTTGGCGTTGTGATTCGCCTTTTGCTTGCAATTCGGCATATCCATCGGCATAAAAATAACGTGAAGAATCTGGTGTATGTATTTCGTCTATTAAATATATTTTACCGTCTTTTTTACCAAATTCATATTTTGTATCAACTAATATCAAGCCTTGTTTGGCAGCAATTTCTTGTCCTCGTTTATACAATGCGTGTGTATATACTTCTAATTGCTCATAATCTTGTTTTGAAACAATATTTTGAGCTAAAATCTCGGCTTTAGAAATATCTTCATCATGCCCCTCACTTGCTTTGGTTGTTGGAGTGATGATTGGTTTTGGAAAAGCATCACTTTCTTTGAGTCCATCGGGCATTTTTTCGCCACAAATGATTCTTTTTCCCAGTTTATATTCTCTCCAAGCATGTCCAGAAAGATAGCCTCTAATTACCATTTCGACTTTGAAAGCTTCACACTTATGACCGATTGCTACATTTGGATCAGGAGCAGAAGTTAGCCAATTTGGGACAATATCGGCTGTTTGTTTGAGAAATTCAGTTGCAATTTGGTTCAAAACCTGTCCTTTGTAAGGAATTGGTTTAGGTTGAACAACATCAAATGCCGAAAGCCTATCAGAAGCAACAATTACTAATTTATCTTCGAAATGATAAACATCTCTTACTTTACCTCTATAAAATCCAGTTTGATTTGGAAATTTTAAATTCGTTTCCTTTAATCCTAACATTTAGTTTATTAATTTTTGGCAAATTAATATAAAAATTTGAATGATAATTTCAATTTTAAAAAACATAATATAAATTGTATAGATGTTTTTTATTTGATAAACATCTACTCCTACTCCATGGTCTGTGGCACACAGAACACAAAAATAATATGTTCTGTGTGCCACAGACCACGGTGCAGCAAATTAATATAAAAATTTGAATGATAATTTCAATTTTAAAAAACATAATATAAATTGTAAGTTGTATAGATGTTTTTTTATTTGAAAAAACATGTGTGTAAATTTGTATCAGGATTAATCAATAAACTGTAAACTTTTTTTAGGACGAGACACACAGAACATATTTTTGTGGTCTGTGTGCCACAGACCACGGTGCACATTTAGATCAGGAGCAGAAGTTAGCCAATTTGGGACAATATCGGCTGTTTGTTTGAGAAATTCAGTTGCAATTTGGTTCAAAACTTGCCCTTTGTAAGGAATTGGTTTAGGTTGAACCACATCAAATGCCGAAAGCCTATCAGAAGCAACAATTACTAATTTATCTTCGAAATGATAAACATCTCTTACTTTACCTCTATAAAATCCTGTTTGATTTGGGAATTTTAGATTCGTTTCCTTTAATCCTAACATTTAATTCATTAATTTTTGGCAAATTAGTATAAAAATTTGAATGATAATTTCAATTTTAAAAAACATAATATAAATTGTATAGATGTTTTTTATTTGATAAACATTGTCTCGTCCTAAAAAAAGTTTACAGTTTATTGATTAATCCTGATACAAATTTACACTTTAATTTTAATCCTAAAAACCGTTTACATTTGCTGAACT